>CAJOLZ010000013.1 GCA_905235575.1 uncultured Bacteroidaceae bacterium | reverse complement strand
GCGGGCTACGGTGAGGAGACGCTGTCAATGAGATGCCAAAAGAGATATCGTTATGGCATAAAAAGACTTCTCATGCTAGAGGAAAAGCACCTTTGTCGATCTAATGACCGATTCGGGTTTAACACTATGCAATCATTCTGATTTAACCCACTCCATACAACAAGGGCAGGAACGACATGCTCCTGCCCTTGTTGCATCTATCAGTCCTCTGTTTCTTAGGACTGGATTTCTTCGTCTTACCGCTTCCCTGCTCAGCTGACAGTCACTTTGGCAGCCAGCGCCTTGCACTTGTCGCGCAGGGCATCCTGGGGCGTGTCGAGCGTATCCCAGCATACTACGACGCCCATACGACGACCCACGTGTGCCTCGGGCTTGCCAAAGATGCGCAGGTAGGTGCGTTCGGCAGCGCAGACTTCCTCCATGCCGTCGTATTGCGGGTCGTGAGTCTCCACGGGCGAAAGGATGACGGCCGAGGCTCCCTGACGCTCCTGCGTAATCTCGGGGATGGGCAGACCCAGCACGGCACGGCAATGCAGCTCGAACTCGCTCAGGTTCTGTGTGCCGGCCAGCGTCACCATACCTGTGTCGTGGGGACGTGGACTGAGCTCGCTGAAGATGACCCCTTCCTTCTCACTTACGAAGAACTCCACACCCCAGATGCCGGCACCGGTGAGTGCCTCGGTCACCTTGGCAGCCATGCGCTGTGCCTCGGCCAGATGCTCGGGACGCATGGCACGGGGCTGGAAGCTCTCGCGGTAGTCACCACTTTTCTGCACATGTCCCACGGGCTGGCAGAAGAGCGTCGGGCCGTGTTGCTGCGTAACGGTGAGCAGTGTTATCTCGTAGTCGAAGGGGATGAACTGTTCCACGATGACCTCTTTCAGGTCGCCGCGTGCACCTCCGCAGGCACATTCCCACGAAGCCGGCAGTTCCTCGGGACTGTCAGCTTTGCTTTGACCGTGACCGCTGCTGCTCATCAGGGGCTTGATGATGCAGGGGAAGCCTATTTCGTCGGCTGCTGCCACCAGTTCCTCGTAGGTGTTGGCATAGCGGTAGTTGGCAGTCTTCAGGCCCAGTTCGGTGTGAGCCAGTTCGCGAATCGACTTGCGGTTCATCGTGTAGTTGACGGCACGTGCGCTGGGCACCACCTGAATGCCGCGCTGCTCGCACTCGTAGAGCTTCTCGGTGCGGATGGCTTCAATCTCTGGCACGATGATGTCAGGCTTCACTTCCTCCACCGTTTTCATCAGCGCATCACCGTCGAGCATGTTGAAAACACGGCATTCGTCGGCCACCTGCATGGCCGGTGCACCTGCATACTTGTCACATGCCACCACATACTGTCCCTTGCGCTTGCAGGCAATGACAAACTCTTTTCCTAACTCGCCCGAACCGAGCAACATGATTTTCTTTTTCATTTTCGATATATTTTTAAGTTTCTATTCAAATCTCTTTCCCCAAAGTTTCTTCATGCGTTCGTGCAACTTGTCTTCCTGCGGATTGGGCTGCGGATGCCAGAAGCGCGCCGCGGTGATGTCGTCGGGCAGAAACTGCTGTTCCACGAAGTGCCCCTCGTAGTCGTGGGCATACTTATAGTTGTGACCATATCCCAGCTGCTCCATCAGTTTGGTAGGTGCGTTGCGCAGGTGGAGCGGCACAGGGAGGTTGCCCGTCTGCTGCACGTTTTTCTGCGCTTCCCCGATGGCAAGATATGCCGAATTGCTTTTGGGACTGGTGGCCAGATAGACCGTAGCCTCTGCCAGCGGTATGCGCCCCTCGGGCCATCCCAGTTTCATCACGGCATCGAAAGCAGCGTTGGCCAGCAGCAACGCATTCGGATTGGCCAGCCCAATGTCTTCACTGGCACTTATCACCAGTCTTCGCGCGATGAAGGCAGGGTCTTCGCCACCTTCTATCATGCGTGCCAACCAGTATATGGCTGCGTCGGGATCGCTGCCACGAATGCTTTTTATGAAGGCTGAGATGATGTCGTAGTGCATCTCGCCATCTTTGTCATAGGCCAGCGGATTCTGCTGCAGACGTTCCGAGACAATCTCGTCATTGAGGACGACTGCACCCTCGGCAGGAGCCGATTCGTAGACCAGTTCCAGGATGTTGAGCAGTTTGCGTGCATCGCCTCCGCTATATCGCAGCATGACGGTGGTTTCCTGCACATCCCACTGGCGCTGGCTGAGCAGCGTGTCCTTCTCTATCACATAGTGCATGAGACGTAGCAGGTCGTCACGCTCGAGCGGCTGCAGCACGTACACCTGACATCGACTGAGCAGCGGACGTATCACTTCGAACGAAGGATTCTCGGTGGTGGCACCGATGAGGGTCACCACGCCCTGTTCCACTGCGCCCAGAAGCGAATCCTGCTGCGACTTCGAGAAACGGTGTATCTCGTCGATGAACAGGATGGGGCTGGGGGCGTTGAAGAAGCGGCTCTGGCGCGCACGCTCTATCACATCGCGCACGTCCTTCACACCGCTTGTCACTGCGCTCAGCGTGTAGAATGGCGTCTCCAGCTGGTGGGCTATGATGGTGGCCAGGGTGGTCTTGCCCACGCCCGGGGGGCCCCATAGGATGAAACTAGAGATGCGCCCCGAGTCTATCATGCGCCGGAGCACACAGCCCTCGCCCACCAGATGCTGCTGCCCGATGTAGTCATCGAGCGTCGTGGGACGCATTCTCTCTGCCAATGGAGCACTCATAGCCTATTTTTTGGCAAAGATAGATAAAAAATCCGAGGTGCAACCGAAAATGGACATAAAACCACGCGCGCTATATCATTTTGTCCGACACGCACGCGCAGCCCACGTCGGTTCAGTTGCGGATTCTGCGCACGTGCGATATCAGGTACAGCACGCCAACCAACATGATGGCCACTGCACCGGCCTGACCGAAGTTGTCGCTCATCATTCCCATCAGCGGAGGGAAGATGGCGCCGCCCACGATGCCCATAATCATCAGACCGGAAACCTCGTTCTGCTTCTCGGGCACGGAGGTGATGGCGTTGGCGTAGATGATGGGGAAGACGTTCGAGTTGCCGAATCCCACCAGCGCCGTGGCCACACCGAGCAGCAGTTGACTGGTGCCGAAGAAGAAGAGAACCATGCCGGCCAGTATCATGAAGACCGAGATGCAGAAGAACGTCCGCTCCCTGACGACACGCAGGATGGCCGAACCCGTGAGACAGCCGAGCGTACGGAAGGCGAAGTAGAGCGAGGTGGCGATAGCAGCATCATCGAGCGTCATGCCCAGATGCTCCTGGAAAATGCGCGGCGCGGTGATGTTCACGCCCACATCGATGCCCACATGACAAACGATGCCCACAAACGAGAGGAGCACCACCTGAGTGGAGAGCAGCTTCAGACAGTCGGCGAACGAGGAGGGCTTGCCCTCGGGAGCCTGCTCCTCGATGGGCGTCACACTCAGCAGCACCAGCGCAGCCAGGCCAATCACCAGGAAGACGGCGAAGAGCACGCGCCAGTCGAAGCCCAGTGTGGGGATGGCACGTGTGGCACCCCACATGGCCAGCAGCGGAGCCACAAACGAAGCGATGGCCTTTATGAACTGACCGAAGGTGAGCACCGACGAGAGGTTCTTTCCGCCTGTGATGGAGGCTACGAGCGGATTGAGCGACGTCTGCATGATGGCGTTTCCGATGCCCAGCAGCGAATAGGACACGGCCATTGAGACGAACGAGTAGTTGAGCAGCGGAAAGGCCACGGCGGCTGCCGTGAGCACAAGCGATAGAACCACCGTGCGCTTACGCCCGATGCGGTTCATGAGCATTCCCGTGGGAACGCCGAAGATGAAAAACCACACGAAGACCATCACCGAGAAGATGTTGGCCACTGTGTCTGAAAGTGCGAAATCGGCCTTCACATAGTTGGTGCTCACTCCAACCAGGTCTACAAATCCCATGGCAAAGAAACACAGCATCACGGGAATGAGAGCAAGACTGCTTTGTTTTTTCATGTCGATAATATGTCAGTTTAGTTTTTTCAGCCTTCAAAGTTAATGTTTTTTCGGCGTTCGGTCAAATTTCTACGCCACATTATTCGATGGACTGAATTACATGATTATACCCGAAGCGTTCATCAGGTCAACACAGGTGGTTGAAATCGGCAAATAATCCTTACACCTCATTTGCCGTATTTCTCGCCAGAACTGATTTTCTGACGAAGCATCGCGTTGCACTCGCTGACGCACCGCGGTGCGACGGGCGTCGCAGCGTGGTGCGTTTTCGCAAAGAGCGTGTTTCGACGGGAATTTTATGGCGGACGAAAGATTTTCGCAAAATTCACGAATGTTGATTATCAAGGGGTTGCAGCACCGTCGTTTTTCACTCTTCACAACAACACAACGAGGGGCACCGATTCTCACTGCTTCTCACAGCGATTTTCGATGCCCCTCGCAGCAGCGCAAGGTTGCTAATCTTCCGATTATAAGACACGTCCCCCTCCCGCAGAAACGGAAGGGGGACGTATGGATTAGTTCACGCCAAACTCGTAGATGCGAACTGCGTCGCCGCCACGCAGGGTGGGCGATACGACGAACAGACGTACGAAACGAACACTTGTGGGCGTGAAGTCACGCGACACCTCATTGTTGCGATTGTTGTCAATCATATCGAGCGTACGCCACTCCTCGTTCGGGTTGTTGCGACCCTGCAGCAGACAGGTGCGTGTGATGTAGGAGGGATCCTCGCTGCCGCCATTGAGCAGACGCCAGTGGCTGATGGTCTTCGACTCACCCATATCGAAGGTGATGAAGTTGGGAGCCTTGGTGGTGTCGCACCACTTGGTGGTAGCGTCGCCGTCGAGAACCTTTGCAGCACCTTCGTTTGCATTCACAGCACCGGAGACTGCAATAATTCTAGCATCCTTCAGCAGGTTCACCTGAGCTTCCTCTTCCTTGTCGGCTTCTTCGTCCTCGGCCAGCAACGATGCCTCGAAGAGCTTCGATGCAGGTGTAGCGGTGGCCTCATTGTCAGCCACGGTAGCTGCGAAGAGAACCACGTGCTCGTCGTTGGGGAGCGTTACGGAAGTTGCACCCTTCGGGATGTCAAGCTTCAGCAGGAACATGTATGTGAATTCGTAAGGCTCGTCGGCAGAAGCGGAGTGACGGTGGGTACCTACGTATGCCACGCGGGCGTCCTTCACGTAACCCTTGGTGTGACCGATGTGACCCCACTGTCCGATGAAACCGGAGTAGAAGGGAACGTTCACAGTCTGCTGTGCGGAACCAACGGAGAAGGTGGCCTTGCGGTCGTCCTGATTGCTGGCTGCGAGCAGGTAGAGCACCTTGTTGTCGGAAGCGGGCAGCGAAATCTCCTGACCCTTACATGTCAGACCGTTTGCTGCGTCCTTGGGACCAAGCTGGAAGCGAACGCCGTCGATGGTCAGGTCGCTGGGCAGCAACTCGGCTGCATAGCTGTAACCACCTTCGAAGTTGCCCTGGTTGCGGAACTCGTTGAACGATGCAGTGCGACGGTCAAACTCGAGGTTGATAGGTGTAGAAGCATGAGCAACAGCAGCCTCTTTCTTGAGTTTCACCTTGTAGGTCTTCAGGCTGTAAGGCTTCACCGTCACGTTCAGTGCGTTGCCGGAGTAGGATGCCTGACCGATGGTCTTCTCTGTACCGTCGGCTTCGCTGGCCTGAGTGATGGGAGCTGCGAAGGTCAGATGTGCGGTCTGCTCGCTCTTACCACCTATTTCATATACGCGTATAACGTACTCGTCGCTCACCTCGGCCTGCTTCAGGGCGCGGATGATTACGTTCTTGTTGTCGCTGTTGACGAACGAGAACTTGCGGCCCAGCTCGCCCTTATGCTTTGAGGTGCTGAATGCTTTCAGCGGGCTGTTGAGGATAGCAGCCTCGCGAACTGCCTCGGGCTCGTTGAGTTCACCAGCGTGACCGATGATGCTATACGTGAAGATGTGGCGGCCATGGTCCTGCTGTGCCTGGTAGCGATAGCCGTTGCCAGTGCGCGGAGTGTAGATAAGCGAGTGACGCAGAGTATTGTCGTTGGGCTTGTCCCAGCCATAACGGGCATTGTTGAGGATGGTCACGCCATAGCTGCCGGAACGGTCTGTGAGGTCGGTCCACTCGTGTGCATATACCTCGAAAGCGGTGTCACAGTTGTTGCCACGACGGATACTACCGAGACCCAGGTCATAGGTAGCTTCGGGGTTGCTCACGCTCAGGGGGAACTCAGCCTTCAGCAGGGAGTTCTCGGAACGCCAGTCAACATCGTTCTCAAAGTCGATGCGGTGTGCCAGAGCGCCTTCGTAGAGGTTGATGCGCTGCTGAATGGTGCTCTCGCCATACTTCTTGACGATGACAATCGACTTGCGCAGGCTGCCCTGCTCAACAGCGATGCTGGAAACGGGAATGCCCACGGGATCACGGTCGATGGTAGCCTTCAGGATTTCCCATGCAGGCCAGGAGCGCGATGTGCACTCGTCGAAGATGACGAGACGGATGCGCTTGCCGGAAGCAACCAGTTCCTTGCTCGACTTCTTGTCATAGAGAGAGGAGATGTCACCATTCTCGTCAACAGTCAGACGATAGCGGCTGTTTTCGATGGTCTTGCCCGAAGAAGCCTTGGGAGAACCAGCCTTGCCGCTCTCCTTGATGCTGTAAACTGCATAACCAGTGGCAGGGACATTGGCTTCGAAGATAACATACTTCTTGCCGTCTTTCTCGACAATCTGCGAGGTAGCCTTCTTGCCGTCGGGACCGGTAACAGTTGCGTTTCCGGTAACCTCTGCCTGTGCGATAGCCTTCACGTCGAAGCCTTCGTTGTTGAACACTACATAAGGAGTGCCGCTCACGTTGGTGTCGAGTTTGCGGCTCACGCCAGCCACGCTGCTGGTGAGAATGTCGGCGTGGGACTTGAGGCTCAGCAGCTCGTCGTTCCACGAGAATTCATAAGCGCGGGGGATTGATGTACCGGTCAGGTCGTCATGGAACTGGTGCCAGATGCAGCGGCGCCAAGTCTCGGTAATACGCTCTGAGGGGTATTTGTAAACGCCCAGCCAGTCAGCAACAACGGAGGAACGCTCGGCGGCGTCACCCAGATGTTCGATCTGACGGTTGTAGAGCTTCATGGCAGCCTGTGAGGTATAGCAACCGTTTCCGTGCACGTCCATCGTCAGCTCACCGCGGAACTCAGGCAGTTCGGGGTGTTTGTCGAAGGGCAGGAAGTCCTTGTAGAGCTGGTCGCTCGTGGCCGAAATGATCTTGATGGGGCCATCGCCCTTCAGACCCTTCTCCACTGCCTGCACCGAGGAGAGACTGGGCGAACCGCCCTGGTCGCCGGTGCCGTAGTAGCGGTACACGATGTTCAGCGGGCTCTGGCTTATCTCACCCTTGAGCTGCTCGCTCTTCGAGAGATCCTCGGCGTTGTAGCGGCGGCCATAGTCGAAGCCGTGTGCCATTATCACCTTGCTGCCGTCGATACCCTGCCAGAGACCTACGGTGTAGGGGTACTTCTTGTTGCCCTCATAGAAGGGATTCGTACGCCACTGCAGTTTCTGGGATGAGAAACCGATGAGGCCGCAGTGTGCCATCAGCGTGGGCTGGGTGTAGGGGAAGCCGAAGCAGTCGGGCAGGAAGATGTCGGCGCCTTCCTTGCCGAACTCCTGACGATAGAACGTCTGGCCCAGCAGCACGTTACGCAGCCATGACTCGGGCGAGCTTACGATTACCTCGTTGGCATCCCACGAACTACCCGCCAGATGCCAGCGGCCCTGTGCCACATACTTCTTCAGCTGCTCGTACTGCAGAGGATAATACTCCTTCATCCAGGCGTACTTCACACCACCTTCGAAGTTGAAGATGTAGTCGGGATAAAGTTCGATGAGGCGGAAGTTCTGCACCATCGTGTTCCAGATGTAGCTCTTGATGGTCGTCTGGATGTCCCAGTTCCACTGAGTGTCCAGGTGAGCATCAGCCACCATGTAGGCCTTCGAAGTCTTTTCCTGCGCCTGCGTCTGGCATACGCCGAAAGTGAAAGCCATCGTGATTAAAACAAAGAATTTTTTCATCATAATTTATTTAATTAGGTTAAAAGTATTCCTGCCTCACCGGTGACAGCTGGGCTACTGCCGTCGGCACATCCGCCTCCTCGGCGGGTCACATGCGAACATCCCATTGCCTCCTTTCCGCAGTGGCAAACGGGGTATTATCGCAACAAAGTTACAAAATTTTAGTTAATGTCGCGCGTTTGGAGCAAAAAAACTACAAAATTTGATAATTTTTCTTTGAGATTTCTCAGGGAGAGGGCGTGAAAAGCAAGAAAATCCGTCTCGCAGCCTTGCAGAATCCACCGAAATGCGGCCACAAACGTCTTACGGCCGACTTTTTATGCAAAACTGAGAGAAGAAGAGCCGAAAAAAGCAGCAAGAATCCTTACACTTTTCTTTTCTGTTTTCCGAGCAAGGCTGATTTTTCCTCGTTGCAACAGGTTCCGCAGGCTGACGCACCGTGTTGCGACGGGCGTCGCACCACGGTGCGTTTTTGTCCGGACCACGTTTTCGGAGGAATTTCATGGCAAAGCAGAAGAAAACGCGAAATTTACGAGTGTTGAGAATCAAGCGGTTATATTTTCGCCATTTGCAGCTCCTCATACCGACGCAGCGAAGCACATCCATTCTCACTTCCTCTCACAGTAGTTTTCGATGCCCCAAGGTGAGGGCGAAAGAGCCGCACCTTCCGATTTCATTACATCACATTATTTCTTCATGCAGGAAACATCTCACGGTGGCACACTCCACGCTCGGAAAGCTCAAAATGTGCCTCGATTCGGGGCGTGTTTAACCCAAATCTTCACACTCGCACGAAAGCAAACAAGTGAAATAATTCGTCATTCCCTTTGCACTTCACGCGCTTATTCGTAACTTTGCAAGCATGAAACTGTCCGTTCTGCTCCCCTCCTATCGCTACGACTGCCGCCCGTTGGTACGCGCCCTGCTGCCGATGATGCCGGCCGAGGGTGAGATTATCGTGGGCGACGACTGCAGCGCTACACCCGAGAGCGACATCTACCTCGCGGAAATGGAGGGATGGAGCGGCGTGCGTGTGCTCCGCAAGAGCAAAAACGGCGGCAGCGCAGCCATGCGAAACACTCTGGCACGCGAGGCGCAGGGCGAATATCTGCTCTATCTGGACTGCGACGGCATACCGGCCGACGACACGTTCCTCTCCACCTACCTGCAACTGCTTCCCACCGAGGAGATTATCTGCGGCAGCGTGCGCAACGTGGAGACACTACCCTCGCCCGACGTGAAACTGCGTTATGTCTACGAACGACATGCCGAACGACGCTTCACAGCCGAGGAACGCAACCGACATCCCTACCAAAATTTCCGCACCTTCAATTTTCTGGTTCCGAGAGAAATCATGCTGCGCTGTCCCTTCGACGAGACAGTCAGCCTTTCGGGCTACGAAGACACGCTGGCCGGGCGCGCGCTCTGTCAGGCCGGCATACCCATACGCCACATTGAAAACGCGCTGCTCAACGTGGGACTGGAGGAAAACCATGCCTATCTGAAAAAGGTGGAACGACAGCTGGGGACGCTCCACGAGAAGCGACATCTGCTGACAGGATACTCCTCGCTGCTCGATTTCTACACCCGTCTCGACCGCGCCCATCTTTCGGGAGCCGTCCGCCTCTTCCATCGCACCTTTGCATCCTGCGAGCGACGCAACCTGCTCTCTTCGCACCCCTCCGTCTGGGTTCTGCAGCTTTACAAGCTGGGCACCTATGCCTCGCTGAGATAAATTCCCCCCACCGCTTTCTTTGTGTCCTCTGGAGAGGCCCGAGCGACAAAAAGGGCGAAAACATCAAATATATTTGGGTTTTCGCTCACTTAATCGTACCTTTGCACGTCGAAAGAATAATTAAAACATACAATGGCTACCATAGAACGCACCGAAACGAACGAGAAACGAAGCCTGAACTTCATCGAACAGAAAGTGGAAAAAGACCTGGCCGAGGGTAAGAACGGAGGCCGTGTGCAGACACGATTCCCACCCGAACCGAACGGATACCTGCACATTGGACACGCCAAGGCCATCGCACTCGACTTCGGCATTGCCCGTCAGTATGGCGGCACCTGCAACCTGCGTTTCGACGACACCAACCCGACGAAGGAGGATACCGAATACATCGAAAGCATAGAACAGGACATACAGTGGCTGGGATTCCAGTGGGACCACGTATATTACGCCAGCGACTACTTCCAGGAACTGTGGGACTTCGCCGTGTGGCTCATCCGGAAGGGACGTGCCTACGTGGACGAACAGAGCGCCGAAGTGATTGCTCAGCAGAAAGGTACCACTACCAAGCCAGGCGAGAACAGCCCATTCCGTGACCGCCCCGTGGAGGAGAACCTCAGACTTTTCGAGTTCATGAACAGCGGAAAAGCTGAACCGGGAACACTTGTGCTGCGTGCAAAAATAGACATGGCACATCCCAACATGCTCTTCCGCGACCCCTTGCTCTATCGCGTAATGAACATCCCTCACATCCGCACCGGCAACCGATGGAACGCCTATCCGATGTATGACTTCACCCACGGACAGAGTGACTACCTCGAGGGCGTAACACATTCGCTCTGCACACTGGAATTCGTGGAGCACCGACCCCTCTACGACCTCTTCGTGGACTGGATGAAGGAATACAAGGGCGAGACCGACGCCATCGACGACAACCGTCCGCGACAGACGGAGTTCAACAAACTGAACCTCTCCTATACTCTCATGTCGAAACGCAACCTGCTGGCACTCGTCAAGGAGGGACTCGTATCGGGATGGGACGACCCGCGCATGCCAACCATCTGCGGCTTCCGTCGTCGCGGCTACAGCCCTGAAAGTATCATAAAGTTTATCGACAAGATAGGCTACACCACCTATGACGCACTCAACGAGATGGCTCTCATGGAGAGCGCCGTACGCGAGGACCTCAACAGCCGCGCCATTCGTGTGAGTGCCGTACTCAACCCACTGAAAGTTGTCATTACCAACTATCCCGAGGGACAGACCGAACAGCTCACGGCCATCAACAATCCCGAGAACGAGGCCGACGGCACACACATCATCGACTTTAGCCGCGAACTGTGGATAGAACGTGAAGACTTCCAGGAGGAGGCCGAAAAGAAATTCATGCGCATGGCACCCGGAAAGGAAGTGAGACTGAAGAACGCCTACATCGTGATGTGCACAGGATGCAAGAAGAACGAGCAGGGCGAAATAGAGGAAGTGTACTGCACCTACGACCCCGAGAGCCGCAGTGGTATGCCCGGCGCCGACCGCAAGATTAAGGGCAAGACACTGCACTGGGTGAGTTGCGACCATGCTGTCAAGGCAGAAGTACGCCTCTACGACCGTCTGTGGAACGCAGAGAATCCGCGTGACGAACTGGCTGCCATACGCGAAGCACAGCAGTGCGACCCTGTGACCGCCATGAAGCAGATGATAAATCCCGACAGTCTCACAGTCCTCACAGACTGCTATATCGAGGAGTTCGCACGCACCCTGCCACCCCTCTCCTACCTTCAGTTCCAGCGCATCGGATACTTCAACGTAGACACCAGCTCCACACCCGACAACCTCGTCTTCAACAAGACCGTCGGACTGAAAGACACCTGGAAGAGAGCATAGGGCAACCTGCTACCCACGCGATGAGAGAAGACGACTGGCAGTACTTCCACGACCCGGAGTTCGTCCAGCTCCTCAAGGAATATGAGGAGGCGCAGGACCAAGGACGCAGACTCTATCTCGATGCCGACGAACTGACCGACATCGCGGAATACTACATGCTCAACCACGAGGAGAAGAAGGCCGATGCTGCCATCCGTCTTGCCACCGAATTACATCCAGAGAGCGTCGATCCACAAGTATTTCTGGCGCGACAGCAGATGTTTCACGACAACATCGACGAGGCATTCCGTATCTGCGACGCCATCGTCGACCAGCAAGACCAGGAGGTAGCCTTTCTCAAAGCTGAACTCTACCTGCGGCAGGACAAGGCCAACGAAGCCTCACAGTTGTTCCACGATACGTTCAAAAACATCACCGAAGAGCGCGACCTTTTCCTTTATGACGCGGCAGGACTCTTCCTCGACTATGCACAATGGGAACAAGCCAAGGAGTGGGCCGAGCTACTCGTCCGTCAGTTTCCCGACAGTCAGAAAGGGCAATATCTCATGGCCGACGTCCACTTCTCCATGGGCGAGAACGAACAGGCCATAGAAACCCTCAACAAGTTGCTCGACCGCAACCCTTATCACACCGAGGCATGGAACCTCCTTGCCGAGGCACAACTGGCCAACGAGCAATACCAAGAGGCGCTTGAAAGCACCGAATATGTCCTGGCCATACAGAGCGACAACCGTCAGGCGCTCATCAACAAGGCACACAGTCTCTTTCATCTCGACCAGCCGGAGGAAGCACACAATATCTACCGACAGCTCATTCAGACCGACAGTCACGACGAGACGCTCTACTACTTCGACTCGCTCTGTCTTTCCAATCTCGAACGGTTCGAAGAAGCTGCCGAGGCGATAAGGCAAGCCGAGGTGGAAGCACGTGACATGTCGGTCGAACAGTTCAATATCTACTTGCAGAAAGCCTACGTCGAAAGCAAGTTGCACAATCTGGACAACGCCATTTCTGCCCTCAAGCAAGCGCGCGATGCCCAGACACCCGACGTGCCGTTCGAATTTCATTTGTTGCTCGGACAGATATATCTCGAGAACGGAGAGGACGAAGAAGCCGAGGAAGCCTTTGTACAAGCCTTCTCCGAGAGTAAAGACCAATGCAAGACACTCCTGCTCATAGGCATCGCATTCGGCGAAACCATGCACTACGAGCAAAGCGCGCAGATTCTCAAGGCCCTGCTCGACAACTTCGGAACGGACGAGGGACACGAGGCCATACCCTATCTGGCCTATTGCCACTACCAGCTGCAGAACCACAACGAATTCCTCCACTACCTGCGACTCGCGACCGCTGCCAACCGCGAGACCACACAGTATCTCTTCTCGCCCGTATATCCCAACATACAGCCCGAGGAGTACTACAACTACGCCTTTCACGCCCTCTACGGACGATTTCCGGAGAAGGACGAATAGGCACTAATGGTCAGTCCGCACGGAAACACACCACGGTGCTACATTCGACGCACCACGGTGCGACGCCCTTCGCAGCACGGTGCAACAGCCAACGCAGCACGGTGCGTTTTCTGCAACTCTTCAAACCATATTCATTCCAACCTGCACTCGGTCTGCATCAAATTTTTCTGAGTTTCGATGTAAAGTGCTGAATTTCTTGCTTACTTATAAGATTTTTTTCTTAACTTTGCCGCGATGTATGGTCTATCGACAGGAAAATCAAAGCAATAAAACGTAATTTCAAGTATCTCGTAACAAATCTACAACAATGAAAAAGGCTATTATTTTAATTTTCGCAGCTGCGGTAGTCTGCTTTATCGTGGCGCAGAGCTTCTTGGGAAAGACCCCCAAGCCAACCTATCTCGAAGTGGCATTCAACTATCAGCGGCAGGAGACTCACGGTTCCAACCAGTTTGCCGTCTGGATTGAAAACGAGGCTGGCGAAGTCGTGAAAACGCTCTTCGTAACTCATTTCACCGCCAAGGGACGTGTGCATGGCGACGAGGAACTCGTGCGCGGCTACATCAAACGCCCCTACTGTGTGCCCACATGGGTGAAGGACGTGAAGGCCGAGGAACTGAGCGACGAGCAGATGGATGCCATCTCCGGTGCTACGCCGCAGGAAAGCGGACTCAAGACATTCACCTGGGACTTCACCGACCAAGAGGGTAATAAGGTGAAAGCCGGCACCTATAAGGTTTTCGTCGAAGCAACGCTCTTCGATCCCAGTTCTGTCCTCTACACCGGCTCCTTCTCCACGAAGGACGAGCTGGGCACTGCCGTCGAATTCACATCCTCATACACGGTGCCCGAGGACGACCACAAGGGCATGATATCCGGGGTGCAGGCCATTCTGCAATAAGGTCGATTACTCCACATAAAAGGGCTGCGTCACTCTGGCGCAGCCCTTTTTTGTTTCTGTCCAGAAATCGGAAGATTCGCCTCTGCAAGCCATTCCGAGGGTTTCCGAAAACGACAGTGAGATGCAGTGAGAATGGATGCGGTTGGCTGCGACGTGGTGAGGAGCCGACTTCGACAAATTTGCAACCGTTTGATTCTCAGCGTTCGAAAATTTCGTGTTTCACTTCTCTCGCCCTCGAAATACACGAAGGAAAGCAGTCCGAGAAGAAACGCACCGTGGTGCGACAGATGTCGCAGCATGGTGCGTGGGTCTGCGGAACACGCTTCCACACGCAAAATTCACTTTCGTGCAGAAACGCGTAGCGAAAAGTGTAACGATTATTTCACAACCTTGCGGCCATTGACGATGTAGATTCCCTTCGGGAGTTTCGTCGTCTCGTCCTGAGCGTCACCCACACGGCGACCCTGCAGGTCGTAGATGACCGAGGGCGTCGGGACGCCGGTCACACGCTCGATGGCATCGATGATGGGGAAGCCACACGTCTGCCGATAGTCGCCGCGGCTGAACTGCCACTGCAGGATGGGGTATCCGTTTCCTGCCGTCGAGTCGGAATGCCAGGGCACGCCCCACAGTGCGGCTTTCTGCTGAAGCTCGGTGTGCGAGAGTCCGTCCTCGACAGGTTCGCCGATGCCGGTGCGCGAACCGTTGCCCCAGAGAGCGCAGGCGTAGAGCATGAGGTACTTCCCGTCGACGTAGTTCACGTCGCATGCCCAGAAACTGTAGTAGTCGGTCTTCTTGTTTCCGTTGGAGTCAATATAGGTGGAGTCGTTCCAGGTGGGGCGCGAGATGACGTTGCTCAACTGCGTCCACTTGAAGAGATTGGTGCTGCGGGCTCCTTTCTGACCCGTGGAATAGGCGTACCAATATCCGTCTTGCCCGCGTTGCACGCTGGGGTCGGGGAAATCGATGTCGTAAACGGGGTTCGTATAAGTGGTTTGTGCGGCGGCACACAGCGTGCACAGCAGGGCAGCCAAAGACAGAATTCTGCTCATAAAAGGCTTAAAGTTAGTCGATTCTCTTCGCAAAGATAGCAAGAAAATGGGAAACGCAAATGAAAAGCGCTGGGAAAAGAGGGGCGAACGATGCCGAGATGAGGGAACATCTTTCGCATCCATCAGCTGAAAACAAGAGCTCGTCCGAGCGGAAATAATCCTTACACTTCTTGCTTTCTATTTCGACGCAGAATCTGAAAATCGGCTCCGCAACGTGTTTCGACGGAGAACGCACCGTGGTGCGACAGGCGTCACACCACGGTGCGTTCTCTCCTGAATGCTGCTCCGTCGCGTAAATGACCGGCTCGTTCTGGAAATCACAAATTTTCGCGCTACTGATTCTCAAATGGTTAGAATACCAACATTTCACAAAAAGGCATAAAAAAGCCCGAAAAAGTGACTTTTTCGGGCCATTCCTGAGGCACCCCTCGCAGAGGGGTTATGAGGCTAATCTTCCGATTTCAGTACAAATGCGGACTTATCGGTGTGTCGCAACGCAACTGACCTTCATCAACCCACGTAGCTCTCGAGCAGTTTGACGGTGCCGTCGGGGATGATGGTCACTTCGGGCATGGAGGCGGGCACGACAAGCGACTCGCCGGCGTGGAGGAAGACACCCTGACTCTGCGGCGAGAGGAAGCAGCAGGCGCCGTCGATGCACATATACACGTGGAACGAATCAGTGTCGCCGTAGTTACGCACATAGGTGCGGTCGAGCTTCAGTTCGTTGGTCACGAAATAGGGCGAGCTGACGAGTTCCACCACCTGGTCGCGCTCCTCGGTGTAGCTCACCTTGGGGTCGGTCGTGATGTCATCGAAGTTGATGGCCTCCAGCGCCAGTTCAGTGTGCAGTTCACGCTGGTTCCCGTCGCGGTCGCGGCGCAGATAGTCATAGATACGATATGTCACGTCGCTCGTCTGCTGGATTTCAGCTATCACCATTCCAGCTCCGATGCCGTGGACACGTCCGGCGGGGATGTAGAAACAATCGCCCTGTGCCACGGGAGCCTTACAGAGGTCGTCCTCGATGGTGCCGTCGGCCACCTTGCTCGCATAGTCGGCAAGTTCGACACGGCGACGGAAACCGGCTATGAGCTGACTGCCGCGGTCGGCATCGACCACATACCACATCTCGTTCTTGCCCATCTTCCCGTGACGGCGTGCGCTGAGCTCGTCGTTGGGATGCACCTGGATGGAGAGATCCTGCTGGGCGTCGATGAACTTGATGAGCAGGGGAAAATCTGTGCCGAAACGCTCCGTGTCGCGTTTTCCGAGCAATGCTGCGCCGTAACGCTCCACTACTTGGGGCAACGAGAGACCCTTGTCGGCTCCGTTGAGAACTATCGACTCGGAACCTTTCACAGCCGATACGACCCACGTCTCGGACCCCCAGAGCGTGGGCTTAAAGATGGGATTAAACTTGAGAATTTCCATAAGATGATATTTAAGGTGTGTTTAGTTTTTCGTACCGAGTTGCTCTACGCGATAGACGATGCGCGCCAAACGTATCTCCATATCGTTATAGACGTCGCCGTACTCGTTGAGAGCCTCGTCGAGATCGTCGGTGGGAGCGTTGCGGAAATAGTCGACAAGCTCGCTCACACACTCGTCGCCCATCACCTCATCGGTGAAATACGTGATGTCGAGCCGTCGGCCCTGGTGGATGAGCTTCTCGGCTTCCTCGAGCACTTCGTCGAATCCCAGGCTCTCACTTTCGGCAAAATCGTCGAGCGCTATCTTACAGTCGATGGCATGAATGAGTTTCATCTGCTGCCTGGTGCGCGGCGAGGCTTCCTTGGACGCCTTCACGTCGAGCGCGTTCTTCACAATCTCATCAAGTCCGCTGTCGGCTGGGATGTCGGCAACGTCGCTTTCTTCATCGAGAGGAAATGAGGTCGGCTTCTTCAGGTATTTCTTGCCAGCTGACGAAACAACAAGCAAGGGGTTTCTTGCACTCTTGGCCTTCAGAAAACCTTTCTCGCAGGCGGTATCAATAAGCGTGTTCCAGAATTCGTCGTCGTGATTGTCTCCGCAACCAAAGGTTTCGCGGTCGTCAAAAGAGCCCTCGGTAATCTCGCGCGAGGTTTTTCCTAAGAGGAAATCAAGCAGCACCGGTTTCGACACAGGGGCATCAATCTCGAGCAGCGATTTAATTATCTTGAGTAATGAATCTTTCGCTTCCATATAAAAGCATTGAAATGCGTTCCGTTTTCGGGGTGCAAATATAATGCAAATCTACATAGCAGCAAAGGGTTTCACACTTTTTTTATATTCACAAAATTAGTTTTTAATCGAGGAATGGACGCACCACCTCTTCGGTACGTTCCCAGAGCTCTTTCATCTTGGGATGCTGAGTATATTTGGTGCCCAATTCCTTGATGTGTCCCGAGCGGTTGAAAGTACCTGTCTGCCCAGCCTTGTCCTCGTCGAGCAACAGACGGATGGCGGTGTCGGCTCCGTGGCGAGGCGAACGCGCAAAGGGGCGGAAAAGAACGTCGGTAAGAGGGTCGAACCACATCTGCATACGCAGGATATTGGTATTTACGACACCCGGGTCGGCAGCATTCACCGTGATGCCGCGCTCGCGGATACGCTCAGCCAAATCGAACGTGAAGAGCGTGACGGCAAGTTTTGAGTTGAAGTACGGGAAGACGCGCCACCACCACCGACATTTCATGCCACGGTCGAAGAACTGCGGAAAGTCGAGATGGCCGAGAGGATAGACGCACGAAGCCATATTGACAATGCGTGTACCCTCACCCATCAAAGGCAGCAGGAGACGTGTGAGCAGGTAGGGACCTACGTAGTTGACACTGATGGTGCGCTCCAGACCATCAACGGTATAGTGAAGTCCGGTCTCCATCGTTCCGGCATTGTTCATCAGGAGGTCGATGTGTGTGAAACGCTCCTTAATCTTATCGGCAAAAGCGCGCACAGTGGCCAGATTGGAAAGGTCGATACCAATGACCTCAATCTGCTTGTTGCCAGTCTCGCGAATCAGCTGTTCGCACTTTTCCTGCGCAGTCTTCGGAGTGAAGCATGCCATAATGGTGTGGTATCCTTTCTGGGCCACAGCCTTTGTTTCCTCGAAGCCCATGCCGCTGTTGGCTCCGGTGATAATTGCCACTTTCTCGTTCATCGTGTATCTTTATTTTGTGGGTTTAACTTCAAGCTGGGTTCTGCTCGTGTTCGATGCGCTCGATCTCACGCTGAAGATCGGCAGGCAACGGCTCGTTAAGATGCTGATGACAAGCCATCTCGAGCGTATACATACGACCTATGCAGTAATTGCTGTGTCGACACTGACAACGATGATGTGGGTCGGTATGAAGTCGGTTCACGAAATCGGGCTCGTTGAGCAGGCTGCGTGCCATCTGCACTGCTTCGAAACCATGCGAGAGTACTTCGTTTATCTTATCGCCAGCCACCAAGCCACCTACATAAATGAATTTCATGTCGGGCAGAGCCTCGCGGAACTTCAACGCATCTTCCAGGAAGAATGCTTCACGATAGTTTACTGTAGGCACCATGAACTTCTTCACGAGGGGCTTGGCTGCACGTATGCTGTACTTGAGCCAAGGCTTGTCCATATAATGCGTCATGGTCTGCAGAGGCATCTCGCCACGCATCACATAGAGTGGAGTGGCACTGACGAGTCCACCGCTCAAAACCACGGCATGCACGCCGAGCTCCTGCAAACGTCGTGCCACAGGAATACTGTCCTGCTCGGGCGTTGTGCCATTCTTCCGTCCATCGCGCATATTTATCTTGCATACGACAGCCATATCATCGCGGGCAGCCTTCATAACCTCCTCTATACACATCGTCATGAAGCGCATACGGTTCTCCAACGTACCACCATACTCGTCGGTGCGTTTGTTGAAGAACGGATTCAGGAACTGATCGATGAGGTATCCATGACCGCAATGTATCTCCACCTCATCAAAACCACTCTCGCGAGCAAGGTTCACTGCCTCTCCAAACTTAGCAGCCAGCGCCGGTAGCTCGTCGCGACGCAATCCACGCACTAAAGTCGGACTGTATAGATTGTACGACGTGGAGGCTCCCACGGGGATACATCCACATATTTCCTTGTGACTCATGTTACCGCAATGTCCCAACTGGATGCCGGCGGCAGCACCTTCACGATGGATGCCATCAGTAAGATTCCGAAGTTCGGGCACTATCGACTTGTTCATCACCAACTGACGGTCGAAACTCAGTCCGCTCTCCGTAACCGCAGCATAGGCTACGGTGGTCATGCCAACACCGCCACGTGCTACACTAGTATGATAGTCATAAAGCATCTGACTGGGCCGGTGGCCGGGACACATACTCTCGAAAGCCGCACTGCGAATGGTACGGTTGCGCAATGTCAACGGCCCTATATGAGCCTCCTCGAAGATTCTGTTCTCCATCGTTTTCCTAATATATAAAGGGAATTATACGTTTACGTTTGCCTACGGCTTCGCGGCCAAACTCATCGCAATACCTGCGGTGAATGGAATGTGCACGAGGCACCAGATTGGCAGCTGTCCAGATGGGAAATACCCATGCCACCAACGTGCCGGCGGCAAGTGCGAAACCGGTCCACTCCATCAGTTCACCCAGATAATTGGCACTTGTAACATATCGATACATGCCTTTTTGAGGCAGATAGTGACGTGTGTCACCAGGCTGGCGCAGATGGCGTATCACATGGTCGGAGTGCAGATTAATACACATACCAACCACAAACATGCCAATGCCCAGCAAGGCATTCCATCGAAGCAAATAGGAAGCACCCAACTGAAAATCGGGATTCGGATACCAATAAAGTCCGCCACCCTGCATCATACCATTGAGTACATTGAACACCACCCCCATCAGCACAATAGCAACTGGCATCTGGCTGCGTCCATGCATCAGCATAGGAAATACAAAACTACGCTGAAAATAATGGAGCAGGAAGAGAGAAAGTAAAACAAATTCCGGAAGGTGAAAGCTCCGGCCCGAGGTTGTCCATACAGCCACCATCACTACAAAGACGGGCGCTTCCATGAGCACCCAAGCCACCTTGTTGTGAATGCTCCATCCCCAGCGTGCTGAACGGAACTGACCATAGCCCGCAGTAACGAAATAAAGACTCACGAAGACTACGAATGCCATGGCAAGCATTCCATATACGAGCAGGCGGAAAGCATCCGCATCAAGCCAAGGTCCCATATCAGTCATTATTATTCCACACTCACTTGCTGAGGCTCAACTGTAGGGCCGCAGACGGTGAGTTTGCCTTTCTTATCTATCTCCACTCTATCCATCAACACCACGCGCTCGCCGGGGTTGTCGCTCATCCGTCCGTGATAGACACAATAGAGTTGACCGTCGGGCATCGTGATAACCATGTTGTGACCTGTACCCATCACCGTGCCGCCATTGCTCACGTTCTCCTGCAGCACAGGATTGTTGTCTGCCTTCACGAAGGGGCCCAACGGATTATCAGCTGTTGCATAACCCACCGCATAGTATTTCCCCATATACGAGTTTGCGCTGTACATGATGTAATAGGTGTTTCCGTACTTGAAAAGATAACTGCCTTCGGTCCAGCGACGGTTCACCTCGCCATGGGTTGCACTGCGACTTTCCCACTCTGCCTGGGCATCGTTGAGTTTTGTGGGAGGAGCCAGCAAGAGTTGCGGCTCGCCGATGATGTGCATGAAGTCGGACGAGAGTTCTACGCCGTACACCCAACTTTCCTCTATCGCAGGAAAACTGCCAGCATTGCGCAACGAATCGGCCACTTCGCTCTCCACAGAATGTTTATAGCAGCAACGGCTATAATATAGATAGCATCGTCCGCTTGCTTCATCGAAATACACGTTGGCATCGATGACGGGATAGTCGGGATTGAAGATGGGACGGTCCATGAGGTCCGTGAATGGACCTTCGGGACTGTCACTCACAGCCACGCCTATCTTGAAGTTCTCCACCTCGCCGTCAGGATTCTCACGATAGTTGGCACTGAAGAACATATAGTAGCGTCCGTTGCGTTCGTACACTTCGGGAGCCCAGAAGCAATCCTCGCACCACTGGTCTGGCTGCCCACCTTTGTACACTTGTCCACAGGATTCCCAGTTAACCAAGTCACGACTCTTGAAGGTTTCGAAGCCGTCGGCCAGCGAAGTGCCGTACATATAGTACGTACCGTCAGCCGTGCGCAGCAGGAAGGGGTCGCCAAACTTCAAGGGTATAGGATTCTGAAGCGTGACATAGTTCTGTGTCTCATGTTTCGGAGTGCAACCTGCGAAGAGCAAGGCTGCGCAGATGAACAGACAGAGAAGGTTGCGGAGATGTCTCATGTCGCGTATGTTCTTTTATCGTTTTGAATACATGTTCTCGTAATACTTCTCGTATTCTCCCGAAGTGACATTGTCCAGCCACTCCTGATTGTCGAGGTACCATCGAACGGTTTTCTCGATTCCTTCTTCGAATTGCAGCGAAGGTTCCCAGCCCAGTTCGCGTTGCAGTTTCCGCGAATCGATGGCATAGCGAAGGTCGTGTCCTGCACGGTCGGTCACATAGGTTATCAAGTCCTCGTCGGCTCCTTCGGGTCGTCCCAACAGGCGGTCGGTGGTAGCAACGAGCAACCGCACGATGTCTATGTTCTTCCACTCGTTGAAGCCACCTATGTTGTATGTTTCTGCCACATTTCCGCGATGGAAAATGGTGTCAATGGCCCGTGCATGGTCTTCGACGTAGAGCCAGTCGCGCACATTCTGTCCCTTTCCGTAGACAGGCAGGGGGCGGCGGTGGCGTATATTATTGATGAAGAGAGGAATGAGTTTCTCGGGAAACTGATAAGGACCGTAGTTGTTTGAGCAGTTCGTCACGATGGTGGGCATGCCGTAAGTATCGTGATATGCTCTCACGAAGTGGTCGCTCGAGGCCTTGGCTGCCGAGTAGGGCGAGTGTGGCTGATACTTGGTATCCTCGGTGAAGAGTGTGCCGTCCATCTGCAATGCACCGTACACCTCGTCAGTGGAGATGTGATAGAAGCGTTTGCCCTCGTACTTCTCCGGCAAGCTGTCCCAATATGTCTTGGCTGCCTGCAAGAGTGCAAGCGTACCCATAACATTGGTGCGGGCAAAGGTGAAGGGGTCTTTGATGCTGCGGTCCACGTGGCTCTCGGCTGCCAGATGGATGATGCCGTCCACCTGTTCCTCCTGCATGAGGTGCAGCACGCCTTCGTAGTCGCAGATGTCCATACGTACAAACTTGTAGTTTGGTTTCTGCTCCACGTCGCACAGGTTGGCCAGATTGCCGGCATACGTCAGCTTGTCCAGGTTGATAATCTTGTACTCAGGGTATTTGTTCACGAAGAGTCTGACCACATGACTTCCTATGAAGCCTGCGCCGCCCGTTATGATTATGTTTCTGCTCATTATTTTACTTTATTTTGTTTCCGTATCGTTTAACTTCGTCAATGACTTTCAGCAGATATTGCCCATATTGATTCTTGAGCATCGGCTGAGCCAGCTGTCTCATCTTTTCTTCCGATATCCATCCCTTGCGATAAGCGATTCCTTCGAGGCAACCCACTTTCAGTCCCTGTCGCTTCTCGAGCACCTCGATGAAGGTTGAAGCCTCGGAAAGCGAGTCGAACGTGCCCGTGTCGAGCCATGCAAAACCCTGTCCGAGTGTCATCACCTTCAGTTCACCGGCCTCCAGGAAATGCTGGTTCACCGTGGTTATCTCATATTCGCCGCGGGCACTGGGCTTGATGTTGCGTGCCACGTTGACCACTTTGTTGGGGTAGAAATAAAGTCCTACCACGGCATAGTTGCTCTTCGGATGCTGGGGTTTCTCCTCGATGGAGAGGCAGTTGCCGTCGTCGTCGAACTCAGCCACGCCGTATCGTTCGGGGTCGTTCACCCAGTAACCGAAAATGGTGGCCTTGCCATCTTCTTCGACGGTGCGCACAGCCTCGTGAAGCATGCGTGTAAAGCCCGGGCCCTGGAAGATGTTGTCGCCCAACACCAGACATGCTGTGTCCGTGCCGATGAAGTCTGCGCCGATGGTGAAAGCCTGTGCCAGTCCGTCGGGACTGGGTTGTTCGGCATACTCGAAGTGTACCCCATAGTCGCTGCCATCGCCCAGGAGACGACGGAAGCCGGGCAGGTCGTGCGGTGTGGAGATGATGAGTATCTCGCGTATGTCGGCCTGCATGAGCACACTGATGGGATAGTATATCATCGGTTTGTCGTAGATGGGCATCAGTTGTTTGCTGATTCCCTTCGTGATGGGATAGAGGCGTGTGCCGCTGCCTCCTGCTAAAACTATTCCTTTCATTTCGTCTTTTCTATTGAGGCGATACATTCCGCCAGCGATTCGGTCCAGTGAGGGATGTGCAGACGGAATGTTTCTCTGATTTTACTTTTGTTGAGGACGCTGTATGCCGGTCGCGTCACGGGACTGGGGAACTGGCTGCTCAGGCAGGGCTGTATGCGACATGTCGTGTTGCCCGAGGCCTGGGCGATGGCATAGGCGAAGTCGAACCACGAGCACACGCCCTCGTTGGTGTAGTGATAGATGCCGCCGCGCGGATAGGCCTCGCGGGAACTTCCGGCCTGCTGCAGCCATTCGGCATAGTCGTCCATGACGGCAGCAATGGCGCGCGCCAGGTCGAGGGCGTAGGTGGGTGTGCCCACTTGGTCGAAGACCACCTGCAGGCTGTCACGCTGGGCCGTGAGCGAGCGCATGGTGAGCAGGAAGTTTCTTCCGAACTCGCTGTAGAGCCATGCCGTGCGAATGATTACATAGCGGCATCGGCTGCCGGCTATGGCGCGTTCGCCGCGAAGTTTGGTGAGACCATAGACCGAGGTGGGTGCCGTGGTGTCCCTTTCGTCGTAGGGTGTCTTCTGGTCACCTCCGCCGAAGACATAGTCGGTGCTCACGTGTATGAGCAGTCCGCCGGTCTCGTACATGACCTCGGCCAGCAGTCGTGGTGCCGTAGCGTTCAGCTGTTCGGCCTGTTCCATGTTTGTCTCAGCTGCGTCTACGTTGGTATAGGCGGCGCAGTTCACGATGACGTCCACCCGGCGGTCTGCCACAAGACGCCGCACCGCCTGTGCGTCGGTAATATCCAGCAGAGTGGTCTCCAGCCCCTCTGCCTCCACCACGTCGGCAAAGATGTATTCGTTTCGGCTCGCGGCGGCCAGTCTGCGCATCTCGCGCCCCAACTGCCCGTTTGCTCCTGTCACCAGTATTATCATATCGCTCTAAAAATCAATTTCACATTCGGCCAGAGGCTTGAAGAGACGGTCCTTCTCGCTCAGTATGGCCTCAGAGAGGGGGATGCGCCAGTCTATGCCCAGACTCTGGTCGCTGATGCTGATGCCGGCTTCGGCCTCGGGATGATAGAATTCGTCGCACTTATACTGGAACACGGCTCTCTCGCTGAGTACTGCAAACCCGTGGGCGAATCCCTTGGGGATGAACAACTGCCAGTGGTTTTCCTCGGTGAGTTCCACCGCCACGTGACGGCCGAACGTGGGCGAGCCGCGGCGTATGTCAACTGCCACGTCGAGCACCGCACCACGCACACAGCGCACCAGTTTGCTCTGGGCAAACGGAGGCCGCTGGTAGTGGAGGCCGCGCACGACACCACGCACCGAACAGCTCTCGTTGTCCTGCACGAAACGCACGGGACCGACGGCCGTGTCGAAGTCGCGCTGGGAATAGCTCTCGAAGAAATATCCGCGGCTGTCGGCGAACACGCGTGGCTGCAATATGACTATGCCCTCTATCTCTGTCTCAACAACATTCATGCTTCCTCATTTATTGCGTTGCAAAGTTACGAATAAGCGAGGGAAAAGCCAAATTTATTTGAGCTTTTCGGAACGGAAACGCGTGCGCGTATTTATGTTGAGGAATAAAACTGATATTCAACAGCGCACAAAACTGAGAAATAATCCTTACATTATTTTCTTTCTGATTCTTCACAAAATCGATTTTCTGCTGTCGGAACATAGTGCAACCGATGTCGAACTGTGGTGCGCAGGCTGTCGCACCGCAGTGCGTTTTCGTCCGAAGCGTGTTCCCGAGCGTATTTCACGGGACAGACGATGAAGACGCAAAATTTGCAACCACTGATAATCAAGTGGTTGGAATTACATCGTTTTTCTATGTGCACAAGAACGCAGCGAGGGGCATCGATTCTCACTGCTTCTCACAGCGATTTTCGATGCCCCTCGCAACAGCGTAAGGAAGCTAATCTTCCGATTTAGTTACATTTCCAGTTCGTCGGCCGATGGCGGCTCGGCTCCCTCCGCAGCACCCCACTCGCGGTTGGGTTGCGCGCCCATCTCCAGCACGAGACTGCCACCCTGCATCAGCTCGTCGTGCGTGAACCACGGTTTGTCGAGGGGCTGTCCGTTGAGCATGGCGCTCTGGATATATTTGTTTTCGCGACTGCAGCCCTTGGCCTCAATGAGGAAGGTGCGACCGTTGGGCAGGCGCAGAGAGATGTGCTTGAAGAGCGGCGAACCGATGTTATAGACCGGCAGTCCGGGCGTGACGGGATAGAAACCGATGGAAGAAAAGACGACAAACGAGGTGAGACCGCCTCCGTCCTCGTCGCCCGGGACGCCCATCAGGTCGTTGCGGAACCACGTGTCTAGGCACTGACGCACACGCTTCTGTGTCTTCCACGGCGCGCCCGCATAGTTATAGATATAAGGGATGTGCAGCGAAGGCTCGTTGGCCATGGTGAACTGACCGATGTTGCCCGTCTGGTCCGGCAGTTGTTCGTAAAACTCACGCTTACCCCTGCCCATAGGCTCGGCAAAGGTGCGGTCGAGGTTCGCCTGCATGGCCTCGCGACCACCCATCAGACGGCACAGGTCGGCAAAATTATGCTGTACGTCCCAGCGATAGGTCCATCCGTTGTTCTCGTCGTAGGCATCGCGCGCACCAATGCCACCGCTGAAGCGATAGTCAAAGTCGGGCAGGAACTCGCCGGTGCTGTCCTTGGGATGGAAGAAGCGGGTCTCGGGATTCCACACGTTGCGATAGTTGTAGCTGTGGCTGAGATAGTAGAACGCCTCGGGCTCCATACCCAGATATTGGGCGATGCGCGAGAGACACCACTCGTCGTACGACGTGCCCAGCGTGACGGCGATGGGCTGTCGCTTCTCGAAGGAACTTACGTTGGGGTCGGTCTCGGGCTCACCCTCGCGCAGTGCCGGTATGTATCCGTGGTCTTTGTAGAACTGGTCAATCCATCCTGCAGGATTACCGCTCCAGGGCGCCAACGTCTTCTCTTCGATGCCCCTGCGGCAGTAGTCGAAAGCTTTCGAGGCGTCCACGTCAAGCCCCTTGTAGAGCGCATCAGCAACCATGGCCACCCCGTGATTGGAATTCATGCGCCGCGTATCACCCGTCATCTCGGGGAATGTCGGCATCCAGCAGGTGCCCATCTGTTCGGCCATGCGCAGATACGAAGCGATGATGTGCTCCTCTTCCTGAGGGCGCAGCAGGGCGCGCAATGGATGGGCGGCGCGATAGGTATCCCATATCCAGTCGTCGGTATAGAAGGGCACGCCGTCATCTTCGTGTACCTGTCCGTCAAAGCCACTGAAGTACTGCCCGTTGGCCTCGCTCAGGCACACGGGACGCTCCATGGTTCGGTAGAACGAGGTGTAGAGTACCGCCTTCTGGTCTTCGCTCCCACCCTCTACACGGATGGCAGAAAGAGCGTCGTTCCACGTCTGCCGACCATACTTGGTCATGGATTCAAGGTTGTAAAGTCCCTTGTCATTCTTCTGCACATCCGACTTGACATCGTTCCGCAAGAGGGCATCGTGGAACATGTTCTCTTGAGCCTGATCGACAGAGATGAGCGAGATTCCGTATGCAAGTCGCACCGACTTGGTGCCTGCAGGGAAGCGGTAAGCCACGGCTGCACCACGCCCCTGGGCTTGCTGCTCGTCCGTTATCTTCCCACCACGGAGAACTCCGCATTTCTCCGGTTCGACGTTGAAAGTTCCGTTCATGTAGATGCGCATGTTGCTGCTTATCTGCTGATTGCCCATCACAGAGTTAGTATTGTCAGCAGAACTCATTTCTCCGCCTCCCGAATAAAGTATCACCGTGGCAGGTTTCTCCGGATCGCGGAAAGAAAATTCGTAGATGGCGCTCTGATGACCGACGGCCAGACGTACATCGATGCTGTTGTCTGCAATCTGCACGTCGTAGCTGTACGGCGTGATGTGCTCGTGATCCCAGTTGGTGGAGATGATGGGAGCAAGACGTTCGCCCTGCGTGACACTGATGCGGAACGCCGAGCGCTCGCGGTGGTTGGTGACGATGACGGGCAGACCGTCGAGCATCTCCGTCGTATAGTCGCCGCGCGTGGGATAGATGCGCATCAGACTGTTGGGCAGCTGAATGGTGGGGAACGTGGGCACCAGCATGTGACTGATGTTTCCGATGTAGGGATTCACGCAATCCACAGGCTCCTTTGTGCTGCGCGAAGCACACGACACAAACAGGCCGGCGGAAAGAATTAAGGCTGCAGAAAGAATGTTTTTCATCATAAAACAGAATTAGCAGTTGTAGTTTTATGCTACAAAGGTAATAAAAAGACTGATAAAGCCCTCGAAATTATCGAATAAATGATGTCTCTTTGTTCTCTGAATCATGAAAAGAGGATTTCAAGCCCCAATCGACCAAGACCGATGCCATGGCACGGAACCTCGCAGCCGACGTAGGCTCAAGGCTTCCGCAAAGGGGGTGTACTTTGTGATTATTCTGCGCACTGCCACACGCTCAGTCCGAACCAGGCGAAGAGCAGCACGGCCACCAGTGGGCTCGAACCGCCCAGCAGTACGAGGGCGGCAAATGCCACCTGGGCATGCACCAGACAGACGGCCTGCCGAGGGGTCACTTCCTGGTCGGACAGGCGGCTGAACCATGCAGCCAGCGAAACAACGGGGCGCGAGGCCAAAAATGCGTTCCAGAGCGAGCACAGTGTGCGGGGCGAACTCTCGGTGTAAATTGCTTGTGTTTTCATCTTCTTCTATTATTTATTAAGGTTAAACATTTCGTTGACTCCGGTGGAGCTTTCGTTGATTTCCGCTGCAAAGTTCCGTCGGTATTGTGACAGATTAAGTCACACAATGCAGAAACTTTAGTTAACATTCGTTAAATTTCGCCTCTCAGTGCATTTCGAAGCCACCGATGAGATGGATTCCCAGTGTCAGTATATCGGAAGATTGAGGCCGAAAGTCCCCTGCGAGGGGTGCACGAAAAAGCAGTGAGAAAGCATGAGATTGGCTGCGCATGGATTGGCATGCCGCATCGGACGAAATATAACCATCTGATTCTCAGCATTCTTGAATTTTGCGTTTTTCCTCCCGTCCCCTTCTTTTTCGTTCTGGAAGGCGCTTCGAGCGAAAACGCACCGTGGTGCGACAGCCTGCGCAACACGGTGCGACAAGCTGCGAAACACGCTGCAACACCCGAAATTCGTTTCTGAAGAAAAAGACGCGCAGATAATTGTAAAGATAAATACCCTGTTTCGGAGCCCAAAACGCCCTCAGAAGCCCTGTGTTCTGCCGAAAAATGACAGAGCGGAATCCCTATACCTTATTATATATATAAAAGGAGACGGGATTTCCAAAAAGAACTAAACAACTATGAATCAGACGGAAAAGTGCAGTTCGAGGTCGTATTCCGAGAAGGCCGATATACCCTCTTCCTGCAAATATACCCTAAACGGGGTATTCCGCGCACCGCAGAACCGCCGTACCTTTGCATCGTGAAACTGAAAGAAATTGGATATTAATCACTAAAAAAGAGAAAAGTTATGGCAAGGATTTACAAACAACTGACAGACCTGGTGGGCAAGACCCCGCTGGTGGAGATTAACAAGTTGGCAGCCGAAAAGGGCGCAGTGGCAGAGATAGTAGCCAAGGTGGAATATTTCAACCCGGGCGGCAGCGTGAAGGACCGTATCGCCCTGAACATGATTGAGGACGCCGAGCGCAAGGGCATCCTGAAACCCGGCAGCGTAATCATCGAGCCGACGAGCGGTAACACGGGCGTAGGTCTGGCATGGATTAGCCGCGTGAAGGGCTACGAGGCCATCATCGTGATGCCCGAGACCATGAGCAAGGAGCGTCAGAACCTGCTGCGCGCAGCCGGTGCAAAACTGGTGCTGACGAGCGGTGCCGAGGGCATGAAAGGTGCCATCGCCGAGGCCGACCGACTGAAGAGCGAAATACCCGGAGCAGTCATCCTGGGACAGTTTGTGAACCCCGCCAACCCCGAGATTCACGAGAAGACCACAGCCGAGGAGATATGGGCCGACACAGACGGTAAGGTGGACGTATTCATCGGCGGCGTAGGCACGGGCGGAACCGTCACAGGTGTCGGCCGCACACTGAAGCGCTACAACCCGAACGTGAAGATCATCGCCGTAGAGCCCGACAGCAGCCCCGTGCTGAGCGGTGGCAAGCCCGGTCCCCACAAGATTCAGGGCATCGGCGCCGGCTTCATTCCCCAGACCTATAGCAGCGAAGTTGTCGATGAGATTATCCGCGTGACGAACGACAACGCAATACTGACCGGCCGTGAGCTGAGTCTGCGTGAGGGCCTCATCGTAGGTATCAGCAGCGGTGCTGCAACATGGGCAGCCCTGCAAGTGGCCAAGCGTCCCGAACTGGCCGGCAAGCGCATCGTAGTGCTTCTGCCCGACACCGGCGAACGCTACCTGAGCACACAGCTCTACGCCTACGAGGACTATCCTCTCTAAGAAAACATGTAGATACAAAAAGGGGAGGCTCCGTTCACCGGGGTCTCCCCTTTTGCATTCTCAGATATAGTATTCCAGCGGGTCTACGATGCCGGCACGCAAGGCATATCGGACCGCTTCCTGCGCATTGTTCACGTGCAACTTACGGAAGATGTTCTTGCGGTGCGTCATCACGGTATAAACCGAAAGGAAGCGTTCGGCAGCAATCTCCTTCGTACTTCTGCCAAGGCTCATGGAATGAAGAATCTCCTTCTCGGTGGCCGTCAGCGGTGTGCGTTCGGCCTCGGAAAGTTCGCGACTCTCGAGCATCGACAAGATGCGCGAACAGATGTACTGCTCGCCACGTGCCACCGAGCGCAGACAGTCGCGCACCTCGCTGAGCGTCACATCTTTCAGAACGACACTGAAATGGCGGCTGCCGAGCAACATGCGACGCAAAAATTCGCGACTCAACTGGTCGCTGAAAAGTATGAAATGGATGTTGGGATAGCGCAAATGAAGCAACATGAGGTCATCCTCGGTACAGTTCAGGAGCGTATAGTCGAGCAACACGGCCGGCACGTTTCCCTGACTCACAGCCGCGTGGATGACGTCCTTGAGGGAAGGCAGCGTGGGCGCAGAAAGTATGGCTTCCGCAGCGTAGAGTTCCATCTCCGCAGCCAGCCTGTGTATGGCATAGCGCGTGACCTCCTGCGGGTCACAGAGAAGTAGCATGTCTGGATGTTCTGCAGCCATGGTTCGATGCTTTATTTTATGACAACGACACGGGCGACAATGGCTTTCTTGCCCTCTGCATTATTCGCCACAATGTGGTATATGCCCGAAGCCACACGACGTCCCTTGCTGTTGCATCCGTTCCAGGTGAAGGTGCCTCCGGCTGAGGTGCCGCTCCATATCAGCTGACCCGAACTGCTGAGAATCTTCACTTCGGAATCCATCGTGAGGCCACGCACGGCAATGGGACCTGTGTAATCCGACTTCACGGGATTAGGGAAGACCACAACATTGTCGTAGTCGAGCGTCTGCGCAGCCTCGGTGGCTTCGCTGGCATAGCTGCAGAGGCCCTTCTCGCAACCAATCATCACCACCCCCGTGGTGGGATGAACCGCAATGCAAAGCACATTGTCGTCGAGCAAGGGAGAGTTGTCGGCCATGAAGTGGTGAATCATCTCCGTACCGTCGGCGCTGATGAGATAGATGCCGTTGGCTAGGGTGCCCACCCACTTGCGGTTGGCTCCGTCCACAGCAACGCAGCTTACCGAAACGCCGTTCAGCAGATAATCGGCCAATCCGCTGCCGTCGTTACGCGGGATCTTCACTTGTTCAAAATTGAAATTGTCATCAAAGAAAGACTCGGCATCGTTGATGACAAAAAGTCCTTGGTCAGTGCCACACCAGATGCGTCCGTCGAGGTCTTCCGTCATACAATAGAACTCACCCGGCGCGTACGATGTCCCATCCTGATTGACGATGGTGCTTCGCAGGCGATGACGGTCGTCGCGCACATTGTCCAGCGTACCGCGCGTATCGAAGCAGAAGAAGCCTCGGTTTTCTTTGTAGCGGCTGTTGAGGAACATCAGGCCGCTGCTGTGTATCAGATAATCGTCGCAGAGAATGGCCTTCGTGATGTCGCTGTAATAGAGCGAGCCCCATCGACCATTGGGACGTATGAAACGCACGATGGTGTCTGTACCCGTGTTCAGAATCCACAGGTTGCCGTCGTTGTCGTACTGCAATCCCGAGCACCCCACGTAGTTGTAATAGAGACCACGCGGCTCGTCGGGCAGAATGGTCTGCAGCGGACTGTTGTCGCAATTGAAGAAACGCACGAACTTGCCGTCGACATACTCACAGAGGCCCGTACGATAAAGGCTTGCAAAATGGTGTTTGTCATCGGCAGGGTCTTGCACCAGATGGGTGGTATTACTGAAATTAAACTGTGGGTATTGCTCAGGAATCTCCATCTCTTGAAGGTAGGTCCACTCCCCATCCTCGTAGTACATGGCAGTAACAGGATTGACGAAAGCATCGGCCGTGTTGATTCCTCCAGCCACCAGCAGACGGTCGCCCACCCATCTCATGCGATAGAAGAGGTCATGTTTCGGACTGTTGGGCTGTATGGGCCCTGCGACACGTACGAACGACTTGCCATCGATCTTATAACCCACCAAGCCGTTCTCACCCTCGCTCACCCAGAAGATTTGTTTGGCATAGGATACATCACGCCAGACATTGTCGTGAGGAATGGTGGTGACATCGGACAGCGACGTGCAGAAAGAGATGCTACTGTTGTTGACCCAGAAGAGATAGTCTCCGGAGGTTTTCATAAGCTGCGTGCCACCCTCCGAAACTCTTTTGTCATATCCGCCTGCGAGGTTGATGTCGTAGATGGTGCCCCATGTGAGTCCCAACAGATGGTTGTCGTGCCAGACGATATCGTGCCACGTAACCTTGTTGTGCTGCTTCCAGTTACTCTTCTGCTGCATGTTCTCTGTGCGAGAGCAAATGTAAAGTCCACTGCTGGTGCCCAGAAATACTTGATTGGGCGAGATGGCTATGGCGTTGATTGCGAGGTCCAGCTGGTAGGTGTTTCCGAAGACACCGTTCTTCATGTCTACCTCTACAAAACCGAATTCGGTGATGAGGTAGGCCGTCGTACCTTCCACTGTAACTTGTTTGACGTCCTTTCCCGAGAGCGTCTTGTCGCGCAGCGAGGACAGGTTTGTCACCGCATTGTCTTCGTCGAGCAAGTCGATGTTACCGTCATCGTAGACAAGAATGAGACGTTTGGCCTCGTTACTGTATGCCATGTGCGAGATGTGTGCTCCGTTGAGCTCATGCAGACAGTCATAGGCATGCACCTCGGAATCGTCAGTGTCGTACGAAATCAGATTGCCGTTGTAGAGCGAATAAACCATGTTCCCAACAGCAATGTTCTGCGTGGCCTCGTAATAGGAGGGATATACCTGCCACTCACCTATCTGCTGTGCAGACAAGAATGAACAGCAGAACGACAGCAGACAACAGACAAGAATATGCTTTTTCATAACAGATAATATTTGTTTCCGTCTCCGTCGCAAAGGACGAAGACCATGTTTCATATTGTGGCGAGGAAGGCCGCCAGACGTTCTATAGCTCGTCCGCGATGGCTGATGGCATTCTTCTCCTCGGCATTCATCTCGGCAAACGAGACGCCTCGGCCTTCGGGGGAGAAGACTGGGTCGTACCCGAAACCGCCGTTGCCACTCTTGGCTGGCAGTATCTCACCCTCGACAATTCCTTCGAAGAGATGCTCACGTCCGTCGAGTATCAGTGCCACCGCCGTACGGAACCGTGCCCTACGGTTGTCTGCGCCCTGCAGGCGGTCGAGCAGACAACGTATGTTAGCCTCTGCGTCGTGACTCTCACCGTAACCGTTCATCTGCCCGAAGCGTGCCGTGAAGACGCCCGGTGCACCATGAAGTGCTTCCACCTCAAGCCCCGTGTCATCAGCAAAACAGTCCACTCCATAGTGCTCGTGTACATAGCGGACCTTCTGCAGCGCATTGCCTTCGAGTGTAGATGCCGTTTCGGGGATGTCCTCGTGACAACCTATCTCGGCAAGGCCCTTCACTTGGAAGCGCCCGCCCAGTATTTGCCTCACCTCTTGCAGTTTGTGGGCATTGTTCGTTGCCATTACGATTTCTCTCATCCTTTCTTTATTTTGTCAAAGCCTTCGCCAAAGACACCTTCTACGTTGCTCATGGATACAAAGGCATTCGGATCTGTTTCCTGAATAAGACGGAAAAGGCGACGGCTCTCATATTTCTTTGCCATGATGAGCAGCAATTGACGTTTCTCCTTGCTGTACCATCCCTCTCCGTAGAGTATCGTCACACCGCGCCCCATCTGATCTCCCACAAGCTGTGCTATCCGTTCGTGTTCCTTGCTGATGATGATAAACTGAACACTCTGCCGTGCTCCGTTGATGACATAGTCGAGGAAGTTGTTGCTGATGAACATCGTCACGAAGCCAAAGACGGTGAGTTCTATGCTGTGTGAGAGCAGATAGCCGCTACTGATGATAAAGATGTCCAGGAAGAGCAACATGCGACCCAGGGAGATGTTCCAGAACTTGTTCACACAAGAGGCGATGATGTCTGTGCCACCCGTACTGCCACCACTCATAAAGACGATGGCAAGCCCCAGTCCTTCCATCAGTCCGCCCAAGACCGTGGCCATAAACTTCTGCTCGCCCAATATACATTTGAGCGTCTCCTTGCCGTCGGGTCCAATCTGCGTAAGCAAACCCTGAAAGACACCTATCAGCAAGGAAGCAAGAACGATGCCGTAGATGGTGCGCAGGAAAAAGCGCCAGCCCATGATGCGCATCGCCAGCAACAGCAGGAAGATGTTTATGAAGAAATACGTGTAGTTGGCATGAAGCCCGGTGGCATAGAACACGAAGGTGGCAACACCACTCACGCCGCCACTGATAATCTGATAAGGAAGCAGGAAGCACGAATAGCCCAGCGCGTAGATAATCAGGCCTAATGTCATCTGCGCATAGTCCTTCGTCAGCCGCCACGGACTGATGTCGCCGCATATTTTCTTTATCAGTGCATTCATGTTCGTATCGGGTTAAAGCCGTTGCCATAGACACCTTCCACCCTGCTCTGCGACACGAAGGCTGCCGGATCCACCTCATGAATCATGCGCAGAATCTTCACCCGTTCGCGTTTGTGAACGATGGTGATGAGCACTTTTATGTCCTGATGGCTGTAATATCCCTCACCGTTGAGCAATGTCACGGAATGTGAGGTCTCGTGAATGATGCGTTCGCTTATTTCGTTGTGGCAGTGTGTGAAGATGACAAACTGTATGTCCTGCCGCGTGCTGTTTATCAACAAGTCCACCACATACGTATAGATGGCCAGCGTGACATAACCGAACACCACCATGCGCCAGTCATGGAAGATGGGCCAGCACGATGCGATGACCAGCAGGTCGAGGTAGAGCATCACACGTCCAAGCGTGATGTTCCTGTGTTTGTTCACCAGCGTCGCCACGATGTCCCATCCTCCGGTGCTTCCGCCAGCCAGCAGCACGGTGCCCACGCCAACGCCGTTCAGTATGGCACCCAAGACACAGGCCATCGAATCCTGTCCCTCACCCATCAGTTGGACGAGATTCCCTGCCTCGTCGGTCATGATGTTCTGCCCTACCGTAAGGAAGAGGGAGAGCGCTGCCACGGCATAGGCCGACTTGATGACGAACTGCCATCCCAGAGGTTTGACAGCAATGGCCAGCAGCAGGATGTTTGCCAGCAGCACGGCCACGCTCATGGGGAAACCCGTCACGTAGTAGAGGATGGCAAACATACCCACCATGCCGCCCGTCGTGATGTGATAGGGCAGCAAGAAGGCAGCCCATCCAAGCGAATAGATGGCCATGCCGAGGTTGATGATGAGGAAATCCTTTACGAATTCCCAGATATGAGACTTCTTGCTTGCCATTGCGTTTCTCTTACTGAGGCTTTACAACGATGTTCACGATGCGTCCGGGCACGGCGATGGTCTTCACCACCTGCATGCCGTTCAGGTATTTCTGTGCCTCGGGAGCGTTCATTACCATGTCGGTCATCTGTTGCGGAGTGGCATCGGCAGGGAAATCCAGGGCGAAGCGCACCTTGCCGTTGAACTGCACACCCAGGTGCACGGTGCTCTCCGCCAGATACTTCTCGTCGTACGAGGGCCACTGTGCATCGCAGACCGATGTATTGTTGCCCAGCGCCTCCCAGAGTTCTTCGGCAATATGTGGTGCGAAGGGAGCCAGCAGCACCACAGCTTTCTGCAGCACTTCGCGGCTGCGGCACTTCTGCTGTGTCAGTTCGTTGGTGGCCACCATGAAGGCACTGATGCTGGTGTTGTAGCTGAATGTCTCTATGTCGCCCGTCACTTTCTTAATCAGTTTGTGCAGGCTCTTCAGGCTCTCGGCGCTGGCATCGCTGTCGTCGGCCTGCAGGTTGCCGTCCTTGTCCCAGAACAACTGCCAGAACTTCTTCAGGAAGCGGTGGCATCCGTCAATTCCGTTCGTGTCCCAAGGCTTCGACTGCTCCACGGGTCCCAGGAACATTTCGTAGAGGCGCAGTGTGTCGGCACCGTAGCGTTCCACAATCATGTCAGGGTTCACCACGTTGAACATACTCTTCGACATCTTTTCGATGGCCCATCCGCACACATACTTCCCGTCTTCCAGCACGAACTGCGCGTCGGCATATTCGGGACGCCATGCCTTGAAGGCCTCCACGTCGAGCACGTCGTTCTTCACGATGTTCACGTCCACGTGGATGGGTGTCACGTCGTATTGTTCCTTCAGTCCCAGTGAGACGAAGGTGTTGGTGTCCTTGATGCGGTACACGAAGTTCGAGCGTCCCTGAATCATACCCTGGTTCACCAGTTTCTGGAAGGGTTCTTCCTTGCAGCTGATGCCCAGGTCGAAGAGGAACTTATTCCAGAAGCGGCTGTAAATGAGGTGTCCCGTGGCATGTTCGCTGCCTCCCACGTAGAGGTCCACGCTCTGCCAGTATTCGTCTGCCTCGCGGCTCACCAGCGCAGTCTTGTTGTGCGGGTCCATGTAACGCAGGTAGTATGCGCTGCTTCCTGCAAATCCTGGCATGGTATACAGTTCGATGGGGAAGACGTTCTTCTCGTCGATGAGTGCCTTGTCCACCACCTTGCGCTGCTTCTCGTCCCATGCCCAGGTCTGTGCGTTGCCCAGTGGCGGTTCGCCCGTTTCGGTGGGCAGGAAGCTCTCCACGTGTGGCAGTTCGATGGGCAGGCACTCTTCGGGTATCATCTGAGGGATGCCGTTCTTGTAATAGACGGGGAAAGGCTCGCCCCAGTAGCGCTGGCGGCTGAAGATGGCGTCGCGCAGGCGGTAGTTCACCTTCACGCGGCCCAGCTTATGTTCCGTCACATATTTCTTCGTAGCAGCGATGGCTTCCTTCACGGTCAGTCCGTTCAGCGAGAGGTCGCAATAAGGCTCCTTTCCTGCGGCGGGACTGTTGCACACGATGCCTTCCTTGGCGTCGTAGCTCTCTTCCGATACGTCAGCACCCTCGATGAGCGGCACGATGGGCAGTCCGAAGTGGCGGGCAAAGGCATAGTCGCGGCTGTCGTGTGCCGGTACGGCCATGATGGCTCCCGTGCCGTAGCCTGCCAACACATATTCGCTCACCCAGATGGGATTGCGCTCGCCTGTGAAGGGATTGATGGCGTAGGCTCCGGTGAAGACGCCCGTCACCTTGTGGTCTATCTGGCGCTCGCGCTCCGTGCGACCTTTCACGTAGGTCAGATATTTCTCCACCTCGGCCTGCTGTTCGGGTGTCGTCACTTTCTGCACCAGTTCGCTTTCGGGAGCCAGCACCATGAAGGTCACGCCGAACATCGTGTCGGCACGTGTAGTGAAGATGGTGAACTGCTCGTCGCTGTCGGCTATGCGGAACTGCACCTCGGTACCCTCCGAGCGTCCAATCCAGTTGCGCTGTGTCTCCTTCAGGCTCTCGCTCCACTGGATGGTGTCCAGTCCGTCCAGCAGTCGCTGTGCATAGGCACTCACGCGCAGACACCACTGTCTCATCTTCTTCTGCTCCACGGGATAGCCGCCGCGCACACTCACACCGTCCACCACCTCGTCGTTGGCCAACACGGTGCCGAGCTTCGGACACCAGTTCACCATCGTCTCGCCCAGGAAGGCGATGCGATAGTTCATCAGCACGTCGCTCTTACCCTTCTCGTCCAGGGCCTTCCATTCCTCGGCCGTCAGGTGCAGTTCTTCCGAGCAGGCAGCGTTCAGGCCCTCGGTGCCGTGAGCCTCCAGATGCTCTATGAGGCGTGCGATGGGCTGCGCCTGCTGACAGGCGTTGCAGAAGAAACTCTCATACATCCGCTGGAAAGCCCACTGCGTCCAGTGGTAGTAGTCGGGCGAACAGGTGCGCACCTCGCGGTCCCAGTCGAACGAGAAGCCTATCTTGTCCAGCTGCTCGCGATAGCGGTCGATATTCTGGAAAGTCGTCTTCTCGGGATGCTGTCCCGTCTGGATGGCATACTGCTCGGCAGGCAGACCGTACGAGTCATAGCCCATGGGGTTCAGCACGTTATATCCTCTCAGTCGTTTATATCGGGCATAGATGTCGCTGGCGATGTAACCCAACGGATGCCCCACGTGCAGACCTGCGCCGCTGGGATATGGGAACATGTTCAGCACATAGTATTTCTGTTTTCCGTGGTCCTCCGTCACGCGATAGGTCTCGTTCTCCACCCACGCACGGTGCCACTTCTGCTCAATCTCTCTGAAATTGTACTCCTTTGCCATTTTTACGTTTTTAACTAAGTTAAAAGTTGATATTTGGCTGCAAAGATACGATTAAACGAGCGAAAAGCAAAATTTATTTTGATTTTCCGAGTGTGAGTATCTTCGACCGAAGGTCAGAGATACGATTAAACGAGCGAAAAGCAACGCTCGGCTCTGCCGCTTCTGCCCACGTTAGTGGGTGTTGAAGAATTTATTTTGATTTTCCGCAGATTGTCATTCAGAGCGTAGCGCGCTCGGCTCTGCCGCTTCTGCCCACGATAGTGGGTGTTGAAGAAGAATCTCACCGAGGACTCCTCACCCCCCCTCAAAAAACGCACCACGGTGCGACGGGCGTCGCAGCGTGGTGCGCAGGCTGTCGAAGCACAGTGCGTCAAGCAACGCACTGCGGTGCTTTTACTCTGGTTCTCTAAAAGAGCCTACTTCTTCTCTCACACGGCGTTCTTTCACGCCGGCGGGGCTGCTGTTGAGGATGATGTTCACGATGCCCACGGCGTCGGTGATGCTGATATCACCATTTCGGTCAACATCTGCTGCACGTTTGATGAACACGCCCTGCGTAGAACCGAGGATATAGTTCACCACTGCCACTGCGTCGGTGATGGTCACATGGCCGTCGCCGTTCGCGTCGCCCCGCACAAACTTCGTGAAGTAGCCCGGGTTGCTTGTACCGCCGTCGGGGTGAGCATAGGTGGCATCGTTGGTGTACGATTCATTATACTCCGTGCCGTTGCCGCCCTTCAGACTTGTGCACCAACTGAACATAGAGTACGAGCCAAACGACCTGTTCCAGTCGTTATCGCATATAATGGTTGTTAGGCTGGAGGAATAATAGAACATTAAGCCCATGTTCTCTACCTTCTCGGTATTGAAACCGCCCAAGTCGAGGCTCGTCAGGCTGGAGCAGTAACCGAACATCCAATACATGTTCGTCACATTCTCCGTATTGAAGCCGCTCACGTCGAGGCTCGTCAGGCTGGAACAATAATAGAACATGCTTCCCATGTTCGTCACCTCGCTTGTGTTGAGATACTCCTTCATGCCTGTAATTGAGGTGAGATTTTCCATCCCATCGAACCAGCAATAGGTTGAAGTGGGGCGTGCGTCCCTGAACGAGGAATCGAAAACGACCTTGGTTACATTCTTTTTGCCGTCTGTATACCAGCCGGGGGCGTTTTCACCGCTATTCAAGTCGTATGTCGTGCCGCGTGTGCTACGCTGCGCGTCGAAATAGAACGTGAGGGTTGTCCCGTCAAGTGCTGCGTAGGCTTCCTTCGCCGTAAAGTAGCCCGGGTTGTCTGCTGCGTCGGGGTGAGCATAGGTGGCATTAGTGTGCGAATTATCAAACGCCGTGCCCTTGCCGCCCTTCAGACTTGTGCAACCACGGAACATATAGGTCGACTCAAGCTCTGACCTATTCCAGTCCTTGTCGCATATAATGGTTGTCAGGCTGGAGCAATTAGCGAACATGTATTTCATGTCCGTCACCTTCTCGGTATTGAAGTTGCTCAAGTCGAGAATCGTCAGCTTGGAGCATCTATAGAACATAGTACCCATGTACGCCACATTGGCGGTATTGAAGCTGCTCACGTCGAGGGTTGTCAGGCTGGAGCAATTCTGGAACATCCAGCTCATGGTCGTCACGTTCTCGGTATTGAAGCCGCTCACGTCAAGGCTCTCCAGACTGGAGCAGTTATAGAACATCCCGCTCATGGTCGTCACCTCACGTGTGTTGAGATACTCCTTCATGCCTTGAATTGAGGTGAGATTTTCCATTCCATAAAACCAGTGATAGGTTGAAGTGGGGCGGGCATCCTTGAACGAGGAATCGAAGACGACCGTGGTTATATCTGCATTGATACTATCTGTAACCCAACCTGGATCGTTATTCCCACTATTAAAGAGGTATGTCTTGTAGCGAGGAGAGACCTTGCCACGCTCGCTGTCGTAATAGAAGGTGAGCGTCTTACCGTCGAGGGAGCGTACGGCGTAGGCTTCGCGCTTTGTGAAGTAGCCCTTGGTACGAAATGCATCGGGACGAGCGTAGGTGGCATCGGTGTACGATGCATCAAACGCCGTGCCGCTGCCGCCCACCAGACTTTCGCAATAAGAGAACATGCCGGTTGATGTAAGTCCCGACCTGTACCAGTTCTTGTCGCAATAGATGGTTGTCAGGCTGGAGCAGTTATAGAACATCCACGTCATCTCCGTCACATTCTCGGTATTGAAGCCGCTCACGTCAATGCTCGTCAGGCTGGTGCAGTTATAGAACATCATACGCATGTCCGTTACGTTCTCGGTGTGCAGATACTCCAGATTGTTGATGGTTGTGAGTGCCCTCAATCCATAGAACAT
>CAJOLZ010000012.1 GCA_905235575.1 uncultured Bacteroidaceae bacterium | reverse complement strand
CATGCGATTGCTGATGGCTATCTGGTTGCAAATGTATTCCGCCTCTTGGAGCAAGAAATCAAGGCGTTTGTGGAGGGGTAATGGGTAAATTCCAATTTATGAGGATAGACCACATAGCATTATATGAATCCAATAGCCATCCGACTTCTCAACCAGCAACTCATCGCTTCGCAATTCAGTACGCCTACTGAAGTTGTGCATTATATGGGTGCCATGCAAGCGCAGGAATATCGCATGATGCGCTGGGCTGTAGCAATGCGCACTCGCAAGCCTTCGTTCAAAGCCTTTAAGAAAGCTTACGACGAGGGTCGGATTATCCGTCTGCACCTCATGCGCTGCACATGGCAGTTGGTGTGTGCAGAGGACTACTGGTCTTTGATAGACCTTTTTGCTCCAAAGGTCATTTCCTTGACGAAGGGATGGATGAGCAGCAATAAGATAGCCATACCGGACGAAGAACTAATGCGTGTCAGAGACGTTCTTGTTCAGACAATTGCCGAGAAGAGAAGCGCGACAAAAGAGGATTTCGTGCAGGCATTGGCTGAAAAAGGCATGAAGTTAGATGACCACCGCCTTTCGTACCATATACGAATGGCAGAAATCATGGGCGTGCTTTGCAGTGGTGACTTGTTGCCGATGAAGGTCACTTATTCTCTCGCCGCTGAAAAGATAAAGTCATCAGCGAAGATGGACCAGGATGAAGCCTTGGCGCATATTACCCAAAGATACTTCCAGAGCCACCAGCCTGCCACACTGGAGGATTTTGTGTGGTGGTCTGGACTAAGCGTCAGCGACTGCCGTAAGGGTATTGCGCTCTTGGGCGATTACATCCACGTTGAGAGATATAAAGGACGAGACTTCTGTTTGACTGACGATTGTCGCACAAGAGGTTTCAGGAAGAGAAAGTTCCTGCTGATTCCTCCTTACGATGAATACCTCATTGGCTATAAATCCAGAAACATCGTACTTGCACCAGAGCACAAGCACCTTGCACACAACAATAGTGGCATCTTCCAACCAGTCATTGCATACGACGGCTGGATTTGTGGAAACTGGTCACCATATAAGGATGAATGCCAAATGACTTTTTTTGATGCAGAGCATGGCGAAGACGAATATCAATCGTCATGGCAAGAGTATGTAACTTTTAAGAATACGCAGCAGAAATGATCATTTGGAATCCCTGGCATGGTTGCCATAAAGTGAGCGAGGGTTGTGCGCATTGTTATATGTATTTCCTCGATGGCAAGCGCGGCCTCGATACTTCGCACGTTTTCCGCACGGAGAACTTCACCTTGCCTATACAGCGACGGCGCGACGGACGCTTCAAACTGCCATCGGGCATGACACTCTATGTAGGGCTTTCCTCCGACTTCTTTGTAGAGGAAGCCGACCCGTGGCGCGACGAGGCATGGCATATCATCCGTCAACGTCCAGACATCTTCTTCCGTCTGCTTACCAAGCGTCCACAGCGGTTTGCTAATTGTCTGCCAAAAGACTGGGGAGAGGGATACGATAACGTGATGCTCAGCGTTACCACGGAGAATCAGGCACGGGCTGACGAGCGCTTGCCCATTCTCACTGATACACCAGCCAAGCACCGTGGGTTCATGGCAGCTCCCTATATAGGTCCTGTTGATGCTGAAGAATACCTACGGACAGGACTCATAGAGGAAGTGCTTTGCGGTGGCGAGAACTACGATGGCGCGCGTCCTTGCCGCTATGAATGGGTAAAGCTGTTGAGTGACCAATGCCGGAAATACGACGTGACTTTCAACTTCATCGAGACGGGTACCGTGTTCGAGAAAGACGGCAAGACCTACCGCATACCTGACAAACGTACACAGAGCAAGCAGGCTTTTCTTTCTGGACTGAGTTATCAGGGACGTAAAGTTCCAAGGCTGCTGCGCTTGCCGGAAGGAACGCTCTTCGGAACTCATATCATATCACCAGAGCCTTTCTTTCGTGAGCACTGCGCTACCTGTGGCAGCCAGATGACCTGCAACGGTTGCAGTAATTGTGGTGCATGTAACGATAAACTGGTGGAGTTCAATACGGATTGAATAATTAACAGATAATCATTTATAGCATTATGGAATACAAGAAGATTGGAGAAACGTACTACATCCGCATGGATCGTGGCGATGAAGTGATAGCAAATATCCTTGAAGTATGCCGTAAGGAATCCATTCCGTCTGCCATTTTCTCAGGCATAGGCGGTTGTGGCAGTGCTGAGTTACAAGTTTTCATTCCAGAGACAAGAGCGTTTGAAACAGAGTTAATAGAGGGGATGCTGGAACTGGTATCGCTCAATGGCAATATCGTGTCTGGTGAAGACGACCAACTCTATCATCACACCCATGCCCTGTTCTCCTTCAAGAAAGATGGTCAGCATGGAATGGCCGGAGGGCATCTGAAAGCAACAACTGTCCTCTATACAGCAGAGATAGAACTTCGACCGACAATTGGCGGGGCAATAGCTCAAAAGTTTGACCCTGAAACGGGTACAGGATTTTGGAATTTCAAATAAGAAGAGATATGAAAGTTAAAATTCAGACAATGTTGGGCGACATCATTGTTCGCCTGTATGACGAGACTCCCATCCACCGCGACAATTTCATAAAACTGGTGAAGGAGGGCTATTATGATGGTACGCTGTTCCATCGGGTAATCAAGGACTTTATGATTCAGGGGGGTGACCCCGACTCCAAGGATGCACCTGCCGGGAAGATGTTAGGTGTGGGGGGGCCAGACTATACCCTCGAAGCAGAAATCAAGGATGGTCTGTTCCATAAGCGTGGAGCATTGGCCGCTGCCAGGCAAGGCGACGAGGTGAACCCTGAGCGTAGAAGCAGTGGTTCACAGTTCTACATCGTGTGGGGACAGAAGTACAATGAAGGTCAGCTTCGCCAGTTCTCCAAGCAGTTGAAGATGCAGAAGGCGCAACAGATTTTCAATCAATTGGCTTCGGAACATCGTGACGAAATCATGCAGATGCGCCGTGAAAGGAATCGCGCTGGACTGCAAGAGCTTCAAGACAAGCTGGCAGCGGAGGCAGAGAAGCAAGCTGCCGACTATACAGGACTGTCCGATGAACAACAGAAAATCTACTCAAGCATTGGTGGTACTCCCCACTTTGACGGTCAATATACCGTATTCGGTGAGGTGGAAGATGGCCTTGATGTCGTTGAAATGATACAGAACTCGGCTACGGGACGTGGTGACAGACCTGTGGATGACATAGAAATGAGGATCTCAGTGATAGAATGATAAAAATTTTATGGATGTAAATCAGCACAAAGACCTGCTGCAGCTGGGTGACCAGTGTATTGGCAATCTGCTGGAGACATTATAATTAAGAAACAATGAAAATGTATATCATGCGACCTTTTCCCGTCAAGGCAATAATCAAGCGAATTTGTTATTGTTCTTCTGGCTTAATGAAAACGTGCTATGGGTTTTACCTCTTATTGACCCTTTGCTGTGGTACGGTTTTCACAGCATGCTCAAACAGTGATAACTCTACAGGACAAGGAAACGTAGCGACTATTGCTGACAAGGTATGGAATTATTCACAGGCTCATCCCGACGGATTTACGCTCGACATCCGTACAATGACGGAACCGACCGAGGGTATTGCTGTCAGCTATGCAGAGACTCAGGACAGCCACTCTCGCAACCAGCTCGATAGGGTTGTCCGCCATGCACTTAGTCACGACGGCTATGTAGGTGGTTGGCTGAATACAGAGAACGGGCTGTATTACTTTGACAGCACGAAACTCTTTCCTGAAACCTCACTAAAAGATGCCATCCAGTTTGGAAAGGAGAATGGACAGCATTCGGTTTTCATCCTTTCGACCTATACAGACATACCTCTTGACGGAAAGGTGGCCGAGATTGTGGAGCGGGACACATTGCTCGTAGGCACTACGGGCGACTACCGTCCGCTGTCCTTCTGTGAACCAGATGGTACATATTGGGGCTTCGGCATTGAGGTGGCTAAGGAGATTGCAAAAGGACTGGGCGTTGAGATAGTATTCGTCAAGACCTCGTGGCCTACGCTGACTGCCGATGTCTTGGCAGAGCCTCAGACCTTCGACCTTGCCATTGGCGGCATCACCATAACCGATACCCGAAAGGAGACGATGCTGATGAGCGAGGGCTACCTGGCAAACGGAAAGACCATTCTGTGCCGTGCATCAGAGCGTGACCGATATACGTCGCTGGCTGATATAGACAAGCCCGAAGTGCGGGTGATGGTGAATCCCGGTGGGCTGAACGAGAAATTCGCCAACGAGAACCTGACACACGCAACGATTATTGTCCACCAGAAGAATGAGGAAATCCCCACGCTCATAGCAGAGGGAGAGGCCGATGTAATGATAACAGAGATAACTGAGGCTCCCTATTATGTGCAGACAGACAGCCGCCTCGCAGCACCGCTGCTCGACAAGCCTTTCACTCACGGAGAAATTGGCGTGCTGATGCAGAAGGGGCAGGATGACTTAATGCAGATGGTAAACTCTTGTCTCCAGAAGATGAAATCTGACGACACCCTTCGCCGTCTGCATGAGAAATACGGATTAGTCTATGCCTACTGATACAGAAAATTTCGGGTCATTCGTATTGGTGGAGATTACGCTGTTACTGATGGTAATTATTCCCATAGTGTCAGTTTAAAAGTTCACAAAAGAATAGCAGATAAATCGGATTTTATGGCAAGCAGTATAGACTTTGTGCAGTATATTGTTGACCAATGTTCGGGAGCCGGTGATATAGTAGCCAAGAAAATGTTTGGGGACTATGGAATCTATTGCGGTGGAAAGATGTTTGGTCTTATCTGTGATGACTGTTTCTATCTGAAACCTACCGAAACAGTACGTCCTTTGCTCAGGACGGAAGAATTGCGTCCGCCCTATGAGGGCGCAAAGGAGTATTTCTACATAGCAGATGTAGATGATCATGAATATCTTTCCAAGTTAGTCATGGAAACATGCAGGAATCTCCCAGAACCCAAATCCAAGAGAAATCGGATAAATTCCAATTTATGAAGATCGGCCACATAGCATTATTCTGTAAGGACTTGGAGCCGATGCGTTAGTCCTGTATGGATATTGAGTTAAGATTGAATATGACAAATAAAGACAATATCTTGATTCGCAAGGCAGAACGGCTGGACGTGCCGCTGCTGCTGGAATTCATACGGGGGATTGCCCGGTATGAAAAGATGGAGAACGAGGTGATTGCTTCGCCAGAGGTGCTGGAACGTGAAATGTTCGACGAGCACAGAGCTGAGGCCGTTTTTGCCGTAGTGAATGGTCGCAAGGTGGGCTTCGCGCTCTACTTCTACAATTTCTCGACGTTCATCGGACACTCCGGTCTGTATCTGGAAGACCTGTTCGTGTGGCCGGAAGAGCGTGGCAAAGGCTATGGCAAGGCTCTCCTGCTGCATCTGGTCGGGATAGCACACGAGCATCATTGCGGGCGCATGGAATGGACGTGTCTCAACTGGAACCAGCCCAGCATCGACTTTTATCTGTCGCTCGGAGCCGTGCCCATGAAGGAATGGACCATTTACCGACTGGACACTGCAGCATTGGAACGATTAACCCGAAAAGGATGAATAACATTCAAATGCGAGTAGAATACTAATCAGTCATTGGGATTTATGTCATTATGACCCACCGCAGTGCATCGTTCAACGCACCGTGCTGCGACAGCCTACGCACTGTGGTGCGACACTTGTCGCACCGTGGAGCGTCACGCTGACAAAACTTTCAACGTCGAACGGTTTGCGACATTTGCGGCGCTGACATAAGTCCGAATGAACGGTTCGCATAAAAAAGAAGTCCGCAATGCCGGCAGATCGGCATTGCGGACTGATGATGCTGTGATTTTCGACTTTTATCGAACGTCAAGGGCCTTATTTTGAGCCCTGACTCTTGACTTTGACGAAGGCTGCTTCCTTGTTTGACATATTGACATAGAAGCTCTTACCCTTTGATGCTTTCATGTCTTCATTATAGGTAGCGAGCAAATTTCCATCCTTATATATTTCGATGATATATTTGCCTGCCTTCTTCACCATTACCTCTATGGGTATTTCGGCTGTTCTTACCTTAACATTCTCGGCCATATCGTCGGGGAAATGTAGGATTCCGAGCGTTGCATCATCGCCGTTATGCAGGCAACTAATCTTTCCTTCGCCATAGGTGGCGGTGATTGAGATATTGTTTCCGGTACCAGGCAGACCCGTCCAGATGATATCCTCGTTTGCGGTCACCATGGCCATGAATTTTCTGTAACATTCGCCAGCCTCATTAGGTACTCCGTCGCGGCTGCCCACACCGCCGTACGAGAAGACGGCAAATCCCTGCGAGCCTCGCTCTATGAAATTGATCATATACTCCTGAGTAATGGCCCATGTGTTGAATCTGATACCAATCTCCGTACTAATCAGGACCGGAAGCTGGGTAGCATAACTATAGGTGTTGTTAATCTTGTAAACCTGGTCGAGATTCTTCCACTGTTTGGCTGCAGATGTGCCATAATACATAGAAGCGATGGCATCTATCTTACTGTCGCGGAACGTGGTTGCGTCGGTGCCGGTCTTGTTGATGATATCTGCCTCGCCCTTCTCCGGACCACCGCCAATGGGATTGATCATCGTAATCTGATACGGGGCTTGCTGGTGCCAGGCGGTCGTAAACCTCGAGAACCATAAATTGACCATATCCATTTTGAAGCGGAGCCACCTGGTCTCGCGAGTCTGTTTTTTCCATTTTTCAAACAATGCAAGGGTATAGGGATTGTAGTCTGCGTCATCTCCCTGATAACTGAAATGTTCCTCGTTGCCAATCTGAACACCAATCACAGTCTCTGAATTGGCATAACGGGCTGCCAACTTATCCAGCATTCTTATAATTTTGCTGTAAACAACCGGATGCGAATAGCATGGCATTATCTCGGAATATTTCTTCGCTCTTTGTGACGGAATATCTTTTATGATGTTTCCTTCGTTGTCCTTTACCCATTGTATGGCGTAATTGACTCCATCGCGGGTATCGAGGTTATACATCCATTGTTTCTCGGGGTCGGGCAGGAATGGCATGTCGAATTGCTCGTGCATGAAAAGAATCCACACGATTTTAAGATTGTGACGCTTTGCCTTTTCCACGATATCGTCGGTATAAGAGAAGTCGAAATTACCATCCTGAGGCTCAATGTCTCCCCAATGTATCATATACATCACCGTGTTTGACCCGACTTTGTTGTAAGCGTCAAAAACCTTGTCGTAGTCCGTCTTAGGTTCACCTCTTCTCGTGTCCCAAAAGCCGACTTCGATGCCTTTCACGTAAAACGGCTGCAGTTTCCCGTTCTTGTCTTTTGCCATGACGGCCAGTTTCTCGTTAGGGTTACGCACCAGTGCCGATGGCACATTCTTCTCTTGAGCCTCTTGTTTGGACAAGATTGTCACGGGTTTCACCTCAAATCCTGTATCAAACAGACAATCGATATTGTCTATCGTCACCGGTTTTGAAGCTTGGTTGTTCCCTCTTCTGCCTGTTGGTTGGGCCGACACAGTCAAACAGAATGCTGATAAGAGCGCAATTAAAATGTTCTTCTTCATGGTCTTGAGTTTTTTGATTGGTTAAGTCTATAGTTTATTAAAGTCATTCAGTTCAAGTTCAGTTCCTTTTTCTCTCATCCTTTATTTGTTTCGGCAAAGTTAACAATAATTTCATTACATTATTCACATTTGGTCACTTTTTTCTTTTCTTCATTTTATTTTTATGATGGCATCGTTTTTTGTAGGGAAAAGGATGTGTAAACTATCGTTCAAAAAAAATATCGACAGAGATAGTCCTGTTTTTTCAGAATTTATATTTACCTTTGCCATGTTGCAGAGACATAGAAACTGATATTGCGATACAATAAACTTTAAACATTTGTAAGCTATGACAAAGATTCAACTAAGAGACGCTCATCCGCATGCATCATTTCAGAATATATGCCGGATGTCCTTCACCCTACTGTTTGTCGGTATGCTGAGCATGGCATCTTCGTGCTCTGACGATGACGACGAAGATGGCGGTAACGTGCCGATGCTGACCTGTACAATCAAATCCTACAACACAATCGAATCGTACAACGAGTTCGGAGCTGCGATGTTGGATTTCACTGCCGAGGACATGGCGAAAGCCGGATTCACACTCGGCGATGTCATTACAATCACCATCGGGAAGAAGAAAATCGACATGCCCTACTACGACGGATTCTACGGCCGCAACGGAGAGTATCTATGTGTGGCATACCCGACCTACCCCACCATCTGCTTTACGGCCAACAACGTCGGACTTCCCGAGGAGCTCACAGGGCTGGAAGGAACACGAATCACCATCAAGTTGAAAGAGAAAGGAGGCAAGATTGACGTGCAGGAGGCATTGAGCATGACGTACTCCAACGAGCGCACGAAATATCCCTCGGACGAGGCGTTTGCCAATGCGCGCGAAGTGACGGTAGGCAACATCGCACCCGGATTGCTGTACCGCACATCATCGCCTTTCAGCGACGAGATATGCCGCGCCTATTATGTTTCGGACTATATTGAAGGACAAGGAGTTCGGACCGTGCTCAACCTTGCCGACACAAAGGAGAAAATGCAAAGTTACGACATGCCACCGTACAGCCGCACATTGTGGGAGAACGACGACGTGATACTGTGTCCGTTGAAGGCTGATCCTACGGCGGATGCCTTCAACGACTCGCTGATTGTTGCCCTCCAGAAACTCATCTCCCATCCGACTCCCTACCTCGTACATTGTGTCGAGGGCAAGGACCGCACCGGATATGTATGTGCCCTGCTCGAGGGACTTTGCGGTGCCACCTACGAAGAAATGGTGTATGACTATCTGAAGACCTACGAGAACTATTATTTCCTCGACCTGGAAAAGGACCGCAAGGTGTGCGATGCACTCGTATCGCTGAGGCTCAATATGTGCCTGACGTATTATGCCGACGTCGAGGACGAGGCCGAACTGCCCAATGTTGACTACGGGAAAGCTTTCGCCTCTTTCCTGCTCAACCATGGCATGACGCAGGAGCAGATTGACAGGCTGGTGGATACTCTGACAGGAAAAGCAGGCTCATAGCCGATTAGAGCGGTAGCGTGTCTATCATAAAAACGCACCACGTTGCGACGGGCGTCGCAACGTGGTGCGCAGGCTGTCGCAGCGTGGTGCGACAACTCGTTTAACGAGGTGCTTTATCGATTGCCTCAAAAACTCCTACTTGTACTCGTCTATGTCACCGATGGTCACAGTCCGGTCGTCGACAATGGTGATGGGAGCGGCAAGCGTGGGCATGTCGTCATAGGTCAGCACGAGTCCGACGATGAATTTCACGCCGGGTGTGACAATCAGACGGGGAGCAGCGCCAGTCAGGTCGTATGTAATTTGTTCGCCAATCCACACGGGGTGCTCGTCGTCGAATCCACCCATATCGGTGAGGGTATTCGTGGCCGTAGCAATCTTCCGTTCGCCGTCCCACAATGTTATTTCCTGACCGTCAATGGAATATCCCAGTCGCTGGCAGAGCTGCTGCTGAAGGATGTAGGGGTCAATCGTATTGGCTATATATGCACTGTCGTTCTCGTCGAAACGGATTTGGTAGAGCCTATCCACCTGCACACCCGTTCCCCACATGGCAGAGCAGGAGAGCCACAACACGTCGTTGTCCTTGTCATACGCAGCCATAGGGGCGCGTGCATTGCAGAGGTCAACGAAGGTGGTCGAAACGGCTCCCTTCGTCACGACAAAGCCATGACCATCGGTCGGTGTCGTGTCCACGTCGCTAATGGCCGCAACATGGATAGCATTGGCCGAATCGCTCATGACATCATACGGATGGAATCTTTCGGCGTTCGCAAATGCCTCCGAAATCTGGGATGGTGCAGCATCAGCAGGCAGGGGTTCTTCCAGCGTACCGGCAACGAAGGAGATGCGGTCGGCAGACGAACCTTTACCGGAACCGCACGAAGTGAAGAAAGCACTCAAGCCACACAGTATCAGGGCAGTGGCCAGCATCCCTTTCATTTCATAATTCATAATGCAGAATTTATAATTGATATTCATACTTCGAGCCACAAAGTTACGAAAAAAGCCGCGAATACGTCACGAAAAAATAAGAGAATTCCATCTGCCCGGACAATATACAACCCCGTTTGACGTTTTCTTTATTAGAAGTAAGGAAAGAAAGACTGACAATGACATTACTCGAAGCCATAGAAGCACGCCACAGCGTGAGGAGATATCAGCACAAGCCGCTGACTCAGGAAATCATAGAGCAACTTCAGGCAAAGATCGAAGAATGCAACCAGAGAGGCCACCTGAACATTCAGCTGGTCACGAACGAGACGAAGGCATACCGAGGCGTCTTTGCCTATGGCAAGTTTTATGGTGTTGAGAACTATCTTGTCATGGTGGGACAGAAGGGCAGCGACTTCGACGAACGCATCGGCTATTATGGCGAACAGCTTGTGCTCCTGGCGCAGCAACTGGGCCTCAACACATGCTGGACCGGACTTTCCTACCACAAGGTCAGCGGCACATATCACGTTGACCAAGGCGAGAAATTCTCCTGCATGATAGCCTTGGGCTATGGCGTCAATCAGGGAACGACACGCAAGAGCAAAAGCATCGGACAAGTCAGCAATGTCAGCGACACCACACCCCTCTGGTTCCGGAAGGGTGTAGAAGCCGCCCTACTCGCCCCCACAGCCGTCAATCAGCAGAAGTTTTCGTTTGAATACCTCGGCACGAAAGACGGTCGTCATCAGGTGAGAGCCCACAAAGGATTCTCGGTGATCGGATATACCCACATGGACCTGGGCATCGCCAAACTGCATTTCGAGATAGGAGCTGGGAGAGATAATTTTGAATGGGCGTAGCTTTCCGGCAGACATCCGGCACATTCTTGCCCGACGGCATTCCCCACATCAAGACAATTTGAACGAAAGTATAACAAAACCAAACAGATAAGACATGAGACATTTCCTACTCACCCTGTCGCTACTGCTCTCGCTGTTTCCCGACAACGAAGCATTTCTCCGTCAGCAAATGACCCTCTATCCCAAGTCTCACCTGCTCGACATCTACAAGTCGTGCTTCCAGGACTACATGGGTGCCGAACATCTGGTGTCCGACCGAGAGGCAGTCAAAGCCTACCTTGACGAAGAACTGAGCACCACCAGTTTGGAGACGCTGCCCGAGTGGTACTACGAGCCGTGCGGAACTGAGGGCCGCTACGTCCGGGTAAGCCTCAGAGTCATCAAGGAAAACATCATAACCGAGGACCAACTGCTCGACGCCTTCATCCGCAGCGCCAACACGAAACGTCCCTCCGTCAAGTCGTGGAAACGTCGTTGGAACAAGATGATGCGTGACATCGACCGCATGTCCTTGGACCTGCCCGACTACCACGTGGAACGGCAATACATTGACAGCCTGCTCTCGGTCGGCAGGTATGCAGCCAGCCATACATCGGAATATCGCGAAGCCTATCAGCCTCATTACAGGATAGTTCGGCGCGACATCTTCGAAAAAGAGCTCAAGCCACTGATAGAAAAAAAGGCAAACGCCCAAAGACCGTAATTGGTAGCACCACGCTACGACAGACAACGCACTGTGTTGCGACAGGCAACGCACCACGCTGCGACGGGCGTCGCACCACGGTGCGTTTTTCGACGTATCATCATCGTATGAAAGACCCAGGTCGACAGTATATGCTCTGCAACAACATAAAAGCGAGCTCGGATGGATAAGATACGGTTAAAAATTCGTACCTTTGCAGCGAAATTCGTGATGCAGGTCTGTCGGGATACGATGACAAAGAATCCGAAGCGATTGCGAGTCGTTTCTATCTGAGAGCCTATGCAGCCACGACGGCGGAGCGAGACGCACACACGTCCGCAGGTCTGAATTATTCATGCATAAAACAATATCTGTTACATCATGTTGAAGATGAGATTATGGGTGATGGCCACCATCCTACTCTGTGGCCTCGGTAACATTCGGGCACAGCTGATGAAAAGCAGCGACCTGGAAAAGTATGCAAAAGAGCGTTACAGCGACAAATGGGTGGACGCTGCGGCCAAACTGGCAAAGGAACTGACGCTGGACAAGAACGAGAGTCTGACATACCAGCAGGTTGTGGAGGCTCCGGGCAAGACGAAGGACCAGCTCTATGTGGCCATCAACTACTGGGCCACGGCTACATTCAAGGACAAGCAGGCCATCACGCTCAACGACAAAGAGATGGGGTGCATCATCGTATCCTCGACCATCCCCGACATCGTGGAACATACGGGTACGGTGAACAAATATGCAGTGAGCATTACACCCATCATTCGCATCGACATCAAGGAGGGGCGTGTGCGCGTTACGACAACCGTGCAGAACTACGACGTCATGTCGGACATCAGCGGCGGATGGTTAAGTCTGGCCGAACCTGACAAGAAGACGTATGGCGACTCGAAGCGTAAAGCCGACGACAAGACAAACCCGAACCTCTACGATATGCAGTGGGAGATTGCGAAGCACTATCCCTTTGTAGCAAAAGATGCCCAGAAGCGGACCTGTGCCAAGGCGCTGGTGATGACCCACGCCTATGCCAATGTTGTGATGGACAAGGTGGAAGAGGCCGTGAGGAACGGAATCGTGGGCAACGATAACGAGGACTGGTAAAGCCCCAATCGGTCATTTAACCGACAGAGGTGCTCCCCCACTTGCATCTGAAGTCTTTTGATTTACTGACGAAATAGGACAATTCCTTCAACCGTCCTATTTTATAGCACCACGTTGCGACATCTGACGCACCACGGTGCGACAGCCTGCGCAGCACGTTGCGACGCCCGTCGCAGCGTGCTGCGTTTTTTTGCTCTACGTCCATTCGGTCTGACTGTCTAATGCCGAACGGAAGAAACGTCGAAACTCGCTCTCGAAGTTCGGAGTGAATATCTCGTGCCCCATTGCCTGGCGAATTTCCTGCATCGACCAGAAGCGACCGCCGTCCAGTTCCTCGGCAGAAGGCTGCACTGGGCCGTCGTAAACCGTCTTGTGGACATATACCAACTCTCGCTCGCGGCAGCACTCGAAGACGTATTTCCCTACGCGCTCCGGCACGAAGTCCTCGAGGCCCAGTTCCTCGCGCACCTCACGCTTCAGCGCCTCCTCGGGGCTCTCGCCATAGTCGATGTGACCACCCACGGCCGTATCCCACTTGCCCGGCTGGATGTCCTTCCACTCGGGCCGTTTCTGCAGATAGACCTCGCCGCGCGAATTGAAGACATGCAGATGAACCACCGGATGCAACAGCAGCGAACCGCTGTGACACTCGCCTCGGGTGGCGCGACCCACTACCCTGCCCTCCTCGTCTACCAGAGGAAATATCTCCTCGTTGTTATCTCTCATTTGCCTCGACTTTCTGCTAAAATAAACGAATGAAGCGTACGAATTATTATTCGATTCGGTCATTAACCACGCTGCGTCAAACGTCACTTCGAGAGACGTCGGCGAACGGGCTCGTCATAGAACTTCAACAAGAGCCAGGCAAGCACGATGCTCGTCAGCACCATCGTCAAGGCAAGCGGCCACTGCGTCAGGACGATGTCGGGCGAAAGCAAGTTGCCGTCGAACCCAAGCGCGCCGAAGAGAAAGCACATGAGAGGATAGTGGATGGCATAGAGCGGATAGGACAACTCGCCAAGGCGGCGGCTCAAACCCAAGGTGAAACGGCCACTCCCTACATCCGAAGCACCCAGCCAGACGATGGTCGGGAACAGGAAGACACAGCACAGGAAGTCATAAAGTCCGTTCAGCCACGGCCGCTCCTCACCACCAAAGACAGGCATCAGACCGGCTGCCAGAATCAGCGCACCGCAAATCCAGAAGGCGCCATGCACCTTGAGCGAACGGAATTTCCTCGCCATCAGCATGCCCACGGTGTAGGGAAACAGCATACGCACAAAGCCGAACCACCAGCCGCCATCGGCAGCCGACCAGCCCACACCAAGATAGCCACAGCGAAGCGAAGCATAGAGCACACAGCCGCCCGAGAGGACAGAAAGCAAAGCAAGCAGCCGAACACTCAGACGACGCAGCAGCAAGGCATAGAGCACATTGCCTATATATTCATAGAAAAGCGACCAGAAAGGACCATTCAGCGGGAAGTATTCGCCGAAACCGCGCACCTCAGTAGGCATCCCCGGCAGCGTAGGAAGCATCAGCATCGTACACAGAATGGCAACAAAGGAATAGAAAAGCGGAACCACTGTGCCGTTCCACATCGAGTGACCCTGAATCAGAAATACCGCACCACCAATAGCCGCGCCCACCAGAACCATCGGATGAAGGCGCACGAGACGGCGGCGGAAGAACGTCTTCACCGAAAGACCCCGCGACCATCTGTCGTCATAGGCATAACCAATCACAAAACCCGAGAGCACGAAGAAGAGGTCCACAGCCAGATAACCGTGGGGAATGATGTTCGCGCTGCAGACATCATAGACGTGAAAAACCAGCACCATCAGTGCCGCAACGCCTCGCAACCCGTCCAGAACAACGTAGTGAGGCTTTACTTCCGTAATCAAATAATCAGACACAACAAACTTAAAATTGGAATTTACATGTTAGGAGTCGCTTCGCGAGTCAATTTAACTTCATCAACGATTCTTGTTATTCTTTGCTATCAGGCCCATTCACAAACATATTAGTCAGATCTGTAACGATTTGTAGGATTTCTGTCCGAAGAAAACTCTTTGGTTCGATCTATTTCTGTTTTTTGTCACTTATGCCATAATCCGCTTCGGGCTGAAAGCGCTGAACACGTCTGCAAATATAGCAAAAATTTACGAAACAATCCACATCGCCACTGCATTTTCAGCATCCGCACGCATGGTTGCCCCAAAAATGCACCGCAGTGCGACGACTGACGCACCGTGCTGCGACAGGCAACGCACCACGGTGCGACGGGCGTCGCAGCGTGGTGCGTTTTCAGTACCTCCCCGTTCGGCGGAATTGAAACCGAGAAAGGGTCATTCGCCGAACTGTCGCACGAAGCGGTGCGGAGTTCAGGCTATGCAGTCCACAACTTCGTCGAAGTGGTGCGTGGGGTTGGGGCGTCCGGGCTGCAGATGTCTCCATGCTGTAACCTCGTCGGTATAGCGACCGTTGATGGCGCGGACGAGGGCGTCGCGCACCAGCTGGTCCAGTCGTTCGGGAGTGCACTCCACACGGGCGTTGATGATGAGACGCACATCGGTGCTGGCGGCGGCGCCGGTGCGGAGCGTGAGTGCGCAGTCGGCTCCCGTGATGTTGGCGATGGCGTAGTCCTTGCCGCTCTCAGCGATGATTTTGACATGGCCTACGGGCAGCGACTGGCGCTCGAGGGTGGCCTGCAAATCGCCCACAAAAGTGGTGAGGAATTCGTCCCAGTCGGCTGGCTGCGAAGCGTGGAGCATGACGGTTCCATTAAGCCATCCGAGAACAGCCTCGCCATGTGCATAGCGGTCGTAGTCGATATCAAGCAGATGTTTGCCTGCATCGGTATGGGTGACGACATCGGTTATCCAGAGGTCGAGCCCATCGCCGGAAACTGCACTGAGGGTGGTCACACGGCTCTGGGGGAAGGTCTGCTCAGCGGAGGCCTTCAACTGTGCGAGGGCATCGTCAGAGAGGGTGTCGGCCTTGGTGATGGCTATGATGTCGGCTTCCTCGAGTTGCTTGCGATAGATATAGGCAGCGTCTTCGTGGAGTCCGGCCTGTTCGCCGTTGAGAATGGAGGCGAGTCGGGTGGGGTCGGCCAGCACGGTGAGAGGCGAGACGAGAAGTGTGGTGCTCCAGTATTTCTTGAGGGGCTGGAGGATGGTGGCGGAGAGGTCGGCACAGCTGCCTACAGGCTCGGCCAGTACGTAATCGGCTCCGTCGCCTACTTGCTGGATGGCGTCGGTGAATCCGTTGAAGTTGCAGCAGAAACAACTGCCTGCCACCTCGCCAACGGTGAGATTGTGACGGCGCAACAATTCGCTGTCTACGAGCTCGGGGGCTTGGTCGTTTGTGATGAGGGCGACCTTCTTTCCTTGCGACATGAGCCGTTCGGCAACGCGCCAGATAAGGGTGGTCTTACCAGCTCCGAGGAATCCACCCACGAGTATGATTCTTGTCTGATTCATAACAATTTATAATCAAATAATTTATAATATAGTTTAAGTCTGAAATTCACTTGCGGCAGCACTGTTTTTCTTCTTTTTTCTTTGCGAGCAGAAGCGGCTCGAGGAAGTATCGGAAACAGATGGCGGAAAGGGTTGCTCCTGCGACAGGGGCGAGGATATATACCCAGAACCAACCTCCGACAGCATCAGGCAGTGCGGCTTGTTGCCATCCCATGAGATATGCTACGAGTCGCGGTCCTGCATCGCGGGCTGGATTAAGCCCTGCCTGTGTGAGAGGCGCGATGAAGAAAATGATGCTGGAGACGGTGAGTCCGATAAACAAGGGCTGAAGCGGCTCACTGGGGCGACCGACGTTGCATCCCTCCGTCAGGCAGAAGATGAAGAGTGCGAGGAGGAAGGTGCCGAAGGCTTCGGCTGCCATGGCCAGTGGTAGCGAGACCACGGCTACGGATGCATCGCCGGGATTGGGATAGAATTCGCCGAACATGCGGGCGGTGTCGACACTGCCGGCTGTGCCTCGCACGATGTCATTGACGGCCTCGTAGTGAGCTATCGAGGGGGAGAACAGCAGGTAGAGTACGAAGCCGGCGAGAAGTGCGCCGAGGAACTGTGCTGCGAGATAGGCAGGCAGTTTGCGGATATGCATGCGCCCGGCCACAACCATAGCCACAGAGACGGCGGGGTTGAGGTGGGCACACGAGAGATAGCGTGTCAAATAGACGGCCAGCGTAACGCCTATGCCCCATACCATGCCTATCTGGAAGATGCTGACATACTCCCCGAAAAGCACGGCACAAGCCACCGACGCACAGCCGAATAGTGTAAGGACAAAGGTCCCTAAGAATTCTCCTGTAAAGCCTTTCATATAATTACAATATCAGATTTTGTATGCACAGAAGGTTCCGGCATGACGAACATAAAGAATGCCTTTGGAGATAGTGGGGTGTGCCCAGTAAGGACCGCTGCCGTTTGTGATGCGGAACTCGCTGACTACGTTGAAGCCTTCGGGTGTGGCTTTTGCCAGTCCGACTGTGCCTCGACGCTCGTCGTAGCAAATAAGTTTGCCGTCGGCCGAGATGATGGAGCCTTTGCCCTTGCCTTCCCATGCCGTCTCGTATTTAGTCTGACCAGTCTTCCAATCGATGCAGCACCAGTTGCCGGCATTGTTGTTAAGCCAGTTTGAGCCATAGATATTGTCGCCAACGAGGACGTAGCCGCCGTGATGGGTATCGAGAGCTTCGGTGCGCCAGGTGACGGTGACGCTCTTCAAATCGTCGGCCAACTGGAGCTGGAAGCCGTTGATGTCATAGCCATGGCAGAGGAAAATGCGGCCATCGCTATAAAGGGGCGAATTGGTGGCGATGTTGTCTCCTCCGCGACGGGAGTTGGTGTTGCCATAGTGCTTTGGTCCCCAATCATCAAAAGTCCACTCGATTTCGCCAGTCTCTGGGTTGGCTCCAAAGACGTGTGATGCGGTGGAACCTATAATCTGACGTTTGCCTTTGTACTCGATAAGGATGGGCGAAACGTAGCAGCCTCTGTCTCCCAAAGACGCACTCTTCCATATTTCTTCGCCTGTGAACTTGTTGAGAGCAACAATGGTTGCCTGCTCGCCACTGGGGGTGTAAATGACTTTGTCGTCATAGACAAGCGGACACTCGCTGGTGCCCCACATCCCTGCCTTGCGGCCGTACTTCTCGCCAGCGTTCACTGTCCACAGAATCTTGCCGTCTTCGGCATTCAGGCAGACGACCTCCCCCATGCCGCTGATGACATAGAGACGTCCGTCGCTGAAAGTGGCTGTGGTGCGGGTCTCGGGATAAGAGCCCTGCCAACGGTGACCATACTCTACGGTGTAAACCTTCGAGCCGTCGAGCTTGTAACAGTTGAGGACTTCCTTGTCTTCCTGGTCATTGAGACCTGTCAGATAGATACGGTCTCCAACCACCTGAGGGCTGGAATAACCCTTTCCTGCATTGTCTACCTCAAAGATTTTCTTAGGGCCATCGGCAGGCCATTCGTTGAGCAAGCCCTTGTCGGGATAGACTCCAGTGTTCTGGGGACCACGCCAGCCATTCACGCTGGCACCTTTTGTAAATTTCGGTGTCTGAGCCACCGTGCATGCACTAAACAGAAGTGCCGCAAAAAGAAATGCATTTCTCATTGTCTTACGGTTTTTGAGTTTATACTAATGTGAATGATTATCCATGTTGTGAGCAACATAAGCAGGAAGAGTATGATGGGGGTGGTGAACGATTCGAGCAGAGAGAAGGTGGGCAGCAGCAGAGATATGAGCAGACTGCCAAGCACACCAGCGAAGATGGCCAGCAAGGGTACAATTATCTGCTCGCGCCGCAGCATGCCAACGATAGTCTCTGTGGAAAAACCAAGGGTCTGATAAAGGGCGATTTCCTGATGACGCGCCGCCAAGTTCTTGCGAATGACAACGAACAAACTAACCAAGCCGAGCAACAGGCCAAGCCCTCCAAGGGAGAGGAAGATGCGCAGATAAGTATCGGTCACTTCGAAGAACATCTGTAGACGCTCTGAAGTAGTGGTGATGGTGAAGCCGTAGTCGGAGAGCGGTGTAGCTATCTCGGAATTGTTTCCCAAGACAATACGGCTGCCCATTTCGTCAGGCCACAATTTACGGAAGTGTTCTATTGGCATAATTGCATTTCCGTGGAAGATGCCAGTGGGATAGGACGCCGCAATGAGAACCTTGACCTCCTGACCATCGGAAGAATGGAAAAGCAATGTGTCCCCCACCTCTTTCATCATACTCCAGAGCAATGCTTCCTCGTCGATGGCAACTGAAATCATCGTGAATTGCGTGGTATCGATGCCAAAGGACTTCATGTCACCCAAAGACATACCTAACACGGATGGCGTTTCAACTTTATTCAGGTTCAAGCAACTGGCCTCATCCTCTGTGTGTTTGGGTAGTTGCAGGAAACGGGCATCTGCAGGCAAGTCGTCAAGATGAAGATGATGTCGTCCGGCAGATGTATTCAAATCGTATTGGATGGGAATTCGGCTCTCTCCATAGAACTGATATCCACCTGTAGCAGCGCCTGAGGAATGACTGAAGTCTGGTCGATTCAGTCCAACAGCAAACACGACCAGTACGCCCAAGGACAATGTCCAGAACGAAAGTCGATGTTGGCGGCGATAATAATACAACGATGCACGAAGCAGCGATCCGGTTTGGGCTTTCGAACGCTTGAGCTTCGACTGGCGGAAAACATTCTTGACTGCGAAAAGAAGCACAACGAGAGCCAGGAAAATGCTGATGCAGCATGCCACAATCACTGTCACGGGATTAACATACAAAGCAAAACCATCTGTTTGTGTGGCTCCGCTCCACGGACCACCCAGCAACCAAAGAATGACAGCAGCGTATGCATAGCCCAGAAGTGCACCGATAGGAGTTGCGATCAACACGACCGGAAGTGCCTCAAAGAACAGTCGCCTGAAGATGCGACCTTTGCTAAAGCCCAATATACTGAAGAGTTGTATTTCCGGACTTCTCACTTGATACATCTCCAGAAGCGGATTCTGCATCAGGAGAATCGCAGCGATAATGATAAAGAAGCCCAAAGAAAGAAATAGCATCCCAAAGTCGGTCCCATTTTGAGCAGCACGCAAGGCTGTCTCACGAAGCTGCACCACTGCAATACCAAAGGCCTCCGGAGAGAGAGAACTCCACCGTTCTTGTGCTGAAACGACTTTTGTTGCGACGCCATAAGCGCCTGTCCAGTCGTGACCGACGGCATCGAAACTCACCATAGCCTTCGGTGTCTGCCGATACACGTCCCAATAATCCTCATCGACCTGCGAGATACGATCCATGTCGATGGGAAGGTCACTGTCCCAGTCTGTACAACGCTTGACACCCGAGAGCCCTGGGAAGTCGGCCGTGATGAGTTCAGCCTGTTGCTGAAACTCGCTGATTGGGACAATGCGGCTCACACAGAAACGATGACTGCGCGTTTCAAGTCGTTTCAGTCCACCGTGCGAGACAAAGTATTCCATCACAACTGAGTCGCCCACATGAGCATTCAGGCGTTCTGCAGCGTAGTCCGTCAGAATTGTCTCGTTGCCATGCAACTGGTCTGTTGCAGTGACAAACGAATAAGGTATATCGCCCAAACTGTTGACGAAATAAGCCAAATAACAAGCGGAAGGCTTTAAGGAATCGACAACGCCCTGAGAAAGGAAGGCTCGATCCGAGCCTACGATGTTGAAAGCCTCGTTTACTTTTGCCACTTCATTGGTCATGGAAGCGGCTCCATCCGCCTGAAGCTTTACTTCTCGTTGAAGTCCTGAGCATTCTGGTTTCCAGATATTTTTGAATTCATCAAATGTGATGTTTTCCGAAGACAATATGACATTAATCTTACCTTTGAGGCCTAATGCTTCGGCCAATTCCTGACGATTCATGAAGACATTGAACGGTCGTCGCTGCTCGTTATGCAACAGCAGGTTTCCACCGTCGTTAGCAGACTTCACACCTTTGACATCAAGCCGTAACTGCGTTGCATAACTCTGCGAGACAAAGAGCGAACCTGAACCGACCAAGTTGTTGGATGGAAGATGAAGAACGATGGGAGAATTGATGTTCGAAGATTGAAGATTCAACAAAGCCTCTCCCTGCTGGAGTGAATCGTCATCCGTCCCCCAAACTGTAACAGGGACCATCTGGCCGTTGGATGAGACAAAACCTTCGGTCAACAGATAGCCTTTGGAATGAGAGAAGAGTGGGTCGTTCAGGATTGAATCGTCAAGGAATCCCATACCCGTTTGTATCAGTGTTTCAGCGTTTCCCAACCGTTCGTTAACGCGTTCCTTCAGAGAGCCACGAACGGAATCGCCCAGTACAAGGCTACCCGTCACGACGGCTGTCATTACGGCTGCAGCGACTGCTACGAGCCGATAGAAGCGTTTGTAATATGAACGGCTGGCGGTATTCACAGTTTTCCTTCTTTTAACACATAGCGTTCCAAGGCAATGTTTGCCAATTCCTCTGAATGAGTCACAAGAACGATGGTCGTACCGAACTGTTCATTGACGGTCTTCAACAACTGAGCGACCTCAGCGGCATGGTGACTGTCGAGTTGTCCCGTGGGCTCGTCTGCCAACAAGAGTTTGGGACGCATAATGAGAGAACGGCACAGGGCCACACGGCTCTTTTCACCACCCGAGAGCGTCTCTGGCAATTGCTTTAGTATGCCTTCAATGCCCATCTTCTGAGTGAGTTCTTCTGCCCACGGCTTCACAGAAACATTGTCGAAAGACCTGACCGCGGGATTGGCAGCCATGACAGGCAACAAGATGTTCTGCCACGCCGTGAGTTGAGGCAACAGACGGAAATCCTGAAACATGAACCCAATCTGTTGGTTACGCAGGTGCAGAAGTTGTTTCTCGTCATCATACGAGATGCGTTCTCCTCCTAAATGATACGTGCCGCCATCAGGTTGTAACAGCGTACCAAGGATATTCAGCAGCGTGGTCTTGCCTGTGCCGGAAACACCTGTCACGGCCACAAAACCGCCCTGTTCGACCCTTAGGTCGAGTCCGTCGAGCACCTTTCTGACGCCGCCGCTGCCGTCGGCAAAGCTCTTCTGTATATTGTTCAGTTCTACAAACATATTTCCTTCTTGTTCATCATTTTCCTTCGGCGAAGCACAACAGTGTGCCGCGTGCCGTTTGAATGTAATAACGAGATTTGCCCACGATGGGCTTTGAGATGATCTGCTCGCCCGTCTCGTATTCCCAGAGTTGCTGTCCTGTGGAGGTGTCGTGAATCGTGACGACACCCGTCTTGGTGCAGACCAACAGACGATTGTCCACCAGCACCGGCGAGCACTCCCCTGTTTCGCCCTTGAGGAGTGAATGCCACTTCTCTTCTCCGGTCTTACGATTGAGACATACCAACCGACGGTCCGGTGTCAGGACGTACACATCGTCTCGCGACACTATGGGCACCGAAAGCATTCCGCCGTCATCTTCTTCGGCCGAAAGCAACTTGCGGTGACTGGCAATATGTCCCTCAGAAAGTGTCAGTTCGTACACATCGCCGAGATAGTCTGCCACGTAGGCACAATCACCGTAAACCACCGGAGAGGACGGGATATACGAATCGAGATGAAGCGAGTCGGTCGGTTCGCCGGAAGTCCCATCGACGATGCGCACCCATGCGTCGCAACCGCCAAAGAGCGCATACCCCTGCCACAGAGCAGCACCGCCATTGATGTAATAGCCGGTCGGTACGCGGTGGATGAGTTCTCCCGTCTGCGGCGAAAGCGTATACATATAATTATCGTAACTGCCCACAAATAGGCGTCGCTCCCCGTTGACAGTCGTCAGCACAGGCGCCGCCGCAATCTGGCCTTCCGTCTCGTAGTTCCAGCGTTCCGAGGCATCGGTGAGCGAGAGAGAACGGACGTGTCCGTCCATCATGCCGACATAAAGCGTAGAGTCTTCTATCGTGAACGAGGCTTCCATGTCCCCATCCAGCGAAAGGCTGAATTGTTCTTCGCCCGTGTCTTCATCCAGCCCTTTCATCTGCCCGTGCTTGTCGCAGAAGAGAATCATGCCGTCGTATGCCAGGGGCGATGCTACCGTCCGCACGTTGTGACGATGCTCCCACATCAGCTGGGGATGTTCCGGCAGTTCGGCGTTGGGGTATTCGCCCTCGGCCGAATGGCGACAACCCGTGAGGAGCAGCATCAGCGGCATGAGAATTTTCAGGAATAGGGCACCCGTGGGACATAGGCTGGCTATCTTCTCGCTGACATGAGACTTGCTCTCTTCGGGAACCACCACGCGCATGTCGAAGCCGCGCTTGTCGAAGGTGAAGCCGTCCTGAGTATTGTAGACGCAGAGGCCACAACGGATGCATTTGGCTGGTTCATAGACCAATCGGCCCGTAACTGGTATCTGTTCCTTGACGGGGAGCGTCGAGCCCATGCCGTAGCGTGAGGACTTGATGCGAGCCTCCGAAGCCAACGACCGCAACTGACATTTGTCCCTACCTTCGCAGGCGCAGTGCAGGCACTGCGGATACAATTTCTTCATGCGTTCCTTCTCCTGGTCGGTGAAACGTCCCAGGCGATTGTTGAACGTGAATTGCTCATCCGGATGAGTGGTTGCCGATGCGTCCGAAAACGCACCGTGCTGCGACGGGCGTTGCACCGTGGTGCGCAGGCCTTCGCACCGTGGTGCGTCAGACACTTCTCCATGGAGCTCCAAAACCGATTCGCGATTACGGAGGCGTTGCAGTATCTCACGAATAGGCACACACTCGTCGACGGTTCCGCGACGGCATGCTTTCTCACACGGAGCCTTGCAACCCTCGCAAGAGACATTGTCGAGCAGCCCGGCTGCCTCGTCTGGTTTTCCTTCATCCAACAGGCGGATGACGCGTGCCACGTCGATGCCACGCTGGCACACCAGCGTGCAGGGGGCCTCGCAGTCGGCGCGATGGTCGCTCAGCAGCAGTTCGAGCGAGAGTCGGCGGAGTTCGCGGACCTCGTCGGTGTCGGTCTCAATCTCCATTCCCTCGTAAGGCATCGTCGAGCAGGAAGGCAGCATCACTCCCTTCTTGACATCTTTCACCATGCACACCATGCACGAAGAACGATGCTCGCGGCCCTCGGCATAGCACATCGACGGAACGCGGATGCCTATCTCGCGGAGCTCTTCGATGAGCGGACGCTGACCACTGACTTCTATACTGTTATTGTTGACGCTTATTCTCATACTTGATGGCATTAAAGTCACACTCGTCGATGCACAACCCGCAGAGGGTACAAAGCTCGGTGTCGATGGTATGTTTCTCGTACGGCACGAAGGGAATGGCATCAGCCGGACAGCAACGGGCACACTTGGTGCAGCCGATGCAGTCGTCGGTCACCGTGAGCCGTACCATCTTCTTGCAACTGCCCGTGCGACATATTCCACGTACGTGTTCCTCATATTCGTTGCGGAAGTAACGGAGCGTCGACAGCACGGGATTGGGGGCCGTCCTGCCCAGTCCGCAGAGGGCTGCTTTCTTCACGGCGTTCGCCAATACCTCCAGACGGTCGATGTCCTCCATCGTTCCCGTGCCCGTCGTCAGTTTGTCGAGTATATCGAGCATTCTTCTGGCACCAACCCTGCAGAACGTACACTTGCCGCAACTCTCGCTGGAAATGAAGTTCAGGAAATATCGGGCGACGTCGACCATGCAGTCGCTCTCGCCCAAAACGACGAGACCACCGGAACCCATGATGGCTCCCATCTCGCTCAAGGCATCGAAATCGACCGGCGCATCGCACAGTTCCGCAGGAATACAACCTCCCGAGGGACCACCCGTCTGAACAGCTTTCAGTTTCTCGTCGTTCTCCATTCCACCGCCTATCTGCTCTACAATCTGTCGCAGTGTCGTGCCCATCGGTACCTCTATCAGTCCGCCGTGACGCACCTTGCCGGCAAGCGCAAAGACCTTCGTACCCTTGCTGCCCTCAGTACCGACCTTCGCATAGATATCGGCACCATGACTGACAATAAACGGCACCTGACTGAGTGTCTCTACATTATTAATCAGCGTAGGATGGCCAAACAAGCCCTCCTTTGAAGGATAGGGCGGACGCGGATGTGGGAAACCTCGCTTGCCCTCGATAGAAGCAATAAGCGCTGTTTCCTCACCACACACGAATGCTCCGGCACCCTCGAAGAGACTGACATCGACGGAAAAATCAGTATCAAGCACGTGCTCGCCGATGAATCCACGCTCGCGACACATCTCCAATGCCCGACGCACACGAATCACAGCCTGTGGATACTCTGCGCGGATATACAGAATGGCCTTGCGAGCCCCAACGGCATAGGCAGCAATCAACAAGCCTTCGATGACACGCAACGGGTAGCTCTCCAAGAGAATACGGTCCATGAATGCACCGGGGTCTCCTTCGTCGCCGTTACATATAACAAACTTCTCATTATCGGTCTGTTCTGCAACGATTTTCCATTTCCGGCCCGAAGGGAAACCGCCACCGCCACGTCCACGCAAACCACTCTTCAAGACTTCGTCAATCAAGTCCCCGCGATTCATTTTCAATGCCTGACGAAGACCTTCGAAGCCTCCTCTGGCAATATACTCTTCGATATTGAGGGGATTCATCAGGCCATAGCCCTCAGTAGAGATGCGATGTTGACCCTCAAGGAAGGTGTTGATGTTCTGGTTGCGCTGGAAATCGCTCTGATAAACGATATTATCCCATGTCTGATCGGTATGGAAAGTGTCCACACGATTGAGCATCACGTTACGAAGACGGCGCAAACGGGACGCAGGACGGAAATGGTGTAGCAAGACTTCCTTCACCTCTTCCGGGCGGATATTGGGATAGCGCGTAATTTTTCCATCGGGCATGGCAACATCAATCAGTGGCACCAGATTGCAAGCACCCACACAGGATACCGGTTTAATGGTGACATTGATGCCTAATTCACGGCAAGCGAGTTCCACAGCTTCACGCACTTCGGCCGTACCACTGGCTTGACAGCAGTTTTCCATGCCAAGACGTACTTCGCCCTGAATATCTCCGTTATTGTCGGAATCAGAAGAAGCCCCTGCGTCATTTGAAAGTTGTTCAAACTCTGCCAAGACCTCATTGACACGACCGGGCTGCACATGACCAAAGATCTTGTTGTCTATCTGCACGACGGGTGCCAATGCACAACAACCCAGACAGGCAATCTTCTCGATAGAATACTGTTGGTCGTCGGTTGTAATGCTGTCCTCTGCCATATTCAGTTCCCTGCGGAAAGCATCATAGACGATATTGGCTCCTTTCACATGACAAGCCGTGCCACAACACACACGAATGGTATGCTTGCCATAAGGAATCATTCGGAACTGAGCATAGAATGTCGCGACAGAAATTGCCTGTGCACGGTCGATGTCGGTGGTTTCATATACACGTTCCAAGGCATCGGAGGGCAGATAACTGAACTCAGCCTGCAAAGACTGGAGCAGTGGGATTATATACTCACGCCCCAACCGTTGCTTCTCGCCAGCCTCGGACCACAGTCGCTCTATGATAGCGTCAGTCCTTGTCCGAATAGCCTGGCGGGCTTCTTCAGGTGATGTTATATTACAATTCTCGCAAGCCATCTCTTATGATTCCTTTTTTACTACATACAAGCTTTTGTCTGTGCGCACCACCATCATACCATCGGTAAAGGCAGGCGTGGCATATGTATTCTCTCCTGTCTCGAAACTCGTAATAAGATTGAATTCCTTACCTGCGGAAAAGATATAGCACTTGCCGCTATTGCTGAACAGATAAATCTTTCCATCAGCAATAATTGGTGAAGAATAGAATGGGGTGGTCAACTCATGTTGCTTCACGACCTCACCAGTCTCGGTATTATATGCACAGACTGCACCATAACTGGTTGCCACATAGAGCATGTCTTTCGTAGCCACGGGGCTGGAGCACTCAGGCAGGCAGTCATCAGCCTCCCATATCGTCTCTCCTGTCTCCGCATTGATTGCGATACAGGTAGCATACTCGCTTGCTCCATAAATGACACCGTCCGAGGCACATGGACTGCTACCCACCTCACCACTCATGCATTCCACACGCCAAAGTTCTGAACCGTTGGAGGCACTATATGCAGTAATCGCAGGATTACCCATTACAATGATGGCCTGCTGCCCTGCGGCCTTCGCAATAATCGGCGAACTCCAGGCAATCTGGTCATTGCGGCTCTTACTCCACAGTTGGTTGCCGTTGGTCACACTGAGAGCAATGAGTTTGGCATCCGAGTTGTTGTCATACTGAATAATAAGTTCGTTGCCATACATCAAAAGAGATGAAGCAAAACCGTAGTGATTGTCTGGCACGCCAAGATTCTTTGCCCAAAGGCGCTTGCCATCCATGTCAGCGCAGATTACGTCGCCCGTAGCAAAGATGGCACAGACCTGTTTGCCGTTGGTTGCAACAGTCGATGCAGCCAGACCAGTATCCTCATTCACTTGAGGCATCGACGATGGTGAGCCACTGATACCATCCGCCTTCACCGTCCAACGCAATTCGCCGGTCCATAGATCGAAACAATAGAGTTCACGGGCCTGCTCATCGGCGCCAGTCAGAAAGATATTACAGCCATTGACGACTGGTGAGTTATAGCCATGTTTGGGAATGGACTTCTGCCAAAGTACATTCTTGCCACTTTTCAGATTCCATGACGTAGGAATGCCCCGGGCTGCAGAACGGCCAGATGAGTTGTTGCCACGGAAAGCATTGAAAGTTAACTTGGGCGTAGGGAATGTATCCACCGGTTCCTCTACAGTTGCAACAAGTGTACTACTGTCAACTTTCGTGGTATCAACCACATCTGTTTCAGCAACGAGGGCATTCGCTGTGGTATCTGCAGGAGTATCAGAAAGGACTGTATCATTTTCTGCCAATGGCGACATTTCGCTATTATCATTCATCGAGCCACGAACTATGCCTGATGAAAGTACGGCAAAGAGCACAGATGCTGCGGCCAGTCCACCAACACCCCACCCAATATATTTGCGGGCATTGCTCTTAGTCAGCCATTCATCGATAGGATCAAGTTCCTTCTCAGGCAGGTTTTTCGTATCTTTGAAATACATACGAAGACACAAACCGATAACCAATGCCATTGCACAGAGTATCCATGCACCAGACTTCAGATGACTTTCCTGCGTGAAATAGGCCTTTCTCGATAACAAATCGAGCTGACGAATCTCTTCTGCCAGTTCCACATTCTCGGTGTTACTCTCATTCAATTGCTTCAGAGTCTCCATTACTTCAGTCTGAAGCGGAGTAGCCTGACGCATCTGCACCCAACTCACGCCAAGCATTACAAATAAGGCCAGCGCAAAGGCTACTGTTACAAAGGCTATATTCCTATATACGTTTCTATTCATTTTTTACCGATATATTTTGTGGACAATAATTAAAACACTTACCGCATGCTACACAAGCCGACGGCTCTATCTCATAGGTCTTACGAGTTCGTTTTACAGACAGGCGGATGAGTTTCCATCCAAGAACAAACCCCATGAGGGCTCCTACAAACCAAGCCCAACGGTTGAAACTTTCACGTACACTCATCACCGATGTTTCCAGTTCATCGATTGAACGTCCCATCTCATAGAATGCCTCGACCTCAGTAGGCATATTCTTATCTTCATAATTGTTCTGCAACAACGTATAGAGATACACATCACGATGAGCAATGCTCAGAGTATCACTCTGGCTCGACAACAGCCAACCACCTCCTATGGTGAGCAAAGGCAGCAGCATAATATAGAGCAGTACACGGCGGACACCAACCATACGGCTCTCGCCCACCTTGTTCGCATAGGGCTCGCGAATGGCATCCACAGGACAGGCATTATGACAAAGCATGCAGTTGATGCAAGATTTTTTTGTAACCTCCACTCGCTTTGTTGCCACACTACTTACAACACTAAGAATGGCACCATAAGGACAAAGGAAACGACAGAACGGGCGACCGATGAATATCGATATAACCAACAGCGAAACTCCGAAAACAATCATTCCGACATCACCACTCAAGCGAAAGATGGGAATGAAAGGATCAAAGCGACAGATTATGAACTGACTGCGTGTAGCAGCATACAAAATGGCAAATCCTAAATATATCCACGGAAAGAAACTGAGAGCTGAAGCGACAGCACGGGAAATGCGGAAGTTACGCACGTTGACCAACTCCTGCAAGGCACCCATCGGGCATACCCCAGCACAGAAAACCCGTCCAAAGAATATGGCAAAGAGAAGTGGCAGCAGGAAAAACAGTAGAACCACAAAAGGCAATCGATAATTGTTGTCGACCAATGCCAGCACGACATTCTGTATCGACCCGATGCTGCAAACGCATCCAGTACGAAAGAATCCGAAATACAACACCGAGACAATGCTGACTGAGAAGATTATCTTCCGACTTGGTCTACGATGTACAGCCCAGGCCACGAGACTCATCATACCCACAAGCAATACCACATCAAGCCACACCCAGAACGACTCCCACGGCATACCATGGACAATCTCCGGATACTGATACCCCGAAGTGAAATCCGGTTTAGGGAAACGAGCAACGCCTAACAAATTAAGCATGATCTTTCAGTTTATAGCCTTGTCTGACGGGAACACGCTGAATAGCTCCCGACACACATACCTTCGATATCTTACACTCATTACAATTCAGGCAAAGTTCCTGCTGAATCTGCAAGAACAACGAGCCGTTACCAAATGAGGAACAGCCTTTCACACATTTTCCACAGCCATTACACAAACTCTCGTCGATAGTATACTCAAAGTAGGGTTCCTCAACGAACAATCTTGTGATGGCCCCCGTAGGGCACATCATATTCTCTGCTGCAGTGTTCAGTTCCTTCACGTTGGCTCGATAATAGCCACCACAAAGGTCACAATAACCGCACACTTGATTGGCATGGAAGCACTTCACAGCCGAGACAGATAGTACACATTCCGTTTGGCAACGTCCACATTGCAGACACTTCTCCGGGTCTATTTGCCACATCAAATCACCGTCTTTTACCGATGCTTTTGCTGCTAACAGGCCTCCTCCGGCCACTAACGATCCTCCAGCCAAAAATGTCCCACATTTACGCAGGAAATCGCGTCTCGCTATCGGACTTTTTAGTTTCTTCTCTTCCTCCATATTATCCTATACTAATGACCTTCATCGGACAGTCAACCTCACACGAACCACAGAGTGTCTGTGCAGAACGGCGTTCGTCATATTGGAATACTGACACTTTCTTTCCACCTGTCACAATTAGTTTATCACCCAAGACACGAATATCGTAGGCTACATGTCCTCCGCCCAATGCCTTATCGTCAAGAAGGACACTGCGGAACGTACCATCACTGCCATAGCAGCTAATGCGAGGGATGCCCTTTTCACTTGTGAGAAGTTCACCAGCTTCTGTTGTTGTTATCTGTACGGGATTACAGCATCCGCTGAATTCACCAGCCCCGACGCCTGCTTTTCCAAACGATGCCACATATTCACCATCCGTAGTATATTGCTCCACTAAATGCCTTCCAGGATTCGAACAGTAGACATAATCCGACATATTCGTTATGCCAAACGAATAACTTGGCACGATAAAGCCATTGGGACTCTTGATGAAGCGTGCCAGAGTGCCATCGAGATAATACTGGCAGATGTTCTTCGCATTGGCATCTGTAACAAACACACCACCCTTGCACACCGTCATAGAACAATAGTCTGCATCGTCGTTGCAAGCCTCCCACTCCTGAGACATCACATCGTCCTTATCATAGACCTCTATCCTACTGGGGAATAACAAATAAAGTTTATTGTCATAGACTGCTATATCACGGACATCGCTACGAACGGAAAAGTTAGCAACAAGATTCCCGGCCAAATCATACTTGTAGATATTATTCGGTGTGGCCACCACAATTTGGCTGTCCATTAATTCGAACGCCGAAATCTCATCTGGAGCCATAAATCCAAACGTACGACGATAGGGCGACACAAACTGAGCTCGTTCCAAAGCATCTTTTGCACGTTTCACCTCCTTTGCATCGTAGAACAAGTCCCCCGGATTTGTCAGCATCTTCCACAGGCTACGTCCCATCACGCCCACAAAGGCCGCTCCAAACATCAGCGACCCACCGACCTGTATAAATTTTCGTCTGTTCATCCTATAATCTAATCATTTATCTTAAAACACTTTACCGTTTTTGCATCGCGGAGAAGCAGCATGCCATCAGCATAAGCCATTGGTCCCCATGCATCGGCTCCATCTATTATGACATTTTGTTTTCTCAAAAGTTTCATTGAGTCATCATTTATTTCATATACAAACAGCTGACCATCTTCTTTTAGCGCGAAAAGTCTATCATCAATAACTATATAAGGTCCTAACCCAAAACGCTCATCATTGGCGGAGTTCCAGACAGCACGATGCAGGTTGCCTGGCTGATAAATTGATACACGTTCTCGCATACCTCCACCGTCTTTGGGCAGAATGGTGATAATGTTTCCTTTGTAAAGAATCGGGGTCTGCTGTTCACTGCTTATACCCTTGTCTGCTTTATACTGGTCTGTTATTTTTGCCTGCCAGACGCCACCAAATTGGTCTACCTGAAGCAGACCGCCACCAGCCCCATAACCTGCGACAAGAAATATTTGGTTACTATTCAACTGCAGAGGTGAGGGAGCAATAACAGAAGGCTGCCACTGATTGCAGAACCATAACATTTTACCCTTGTTGGCACCGTCAGCCGACACTCCGCAAACACCTCCTATGCCAGCATAGACGAGTGTTGATTTGCTTCCCAGTGTCATGGGCATCACAGACGAATGTGACATCTTCAGTTTACAGTCATTGGGTGTTGCCCATCGTACACCACCAGTCGCAACATCAAGCCCCACCATTAATGTATCCGTACCAGCCGGAGCCAAGATTAGTTCATCTCCCATAATGAGTGGGCACTGACCAGCATACCAGAAAGGCACCTCTGTTGAGAAGCGCTTCTTCAAATCCATAGTCCAAACTAACTCGCCTGTATCACCATTGCAACACATTACATGTCCCTCTGGACCGATGGTCACCACACGTCCATCTTCAGAAATTGCAGGAATTGTACGACTGAATCCATGGTTGCGCTTCATAGGCACACGATACCAGCGGCGCCACAATTCTTCGCCAGTCTTGAGGTCAAAACAACGCAGCGCATCACTCGACAGCTGTTCGTTGTAGTCCAGTACATAGGCACGGCCCTTCCACACAGCAGGTGCAGCATGACCTTCGCCCGTTTCCACCGACCATAGTTCTTTGAACTCACCCTCAGTAAGTTTCAGCGGCACAGAATGTCTCACGATGTTCGTTCTGTCTGCTCCTCTAAAGCCAAGCCACGACTCCGATGACTCCCCGCTCAATGTAGCATCATATTTCATGAAGAATTCACCAATCATTACATCGTCAGCCTTGCGCTCACTACCGGGAGGACGCTTGTCGGCACCTGGCACAAACTGTGTGAAACCGCCACTGGGATCATACAAGTGCCAACCACTGAGGACTGCAGTCCATACAGCAATAGTGACAAGGGTTATTATTCGGGAATTCTTCATAATTGTCGTAATGCTTGAATTAAAAAGATGTAATTGTAGAGTTGCTCTGAATACCAAAGTCGTGAGAAATAAAGCCCGATTGGTTCCCGGTCGTAGAGAGTGCCGTCCTCAAATCGTACATAGAGGTAGTCCACTCCCCTATTGATAGCATCGGAAATCGCTTTCTCATGTTTCCAATGACTCAATGCCGAGAGTGCTTTAGCCGTAAGCGTTACCTTCGAGGCAACGCCTCTGTTACCGCCCCATCCACCATCAGCATTCTGACAACCGAGCAGGAATTGTACAGGGGGTATCAGGGCGAAGTTCGAAGACGGAATTGAAGATAAGTAATCAACAATCGTAGCTGAACCATATACAGGATTCTTCTCATCCTCAACATCCTGATCGCCAAACCACAACGGATTCCACGCGCCTTCTTTTGTCATTGTCTTTTCAAGCCATGTTGTCATGCGTTGAATACTCTTATGACATCGGGATTGCTGTGCAGAAGGCAGCGCATCTTCCCATAGACTCATAGCAAGCAAGGCATGTGCCGTTATATCAGGAGTACTGCGGTCAAATGGCAATCTGCCCCAGCCGCGACAGAAAGTAGGCATGCCACCATCCCCGTTCTGTAACTGGATAAGCCATTCGACGCCAGCGCCGACTTCAGGTACATAATGACCATCGAGCAATGTGTGAAGAGCGACCAAAGCTCCGGAGGTATCATCGCCATCAGGGACACTGCCACTAAGGTTTGTCCATCCCCACCCACCGGCTGGAGCACCAGTGTACGGATGTATCTCCTTCGTCGCATTTCCACGAATAGTGGCAGCCAAAGCCCTTCGCTCATCATCCGTCAGTAAGTCACCAACAGCCCTGCCTGTCAAGGAGGTTACCCATCCAGCCAGATTTGTATCGATTGGCCACGCGCCATCGTTTCGGAGCGTTTCACGAAGAAATTGAGCACAGGACGTTGTCACAGGATGGTCCTTCAATCCAGCTTTAGCCATACACATCGAGACAAAAGCGGTCAAAGGGGCTGCTTCTAAGAATCCACCATCTTCTGGCTGCATTTTGGAGAGCACACGAAGTGCCTTGGGTACAAACAATTCGCGCGCCCCGCTCAGCCACGTTTTCCTACGACGGTTCTGCAGAATACCGACTGCGATGAGCGCCGGAATGGCATAACTCACAACAGGTAGGTTTAGGAATCGGAATGTACGTTGCGGTAGCACCGCAAGTTCGAATGGGAATGGTGGAATGCGCTTCCAGTCGCTCACAAGTCCGGCTATGGCACACATCATCAGGATGGGAACAGAGAATGTCAGGTCGCGCCCATAATATCCGAGCACTCCGTCAATAAGCTGCGCCTCGTTGTGCCACCCCAATGTCTCACGAATATATTCTTCTGTAGCTTCGGGAACTCGTTCTACGGACGTAAGCGCAGCATAGGATAGCAAGGTGGCCGTCATGTTCATGGGACTTTCCACGCTGTCGCCCCATGTCCCTTCGGACTTCATGGTGTCCAAAAGCCATTGCGTGCCCAGTTGAATTTCATGCTTGTATTCCTCACGGTCTATCACGTTCAGCGCAAATATGGATACGGAAGTTGAGATGGCAGAACTCGACAGACTACCTTCCCACATGCCATCGTCACGCCGCATCGACAATAACTTTGCCTTTGCGTCGTTCAGCATTGTCTGTATCTTCTCCTCCATCGTCATAAACTACCAATAGCCAATAATCCGTAAAACACGTATTCCACATCGCCCTGCTCGTCTAAAAGCGTAGCTGCAAAACTGCCATCCCGTTGCCAATGGGCTTCGACAAAAGAATGGACATCATATCGCAGAATGATCTGCAGACGACTGAGGGCAAACATAGCCACCGCCGTACTGAGCATATCAGGCACAGGTGCTCCTTCGTATGCCAGGAATCCACCGGAATCAACTTGAAGCTCCAATAATTTGTCTGTCAGCGCAACATCCCGCTCTGCCGCTATCGCCAATCTGGCCGCCAAAGCATTGGTTCCGTCCCCACTGCCATGCTGTTGATAGGTTTTAAAGAATCGTCGCAGTGGTTCGTCATCGACCATCAGGCTAAGAATGACGTCCTGTGTAAACCGAGGGACTGAAAGGAGACGGTCGAGTTGGCCACAGAGCGTCCATACAATCTGGTGGAGTTCATCGAGCCTTCCTGCATCAATCGTCTGAAGATACGCCTTTCGCTGAGATGCATCGCTACGGATGCCAAGTGCATAGCAAAGCATCCATCCGAACATGGTATAGTAAAGGTCGGGCTGTCCGCCACGATTCATGTAAGCCTCGCCATCGACGCGCTGGCTCTCGACATAGTGGCAGACTTGCTGTCGCGCTTCAGCGTTGAGCTTTTCAGCACCTCGCTTAAGCGTTTGCAACAAATCAAATGACATCGACCGTTTCATTTCTTCACATTCTCTTTACTCACTTGTCACGTCCCAGTATCTTCTCCGTAGCTTGAAACAGCAAGCGCTTCAGTTCGAAGGACTCTATTTCGGCTAATGATGCCAGGGCTTTTGTATGGAAATCCTCCACCATCACGCTAATTTTGCTCTTGATATCTTCATCTGAAGCATCGGGATATTGCAACTGGAGGGCATGGACCACCGATGGTTTCGCTGTATGTTCGTCGTTGATATCTGATAAATCGTCTTTCAACTGATAGGCAATGCCCAAGGCTTCTGAATAGTCATGGAGCAGGTATGCTGTATGCTTGTCACCGCCTGCCGATAACAACCCCAACGAGAGGGCCACTTCGAAGGCCGGCACTGTCTTCTGACGGAATATCCTGAGTACGTCATCGATACTCACTTGCTGTCCCGGTTTCCATGCCAGTTCGGCTCCCTGACCGAGGCACAGGCTGACATGAGCATTGGCGACAACACCCAAAAGTTCCTTGTTCTGCAACGAGGCGAGCAACCTATAGCCTTCGCCAAGCAGCATGTCGCCAATGTTGATGGCCATGGACTCTCCGTATCGGGCATGGACGGTGGGCTGTCCATATCGTTCCAGATCGTGGTCCTGTATATCGTCGTGCACCAACGATGCTTTGTGGAAACACTCCACGGCAACGGCTGCGCGCATCACTTCGTCGGGCAGTACCAACGGGCGCGGCTTTGTGATGGCGGCATAGACGGCAGCCAATAGGAAAGGTCGCCAACGACTGCCACCACAAAGCATCCACTCCAGCGAGGCTCGGGAGGTGGCATCCGATGCTGGGGTGAGCACACAGGCGAGTGCTTCTGGAGTAAACCAAAGGTCTACCTTTTCGCGGATGATGTCGTAATCGAGCAACGTCATCGTCTCGGCTCCCAACTGCGGCAGCAACTCAACCACATAGTCCGTATCTACATGCGTATCCTTGCATCCTCCGTCGTTGAGGGCTACGGCAACGCCTGGCACGGCATGACTGACAAGGAGTGGGAATGCTTTTTCCAGTGAATCGAGACAACTGACGCCTATGACGGCATCCACGACATGTTGCCGCATCAACTCGATGATGGAAGTGAAACCTTCTGCCACCAACGAGAGCACGCCGTGACGGTCGGCCATCGACTGAAGGTCGGGGATAAGACAACGTCCACAACGATGGCATAGCAGTCCCAGATCATCCATCTCACCCTCGCATCTTCCGGAGTCTCTCAGACACTTTGGCAACAACAGCAGTCTCCGTTCGTAGGGTATGCTCGCCACGGTGGGAAGCCACACGCCATTGTGTAGTTCGACCATCAGCCAGTCGCGCAGGTTTTCGTCGAGCTCATGTATCTTTATCAGTTCTGAAGCGAGTGCGTCCAGGTCGTTCAACGGCACAGGAGGCTGCAACGACTTTTCTCTAACGAAATCGTGCGCCAGTTGTCGCAGTCTCGTACGCTCCGCCTTTGACTGAGGAATCGTCCGGTTCATCTTTTGCACTTTTGTAGCCTCCTTATCCATACGCACCGAAACCGAAGAAATAACGTTTCTGCAACATCCTGTAGAGGGGATTCCGCTCTGGTATAGCCTCTTCCTTCATATCGTGCCCCGGCACAGGTCGCATTTTTTTCAACTCTTCCAGGAAAGTACCTCGCGAGGTGGTCTCGAATCCGCCGTGCTTCTCCAAGAAGTCTGCCAACCGCTCCGGGTCTTCCATCAGGATACAGCCACGCGAGGTTTCGGCGGCGAGTTTACGGAGACCTGCCAGGAACTCCGACTTTTGGCATATTTCGACGAGATTACTTCCGTCGGCATTCAGACGTTCCATTGCCATCTGCAACGGCGGACAGAATTCGACATAGCCCGAGGGCGAGATGTGGTGGCTCATGCCGGAGGCTCCCGGACAGATGGCTCTGCCGTCGGCACCCCAATATACATCGATGATGATGAGCGGAGCATTGCGACGTTCTGCGACGATGAATTCTCTGAGTCGTCTCACCTGTTCGCGGCTCAGCGCATTTTCGGGATGAGCGTCGGCACCTACGGGACGGTAGATGTAGTACCACATGAAGGCGGCTCCCTCGCGTGCCAAGTCTTCCAGATGCTTGCGGCTCACGAGTTCGTCGAAGTTCGAGCGGCAGATACTGGCTGCGACACCAAAGATGAGTTTGGCTTCGCGGCATGCTCTCAGCCCCCGGAGCGTCTGCTCGTAGACATTGTCACGGCCACGCCTGCGGTCGCTTTCGTCGCGCAGTCCTTCTATGCTTATGAGTGGGGTCACATTGCCCAACTTTTGCATTCGTTGCGCCACTTCGGATGTTATCAGCGTGGCGTTGGTGAATATTTGGAAGTAACAGTCGGGATGTTTCTCTATCACGTCGAAGAGGCCTCGATACATCAGCGGTTCACCGCCGAGGATGCCGAAAAAGTAGCTGCCTTGCGACTTCGACTGGCTGATGATGCCGTCGAGTTGTTCCGGCGTCAGGCTCTGCTTTCCGCCCCTCGTCACCCAGCAGCCTGAGCATGCCAGGTTGCAGCGTTCGGTCACCGATATCATCATGAAAGCGGGATAGAAAGGCTCACCCTTCTTCATACGTCGCTCGAAGGATGTCATGTTCCGCAGGTTTCGAAGACCGAAATTCCGCACGAATTTCCACAACAGACGCGGAGTTGTCCCGCGAGCCACGCGCCAGGTAATCTTAAACAGCGATGTATAGTCTGAAAGGTTCATCGACTCTTATGCGCTTTAATACTTGATTTTCGAGATATCTGAACACTTCGATTCCTCACTTCCACTTCTTGAAGAGTGGCGTTCCCATCGACCTGCGTTCTGCCAGTCTCGCTCTCAGGGCATCGCCATAGAGCGTAGAATGGTCCACGCGGATGGCCTGCTCCTCCTGCTCCACGCCGCCGTTGATGGGGCTTTTGGCGTATTTGGGGAATATGATGGCCTCCGACGGGCAGTTGCGTGCACAGGCTGGGCAGTTGTTCTTGCAGTTCGAGGGATGCATCACGCGGACACGGCCGTCCACCATTTCGTAGACACCGAAGGGACAGAAGTCGAAACACTTGCCGCATTCCGAGCAGCGCTCTTTGTCGATTACCGGGAACCAGGCGTCGTTGCCCGGGCCGCTGTCGCCCGCACCTTCGCGAATGTCGACAGGCTCCTTCGGCTCAATGCCGCGCCACTGTAACATACTTCTCACGGCCCGAGCATGGCAGGCCACGACCTCAGAATCGCGCAGTGCTGCCAGTTCGGCCTCATCGCCACACTCGAGCAGTGCGCAGAGGTCGTCCACGACCAACACTTCGCGGCCCCCGGAACGAGCCTTCTCGGCCATATCTTCCACACGGTCCCGCGGTATCAGATTGCGCCACCGACAGGCGCAGATAGTTATCTTATCACACATTTTACGTACGCTGAAATACCATTTGCAGCCTGCTGTTGAGGCTTTTCTATCGCAAAGATAAACATAAAATCATGAATACCAACGTACACTCCAACCATTGCAACATTTTTTAATAATTTTTTTCAGACGATTGTCAGAACAAAGAACATACTTACAACACGAAAACGAGCTGAGAATCAAACACCTAAATGCAGTTCTGAGATGAATCACACGCACGCGACGGAACACGTCAAACTTTTGACATGCAGCTGCATTTCCCTTCGGATGCGCGAGAATGAACAAAAATTCTAAACCAACGCACCGCAGTGCGACAAAAAACGCTCCGTGGTGCGACAGGCAACGCAACGTGGTGCGACAGGCGTCGCAGCGTGGTGCGTTTTCACATAATCCCTAATGCCCGATTCGGGATAAGCAAAAAAAAGTCGGCTCCCCGTTTGAGAGCGGGAAGCCGACGGCGTTTTTAAGCAAAGAGGATGCGGTCTTATCTCTCGAGCTCGCCGGGATTCTCGGAGTAACCCACCTGGTCGAGGATCTGAACGCTGGTAGCAGGACCGAGGTTCTTCCAGTCCTTCAATACCCAGACAACTTCCTTGTCGCGTGTCACCTCTACGAGCTGCGTGCCACGACCACCGTCGCCACGCGAGCAGAGGATGGTGTTGCCGTTCTGCAGGCGGCATACGCTCTGGCAGTCGGGAAGGCGGTATTCCTCAGGAATATCATCGAGACTAATCTCCCAAACGATGTTGTCGTCCTTGTCAACTTCGATGGTACGACGCTCGCCCTCGAGGGTAATGAGGGTGTTGCCGTTCTGCAGACGGATGGCTGCCCAGGGCTGAGGAACGTCGAACTGACGCACGATGCTCATGTCGTCGAGCGAGTATTCAACCACCTTACGCTCGGTGAGGAAGCACACAAGTACGGTGTTGTCGGCGGTTACACGCATACGGCGGCTCTGTCCGTGCGTACCGTTGCCGGCGAACTCGATTTCCTTCTCCCAGATGATATCGCCTGTGTTGTGGTTGAAGCGTACAAGACGTGCGGGGAATGAGTTGATGAGCATCACAGCCTCGTCATCGCCGATGGGCTGAATGGCATGGATTTCCTCGTTCTCCTTGCAGTCGTAGCGCCATACTTCACGCTTGTCGGGCGTAATCTTGGCAGCCCATGCCATGCGGGTGAAGAGAATCTCACCGTTCTTCAGCATCCAGAGGTCATCAAGTTCCCAACCGTTACCGGTATCGTACTTCCAGACTACCTTGCCCTGGTCAACAAGGAAGATACGGTTGCAACCCTCGCCGATGTAGAGCATCGAATGGCGTGAGAGACCGCCGCCGGGCAGTGTATTGTCCTGAGCATCAGGACGGTCAGAGGGCGTAAAGGCGAATCCACCCATGTCGAGATCTTCACCAGGACCGTTCTCGGGCACATTGTCGGCCGTGAAGAGGGGAATCAACTGAGCAAGCGAGAAGGGCTCTTCAGTTTTCTGAGTTTTCGTACATGAACTGAACATGCCAGCCATGCCGATTGCAAGCATGAAGCACACGCTTGTAAAAATGCTGTTTCGTTTCATCTTTTGTGTTGTTTATTAGGTTAAGAATGAGTTTTTCGTATGCAAATGTACTATTTCCGATTAACATCAACAATTTTTTGGACATTATTTGCACGAATATCTTACCAAAAAGTATTTTTGTCCATCCTATTTGTGTTCTTCAGCCTCATCACGCGTTTGTGGGTAAAACGGGACGCCAAAAAACGCACCGTGGAGCGACAGCTGTCGCAACGTAGTGCGACGGGCAACGCAACGTGGTGCGACAGGCGTCGCAGCGTGGTGCGTTTTCACATAAGCCCAATTGACCTATTCGGAATGAAACAAAAAAACGCCGACTCCCCGTATGAGGACGGGAAGCCGACGGTGTTTTTAAGCAAAGAGGATACGGCCTTATCTCTCGAGGTCGCCGGGGTTTTCAGAGTAACCCACCTGGTCGAGAATCTGCACGCTGGTGGCCGGACCGAGTGTCTTCCAGTCCTTCAGCACCCAGACAACTTCCTTGTCGCGAGTCACCTCAACCAGCTGAGCACGGCCACCGCCGCCACGCGAGCAGAGGATGGTGTTGCCATTCTGCAGGCGGCATACGCTCTGACAGTCGGCAAGACGATATTCTTCGGGAAGCTCATCCAGGCTGATAGACCAAACGACACTGTCGTTCTTGTCAATCTCCACCGTGCGCTTCTCGCTCTCTTCGGTGATGAGCGTGTTGCCGTTCTGCAGACGGATGGCTGCCCAAGGCTTGCTCACGTTGAATGTTCTTACGACGTTCCAGTCGGTGTCATATTCCACCACCTTGTTCTCGCCCAGATAGCAGAGCAAGAGCGTATTGTCTTTCGTGAAGCGCATGCGGCGGCTCTGCACATGAGTGCTGTTTACATTGAAGTCGATTTCCTTCTCCCAGATGGTCTCACCGGTCTTGTGGTTGAAACGCCAGATGCGGGCAGGGAAAGCGTTGATAAGCATGATGGCCTCGTCGTCGCCGATGGGCTGGATGGTGTGTATCTCCTCACCTTCCTTACAGTCGTAGCGCCACACTTCGCGCTTGTCAGGCGTAATCTTGGCAGCCCATGCCATACGGGTGAAGAGGATGTCGCCGTTCTTCAGCATCCACAGGTCGTCGAGTTCCCAACCGTTACCGGTATCGTACTTCCAAACCACCTTGCCCTGGTCAACGAGGAAGATGCGGTTGCAACCCTCGCCGATGTAGAGCATCGAATGGCGTGACAGACCACCGCCGGGCAGCGTGTTGTCCTGTGCATCGGGACGGTCGGAGGGCTTGAAGGCAAAACCACCCATGTCGAGGTCTTCGCCAGGACCGTTCTCGGGAATGTTTTCTGCCGTAAAGAGAGGAATCAACTGAGCCAGCGAAAAATTATCTTTCTTTTTCGCAGTGCTCGCACACGAACTGAACATGCCGACCATACCAATTGCCAGCATGAAGCATACACCTGTAAAAATGCTGTTTCGTTTCATCTTTTGTGTTATTTTTAGGTTAATAATGAGTTTTTCATATACAAAAGTACAAACTTCGACATACATCAACAATTTATGGGAACTAATTTGCGTGGTTTTCTTACCAAAATAGTTATTTAGTCCATCTTTATTGCGTACGCCGCCTCACCACGCTTCTGCAGAGGGTGAAAAAGGACAGGGAAAAAACGCACCGTGGTGCGATGGCTGTCGCAGCGTGGTGCGTTGCCCGTCGCAGCGTGGTGCGACAGGCGTCGAACCGCAGTGCGTCAGAAAACGCCCTATGGAGGGGGCAAAACCGAATTTGGAAGAAGTAGCGAATGCTGTTTTGAAAGAAATTCGTAACTTTGACCCGATTTTCAGAATTTGAACGGGCACGAACACCAAACGGGAACAGAAAAAGGACATCAGAATGGGTAATAAAATTCAACAAAAGAGAGTAAGTAAAACGATTCTTGCACATATAGCGGTCATCCTCATCGGCTGCGCGGTATCATTCACATCCTGCACGTCAAAGTCGGGAAACAAAGCAGGCGAGCGTCCGCACACGACGTTCATCCCAGTGGCACCCGACTACAACGATTCGACGATGTGGTACACAGTGGACGGAGACTCACTGTCAACGGGGGCAGACATCTTCTACGTGGTTTCGACATGGGAGGAAGACTGGGAGAATGCAGAGGGAGACACATGCCACTATGCCGACGTGTGGAACCCCGTCCATCGCGAGCGGATGCTGAGGGAAATCAGCCAGGTGGGAGCATATATGTCGCCCGGCAACCGTTTCTTTTCGCCCTATTATCGCCACACAACTATTGACGCTTTTTTGACACTGAACGAAGACTCCATCCGAAATCGCGTCCGTCTAGCAATGGATGACGTCTGTGCGGCATTCGACCACTTCTTAAGTCAGCGCGACAACAGCCGTCCGCTCATCATCGCAGGCTTCAGCCAGGGCGGCATAGCTGTCGTGGAACTGCTGAAACACATGAGCGACGAGACGTACCGGAAGCTGGTAGCAGCCTACGTCCTGGGCTACAAGGTGACACCGGAGGACACACTGCAGACCAGACACATCAAGGCGGCGCAGGGCGAGACCGACACGGGCGTGACCATCTGCTACAACACCGTGAAGGACGTGAAGTACGTCAAGCCTATCATCTCCGCCACCTGCATGGGCATCAACCCCGTGAACTGGCGCACGGACGACACGCCGGCCATCCTGCACGACACCATCACCGTCGCGCTCTCGCCCGAATATCACGTACTCGTTGTCAGCGGCTACAGCGGCTCGGAATATCATCCCTACAAGAATCTCATCAATGTGGGCGACATACACAGCTGCGAGCCATGGCTCTACAGTGAGTGTCTGCAGCAGAACATCAGCGTGCGCACCAAAGCGTGGCGCAAGCAGTTCGAGACAGAGCATGCCTCGGACATTCCTGAGAAACAATAAGATAGAGAAAACGGATTTAAGACAAGCGACAAATCGCCGGGCTTAAACTCGAATAACCGATTCGGGTTGGGCGCAGTGGTTTGTCTGAACTGGATTTTACACGCTGTCGCAGGTCGGTTTTTCATGCTCCACATTGCGAAGCATGACGCACCACGCTGCGACAAGCAACGCACCACGCTGCGACGGGCGTCGCAACGTGGTGCGTTTTCAGTAGGACCGAGCCGTCCGAAGACAAGCTCTGATTTAACGGATGTCTCCGAAGAAGAGTTTCTTGCGGTCGACGGGCTCTGAGAGCAGCTGAATGGTGGTGGAGGGACCGAGGTTTGCCGGTTCGTTCCACGACTTGAGCTGCCATACGACCTCGCCCTGCGGATTGACCTCGATGGCCTGGGTTGCGGGATAGCCCGGGTCGCTGTTCTCGCGGCTCCACTGGTTCTGCCAGTTGGTAATCAACGTGTTGCCGTTGGGCAGACGATGGGCTTTCTGACCACTGATGACCTGCTTGAGCTTGCCATCCACATTGGCCAGCGAGAGGGGGCCTTTCTCCCTCCAACTCCACTCCCAGACGACGTCGCCCTGGCGATTGAATTCACGCACAGTGCCGCCATTGGTGGCCACCAGGATGTTGCCATTCTTCAGTTCCTCTACGCCCCACGCTCCCGGACAATTCCAGCGCTGCAGTTCCTTTCCGTGTGAGTCGTACTCGATGACGCCACTGTACTGGAACGAGGCGAGGAGCATCGTGCCGTTCTTCGTCAGGCGCATGTTGCGCATCTGGCCGTGCGAACCACCGTTGTTATAGGGCAACGGGATGCGGCGGATTTCCTTCTTCGACGGAATCTCCATGACGACGGCCTCGAGGGGATCGCCACACTGCACATAGAGCACCTTGTTCTTGCCGATGGGTTGGATGGAGTGTATCTCGTATCCGCGCGGAGCATCCATGCTCCAGATAACCTTCTTGTTCTTATCGATTTCCTTGATACCATGCTGGTGGGCAATCAGGATGTGACCATCAGACAGCAGTACGGCGTCGCTGATTTCGCCGCTGGCCTGTGGGTCGTCGAAGTCCCAAACCACCTTGCCATCCTTGACCATATACATCTTGCGGTCCATCTGCTCGCCGGCATAGAAGAAATCGTAGCGGTCCAAGCCTTCGTTCTCAGCCACGGGGAGGGTAATGCGCGCTGCCTGAGCCAGCTGTTCGTCAGAAAGACTCTGCGTGAGGACCTTCATAATGACAGCGAAGTGAACCTTATCTGCAGGAATCTTATACTTGTCGGTGACATCGTTGCGGCAACCTACGGGACGGTTGTAGGCATCCAGATTGACATAGGTGACGTTCTCCATTTGCACCTCCGAGGGATGGCGCAGGCGGTTGTTGCGGTCGGTATAGAGCTTGCGGTCGTCCCAATGGCCAGCCGATGCAGCCATCGTGTAAGGAGCGACGAAGAGCACGCCCTGTCCGCGATCGTCGGTCAGCGAGAGCCACTCGACATCTTCCTTATTACCAGTTTCCTGCGGCAACATGTTGGGGGTCCACTGTTCGGTGACAGTGCTCTTCCACAGGCCGAAGAAGGCCGATTCCTTGCGGTCACGATAGCTGTCGTGCGGACCACGGCCCATCCATGTCATGTTCTCCAGACTGCCCGGCAGAATTGCGCGGTAACCGACACGGGGAAGTTCACTACCCTTCTCGCTGGGGTTGACATCGGCGCTGAAGATGACGGTGCCATCGTTCATAATGGTGAACTTCTCATCCGTAGTGAAGCTCATCGTGCCCTTCTCGCTCTTGTAGAGATTTGTAAAGAAGACATCGACCGACGAGCCATTGTCTTTATAATCAGTCTTCTGGTTGTAGCAAACGACGTGGCGCAGTCCTTGCTTGTCCCAGCGTTCCTGGTCGTTGTTCTCACCACCGTGAGGTGTGCGGAAGACATTCAGTTCAAAAGCAGGTTTGCCCTGACCATCCACAATCTGACCGTTCTTGAAGGTCGTGGGGAACTGACCGAGATATACAACGAGACGGTCACCTTGCTTCTCCACCGACAGCGGCAAGCCATTGGCAACGGGAGCTACCGGTGTCTTCTTCACATTTCTGGTGCCTTGCAATTCGAACTCCTCGCATGCAACCTCGTAGCCTTTCTCAGCCCAGAGAGTTGCTTCCTTCTGACGTGCACTGAAGCGGATTGCCGAGTGGTTGCGGTCCACCGTCAACTCCTGCGCCGGCATGCGTTTCCAGTCGCCGTTCTGAACACCGTCATCGACATAAGCATAGAGGATGTCGAAGTCCTGCTCAGGCAAACGGAACTGACGCTTGTTCTTCAACGTAACCTTGCCGCCACGCATCACGAAGTCAACAGGTTGGTAAACTTTCTTCATTTCATAGCTCTTTGCCGAGATGCTGTTGTCGGGGAAGACCACACCGTTGAGAACGATGTCGTAAGGACGATCGCCAAAGTCGCCGCCATAGAGGAAGTCTTTTCCGTCATAGAGACCGTGGTCCTGGAATTGCCAGATGAACTCACCCGTCAGTGCAGGATAGCGTTCGTAGAGGTCGAAGTATTCACGCTGGCTGCCCAAGGAGTTACCTCTGGCACTGTTGTTCTCGCACATGATGAAAGGCTTCACCTTCTCACCGCGCTTTGCCTTCTCCTCAGCTTCGCGGGCATATCGCTCCACGGCATTGAGACTGGCATACATGCGGCTGTATGTCATAGCGTAGTCCGAATTGCCCTCGTAGTGAGTGATGCGAGTCCGGTCATACTTGGCAATGCTGTCAGCCACATACTGGAAGTTGTTGCCGTTGCCGCTCTCGTTTCCGAACGACCAGCAGAAGATGCAGGCATGATTGCGCAGCGTCTGCACCTGTCGCACGTTGCGAGATACCATAGCCTCGCGGAAGGCAGGTTCTCTTGATATACTCATATCGCCGTGACATTCCACGTCGGCCTCGGCAAGAACATAGATGCCATACTGGTCGCAGAGGTCGTAGAAGTAAGGATTGTTGGGATAGTGACTTGTGCGGACTGCGTTGACATTCAGTCGCTTCATGGTAATCACATCCTGCTCGGTTTCTTCCTTTGTAATGGTGCGGCCGGTGAATCGGCTGTTGTCGTGACGGTTCACACCATGAAAAATGACGCGTTCGCCGTTGATCAGCAAGGCACCGTCATCGCGGATGCCAACGGTGCGGAAGCCCACTTTCAGCGTGCGACGGTCCACGACCTTCTTGCCCTGCAAGAGGGTGATGCTGAGGTCGTAAAGTTTCGGTGTTTCAGCCGACCATGGCTGGATGTGCACGTTGGGAATGAGGAAAGAACGTTTGCCCCATTCCTTACCCTCCTCCGAGGAAGAGCTGTAGATGAGCTGACCTGCGTCGCGCAGTTCGTAGTCCAC
>CAJOLZ010000011.1 GCA_905235575.1 uncultured Bacteroidaceae bacterium | reverse complement strand
GGTGACGAGCGGGTTCCGCACGAAGGAGCTGAATGACAAGCTGGCGCACAGCTCGAGTACTTCTCAACACATGCGCGGCGAGGCGGCGGACTTCTATGTAGGTCACACAGAAAGCACTGATAGCACAGAAATGGCTTCGCGGCGCGAAAGGCTGGTGGCGGCATTCAAGCTCATCTTGATTGACCCGAAGATTGACTTCGACCAGGTGATCCTCTACCCTACGTTTATCCATGTGAGCTACGTCTCGAAGGAGCGTAACCGCCATGGGATTCTGAAGGCCCAGGGTAATGGGAAACTGGGTTACGGAAGGCTCACGCTCGCATCTGCGATGCAGATTGCCTAACTCTCTCACACAGATATCACGGATATCACAGAACTCTTATTGGGATGGCCATACGGCCAGAAATCTCTCAAAATCTTATTCAAAATCGTTCAAAAATCTTTTAAAACCAATTAATTATGGCACAGATTAAACAAGTCGGCATTGGCCGCAAGTCAACAGGTACCATCGACGGTATCACGTATTACACCCGCAACGGCAAGACGTTTGCCCGCAGTGCTCCCACCATGCCGGTGAGCGCGTACTCGAACCCGGAGGCTCGCATCCGACAGGCGGTGTTCAAAATGGTGCAGATGCACATGAAGCATCACCTGAGGACCATCCGCCAGACGATCACCGCGACGAGCGGCAGTCCCAGCAACCGCTACTACAGCCTGAACAAGAAGGGACTGGGGCTGGCCCTGCAGACGCTGGCGGAGCAGTATGTGGCCGGCGAGGACGTGACCATCGACGACGTGGAGCAGGCTATCAGCGACTATGCTGCGGAGCACCCGAAGAGCATCAAGATTGCCTCGAAGAGCGGCTATCAGGAGGTGTACCTCTCGGGGCCCTGGCCCCAGACCATCACGCTGAATGCCCTGCAGGGCGACAGCACGGTGATCATCATCGTGAATGAGTATGGCGTGACGACGACCATCAACGCGGACGGCACGGTGACTACCGGTTCTGGTCACACAGAAACCACAGATAGCACAGATTCTGGCTCTTCGAGCGGCGGCGGGTCTGGTCACACAGAAACCACAGATAACACAGAAACGCCTGGCGGCGGTGGTGGGTCTTCGACCAACGATAACGATAACGATAACTCCGGCGGCGGCGCTGGTGGCGGCTCCGGTGAAGGCGGAGGCGACGAGTAGGCGCTACGCTTAGTTCTTTGTCACACAGAAAGCACGGAAGGTTTAGCTCGACGGCCCGAAGGGGAAAGTCAAAGCACAGAAATTTAGTTCGCTATGCGATCTATTGACATCAGGATGTTGTCCGTGTTGAAGTTCACAAGAAGTCCAACCTTCTTGTTCATCAGACGGAGGTAAGTGAGAAGTTGTTTCGCAAACACTTTCTTCATTTCCTCCACTGATTTGAGTTCTACGATAACAGTATCTTCCACCAGAAGATCCAATCGTAGTTCAGTCTTCAACACATTACCTTTATATATGATAGGTACCTGTTTCTGTCTTTCCACATTAAGGCCTCGTTGCTCTAACTCGAATACCAGTGCCTCTTCGTACACGGATTCCAACAGGCCGGGCCCCAGTGCTTTATACACATCATAGATGGCTCCACGTATCTCGTATGTAATGTCATTTAGTGTCATTTCTGTGGTTTCTGTGATTTGACTTCGTCTTCCTCCTTCTCGCTCGGGCTAGTTCATGCAAGCATGGCTCTCCGCTCGCTCGTGCGTCGGTTCTGTGTGACTATTATTTATTAACTTTTTAAAACCAGTGTGAATTATGAAAATCAAACTTTCCAAAGAGCAGATTGAGGACATCGTGGCTGACCCTGAGAAGGCTCAGGAGGCCGGGTTGAAAACCAACGACCCCTGGTGGGTCATCGTCCTGAAGGTGCTGGCCTACATCATTGGCTTGCTCCTGGGCGGGACGCTCACGACCTCGTGTGTGTCGCACCTGATGTAACGCTCTGATTCTTGGTCACACGGATATCACAGATAACACAGAAAGAGCCTACGGCTCGCTATGCGTCAGCAATATTTCAGTGATTTCAGTGGTTTCTGTGTGACCTCTTTATCTCACAAATATTATTCAAAATTAATCAAATATCGAAATGACATGTATCAAATCAAATATATCCTCGTCAATGACTCAGCTGCTAAAAGCTGTGGTTGTGAGTCTCATCATCGCTTTATCCCTCACATCGGACACTGCGTTGTCGTCGACTGCGGAAAGCGCTCAGTGCTTATCGACCAGCTCGTCAAACTCCGTAAGTATTGGCCAGAGGCCAAGATACTGGGCGTATTGGAACTGGACACCACGGGAAGCCATGCTCCCGTCCGAGTTAACCCTGAAATGAATGCGCTGCGACGGGAGCTTTCGGACCTGCCGTAAGGGTCAACGCTCCGCGCGCATGGGGTTATGGAGGAAGTCTTCGTACGCCAGGCGGATGCCGTCTTCGAGTTCGGTCTTGTACGTCCAGCCCAGAGCGGTGGCTTTGCTCACATCGAGAAGCTTGCGAGGCGTACCGTTGGGACGGGTGGTGTCCCACTTAATCTCGCCCTCGTAGCCCACGACCTTGGCCACCAGCTCCGTCAGGGCCTTGATGGTGAGTTCCTTGCCGGTGCCGGCATTCACAGTCTCATTTCCGCTGTAGTTGTTCATGAGGAAGACGCAGAGGTTGGCGAGGTCATCGACATAGAGGAACTCGCGAAGGGGACTGCCGTCACCCCAGCAGGTGACTTCCCGCAGGCCGGCCTCCTTTGCCTCGTGGAAGCGGCGGATGAGGGCGGGCAGCACGTGGGAGTGCTCGGGGTGGTAGTTGTCGTTGGGTCCGTAGAGGTTGGTAGGCATGACGGAGATGTAGTCAGTGCCGTACTGGCGGTTGAGAAACTCGCAATACTTCAGGCCACTAATCTTGGCAAGCGCATACGCCTCGTTGGTCTTCTCCAGTTCGCTGGTCAGCAGGCAACTCTCCGGCATGGGCTGCGGAGCCATCCTCGGGTAGATGCACGAAGAGCCCAGGAACTCCAGCTTCTTGCAGCCGTTCTGCCAGGCGGCATGGATGACGTTCATCTCCAGGATCATATTGTCGTACATGAAGTCCGCCAGTGCGCTCTGGTTAGCCACGATGCCGCCCACCTTGGCAGCCGCGAGGAACACGTACTCCGGCTTCTCTGCGGCAAAGAACGCCTCCACAGCCTCCTGCCGCGTGAGGTCCAGTTCCCTGTGGGTACGGGTAATGATGTTGGTATATCCCTGTCGCTGGAGTTCGCGCACAATGGCGGAACCTACCATGCCACGGTGGCCGGCGACGTATATCTTACTGTTTTTTTTCATTATAAGATCCTCCCTAACCCTCCTTGCAAGGAGGGAACTATTAAAGCAGACCACCCCCTTCTCCCTCCTTGCAAGTAGGGTCGGGGAAAATCTCCTTTTTAATTTTGTTTACTGTATTATCAATATCACATTCTACTTCTTCATTAGTGAATCTTATTACCTTGAAACCTTGGTGCTCTAACCAGTCTTGGCGAATAGCGTCATCTTCTACCTGTCTTGGTTCTGAGTGATAACCACCATCAACTTCTATAACAACCTTCGGTTCTAAACAAGCAAAGTCTGTAATATAATCACCAATGATGTATTGTCTTAGAAACGTAACCCCAAGCGCCTTCCCTCTAATTTGGCTCCACAGAATGCTTTCAGCCTGAGTCATGTTCTTCCTGTTTTCTCTCGCATAGGCTTTCAATAGCCCATACTCCATAGGATCAGCATTCTTGTAGCGAAATCCACCCTTCCCTCCTTGTAAGGAGGTTTTTGAGCTCTCGATCTTTATACTCTTTTCCATATTTCTTCCTCCCTACAGGGAGGACTGAGGTGGGTCGTTTCTTCCTCCCTACAGGGAGGACCGAGGAGGGTCGTTTCTTCCTCCCTACAGGGAGGACTGAGGTGGGTCGTTATTTCACTATTCCTTTTTCGAGGTACTCCGCCAGATTCGTCCTCACCTTCGCGGCAGCTCCTTCTGCAGCTACCTTGGCAATATCTGCCTCGACCATAATCTTCACCAGTTCCTCAAAACTGGTCTTGTTGGGGTTCCAACCGAGTTTGGCCTTTGCCTTGGTGGGATCGCCCCAGAGGTTGACCACATCGGTAGGACGGTAGAAGTCAGGAGAAACCCTTACGACAATGTCGCCGGGTTTTAGTTGAGAGTGGAAAGTTGAGAGTTTAGAGTCAGTTGAAAGTGGAGAGTTGATAGTTTTTACTACGCCCACTTCATCCAAACCTTCGCCCTTGAATTCGAGTTCAATGCCGGCATGACGGAAGGCAAGTTCAGTGAACTCACGAACTGAATGCTGTACACCTGTTGCAATCACGAAGTCCTCGGGCTTCTCCTGCTGCAGGATGAGCCACATACACTCCACATAGTCCTTGGCATAACCCCAGTCGCGGAGGCTGTCCATATTGCCCAGATAGAGGCAGTCCTGCAAGCCTTGGCTGATGCGTGCGGCAGCGAGGGTTATCTTGCGGGTGACGAAGGTCTCGCCACGACGCTCAGACTCGTGGTTGAAGAGAATGCCAGAGCAGCAGTACATATTGTAGGCCTCACGGTATTCCTTGACAATCCAAAAGCCATACTGCTTGGCTACTGCATACGGACTGTAAGGATGGAAGGGGGTATTCTCGTTCTGAGGAACTTCCTCTACTTTACCATACAGTTCGCTGGTGCTGGCCTGATAGATACGGCACGTCTTTTCCAACCCGCACTGGCGAACGGCTTCAAGAATGCGGAGCACACCCGTCGCGTCCACGTCTGCCGTGAACTCCGGCGAGTCGAAGCTCACCTGTACGTGGCTCTGAGCCGCCAGGTTATAGATCTCGTCCGGCTGCACCTTACGGATCACTTGCACCAGCCCCATCGAGTCGCCCATATCCCCGTAGTGCAGGTGGAAATGCGGCTGACCCTCCAGATGCGCTATGCGCTCGCGGAAGTCCACACTGCTGCGGCGGATGATGCCGTGTACGTCGTATCCTTTCTCCAAGAGAAACTCTGAGAGGTATGACCCGTCCTGTCCGGTCACACCCGTTATCAATGCTGTTTTTGCCATATATCTTTTTTCTTTAGTTTCTTATTCAAATCCCCTCCCGCGACACTTGTTCCTCCTCCAGTGCTACACCGGAAGAAGGTATGCTTACTGTATATACTTTTGCGTTATACATAATTCGTCACACAGATATCACAGATACCACAGAATGTTAAAATGTTAAATGTTAACTTGTTAGCCACAACATGCTTTCCTCTCGCCCTTATTCGCGGCATTGTTTTTCTTTATCGGTGCTCATGACCTCCGCTTCGGGCTCGTGCTCGCGCCTACCCATCGGCATTTATCTCATCGTCCCACTAAAGGAGCACCAAAGGAGGACTAAAGGAACACCAAAGGAGCATCTTATTCAGTTAAAAGTGAAAAGTTAAAAGTTAAAAGTGAACTTGTTTTGGCTCAGTGAAAAGTGAAAAGTTATTCTTCTTTTTCTTTCGAGGTTTTCACTATGGCTGCAAGCATTCGCAACAGTTCTTTGTTGTCGGCATCAAGTGATGCGTACTCATCATCACTGAAGTAGCCTGCGGCATGAATAACTTCAAGCCAGTAGTCGGTCTCACCAGCTTCTTTCAAGGCAATGTTCATCTTACTGATGAAGTCTTTCTTGCTCTGAGCGTAATGTCCTTCACGTACATTCGCTCCTATGCTCGTACCACTGCGCAGAACTTGTTTCGACATCACAGTCTCGCCTTTCTTCTTCAGATAGACATAGCACTTTGCTATCCGCTTGGCAAAAGCCAGACTCTTCTCCCCAATTATACTCTGCGCCATAACTTTTAACTCTTAATTCTTAACTTTTAACTTTTAACTCTTTTTTGCTTTATATCGGTATTATTCGTTCTTTAGTTTCTTATTCCCGCAGTGAGGGATTATTTCTTGCCTAAATCAAAACATGGGCCCATTCGGGAACATCATCGACATACTGTTTTGCTAGCGCACCATTTGCTGTGCGATAAAGCAACTGAGGCAAGTGGTCCTCTATGCTATTATCATAAATATATGCCCTGTCCACGAATGTTATGGCTTGCTTGATGTACGTATCAACTCGAAGCGACGGTGCAACTCGGTCTGGAACTTGGCTGTAGAACGCCTGGCAGACTCTGCTACTTGCTCCATAATAGCATGAAGCATTTCATCGGTGGGCTCTTGCAAAGACGTGAGCCTGTATGATCTAAGTTCTTGTTGTGACATATTGTATTTTGTTTCTCCTTTGAGGGATTATTTCCTCATCCCAGCTTTCCAGTCAAAATCTCCTGCTCCAGGAAACTGAATACATAGGCGGTGCTCTGCGAATAGAGTCCGGTGCGGAGGTCAAGCACCTTGGTGTAGGTCTCGGAGTTATACACCGTGTCCAGCGCCTGCTTCATCGTCATACCGCGATCTTCCATCAGACGGAGGGCCAATTCCTTCGCCAACTCCTCAATCATAAATGTCTCCTGATTGTTCATAACTTCTTGAGATATTTAAGTGACCGCTCTGTTCCAAAGAAATACTGGTACGTCTCACCGCCCTTGCGCTTGATTTCTTCCACGAACTTCTCTATATCAATAATGTCGGCATTCAGACGACGCAACTGGAATCCTATGTTGTCGTTGGCGATAGGGCCGTACACGATATCAAACGAATGCAATGTCTCGCGGATCTTGTTGTCGCGGTTCTTCTTCACGAACTGGCCCCACTCCAGACTGTATGCCTCATAACGCTGATAAGAAATCTCAGCATCGGCCAGTGCAGCCGCCTCGTCGAACTCGAAGCGCGTTATCACCGGCTCCCCACCCAGCAGCAGGGCCTTTTTCTCTGCCATCTCGCGTGCCTGCTGCTCATCAGCAGAAAGGTAGAAACCCACGCCAAAGTCCTTGCCAGGCTTCGACTTAGCAAAGTCAACGGCATCAATGGTCACATTCGAACCGTGATAGAGTGTAATCATGCCAACTGCCCTCCATTCTTACGGCAGAAGAGCGCCAGGTCCTCCACCACATCCTCGAACGACTGCGTGTGCTCCACGTTGTAGAACCTGTCCACGAAGTCGATACCCTTGAAGCGGTCCAGATAGCGGTATGCCTGCTGCGGGTTCAACGAGAACCTCGCCGCAAACTCGCTCACCACCGCAATGATATATGCCAGTTTATTGTTTACCATCACGTATATATCGTTATTTTTTATTCCCTCATTGAGGGATTATTTCGTATCTCTACTTGCTTTCTTTTGGCTCTTCCCGCCGCACACGCTTCACGGTATGCTTGATTTTGCCTTTGTGGTCGAAATTTTCGACCGCAAATCACGTAACTCGCTCTTACTCAGCTCAAACATGTAGCGTTCAGGGAACTTATCAGGATTATTCCTCACTGCTTCGTTGATACGTTTGGTCTCAACACCATATAGCACAGCCACGTCAGCATCGGCAATCACCTCCACATCACGGATAACGGCAATCTTGTCCTCTACCTTTTGGATGTTTATCGCCAAGGTATTATCTTCTTTCTTCACTATATCGCTCATAATGTATTTCTGTCTCAGGTTTTCTCAACATTAATTGCCATTAATCGTCCATTAATTCTCCATCAATAATTAACGACTCAATTATATGGCCAATTACACGGTAATTATATGTTATTTACCCCCTCACTGAGGGATTATTTCTCTCCAGATTTCAAAGTTGATTCCATCGAGCTACGCTCGGCTTTGCCGCTTATTCAAGTCTCAGCGAGTCTTGAGAACCTTCAAGAGAAAATCCCTTGCCGTACAAGCCACAATTCCCGAATCGTGAATCAGCCCTACGTGCGGGTCCATCGTCACCACATATTTGGGATAATTGTCCTTGATGAGTTTCAGATTGCCAAACTCACGTTCGTAGGTTTCTTCACCCGTCACCTGCAAGGCCACCTGCACATATATCAGCTCGTCGCCCCGACGGGCCACGAAGTCAATTTCTTTTCCACTGAGCTGTCCCACATACACCTCATAGCCACTGCGCCTGAGTTTCAGATAGACAGCTCCTTCCAGCACTTTTTCAAGGTCAAGGCTGCGATTGCCACGACACAGGTAGTTGCGCAAGCCCAAATCCTCGAAATAATACTTGTCCTGCTGTTCAAAAACGCTCCTGCCCTTGATGTCGTAGCGCTTCACGCGGTCTATCATATAGGTGTCGCACAGAGCGTCCATATATTCCGCAACAGTATTGGCAGATACTGCCATAGAGCCACCTTTCAAATACTTGGCTATACTATTGGCAGAAAAAACCTTTCCGCTATTATCCGCAACAAAACGGGCCAGATTGTCCAAAAGCGACACATTGCGGACGTTCCTACGGCGCACGATGTCCTTCACAAAGATGGTATCGTAGATGCTGCCCAGATACTCCGTCCTGGTACGCTCGTCTTCCAGGGGAATGCGGTACAGGAACGGCAGGCCTCCCCAGCGCAAATATAGCGAGAAAGCATGATCAGTATCTTCAAGGCCATAGAACAGCAGGAACTCTTGATAGTCAAGACTGCTGACATGCACGCGATGGTAGCGTCCGGCAAACGAGTTGGCGATATCGCTCGACAGCATGGCAGCATTGCTTCCTGTCACCACCACATCCACACCGTCCTGCTTCACCCAGTAGCGCAAGGCCTTCTCAAACTCCGCCACCTCCTGCACCTCGTCTATCAGCACAAAGTTGCGGCTCCCTTCCGCCACAGACCCCTTTATCCTTTCCGACAACTCACGGAAAGTCTCTAGCTCTGCGTTCTCCGGGTTCTCCATGTCGATGTAGATGACATTCCCTTTGTCCGACAGTTCCGCAGCCAGCAGTTCCAACAGGCAACTCTTTCCAGCCCGCCGGTGTCCGGTCAGCACCACCGCCTCGCCTTTGCCTAGCAGACTGCCAACCAAAGCAATATAGTCACTACGATTTATTCTCTCCATAATTAGAATTTTTCGCAAAGGTACAAAAACTTCTCAATATACAGCGAACTTCGCACCAATTTTAACAATTAATACCTCCGGGCATCACTCGGACGCAACGCCCGGAGGTTTTCAGGATCGGTAGTCGGACGCGGCGGTCAGACTACTTCGTTAGTTCATGGCTGAGTCGCGTCATTGCTGCTCTGTTCCGAAACGACGAAGTACCCACCGGTCTTCTTCGAACCGCGATGCTCGATGAGACCGCGCTCTATCAGCACTTTTATGTGCCGATCAACCGACTTTGAGGGAATCCCCGTTTCGTCCGACAGCCTCGGCACGCTCAGTCCCGGGTGGGACTTCACAGTGTCGAGCACTGCCTGCTGACCGACATTCAGTTCTGAGGTCACACAGAAATCACGGAAATCACAGATACTTTCTTCCGAAGATTCTTGCGAACACGAATCGCTCGAATCTAACGAATTAGGGTCTTCCGGAGAGTCAAGTGAACACGAATCGCACGGATTATCATCTTCTGTTAACGCGAATTGCCGCAAATTATCCGTTAATTGTTCGTTAATTAATGGTTCATTCGTGGGAATTAATGTTTCATTCTGCTCTCGCCTCTTCTTATCCCTGATCGCAAAGTACCGCTTGCGGAACTTCTCGGAGGACTTGAACAAGCGGCCCTCGGCATAGTGCATGAATCCGGCAGCCTTATGCTCTGGATCATCCTCTATGGAAGGCAGCAGCCTCAGCATCGCCCGATAGATCTTTTCCGCCTCCTCGACACGCCCTTGCGCCAGCCGGAGTTTGAATATGTCAGAAGCTGTCCAGAACATACACAGGGTTGTGAACTTCCCCTTGTGTGCGGCATACAGTGGACGAATTGCCTCGTACGCCTCCTCTATCCTACCCTGCTTCCGCAGGTCGAAAATCTCTCGTACATTCATACGCACGGAGATTTAGAAGGTGAGATGCGTTTCGCCGGCCCAGTTGGTATTCACCGTCACACCGGTCACCGTGGTCGATGACGAGCCGGAGCCGGTGAAGTAGGCGCCCGTGAGCCACGTGATGTGGTTCTGCTGCATCGGCACGTCGAAGTCGCGCTCGTAGAGCACATTGCCGTTGGCATCGAGGCCAGAGACCTTCAGCGCGATATTGTCCGACTCCTCGTGCAGGAACGTATAGAGGTCGAACTGCTTGCCGCCAGGAGATGTCGCAGTAGGAGCGATAGTCGCACTAGGTGCGTTGACATCAAATGTCACCGTCTGCTTGCTGTTCACAGTACCCAAGCCCGTATAGGCGCTGAACGCCCCCGAGCCGCCGGTATAGTAGAACTGCATCTTTTTTACTTCCGACGGAAACTCATCCGTGATGACGAAGCTGCATCGGGCAACGATGCGCTCCAGTTCAACATCCAGTTCCAGCGGCTCCTCGCCTATCTCGTAATCGTCACACGAGAGGAACGTGTCGGTATATCCCGTCGTGTTCGTGAACTGAATCTTCGAGGCGTTCGTCATCGTCGGGTTGCCGTTGGCACTGTGTCCCACGACCACCACCGAGTACTGCCCCTCGTCGAGTTGGAACGATGCCGTCCCGAAGTTCGCCATGTCCGACGTCTGGTTCACCTGCTTTACGCGCGAACCACCTTCGTCATATACCGCGAAGTTCAGTCGGGTCAGTACCTCTGATGCCGCTTTGGAAGCGCGCGTTGTCGCAGAACCGCCTTGCGCATTCAAAGCATCGCCTCGCGTCAGACTCGCAAACTGTGTCTTTTCAATCTCAAAGACCCGCACCACGAGGTTACCATTAGGTTCACCTTTCGTAGATGCCTCCTCATCGGAGAAAATCGCCTTCTCACAGGAAGTGAAGACCATTGCGGTCAGCACGAAAATCAGTGCGACGAAGGCACTGAAGGAAAAAATATTTTTCTTCATAGTCGTGCCCTCCCCAATTAGAAGTCCTTGTTATAGGTAGCGTCCCACTCTGTCTCCAAAGTAAAAGCCCCGGCAGCATCACCGAAATGATACATCGCACCGGTCAACTTTGTAGTGCGGTTACGCCTGAAAGGCACGTCGGTCACCACTTTACTGAAGAGCACATTGTCAGCATCGTCCAGTGTCTCGATGGCGACATCCATTGTCTCGTCTTCCTCGACAATGAAGAAATTGATGGTAGAGAGCGTCGTTGCGCCCACTGCCGTGCTGGTCGTTGCCACATTGACGAAACCGGCATCCGACGTGGCAAAACCCGTCACCGGATTGAAGCCTCTGCCACCTTTCGACAGCGAGATACGCACCTTCGTGGCCTCTGCCGTGCGATTGTCGGTCGACTGCACATTCAGTCGAGAGACAATACGATTGAGTGTTGCCGTCAGGTCAACCGGTGTTTCGTCATCAATCGTCACATCCTGCATATAGCAGAACATCTCGCGCGACTTGTCCTCACCAAACACGACATCCGTCATGCTGTTGAACACCACCGGGAATTCGCTGTTGTAGCCCAAGACTATCATCTTGTAACTACCTGTTGGCAACGTCAGCGAGAAGTTTCCAAACGTCTCATACGTTGAGGCATCCTCCTTCAACTGCGTCACGCAGTACTTCTGCTTCGTTCCGTCAGATGTGTAGAACGCCAGCGTCAGCGACTTCACACCTGAGTAAGTGCTTGGCGCTACAGCCGCACGCGTCGATCCACCTCCTAAGAAATCCTCCTGTGACATGGAGAAATCAGCGACTCTCACCGTCACCGGCACAGGGGCCTGATTCTTTTGGTTCTCTACTACTGTTACCTCACTCTCGTTGCTGCACGATGTTGCAGCCAGCAGCACGACGGCTGCCATCATGATTTTTTTGTACATAAATGAATAAATTAAAAATTATGGTGAGCAATATGCTTCACCTATTCAAATTTACTCAATATGCACATGTTTCATGCCAACAGAGCAGACAATTTAACGTTTATTAGTAGATGCAGTTTATAAAATCTTAAAGCAGTTGCCAGTTTGGGTAAAAAGTGCTATCTTTGTAGTGGAAATGCCGGAAAAGGCCCGAATCTTCGGATGTCTGATGAATGTCTGATAAACCCGGAAACAGGTTTTCCGTATTTCGCTCTGGCTCAGGCCGTTATGCGGAAGTTCACGTTAGCTGATATATCTTGCGAAGGAGTGACATGGCAACGGATTTTTCATTGGGTTTAAAATTCGTTTCTTCGTTGCCCAGGTAGAGCGATAATTGTTTCTTCAGTGTGTCAAAGTCTTTCTTGTCTTTCTTTTCAATAATTTGCCCACCGAGGGTTAGCCCTGTTTGTCTCTCACAAGCATGGCTGAACATTGTTTCTTCAACATCAAACCATGTTTCAAGACGTGCGTTTTTGTTGAGCTGAGATGCTAATGTGGGGATTTTTTGGATAGGTTGCTCATCTTTGAATGGCCAATATTCGCTTCCTGCAAAACTGCTGTATGAAGTTTTCAGTCCTGCGTCGATATCGAATCCGTTGCCAATGATGAGTGTTCGCCTCATGGGGATATAAAAGTTTAAGTTTAATCAGCCCGAAGAGTTTGTTTAATGGCCAATGGGAGGTAGCCTCCTTCGTCACTGGGGGACTCTGTTCATTTTTGTTCCAACTCTGTGATTATGGGTCACAGTTCAGGTTTCAAGTTTTCTCGCACACGAATCTAACGAATCTATTTCGCTTTAGCCTGCTTTCAATTTATTTAGAGGTAAGAACTGCGAACTACGACTTTTTTCTTCTTTACGCACACACTTCACCGTGTGCTTGATCTTACCAAAGAAGAAGTTGATATCCAGGCTCGACTCCGTCTTCTGTGTCTGCAGGTCGGGCATCACGATATCGGAGGGGACTTCACCGAAATGCTGAATCTTTGACTGTTGCTTGGCCTTATCGTTCTCCTTATGAAGTTCAAGTAACTCGCGTTTCAGTTCATGCACCTTGACAAAGGGCTCAATAATGGCAAAGGGCATATCACGAGCCTGCTCCCCCTTCAGGATTGTAGCGAGCATATAGAGGTCACACTCAGTGAATACTTTTGTGGTACTGCGACTTTTGGCTGGTATGTTTGTAATCAAAACTTTTGACCGCAAATCGTGCAACTCACTTTTACTCATCTCAAACATTTACCGCGCAGGGAAACTTGTCTGAGTTGTTGCGAACAGCCTGATTTATTTCCTTAGCCTGCACTCAGTAAAGTGCTGCCACGTCAGAATCTGCTATCACCTCCACATCACAGATGACGGCAATTTTGTCTTCTTCCTTTTGAATGTTTATTGTCAAGGCATTACCTTCTTTCTCCACTTGTAGAACTGAGGAAATCACGTATAGCGACGAACTCCTGCAGATGCCACCACTCGTCGCTGTCTGTTTTTATCTGTGGAGAGTTGAGCAACGCCTCAACATTCGAGAAGAATTCGAGGTAGAGGACATTGGAAGCCTCGGAATTCGTTTCGTATGGTTCTACGATGGACAGCTGAAAGAAATATCTTTCGATGGTTTCCATGCATGGTGCGGAGTCTCCCCAGATGTCACCGCTATTTGCGTAAAACTCATCCTTGATGTCGTCGCGTTCAGGAAAGGTTCGCGAGGTCTGAATGTTCTCTGGAATTGCGGTAAGGGCTGACAGTTGGTCGAAGCGGCTGTCGCATTCTTTCTTTATTTCGTCTTCATGAAAAACAGTCCCCTTGCAGGCAACACGGTACATGGCTTCAAGAATGCGCACCCTTTGGGCGGGGTCGGGACTGGCATCGTAACGGGAAGACAATTCGCAGAAGATGGCTCTTGCCAGATAAGTCTGGCGATGAGTCAGAGCAATCAAGCCGTATGACCCCAGGCGTGGGGTGGAAACCTTCTTGAAGTTGGTGTTCCTGATGATGTGAAGGGGCTTGCCAATGGTGTTGGTGACGAGCGGTTTGATGCTATGCCGTTTGGCGAGGTTGAAGAATGTCTTCAGCGGACCGGAAGGGATGTCATGTTCCTTGATGTACTCCTTGAGATAATCGCGGTATCTCGTTTTCTTGGTCACGATGAAAAGGCTGACCCAGAGATAGGCCTGCGTATGTTTGGGAATCTTGCTGTCGGGCATGTCAACAAGCTCGGCAGACGCGGCCTCCACCTCTGCTTTCAGCGCGCCACACCCGTCCCTGTCGTTGGACAAGTAGGCACAGATGAGCATCAAAGCCCTGAAGTGATATTCCGCAGAGCGGTTCTCAAAATGATGGTAGCTGCTGGCATAGAGACTGGCCAGCGTTGTCTGGTCTTTGGAGAATGTCTCTTCGTCATGCATATTGTTAGCCACACGACCAAGGATATCGAGCAGTTTTGTCTGGGTGGTGTCTATCAGATGGTCATCTTTTTCGATAGCCTTTACGTCGCTCCCCTTGATGACAAAGTCCTCGCTGGTGAGTCCTTTCACGACGAACGAGACCGTGCGGTTGAACATTTGCACTTCTGCACTGACACTGACATCGCCGCCGGGCTTGTGTATGACATCTACTACTTTTGCCTCGCAGCCCTTCAGCGCTGTGGTGTTGAGGATGACCGAGGGCCTGCCTTTCAGGGTGTCAATAGTCGGGTGAATCTCGTAGTCACCTTTCTCTTTGCATGCCTCCATCAGTGTGTGTATCTCGTTCTCGCTGACTGGTATGATGCAATGCCGACGGTCGTAATAGAATTTGATCCGATTGAAGATGTCGTTGTCGCTGGACTCGTTGACGTACCATTTCAAGTCGGCCTCTGGTGCCTTGATAAACAGGAAATGGGCGAGTGACTTGCCTATCTGGTACTTGGCTTCGTCTTTCCCTGGCTTGGCACTGCTGAAATAGGAGTAGGGCACATAGACATCAAACAATGGCTCACCCTCTGCCTCGCCTAATCGCTTGGCATTAAATCTCTGTAGACGTTGCTCGGAGTCTTTGACGTCGTGAGAGGTCATGACGAACCATTGAGTATTGCTGCTCCTATTCATATCATAAGCTGTGGGATTTTATGTCCGTAACACAGAAAACCTTGTTGGGGCATATAGTGACTGCTCCAACTATCCATCTAAAAATCTATAAGTTCCGAGTGTTTGGCCAATCCGTTGCACCTTCTGAAATCCCGAAATTCAGCAATTCGCATCACTGGTTCGTTCCACAACGACCAAACCTCAATAACTCGCCACCCGGCCCGTCCGCATCAGATGTTTCCACCCTAAGCCTGGCGTAGGCTATCACCAACCTTCAGCAGTCATGAACACGTTCAACTTTACCTCCGAATCGGTGCATACGAGAAATCATTTGCAAAGATACAAAAATTATTTGAACGTCTATTATAAAAGAGGTAAAACTTCTATTGCTTACAGATTATTTACATCGTATTTTACGAGCACTTTGAGATTACACACCCCCGAAATTATAATCATTAAACGCGAGTCGAGCATCAGGATTTAACCTTCGTTTTGGATGCAACGGTACGGGAAAACGAGCGAAAAGCAAAATTTATCGGTGCTTTTCTCCTGGAGAGGACGAATAAGCAGGAAGATGTTCCAGCGGCAAAAGGGAGTGAAAACTAAAATGTAAGGAAATCGGAAGATTGCAAAGCGACATCTTCTCCGAGAGGCTTCGGAAAATGGCGTGAGAAGGAATGAGAATGCGTGAGGCTGGCTGCGCAGGAGTGAAGAGGCGGAAACGACGCAATTGCAAGCGTCTGATTATCAGCGCCGCGATTTTTCGCGTCTTCCTCTCCCCCGCCCCAAAATTCGGCCGTAAACGTGCGTCGAAGAGAAACGCACCGTGGTGCGACAGCCTGCGCAGCGTGGTGCGACAAGCGGCGCAACACACTGCAACCGCCGAAAAACTTTTCCGCAGAGAAATGCGACGAGAAAAATGTAACGAATAATTCCCTCGTGCAACAAAACTATTGACCCGTAAAATTTGCTAATAATGAAGAATGTTAGTACATTTGCGAGGAAAAATACGAACAAACGCATACTATGAAAAGAAGTTTCTTCCTGCTGACGGGCCTCTGCCTGTCGCTCCTCGGCTCGGCACAGACGCTCACACCTGTCACGCTGAACGGCCTGAACGCCGACTGTATCTATCAGAAAGGCGAGACGCTGAGCACGCAAATGCCGCTGGATAACGGCAACTGGGTTTACTATTCGACCGACGTGAAGGCAAACGGCGGACTGACGCGCAACTTCACCTCGTCGCTCTATGGCGTGCCCTATGCGCTGGCGGCGTTCGACGGGCCCAACGTACTGCGACTGACCACGGTGGAGACCGCCTACGCCAGCGGAAAAATCACCTTTGCCGAACAACAGCAGGCCGACATGCTCTTCATCCTCGGCCTCTCGGCCAGCGGAAAGAAGGACATCGCACTGACAATCAACTATTCCGACGGCACAACGGAGAAGACCTCCATCAGTTTCCACGACTGGTATGGCGGTCAGGAATCGAGCGGACTGTGGAAGCTGGGGCGTCTGGACCGCAGTTCGAACAGCTACGACAGTCGACTGGAGTTCGGTCTCTTCGAAGCCATCGTACCGGTGAACAGCGCCAAGAGACTCACGGGCATCACTTGTCAGGCTGGCAGCGGCGACGGATATAGCTACATCTTCGCCGTGACGGCCGCTCAGGGATATACCTTCGCCAACAGCGGAGAGCTCTTCCTCATCAACAACTCACACCTGGACACGCAGTGGAACTGGGACGTGAAGACCACCATCGAGAGCTACATCAAGTCGACACTCAACGACAACATCGCACGCCTCAAGGCCTACCCCACCTTCCGTTTCAACTTCGAGGGCGCACAGAAATACCAGTGGATGAAGGAGTACTATCCCACGCAATACGAACAGCTGAAGGCCTATGTTGCCGAGGGACGATGGAACCCCTCGGGCGGTGCGTGGGATGCCAACGAAGCCATGATATCCTCGGCCGAGTCGGTGCTGCGCAACCTGCTGTACGGCCAGACGTTCTACAAGCGCGAATTCGGCAAGAAAGGCGGGCTCGACATCATGCTGCCCGACTGTTTCGGCTTCCCCGCTTCGCTGCCCTCCATAGCCGCCCACTGCGGCTTCATCGGCTTCCACACCCAGAAACTCAGTTGGGGCTCGGCATACAGCTACAGCGCGCTGCCAGCCTTCGGCAAATGGCGAGGCATTGACGGCAACGAGATATACTGCATACTGAAACCCGGTGCCTACGATGCCACGTTCAACGAAAACCTGGCCTACAGCGCATCGATGCTCGCGGACATCGCCCAGAACGAGAAAAATCTGGGTGTGCGGGCACAATTCCGCTACACGGGCCGAATGGGCGACCGCGGCGGTGCCCTGAGCGACGAGAACGCCTCGTGGCTCCAACGCAGCATTGAGAGCGAAGGCCCCGTGAAGGTGAAACTGGCCACACCCACCGAGATATTCGAGTACATGGCCGAGAACGACCATGGCCAGTATCCCGTGGTGGACCACGAACTGCCCATGCGCGAACATGGTGTGGGATGCTACACAAGCCAGACAATGATGAAATACTGGAACCGACGCAACGAGTTGACAGCCGATGCTGCTGAACGCAGCGCCGTGGCTGCCGACTGGCTGGGCACCCAGACCTATCCCTACGAGACGCTCACCGATGCCTGGCACCGCGTCATTTGGCATCAGTTCCACGACGACCTGCCCGGCACCTGCATTCCCCGTGCCTACGGATATAGCCGCAACGACGAGGTGATGTCGCTGATGGACTTCCTGAACACCGTGCGCGGCTCGGTGAGCGGAGTGGCTGAACGGATGGATACGCGCGTGGAACATACGCCCGTGGTGGTCTACAACCCACTCTCCATCGAGCGCGAAGACATCGTGGAAGCCGATATCGCTTCGGCCGAGCCATGGACCGCAGTACGCGTGACAAACGCCGACGGCGAGGAAGTGCCGGCACAACTCACACGATACAGCGAGGGACGACAGCACTTCATCTTCGCAGCCCGTGTCCCCTCGATGGGATATGCCACCTTCGACCTGCAGAAAGACCAGCCCTGCACAATCGAGCCCGAGGACTTCAGCATCAACAGCACCACACTGGAAAGCCAGAAATACCGCGTGACGCTCAACGCCTCTACAGGCGACATCAAGAGTCTCTACGACAAGGAGATGCAGCGCGAGATGTTCAGTTCAAGCCTGCGTCTGGCACTCATGGCATGTAGCTCCACCTCGTGGCCCTCGTGGGAGATACCTTACAAAGCGACCCAAAACTCACCCATCTACGTGAATAACTCCGATGGGACGCTCTCCATCACCATCGCCGAAGACGGGCCGCTGCGCAAGTCATTCCGCATCGAACGCACACGCCTGGGCTCGACCTTCGTACAGTATATCAGACTGACCAGCACGGGGAGCTACAAACGTGTGGACGTCGAAAACGAGGTGGACTGGCAGAGCCGCGGCTATCTGCTGAAGCTCGAAGCGAACCTGAGAGGCACCAACAACAACGCTACTTACGACAACTCACTGGGCTTCCTCTCACGTGGGCTGAGTACTGACCAGTACTACGAATACTGCGGACACCAGTGGGCGGACCAGAGCACTACCACCGGACGTTACGGGCTCTCCATCCTGAACGACTGCAAATATGGATGGGACAAGCCCACCGACGGACGGCTGCGACTGAGCCTCATCTACTCGCCCGAAGTGACCACGAACTATACCTATCAGGCCAACCAAGACTTAGGACTGAATCAATTCCGCTTCTCTCTCTTCAGTCACGAGGGGAAAGTGGGTGAACAGACCCAATGGCAAAGCGACTGTCTGAACCAGCCACTGATGGCATTCGTGACCACGTCGCACGACGGAAGGCTCGGCAAAGCCTTCAGCTTCGCACAGGTGGACAACGACAAAGTGGCTGTGCGAGCACTGAAACGCGCCGAGGACAGCGACCTCTACATCATACGTTTCCACGAACTGACAGGCGAGGCACAGAGCAACGTCAGCGTCACCTTCCCGACCGAACTGCTCTCGCTCAGCGAAGTGAACGGCATTGAAGAGACGATAGGAACCGCGAACTTCGAGGGAAGTACGATGAAATTCGACATTGGCGCATTCGGCATAAAGACTTTCGCACTGCAGCTGAAACCAGCCGAAAAGGTGGAGAAGGTGGCATGCCTGCCCGTAGATGTGACCTACACCACCGACCTGATGAGCCTCGATGCCAAGCGTGGCGACGGTCTGGCATCGGCCGAAAGCCTCTTCCCGGGCGAACTGTTCGAGGACGTGCTCACCCACGAGGGCATTCCGTTTGCCATCGGTCCGCGTGACGCATCAAATAAGAACGTGGTGCAATGTCAGGGACAGAGCATCGACCTGCCTGCCATGAGCGATGCACAGAACGACAGCATCACGCTTCACCTGCTGGCCTTCTCCCTTCAATCCAGCGGCAGTGAGATTGAAATCGACATCGACGGCGAGAAGCAATCCCTGGACGTGGCATACTTCAAGGGCAATATTGGCGACCGCGGTGGCTTCTATGCCGCCCCCGTCTTCCGTCCCGAGAACGTAGCCTTCACCGCCACGCATAGCCACAACGTGAGTTCGAAGGCGGATGTCGCATACGACTATATGTACCTCTTCCACTACAAGTTACGCATTCCACGAGGGAGCCAGAAACTGACACTGCCTTCGCAGACCAGCACATACATCGCAGCCTTCACGCTCGAAGACGGACCGGCCTATCCTGTCACGCCACTGCTCTCCTCCAACTTCCTCTTCCCCACCGCCCAGGAGGTGGCTGCCGAAGCCATGCCACGCGGCGAATGGCTCATACCCAGCACCATAACAGCATCGGGATACACCAACGACAACGAGCGACCGAAGTATGCTGCCGACGGCAATTCGTACACGAAATGGTGCGACAACGCCAGCACGACGAAATGGATTCAGTACACATTCCCGAAAGAAGTGGAAGTGCGCCAGTGGGAAGTGCTACTGGCTGGCATCGAGAGTTCGAACTACATTTCCTCGGCCTTCACACTGCAATACTACGACAACAATCTGAAGAAATTCGTGGACTACGATGCGGTGACGGACAACACCGAGAACTATCTCATGCGCAACATAGAGCCCGTGAGATCGAATCGATTCCGCCTCGCGGTGACGAAGCCCGAGCAGGACAGCGGCAAGACGGTGCGCCTCTATCAGCTGAATCTCTACGGCATACTCGACCCCGAATCCACAGGTCTGCAAACCATACGCCCCGACCTCAAGAACGGCGTGCAGCCTGTCTTCGACCTTGTGGGCCGCCGGGTTGGCACAGCACAGGTGCGCAACGGCATCGTCTCGCTGCCGCAGCTGCAGAGCGGCATCTATGTGGTGGCCGGGAAGAAGATTCGCGTGAGGTAGCACGCGGTCCGGATATCGAAGATTCTCAGCAGCATGGGCTTACCGCAGGCGATGTCCGTACCGTTGTTGGGGACGAGAGAACGATTCGGGTGTATGACGCACCACGGTTCTACGATTGACGCACCGTGCTGCGACAAGCAACGCACCACGTTGCGACAGGCGTCTCAGCGTGGTGCGTTTTTCTTGCTATGCAATAGCGGCAGCTAACGCCCGATGCGGAGTTTGGCTCCGCCCATCACCCACAGACCGGGCTGACGTATGTTGCCCAGGTCGTAATATCGGTGGTTGGTCAGGTTGGTGAGTGCCAAGTAGAGCTGATACTTCGGGGCGTTCCACTGCAGATTCACGTCGAGTGTGGCGTAGGGCTTGTACGACGTGAGCTCGCCCGTGCTCTCTCCGCGCAGATATCCCGTGACAGGGTCCACGTAGGTGGCGCCATAGCGTATGTAGCTGCCCATGCGGTCTTGCCATCGCAGGCTCCAGGTGGCCTGCAGCCGGCTCACGATGCGGTGGCTCAGACTGGCCACCAACTTGTGTCGCAGGTACTCCATGGCATAGTTGCTCTTGTAGATGGTGGTGTTGTCGTGGCGGTGCTGGTGCATGTAGGTATATCCTATGCTCAGGCGTTCCACGAAGATGCGATGCCCGACGAGCTGCGGCAGGTCAAGCTGTGTCTGAGCCTGCACACCGGTGTTGTCCAGATCGAAATTGGCGCTGTGATAGGTGTCGGTGGCGTCGTACATCACCCAGTCTATCATGCGCCTGCCACGGTGATAGAATCCGCGCACGGTGGCCTGCACGCCGCGCATGGCATACTGCACGCCCAGCTGGGTCGAGTGGTTCACCTCGGGACGCAGGTCGCGGTTGCCGTTGTGCGTAGGACTCTGATAGTAGAGGTCGGTGAAGGTGGGCAGACGGAATCCCTTATTATAAGAAAGGTATAGCTTCCATCCCATGGCCGGACGATAGGCGACGTCGACACCCGGATAGAAACGGAAGCGGCGGTTGAGACCCGAGTTCATGTCGGCCAGCAGACCGGCACTCAGCGTCCATCGGTCCAGCAGGATATTGTGTTCCAGACTGTACCCCACGTTCGTTCGCTGGTCGCTCCGCGTGTAATATATGCCGTGCTCGCCGTGGGCATGATGGTACTCGCTCTCCTCGAGGTCGCGCCCCAGACTGGTGCTCTGGATGCCCTCGTGGCGCAGTTCGGTGCTCACGGCCGTGCGACCGCCCCACCAGTTGAAGTATCCGCCGAGGCGCAGTCCGTAAACATCGGTCTGATGGAAGTTCTCGCCGAAGCGTTCGCCGCGCACCAGCTCGAAATTGTCGTACGAACGGCTCCACGACAGCGATGGGGTGAAATGGAAACGTCCCTTCGTCTCGCCCCCCACACTCATCAGATATCGCTCGTTGCGCTCATACTGGTCGGGATAGGCTGCGCTGTAGAAGGTATTTGCGCCATAGGCCTTGCGGCTCATGCCGAACTGCCAATCGAGCGAGAAATCGTCGGTCGAGAGGTCGCCCTGATAATAGAGCTGCCCCTTGCGCCAGTCGCTGTTCGTGGTGCCTCCGTCGCTGCGACCGCCACCGCCGCTCAGACGATTCACGACGCGGCGGAAAGGCAGCGTACCTCTCGCACCACCCTCGAAAGTGCCGAACGAACCGCCTTGCACGGCCAACGTGGCACCCGTGGAGGTGTCGTGGCGCGTGACAATATTGATGGCTCCGCCGAAAGCCGTAGCTCCATACACGCGACTGGCTGCGCCCTCGAGCACTTCGATGCGCTCGATGTCGTCGATACTTACCGGGAAATCGGCGGTCAAATGGCCTGTGTGTGGATTCGAGATGTTGACACCGTTGAGCAGGATAGTCATCTGGTCAAAGGTGCCACCGTCGATGCTGATGTCCGTCTGAATACCAAAGCCACCGCGCTGACGGACATCGACGCCCGTGGCTAATTTGAATAGATCGTTAACACTCTGCACTCCCGCTCGCTCGATGTCCGCGCGGCTGAGTACACTCACGATGCGTGCCGACTGCAACTGCGTCAGCGGAGCCATGGTGCCACTTACGGTCACCTCGTCCAACTGTTCCTCGTGCTCGTCATCAACGCGCGGCTGCTGCATGGCGGACGTGTCGGGCGTGCCCTGTGCACGAGCAGCAATGCTCAGTGTGGCGGCACTCAGAACGCCGATGCAGATAACGCGTTTCAGACTTGCAAAGGCGCAGTAGCCGTGGTTCTGGAACTGTCTCCAAACCACTGCACGGGCTCCTTCATTCGTCTTACTGTACATGATTTTTGAATAAAGTTAATGAATAATGAATAAAAAAAGACCCAGCCATCCCCTTACGGGAAGGACTGGGTGATGTCGGTTGGTCAAATAAGCGTAATGCCTGAAGCGCGGCACTCGCGACGCATATCTTCGGGCCAGATGCTTGCCTGCGTCTCTCCGATGTGGGCCTTGTGAAGCAAGGTCATGCACAGACGACTCTGTCCGATGCCTCCTCCGATGCTCTGCGGCAGTGTGCCCTCTGCGAGACGGCGGTGGAAGTAGAGTTCCTTGCGCTCTTCCTTGCCCTGAAGTTCCAGCTGACGATACATGGCCTCGCGGTCTACGCGGATGCCCATGCTGCTCAGCTCAATGCTTCGTCCCAAGACGGGATACCAGATGAGCAGGTCGCCGTTCAGACCCATGAAACCGTCCTCGTTGGGTGTGCTCCAGTCGTCATAGTCAGGAGCGCGCAGGTCGTGTTCCTTTCCGTCGCCCAACTTACATCCGATGCCCATGATGAACACGGCTCCGTGGGCACGACAGATGAGATCTTCACGTTCGCGCGGCGTCTTGTCGGGATAGAGGGCACGCAACTCCTCGCTGTGAATGAAGAAGACATCCTCGGGCAGATAGGGCTTCAGTTGCGGATAGGTCTCGTAGATGAAAAACTCGGTGCGCAGTATGGCGCTGTATATCTTGCGAACAATTTTCTTCAGATAGTTGATGTTGCGGTCCTCGGGACGTATCACACGCTCCCAGTCCCACTGGTCGACGTAGAGGCTGTGGATGTTGTCCAGTTCCTCGTCAGCACGAATAGCATTCATGTCTGTGACGATGCCGAAGCCAGGCTCCACCTGATACTCAGCCAACGTCAGACGTTTCCATTTGGCCAGGCTATGCACGACCTCGGCTACCGACTCGTTCATGTCCTTGATGGGGAATGACACCGGACGTTCCACGCCGCTGAGGTCGTCGTTAATGCCCAAGCCGCGCAGCACGAACAGAGGTGCAGTCACTCGACGTAACCGCAACTCAGTGCTGAGACTGCTCAGGAAGAAGTCTTTTATCTTTTTAATAGCCAGTTCTGTCTGCTTCAGGTCAAGCATCGCCTGATACCCTTCTGGCCTCACAAGTTCACTCATGTTATGCGTTTTCTTATATTTGTGTCAAATTTCCATGCAAAGGTATGTATTTCTTTTCATATTGTCAAACTTTGGGGCCATCAAATTTCACAATTTTACAATTTGAGCATTTTATGATTTCACAATTGTCATTCGGAGTGTCCAAAATGCCAAAGATGAGACAGTACGCAGAAATGAACAGAAAGAAAAAGTTGTTTTCTTTGGACATTTCGCTCATTTGCACTATCTTTGCACTCGCAATGGCTCCGTAGCTTAGCTGAATAGAGCGTCAGATTCCGGTTCTGAAGGTCTTGGGTTTGAATCCCAACGGAGTCACCATGAGAGCAAGAACGAGGTTGGCATACATGGCCAGCCTTTTTTTGTTTTCGGCAGACCTGCGACAAGCAGTTCACATAACGACGAAGGCACCCTTTGGAGGTGCCTTCGTGTGTGGTCGTCATCGGGAATTACTCCTCAGAGAACTGGTCCTTACCTACGCCGCAGAGGGGGCACTCGAAATCGTCGGGCAGGTCCTCAAATGCTGTGCCGGGCTCGATGCCAGCTTCGGGAAGTCCCTGGGCGGGATCATATTCCCAACCGCAGAGGTCGCAAACATACTTTTTCATTGTTCTTTCTGTGTTTTAGAGGTTTGTATTCGGGTTAACTGATTATGTTTCTCATCACATGCCTATTGCAGATAGGTCTGGAACCACTGGGTTATCTGACGGAAGAGGTGGCGTCGTGTGTTGCCTCCGTTGATGCTGTGGTTACGGTTGGTGTATGATAGCAGACTGTAGTCTTTGTCGGCCTGCACAAGCGCCTCGGTGTACTCCATGGTGTTGCGGAAGTGCACGTTGTCGTCGGCTGTACCGTGACACAGGAGCAGATGGCCTTGCAACTTGGCTGCACGACCGATGGGCGAGTCGTCGTATCCCTCTTTGTTTTCCTTCGGAGTGCGCATGAAGCGTTCGGTGTAGATGCTGTCATAGTATCGCCACGAAGTGGGAGGAGCCACCGCCACGCCTGCGGCAAAGACACCTCGACCCTCGCTCATGCTCATCAGGGTGTTGAAGCCTCCGTAGCTCCAGCCCCAAATGCCGATGTGCTGACCGTCGATGTACGGGAGTGAGGCCAGATAGACGGCAGTCTCAGCCTGGTCGTGCGCTTCCAGATTGCCCAGATGGAGGTAGGTGCACTGTTCAAAATCGCGTCCGCGACCGCCTGTTCCACGTCCGTCCACCGTGACACAGATGAAGCCTTGCTGGCAGAGGTATTGCTCGTAGAGCGCACCTCCCATGTTGCCCACGTTCCAGCTGTCTCTCACCTGCTGGCTGCCGGGACCACTGTATTGGTGCATCACCACGGGATATTTCTTCGACTCGCTGAAGTCGGCAGGCAGTACCATGAAGCCGTTCAGCTGCACACCGTCCTGGGTGGTGAAGGTGAAGAAGCGTCGTTCGCCCAGACCGAGTGTGGAGAGCGTGTTGCGCAGTGCCTGATTGTCCTCCATCGTGCGGAGTGTCTTGCCGGCTGCGTCGCAGATGGTATAGACGGGCGGTGTGTTGAGGTTGCTGTATGTGTTCAGGAAGTACTTAAAATTGGTGCTGAAGAGTGCGTCGTTCGTGCCCTCCTGTGTACTCAGTTTCACCTGTTTACCTTTGGCATCGCTCTTGTAGACGGCTCTGCGGAGCGGACTTTCCTGGGCGCTGGCATAGTAGGCGGTGCCGCTCTTGGCGTCGTAGCCATAGAACGATGTCACGGGATAGTCGCCGCTGGTGAGCTGGCGCTTCTGGGTTCCGTTCAGGTCATAGAGATAGAGATGGGCGAAGCCGCTGCGCTCGCTCATGAGCACGAAACCGCCCTCCACCATGCGCGACTGCTCGTAGACCACGTCGGGGATGTAGTGCTGGGCTTCTTCGCGTACGATGAGCCGGCATTCGGTACTTCTCGGATTGGCCACGTAGATGTCAAGTCGGTCCTGATGGCGGTTGAGGGTGAAGACGATGATCTTCTCGGGGTCTTCGAGGGTGCTGTAGATACGTGGAATGTATCCGTCGGGCTCCAGCGGCAGCTGCATCTGACGTATCACACGGCTCTTGATGTCGAACGAGTGAACCGTGACGGTGCTGTTCTGTGCGCCGGCAATGGGATACTTGTAGTCATACGTGCCCGGATACTCGGCAAACTCCTCTCGCTCCGAGGCCAGTCCCTTGAAAAGCGGGAAGGTATAGAGGGGCACCTGCGTCTCGTCGTATCTGATCCAGCAGAGCATGGAGCCGTCGGCGTTGAAGTCGAAGGAGCGACTCAGCGAGAACTCCTCCTCGTTCACCCAATCGGGCTTGCCGTTGAGCACCTTGCCCATCTCGCCGTCTTTCGTAATCTGACTCTCGCTGTTGTTGAAAAGCAGCTTCACCAGAAAGAGGTTGCCGTCGCGCACGAAGGCCACCATATTGCCGTCGCGGCTCCACTGGGGCACCTCCTGCGGTCCGCCGTCGCTCAGGGGTTCCAGCGTGCGGCTCTTCAGGTTGTAGATATAGTAAACAGCGGTGTTGCTGTGCCGATAGATGCTTCGGGTCTGTGTCTTCACGAGCATGTGGCTCTCGGTGGGGCTCATGATGTATCCGTCGATGCGCGAGAGCTGAATCTTGCTCTTCAGATTAGCCACGTCGAAGAGCACGCCCGTCTGTTCGCCTGTGCGGAAGCTGTAGGCGAGCACCTGCTTGCCGTCGGGACTCAGACAGCTGTACGTCTCACCATCGAGCAGGGGTGCTGCACGGTTGATGCCGCGCGCCGAATAGCGCCCGTTGCACAGGTCGTCGAGTTTCAGTTGGGCCACCGCTGCCGTCTGTGTAAGTACGGCTACGAGGGCGAGAAATGTAAGAATGCGTTTCATCGAAGTCTCTTTTTTAATTTCCGTGGGTCAAAGATACGATTAAGCAAGCGAAAAAACAAATTTATTTGAGGTTTTCCGAGCGACACGAAAGCTCCATATATTATTATAGGTATATATAGGGTTCAAAAACGCACCGTGGTGCGACAGCCTTCGCAACGTGGTGCGTTGCCCGTCGCACCACGTTGCGTCGGACAGAAAAGCGTGGTGTGTTTTCCCGAGCCTCAGTTTCGGGTCGAAACCGAGGTGGCGGAGAGAGGTCATTCTGCTCCCTCGCGGTCGGCTATGTTGTCGCCGGGTGTCTCCTGCAGTGCCTCGGCGAAATCGTCGATTCCGTTTTCAATCAAAATGTTGTACCACTGCAGGAGTTTCTTGACATCGGCCGGATAGACACGGTCGCGGTCGAACTCGGGCAGAACCTCGCCCAGATAGGCAAAGAGCTCGTCCTTCGATGCCTTCTTCACGTCGAGGGCCACCTTTGCGCCGTTCTCCTTATCCTTTATGTTCTGGAGCACCTGGCGGAGGGGCACCTCCTTGTCGTCGGTATACATGGCTATGTCGGCCAGCGAAATCACTTTGTCGGTGCCGAATACAGGCTGACGTTTCTTCTGTGCGTCGAGTGTCTCGAGGATGAGGTTACGATTTCCGCGCGACACCAGTTTGAAGAGTCCCGGCTTTCCGGTGACAGCTAAGATTGTTTCTAACATTTCGGTCTGTTTTTTGATTATGTTTTTGATTTAGTTTATGCTTATGCTACTCGTCCGCCAAATCATGTATGGGACGGCATTGCGAGAGGATTTCGCGGTCGGTGGTTCCCTCGTCGTTGCGGATTGTGAGACGTGCCTTGCGCCGCGCCTCAGTCGTATCCTGACGCGCCATGCGTGCCTCAATCTGGCTGCGCGTGGCGCTGTCGCGCTGCATGGCACGGCGTATGCGGGTCTCGTCGTCGGCTTCCACCAGAGCGATGAAATCGACATAGGCGTCGAAACCGCTCTCACATAGGATGGCGCTCTCCACGATGGCCAAGGGGGCGTGCTGCTCCGAGACCCACTGCTGCATGTCGCGCAAGACTGCGGGGTGCACCGTCTCGTTCACGCGGCGCGCGTTTTCGTCACTCTGGAAGAGGAATTGCGCCAAGACGGACTTGTTCAGACGGCCGTCGGCATCATAGACGTTTTCGCCTACCATTTCGGTAAGTGCCCGCCGCAGGACGGGGTCGGTCTGATTGAGATGCTTGGCGCGCGCATCGCAGTCATACACAGGAATGCCCCACTCGCGGTGCATGAGGGAAGCCACGTAGCTCTTGCCGCTGCCGATTCCTCCCGTCAGACCCACCAGAATCATTGAGCGTCGCCGTCCTCCTCGACGGTTTTCTCTATCAGGTAGTCCACCTCCTGGGGCGATATGCGCACGTTCGCCACCTCGTCGGGCTGCGATTTCAGATGTAGGCGCAGTTTGTCGGGCTCATAGTTGATGAGTTCCTCGTAGGTGAAGGCCAGCACGAAGTTTTCGGCAGTGATGTCGTTCATGTGAGAGGAGCCCACACGGAACGTCACGGTGGCCTGCGACGGGAAGGTGCGCAGGCGGCGGTCAGGGGGGAAGTTGAGGCCGATGACCGGCACCTTCACCGATTTCTCGGCATAGAAGTCCACGTTGATTTTCACGTCCACCTCGTCCGGCTCATACTTCACACCACGTGTCGGTATCATATGAACCGTGCGAATGGAACTCTTGGAGAGGTCGGAAAGCGTGAGGGCCTGGGTGTAGGCATAACGCATGGTGTCGAGCACATTGGCCGGCGCAAAGACATCCACAGAATCGGGAGTAGCCTCTACGTCGCGCAGATAGTTCTGCGGCGTGGTGGTGAACGTGCCCTGCACCCTCACGGGAAGCCTGTAATGAAGGCCTCGGTTGTAGAAAAATTCGAGCGTATCGGGACGCAGACTCTGAATGGTGGTGGTGGCATCCAACTGATGGAGCATGGCCGTGCGGACATCGGTCAGCGGAATCTGCCCACGGCCACTCACAGAGCCGTTGTCGTAGTCCTCGAACGAGAAAGTAAGCGGTCGGAGCGAGCCTCGCCGCAAATAGGAAACAAGCGTGGTTCCCTTGTCACGCACCGAAACGATGACCTCGGAAGGCAGTTCGGTGGTGATGCGTACAGCGTCGGGCACATCGACGAGCTGCATGGGCACGCGAAGCTCCACCTCGAAGGTGTCACGCAATGCCGTAACGGCCCAGAAGCCTGTCGAGATGGCTATACAGAAAAGAAAGGCCAGCACCTTACGACCTCGCTCACCGAAGAGGAAGTTGCCAGTCTCTTTCAGATAGTATCTCCATGTCTTTTTCATCGTCGGAACGGTCGTTCTGGAATGCTCGGGAGTGCAGACGTCGCACTTCGCCGATAACTTACCACGCTACGATTCGAGACGTTGCTCTGCTGAATTTACTGCGCAGGCTGTGCCGTAGCGTAAACCGAATTGCGGTCTACCTTTATTTTCACGCCGTTGGCCACCTCGACCATCAATGTGTTCGATGCCTCGTCGATACTGCGCACGGTGCCGTATATGCCACCGGCTGTCACGACATCCTGACCCACCGTAATGGCGTTGCGGAACTTCTGGATTTCCTTCTGTCGCTTCTGCTGCGGACGAATCATGAAAAACCATGCGATGACGAAGACAATAATCAACATCAAGAAGGGCGAAAACATTCCTGCGCCTGTCTGGGCTGTAGCTTGCAAAAATATCATACGATAAAAATTATTGGGTTAGTAAATTCAACATTCTCGGAACAGCCGTGTCACTGTTCATCATCCTCCTGCTTGGGGAGTGCCTCGGGTGACTTCACGAGTTTCTTCTGCTCGATGAGCTGGTGTGTGATATTGTCGAGCGTGGCATTGACATATTTGCTGCTCTTGGGCGTGCTGTATGTCTTGGCCAGCTCCACATACTCGTTGATGCTTACACTGACGGGGATGCCGGGGAACGAGGTTATCTCGGCCAAAGCAATCTGGAGAATCACACGGTCCATGAGGGCCACACGGTTGACATCCCACCGACGTGTGTTGCCGGCAATGAGACTATGCAGATATTCGGCATTGGAGAGGGTGCGACGCAACAGACGCACGGCAAACTCGCGGTCGCTGTCGTTCTTGTATTCGGGCAGCAACGGCATGGTGGCAGTACTCTCGGGAGTGAAACGGTTGATGGACTTCAGCACAAAGGTATCCACGATGGCCTTGTCGTCGTTCCAATAGATGTTCTGCTCCTCGAAGATAGCGTCCAGGTCGTCGTTGTTGCATATCATCTGGCGATAAATCTGTCGCCACAGGGCACGATCCTCGTCATACGTCGTAGACTTGGCATTCATGTACTCCTTATAGAATTCCGTTTCCTCGATTTGCAGATAGAGCGAGCGAACGAACTCTTCCTGATCGGCCCAGAAACGGTTCTGCTCCTCGCGGAACTCCATAAGCTGACGGTTCGACTCGAGTTGGAGGATGAAACGATTGTCGATGAAACGCGAACTGACTTCCTCATAAAGTCCCAGACGCTGGACACGCGATTGCCGCATCTGATAGTAGCGGACAGCCATGCGGTTTATCTCAACAAGAAGGAGCAGGAGCAGATTATACATGTCATAGGACTTTGAGAGACTCTCAAGCAAACGCCTCTCTGCCTCGTCGACATTGTCCACTCCATGCTGGTAATAAGAATACACAATTTGTAGTATCTTTTGACGAATAAGTTCGCGGTTAACCATGTCTGAATCGCTTAAAAATCGGACAAAAGTAAGCATTTTGCCTCAAATAGACACATTTTTATGCATTTTTTTTGGAAGATTGAGAAAATATAAGGAATTTTGGGCGGTAAACAACGCATGAAACGAGCGACAATGGAAGACTTCAAGAAATCAACCGAGGGGAAAGAGAAAGATATACTCTTCTCGAAAACTGTTAAGGCGGGACAGCGAATTTATTATATCGATGTAAAGCAAAACCGCAAGGAAGAAATGTACCTGAGCATTACCGAAAGCAAGAAAATACTCTCCGGACCGACCGAAACGCCACAGGTAAGCTACGAGAAGCACAAGATTTTCATATACAGCGAAGATTTCGACAAGTTCCGCAACAGTCTGGAAGAGGCAATGCAATACATAGGAGAGAAACAAGGCATCGCTGAGGAACGCGAAATACAGGACGATGAAATAAAAATAGACTTGGAATTTTGAAAATTCGGCAAAAAGCTGTATCTTTGCCGCGCTTTTGAGCCGTGTGATGGCGAATTAAGCAGAGAAAACTTAATTTAGAGTAACACAAAACAAAAAACAGAGATGAAAAGTATCGACGTAAAAGGCACCGCCCGCGTTGCAAGCGGTAAGAAAGGTGCTCGCGAAATCCGCAAGACAGGTGCAGTTCCCTGCAACCTCTACGGTGTTGAAAAGGATGAGAACGGACAGCCCGTTGCAAAGAGCTTCACTGTAACACAGGAAGGTCTTCGCAAACTGGTCTACACTCCCGACATCTACAGCGTAAACCTGAACATTGACGGCAAGGAATGCAAAGCCATCATGAAGGAGTTGCAGTTCCATCCCGTTACAGACAAACTGCTCCACGTTGACTTCTATGAAATCACCGAGGAGAAGCCCATCGTAATGGAAGTGCCCATCAAGCTGAACGGACTGGCAGAAGGTGTGAAGGCCGGTGGTAAGCTGGCTGCCAACGTACGCAAACTGAAAGTGCGTGCTCCCTATACCCGCATCCCCGAACGTCTGGACATCGACGTGACAAACCTCGGACTGGGCAAGACTATCAAGGCTGCCGAACTGAAATTCGAAGGTCTGGAACTCATGACCAGCCCCAGCGTTGTGGTATGTCAGGTGAAGATGACACGTAGCGCCATGAGTGCAGCTGCCAAGAAGGATGAATAATACCTGCCCGACACACACTGAATGAAGTACCTGATAACAGGGCTGGGCAACATCGGACCCGAGTACGATGGCACCCGCCACAATATCGGATTTAGAGTATTGGACGCCCTGGCTAAGGCGTCCAATACTGTTTTTGAGGACCGGCGATATGGCTTCGTAGGTCACCAGCGGGTGAAAAGTGCGGAACTCATACTGCTGAAGCCATCCACCTACATGAACCTCAGCGGCAATGCTGTACGCTACTGGATGCAACAGGAGAAAATTCCGCTGGAGAACCTGCTTGTGGTGGTGGACGATATCAGCTTGCCATTGGGCACACTGCGCATGAAACCGGGCGGTGGCTCGGCAGGACACAACGGACTGCGACACATCACGCAAGTATTGGGAACTGAAGGCTTCTACAGGCTGCGATTCGGCATCGGGAACGATTTTCCACAAGGGACACAGGTGGACTACGTACTGAGCCCGTTCATGCCCGAAGAAGAGACACTGGTGAACGAGAAGGTTCCCGTAGCATGCGAAGCCATCAAAGCTTTTGCCCTGAGCGGCATACAATTTGCAATGAACCACTATAACGGAAAATAAACATGGAACTTGTAGACAGATTCTTGAAATATGTCTCCTTCGACACACAGTCGAGCGAAGAGAACGAGGCTGAATGTCCCAGCACGCAGAAACAGTTTGCACTGGCACGATATCTGACCGAAGAACTGAAAAACCTCGGGCTGCAGGATGTTGAAATGGATGAGCATGCCTATGTCTATGCAACGCTGCCCGCCAACTCCGACAAAGAAGTGCCCACCATCGGCTTCATTGCACACATGGATACCAGTCCCGACTGCAGCGGTGCCGACATTAAGCCACGCATCATCCAGAAATACGACGGAGAAGACATCGTGCTGAACTCCGAACTGGGAATCAAGACAACCGTCGAACAGTTTCCCGAACTGAAGAATCACATCGGTGAGGACCTCATTGTGACTGACGGCACCACACTGCTGGGCGCTGACGACAAGGCAGGCATTGCCGAGATTGTCACTGCAATGACCTATTTGATGAACCATCCCGAAGTAAAGCACGGCAAAATACGCATCGCCTTCAACCCCGACGAGGAGATCGGAGCCGGTGCACATCGCTTCGACGTGGAGAAATTCGGATGCAAATGGGCATACACCATGGATGGCGGCGAAGTCGGAGAACTCGAATATGAGAACTTCAATGCAGCCAGCGCAAGAATAGAGATCAAGGGACGCAACGTACATCCGGGCTACGCAAAAGGCAAAATGATAAATGCCTGTCTGCTGGCAAATGAATTCAACAGCCTGCTTCCAACTGACCAGACACCCAGTACCACCGAAGGCTACGAAGGCTTCTATCATTTGTGTAGCATACAGGCCACCATTGAGGAAGCAACACTTTCCTACATCATTCGCGACCATAACCGAGAGATATTTGAGCAGCGCAAGGAATTCATCAAAGAGAAGGCACGCGAGATGAATGAAAAGTATGGTGAGGGAACAGTCACCCCGATACTGAAAGACCAATACTACAACATGCTGAGCCAGGTGGAAGACAAGCCACACATCATTCAGATAGCCCAGCAGGCCATCGAGGAAGCATGCGGCCACTGCACCATCGTACCCATCCGGGGAGGCACCGACGGTGCACAACTCTCCTTCAAAGGACTACCCTGCCCCAACATCTTTGCAGGCGGACTGAACTTCCACGGACGAAATGAGTTCCTCCCCATTCAAAGCATGGAGAAGGCTATGCAAACTATTGTAAACATATGCAGGCTGACTGCTGAAATGTAAATGGCAAACACCGAAGCACGCATCGACAAATGGCTCTGGGCCGCACGCATCTTCAAGACGCGCACCATAGCAGCTGCCGCCTGCAAGAAAGGGCAGGTGAGCATGCACGGTGCGCAATTGAAAGCCAGTCGTACGATTAAGGCTGGCGACGTGGTTGATGTGCGAAAGCCGCCCATCACATACAGTTTCCGCGTGCTGCAACCCATAGAGAAGCGCGTGAGTGCAAAACTGATTCCTGAGATATTGGAGAACGTGACTGCACCCGATCAATACGAGCTTCTTGAGATGAGCAAGATAAGCGGCTTTGTGAACAGAGCCAAGGGCACCGGACGCCCCACAAAGAAAGACCGGCGCAGCCTGGAGGAATTTGCCGGAGAAACACCCATGTTCTACGCCGATTTTGATTTTGACATTGATTCAGACGATACAGATACTGACGAAACTTACGAATAATGGAAACGCTCGACAAAACTGATTTGCTCATTCTGCGGACATTGCAGCAGAATGCACGCCTAACGACAAAAGAAGTTGCGGCAGCCGTGAACCTCTCTACGACTCCCGTCTTCGAACGAATGAAACGCCTCGAACGGCAAGGGTACATCAAGAAATACATCGCTGTGCTGGATGCAGAAAAACTGAATCAGGGATTCGTGGTGTTCTGCAACGTCAAGTTGCGTCGTATGAACACTGCCATCGCCTATGATTTCGTAGACCGCATCAAGGAAGTGCCGCAGGTGACGGAATGTTACAACATCAGTGGAAACTTTGACTATCTGCTGAAGATTCATGCCACCAACATGCATGACTATCAGGAGTTCCTGCTGAACACGCTGGGAGCCATCGAGAGCGTAGGCAGCATCGAAAGCACGTTCGTGATGGAGGAAATCAAGCACGAATACGGACTGTACATCTGAGGATGACAGACTTGACAACATACCAATGATTGACAGGGCAACGATAGACAAAATCATAGACGCTGCGAACATCGTGGACGTCGTTTCTGATTTTGTCAATCTGAAGCGTGCCGGTGCAAATCTGAAAGGCCTTTGTCCCTTTCACGACGACCACACACCTTCGTTCATGGTGTCGCCTGCCAAGAACTTCTGCAAATGTTTTTCGTGCGGAAAGGGGGGCAATCCCGTGCACTTCATCATGGAGCACGAGCAACTCTCCTACCCCGACGCGTTGCGCTATCTGGCACGAAAATACGGCATTCCCATCGAAGAGAAAGAACTGACGCCCGAGGAAAAACAATCGCAGGGCGACCGCGACAGCATGTTCATTGTCAACGAATGGGCACGCAACTGGTTCCGGCATCAGCTACGCGAGACCGACGACGGCCGCGCCATCGGAATGGCTTATTTCCGCAACCGAGGTTTCCGCGACGATATCATCGAGCGATTCCAGCTGGGCTACTGCCCCGAGAGCCGTGAGAACACCATGGCCAACGATGCATTGAAAGCCGGATATCAAGAGAAATATCTCACCAACACCATTGACGAGAAGGATCCTAAGAACAGCATAGGCACCGGACTATGCATCAAGAACGAACAGACGGGCAGGCTGCGCGACCGCTTCCACGGACGTGTCATCTGGCCCATCTTCACCATGAGCGGACGTGTGGCCGGCTTTGGCGGACGTGTGCTCGACGCTGCGACGAAGGGCGTGAACGTGAAGTATCTGAACTCGCCCGAAAGTCTCGTATACAGCAAGCGCAAAGAACTTTTCGGACTCTTTCAGGCAAAAGAAGCCATACGGAAGAAAGACCTCTGCTATCTGGTTGAGGGATACACAGATGTGATGGCCATGCACCAGCAGGGAGTGGAGAACGTGGTGGCCTCGTCGGGCACTGCGCTGACCACCGACCAGATACGTCTCATACACCGTATGACGAACAATATCAGCGTGATTTTCGACGGTGACGAAGCAGGCATTCATGCCAGCGAGAGGGGCATAGACATGCTGCTGGCCGAGGGGATGAACGTGAAACTGCTCCTGCTGCCCGACGGCGACGACCCCGACAGCTTTGCACGCAAGCACAATGCCACCGAGTATCAGGAATATCTGAAGACACACCAGGTGGACTTCATCACGTTCAAGGTGAACAATACGCTGGAAAAAGCCAAGGGCGATCCCGTGCAACTCAGCCAGCTCATCACTAATATCGCAGAAAGTATCGCCGTAATTCCCAACGAGATAACGCGTGTACTTTACATCCGTCAGGCTGCACAGACGTTGCAGATGGAAGAGAAGCTCATCACCTCGGCCGTCAACACACAACGGCAGCGCATCAAGGACGAAGAGCGCAAGGAAATCGAACGCGAGGAGCGTCGGAAAAGCATGGCACCCCAGCCCGAAGGTCCCGAGCAGCCGACCACAACCGAGGTACCCGTACACACCGCCCCGCAGCCCGTCCCTTCGGCCCCCTACGCCGAGGAGGAACCGCTGGCGGCCATCATCGTAGAGAAAGGCGAGCAGATAATGTGCAACGTGGAAGACGAAAATGGCAACGAGGTGCCGCTGACCATCGTCGAATACATCTATTACAGTCTCGAAGACGGCAACTTCCACCTCCGCTCCCCCCTCTATGCCCAGATGCTCAGCGAGGCACTCCAGCACATCAAAGAACCGAATTTCCGTGCCGAGCACTACTTCCTGAACCACCCCGACGCAAGCATCAGTGCCGAGGCCTTCCGACTGACCTCCGAACGCGAGCCGCTGAGCCGTGTATATGGAGAACCCACCGACAAACAGCCTGCCGACGTGGTGCCTCCCATCGTGGCCAACATAAAACTCATGCAGGTCAGGAACGAGCTCCGCCAGCTCGTGGAGCAGACCAAGAATCCGAAACTGGCTGCCGACCGTCAGGCTTTTCGCACACTCATAGAACAATACAACGAGCGCAAACGACTGGCCGATGAGCTGGCCAAGGAGGCCGGACAGCGGATAGTCATCAGGTAGGAACTTCTTCCTACGCCGAAAAATCCTGATTCAGAAATCTCATAGAAACGCACCGTGGTGCGACGCCTGTCGCAGCGTGGTGCGTTGCCCTTCGCAACGTGGTGCGTCGGGCTGAAAAACGCGGTGCGTTCCGGTTGAGTTCGAAATGAACTGCTTATGGAAACTCCGCCAGACGATAAAAATCTAATCTTTTATGAGCGCCAGGAACTCCTCGCGCGTCTTAGCCTGATTGAAGACTCCGCAGAAATCACTGGTAGTGGTTATGCTGCCCTGTTTCTGTACTCCGCGCATCTGCATACACATGTGCTGCGCCTCTACCACCACCATCACGCCGAGCGGGCTGAGCGACTGCTGTATGCTCTGACGTATCTGCTTGGTGAGACGTTCCTGTATCTGCAGACGATGCGCAAAAATGTCGACCACACGGGCCAACTTGCTGAGACCAGTGACCTGTCCGTCAGGAATGTAGGCTACGTGCACGCGGCCGTAGAAAGGGAGTAGGTGATGTTCGCAGAGCGAATAGAAATTGATGTCGCGCACGATGACCATCTGGCGATAGTCCTCGTGAAATTTGGCCGAATTGAGGACCTCGATGGGGTCCTGATCATAGCCGGAGGTGAGTTCGGCAAAGGCACGTGCCACCCTGACCGGGGTACGTATCAGCCCTTCGCGACAGGGATCTTCGCCCACGATGCGCAGTATTTGCTCCATGTGGGCGGCCAGTTCTTGCTGATTGTCAGTTTCCATGCTTAGTAGGGAGCGAGAATCTTACTCTTTACGATGACTGCTTCGCGGAACCTACCAGTGGCGCGCAACTGGCGGAAGACCTCGTTGGCCTCTTCGTAGGTCTTGAAATCGCCCACACGACATATCCAGTGGGGGCTGGCGAAGTTGGTGTAGACGGAAAGTTCGGAGAAGAGACTCTTGACACGGTTTCCCATCATGGTCGCCTCATTCTTAGCCTGCCGCGAGTTGCCTCCCGAATAGACTTGTATACGATAGCCGTTCATCCTCACGCGAGCCGTGGGCGTGGTTGTCGTCTCTTCGGTTTCCTCTTCGACCTTGGCCGCAGCTGCAACGTCTGCAGGCTGCTTCTTGGCCTCGTTCTGAATGACGCGAGCAGCCCGCGAATTCACGGGTGTAGCATCGGGCGAATTTACGAGGTCGGTGATGGCCTGGCTTTGATGTAGGACTACGCGCCCTTTACCAGGCACGATTTGCTGCAACTGGTCGGTGAACTTGGTCTGTGCCGAGAGCATCTGCGTGATGCAGGCAAGCAGCAGCGTGAGAATGGGTTTATAGTTCATTTTTGAGATTATGAGTTCTTAATTTTCTCAAGCTCTTCAGTCCTTCGATTCTCGAGTTTGTTTAACTTGCCCCTGCCCCTTGCATGAAGAGGCAGGGGTAAGTTTTTTATTTCCATGCGTCGATGATACCCTTGAAGTCGGGAGCCTTCAGCGAAGCACCGCCGATGAGACCGCCGTCGATGTCGGGCTTTGCAAAGAGCTCAGGTGCGTTGCTGGCCTTGCAGCTGCCTCCGTAGAGGATGCTGGTGTCCTCGGCAGCCTGCTCTCCATAGACCTCAGCCACACACTTGCGGATGTAGGCGTGAATTTCCTCAGCCTGCTCAGCTGTAGCGGTCTTGCCTGTACCGATGGCCCAGATAGGTTCGTAGGCGATGACGATGTTCTTCCACTGCTCGGGTGTCAGGTGGAACACGCTGCCAGCCAGCTCGGCCTTGCAAACTGCTTCCTGCTCGCCCTGCTCGCGCTGAGCCAGGCTCTCGCCGATGCAGAAGATTACCTTCAGACCGTTCTCCAGTGCCAGATCTACCTTCTCCTTCAGAATCTCGGGAGTCTCGTGGTAGTATTCGCGACGCTCGCTGTGGCCCAGGATTACGTACTCAGCACCGGTGCTCTTCACCATGGCTGCACTCACTTCGCCCGTGTATGCACCGCTGGCCTTGTCGGCACAGTTCTCAGCGCTGACGGCGATGACGCTGTCCTTTGTGAGCTCGGCGAGGGTTGCCAGATGAATGAAGGGAGTGCCGATGATGACATCACACTTTGGTGTCTCGGCAGCGAGGATTTCTTTCAGTTCGGAGGCCAATGCAATGCCTTCCTGCAGGGTCTTGTTCATTTTCCAGTTGCCTGCAACGATTTTCTTTCTCATTGTTCTTTTTCTTTTTTAGGGTTTGTATGTTCGAATTTATGCAGTTTTCTGATTTTGTATCCCACCCACAGTCGGTCGGCCAACGTCCACAGGAGCAGCGGGATGATGTAGGAGAGAATGACACGGACGATTCGACGCAGCAAACTGCTGTGGGTCGGATGTGCCAGGGGCAGTTCGTGTAGCGGTCCTACGAGGGCATTCTCCCGCGGCAGTGCTGTGTGGGGCCATTTGTTGACCACGCAGCCGTTCTTCAGGAGGAGCAGTCCGGGATTGGAGCGTACCATGGTCTTCAGCGTCACGGCATCGGTGTGACAGAAGGGATACTCGGCTCCGGTGATGTCCTGCCACCGGGCGATGGCCTCCTCGCTGCTCGAGGTGAGACAGAGGAAGTTGCACTCCTGCTCGAGACTGTAGTCGTGGATGGCTGCGATGCGGTCCATCACTCCGTCATCGGCCTGTTCGAGATAGGGCGAGACGAGGAGGAAGGTGTAACCCGTGTCGGCAAGCAGCACCTCGGTGATGTCATCCTGCATGTCACCAATGGTGGTGACCGTGAAGTCTGTTATCTCGGGCACGGCATTCCCGTGGCTTTTCTGCTCGGTGCGCGAATCGACGAACGTCCATGTGGAGTCGGGATAATTCTCGAGGGTGAACTCGCGCTGCTGTCCGTCTTTCTCGAGGATGAAGGTGGTCTCATACTCCACCTCGCTGTCCAGTTGCATCTTCTCTGCCAGATTAGCACCGATATGGTAGGGACGGAAGTCGATGAGCGGCAGGCGGTAGAGGTTGACGGAGGCGAAGATGAAAGCGAAGAACCACGAATAGAGCGTGATGAGCCACTGGTTGCGCTGCGTGACGAAGCGCGTGATGAGCCTGCCGTGGCGCAAGAGGAAGAGCGCGGCAGCCAGCAGCACGATGTTCTTCGCAAAGGTCTGCCAGTTCGTCAGCACCAGTGCGTCGCCGAAACAACCGCAGTCGTGCACGGCATCGGTGAGCGCCAGATAGAGCGTGACGGGCGTGAAGACGGCCATCAGCAATGTCGCAAACGCCTCGCTGCGACGGCGGTTGATGCCGAAGAAAAACCACACGCCCAGGCAGAATTCCAGCATGGCCAGCGCCACCGACGCTACCAGTGGCACGGGTGGAGGCACCGCCGCTGCAGCGCCAAATGCCTGAGCATAATCCTCTATCTTGTATTGCGTGCCGCGCGGGTCGTTTAACTTCACGAATCCCGAGAACAGGAAAGTGAAGGCGAGCACGAAGCGACACACATTGACGGCAACGCGGAGGAGTCTATTCTGCCGTGTCGTCGTCACGGAATGTCAGTTTTATGAGTCCGAAGACTGCATAGTTCATCATGTCCATATAGTTGGCGTCGATGCCCTCCGAGACGAGCGTCTTGCCATGTAGTTTCTCAATCTGTTTCGTGCGGAATATCTTCATGAGAATCAGGTCGGTGTAGCTGCTGATGCGCATGCTGCGCCAAGCCTCGTCATAGTCATGATTCTTGCGCAACATCAACTGGAGCGTCTTCTGTGCATGCCGGTCGTATGCTACGAGTGCCTCGGCCGCTGTCATGCCGTTCTCCACATCGTCGGCTGGCCCCAGCTCGAGCTGTATGAGACCCACGATGGAATAATTCACAATGCCTATGAACTCGGGGCGTATGCCCTCGTCCACCAGCGCCACACCCTTCGTCTCGATGCTGCGGATGCGGTTGGCCTTGATGAAAATCTGGTCGGTGACCGAGGAGGGTCGCATGATGCGCCACGCTGCGCCGTAGTCGTTCAGCTTTTTGGCAAAAAGCGTGCGGCACTCGGCCATTATCTGCTCAAATTGTTCTCGTGTTTCCATTCTCTTTTCTGTCGCGCGGTGCAAAGGTAAGCATTTTTTTGCAATCTTGTTTTCCATTTATGGAAAAAGAGATTGCGGAGCGAGTTTTTTAGTGGAAACACGCCGATTTTGTCTTTCGTGAAAGGCTTTTCTATCGACCTCATGCGAAACAATTGGCAAACGTAAAAAAACGCAGCGTGCTGCGACAGGCATCGCACCGTGGTGCGAAGGGCGTCGCAACGTGGTGCGACATGCCGAAAAGCGTGGTGCGTTTCCGAGGAATGCCCATGGGTGTACCGCGAACCGAGGCTGGAGACATCAGCCGGAATGCCATACAACGAAAAGAGCCACCGTCAGCTGTAGATGTTGCTGCGGTGGCTCTTACTGTATGTTTCGGCGGCCGTTCTCAGGCCCTGTCTGTCACTTGTACTTCAGGATTTGTCCCGGACGAAGCACGGTACGCTCGCTTATGTTGTTCAGGCGGCAAAGCTGGCGCACGCTGGTGCTGTATTTCTTGGCGATAGTGGAAAGGCTCTCACCCTGGCGCACCTTATGTACGTAACTGCGCGGACGCAACTGCTGCTGTGCAATCTTCGACTGCTGGAACGCACGGCTCTCGCTGGCCTTGGCAGCCTGCTGCTGCAGCTTCGCGTCGGTCTCACCCTCCTCGTTTCTCAGCTCGTGAGCATCCACGATGTATCCGCGGTTGTTGGGGCGGAAGACGTAGGTGTCGCCCAGCACATCCTGAGCCTCGAAACTGAAGAGCAGTTCGGGATTGATGGGCTGACCCAGCAGACGTGTCTCGAAGTGGAGATGCGAACCGGTGCTGTGTCCCGTATTGCCTCCCAGTCCGATGGGTTCGCCGGCCTTCACCACCTGGTCCTCGGCCACCAGCTGCTTGCTCAGGTGACCATAGAGTGTCTCAAGTCCGTTGGGATGGCGTATGACGACGTATTTTCCGTATCCCTTGCCCTCGTATTTCACCACGCGCACCTTTCCGGAGAAGGCTGCATAGATGGTGTCGCCCACGTAAACCTTCACGTCCACGCCATAGTGATTGCGACGGAAACTCTTGCGATAGCCGTACTGGCTGTTCACCTTGCGGCTGGGAGTGGGCATGCAATATCCGGTGAGGTCAATCTTATACTCCGAAGGAATCTGAACTCCGTAGTTGGTCGTGAAATCGTTGTTCCAATTGGGATAGAGCGTTTCGGCGGGATACTCCCACATCTGCTCCTGCTGAATGAGTCGTTTGATGGAGACGCTGTCGATGGCGCGCATCTTCACGTCGATGGGAGCCACATTGGCCAGCTTGTCCTGCGCCTGCAGAGGCAGTGTCACTGCCACCAGCGCGGCCGCTGTCAAGAAGCGTCCTGCTCGTCTGAATATGTTTATAGCGGTTTCTGTCATTGTCGGTTTAATGGTTTAAAGACAGCCTCAAGCCTCGTCGACGGCATAGAGACGATCCATGTTCAAGTTGCCCAGGTCATAGATTTCCTCGGGATGGAAGAATCTGGCGAGCTCGACCACGGCTGCTTCGGGCGAGTCGGAGGCGTGCACGATGTTCTGCTGGTTGCTCATACAGTAGTCGCCACGGATGGTACCGGCATCAGCCTTGCGACCGTTGGTATATCCGGTGATGTAACGCACCACTGCTATGGCGTCCACTCCTTCGAGACACATGGCCACCACAGGAGTTTTCTTCATCGACGCCTTTAGGGACGGGAAGAAGGGTTTCTTCACAAGGTGGGCATAATGTTCCTCCAGAATTTTGTCGTCGAGCTGCATCATTTTCATTCCGGCGATACGCAGGCCTTTCTTTTCGAAACGGCTGATGATCTCGCCTATCAGTGCGCGCTGCACTGTGCTCGGTTTTAGCAGTACCAAAGTTCTTTCCATTCGATTCTTACGTCGCGTTTCTGCCTGTCTGCCAGGCATTTTACACGTATTCGGGTGCAAAGGTACGAAAAATCGCGCGAACCAGCAAATATATTTGCTTTTTTTAACCTAACTTTTTGCTTTTCCCAATATGCGAGGGATGGTCGGTCTGAATCAGCACATTAGGATGCGCTCGCTGAGACGGCACGGAACGCACCACGTTACGACAGCTGTCGCACCACGTTGCGAAGGCCTGCGCAGCACAGTGCGACGCCCGTCGCACCACGGAGCGTTTTCACCCCCGAAACGATGTCTGATTTTTTCCGAAGCAGACGGAAGGGCGCGAAGCGGGGTGCGGCGGTCAGGAAATCTGGCTCCAGTCCTGCTGTCCCTGGCGCATGATTTGCAGCTGATGCCAGAGGAACTGGTTATCGGGGGCCGACAGTGTGGGGTCGCTGTCGAGCACGTCGGTGGCCGTTTCGCGCGCCAGTTGCACGAGCTGCCCATCCCGGGCCAAGTTGGCCAGACGGAGGTCGAAGGCCACCCCGCTCTGCTGGGTTCCCTCGAGGTCGCCCGGGCCGCGCAGTTTCAGGTCCTCCTCGGCAATCTCGAAACCATCGTTCGTCTCGGTCATTATCTGTATGCGTCGGCGTGTATCGCGCGCCAGTTCGTATCCCGTCACAAGGATGCAGTACGACTGGTCGGCACCGCGTCCGACCCTTCCGCGCAGCTGGTGGAGCTGCGAGAGCCCGAAGCGTTCGGCGTTCTGGATGACCATCACCGAGGCATTGGGCACGTTGACGCCCACTTCGATGACCGTGGTGGCCACCAGTATCTGGGTCTCGCCGGAGACGAAGAGCTGCATCTGCGCGTCCTTGTCGGCCGATTTCATCTGGCCATGCACCATACCTACGCGATATTGTGGAAAAATTTCCTGCAGATGTCGGAAGCCGTCCTCGACGTTCAGAAGGTCCACTTTCATGCTCTCCTTGACAAGCGGATAGACAACGTATGCCTGTCGGCCGGCACCAATCTCGCGCAGCAACAGACGGTAGAGGTCGTCGGGCCGAGTGTCGTATAGATGCAGGGTCTTGATGGGTTTACGCCCAGGCGGCAGTTGGTCGATGACAGAGACGTCGAGGTCGCCGTAGAGTGTCATGGCGAGGGTGCGTGGAATGGGGGTCGCAGTCATTACCAATACATGTGGCGATGTCGTATTTTTTCGCCACAGACGGGCACGCTGCGCCACCCCGAACCGATGCTGCTCGTCGATGACCACCAGCCCGAGGTTGTTGAATTCCACCTTATCTTCGATGACGGCGTGTGTGCCTATGAGTATGTCCACCTCTCCGCGCTGCAGCCCTTCGAGGATGGCCGTGCGTCGTTTGCCCTTGACCACACCGGTGAGCAGCTCCACCCTCACGGGCATGTCCGCAAGGAAAGTGCGGAAAGTATCGAGATGTTGCTCGGCCAGAATCTCGGTGGGCGCCATGATGCAGGTCTGGTAACCATTGTCGATGGCTATGAGCATCGTCATCAGAGCAACGAGTGTCTTGCCGCTCCCAACGTCGCCCTGAAGAAGTCGGTTCATCTGCCGTCCACGTCCCATGTCTATACGCATCTCACGAATGACACGTTTCTGCGCGTCAGTGAGTTCGAACGGCAAATACTTGTGATAGAATGTATTGAAATGTTCTCCCACCACCGAGAAAATATGTCCGCGCGTCTGACGGGTTCGTTCTCGGGTATAGCGGATGATGGAGAGTTGGATGTAGAAGAGTTCTTCGAATTTCAGCCGCATGGTGGCGCGCGACAGTTCGTCGGCCGTCGAGGGGTAGTGGGCGGCGCGCAGGGCCTGGTCGAGCGGCATCAGGCAAAGACGGTCCACGAGATACTGTGGCAGGGTCTCGGGAATGGGCTCCTTCAGTTGCTGAAAAAGATTGCTGGTGAAGTGTTCGAGGGTGCGCGACGAAAGGCCCGACTTGCGCATCTTTTCGGTAATCGAATAGTAGGGCTGCATGCGCATCTTGCTCAACAGGAGCGTGTCCTCGGGATCTACGTCGGGATGCGTGATGTTGATGCGTCCGTTGAAAACTGAGGGCCGCCCGAAAACGATGTATTTACGATGCACCTGGAGAGACTTCGTGATGTAGCGATAGTTGGCAAACCATACCAGTTCCATCACCGACTGTCCATCGGTGAATCGGCCCACAAGGTGTTTCTTCCGACCTGTGCCCAACTCCTCGAAACTGAGAAACCATCCGCAAATCTGCACAAAAGGCATGTCGGCCGACAGCTCGCGGATGGTGTAGAGCCGGCTGCGGTCGATGTGTTTGAAGGGAAAATAATAGAGAAGATCGTGCCAGGTGTTTATACCGAGTTCCTCGCGCAGCACCTTGGCCCGTGTGGGGCCTATGCCTGGCAGAAATTTGATATCGGTGTTGCGAAGGTCCTGCATCGTCTTGTCAGGTGGTTCGGTTCTTAAGCACACTCTCAGCCAAAAGGAGGTCGGCAGGAGTGGTCAGTTTGATGTTCTCGCGATTGCCGTCGACAAGCGCAATACTGTGACCTAAGGCTTCGACCACAGAAGCATCATCGGTGAACGAGGACTGGTAAGGCTGTCTGTAGGCCTGACGGAGCAGGCTGATGCGGAACACCTGCGGCGTCTGCACCAGACGATATGCACTGCGGTCCTGCGTCTGGCTGCTTCCATCTGGATGAATCCGTCGTAAGGTCTCTACAACGGGCACTACGGGAACAGCTGTGTCATCGGTCTCTGCCCTCTCGAAACAACGTCGGATGGTATCGACACTCACCAACGGCCGCACTCCGTCGTGCACCGCAACCAGCCCGTCGTCCGTCACGGGGATGCAACTCAAGCCGTTGCTCACCGAATGGAAGCGTTCCGCTCCCCCATCGGCAATCTCGAGCGGCATGTCGAACGCATATTGTTCGCAGAGCGTCTGCCAATAGGACTGCTGAGACTTTGGGAGGACCAGCACGATGTGCATATCGGCATAAGCAGCACGAAAAGTCTGAAGCGTGTGCATCAACACAGGACGGCCGCCAAGCAACAGGAACTGCTTGGGCAAATCGCCTCCCATACGCACACCTCGTCCGCCAGCTACAATGATAGCATAGCGTTTCATCAGCCAATCAGTTCGGAGTAAATCATTCCCTGACGAAGGGGCTGCACAGCATCCTTGCCAAGGAAGTACTCGGCAATGGTGTAACCGAACTCAAAAGCAGCGGCCGGACCTTTTCCGGTGATGAACTGTCCGTCCTGCTCCACGATGGCTGCGGTATAAGTGGCTCCCTCAAGGTGCGACTCGAAGCCCGGATAGCACGTGGCACGAACGCCTTTCAGTAGTCCCAAGTGTCCATAGACGAGTGGTGCAGCACAGATGGCAGCCAACGGTTTGCCTGCTTCGAAATGAGCTACAATGGCACGCCGAAGGGGCTCGCATGCATCCAGATTGGTGGCACCGGGAAGTCCACCAGGCAAAACGAGCATCTGCGCATGGTCGATGTCGGCATCGCGCAACTGACGGTCGGCAACAAAACCGACGCCATGGGCACTCTCCACGATATCTTCTCCCGTGATGGAAACTGTTTCGACGGGCAGACCTGCTCTGCGCAGAATATCCACCGGAGCCAGAGCCTCGATGTCTTCAAATCCGGTGGCAAGGAATACATAAATCATAGGAAATCGCTTTTTTAGGTTCATTCTACGTGGCAAATTTACAAAAAATCCGTAACTTTGCCATCCAATCTGCTACAAAATTATGAACAGTGCGCTCAGATTCGCCCTTTTCGGGAATGTTTTCCAAAGGCAGAAGTCTGCCTCGGTGACCCGTCTGCTGTCCCTTCTGGAGGCTCGGGACGCCAAGATTCTGATGGACCGCCGCTTCCATCATTTTCTGACTACAGAGGCCGGTGTGAAACTGCACGATGTGGAACTTATTGACGACGACCAATTTGCGGCCGACGTGGTTGTCAGCCTCGGTGGCGACGGCACTTTCCTCGAGGTGGTACGTCGCGTAGGGCGAAAACAGATTCCCATCCTCGGCATCAACATGGGACGTTTGGGATTCCTCTCCGACTTCACAAGTGACGAGATGGAACAAGCCATCGATGACATTTACGAAGGACGAATCCGCACCGAGGAACGCAGCTTGCTCAGCGTGACCTATTCGGAGGGAGCACCCACGGGACATCCTTTTGCACTGAACGAGGTGGCTGTGCTCAAGCATAACATCAGCAGCATGATCAGCATCCGGGTAGAGATCGACGGCGAATACCTCACGACATATCAGGCCGACGGACTCATCGTGAACACACCCACGGGCAGCACCGGCTATGCACTCAGCGTGGGAGGTCCCATCATCTGGCCCAGCAGCCACACCATAGGGCTGGTGCCCGTGGCGCCCCACAGTCTGAACGTCCGCCCGCTGATGGTCTCTGACAGCCAGCACATATCGCTCAGCGTAGAGAGTCGCAGCCACAACTTTCTGGTGTCCATCGATGGCAGAAGTGAAAAATGCAACGAGAACATCCGCATTGACATCTGCCGCGCACCCTACACCATCCAAGTCCTGAAACGGCCGGGCAGTTCGTTCTTCCACACGTTGCGTTCCAAACTTATGTGGGGCAACGACCTGCGCGAGACAAAAACCTGATTCTTTATCGAGATGAAGAACAACCTCTGGCATACGTCCACCATCCTGCGTTGGCTCTGGAAGAGTTCGCACGGACTGAGGCTCCAGACCGCCATCAATGCGGCGATGGGTGTGGTGGGCGTAGGGCTCGACTTTGCCTTCATCTGGGCCACCAAGCTCGTCATCGACATTGCCACGGGCCGTTCCGAGGCAGCCTCGTTCACCACGGGAGCATTGCTGCTCATATCCATCCTGTTCGTACAGATTCTGATGAGTTTTGCGCGCCGATGGGTGTCGGCCATCCTGGGCGTCCGTTCTCAGAACCTGATGCAGCTGCGACTCTTCCGCTACCTGATGCAGAGCGAATGGAGCGGACTGGAGAACCGTCACAGCGGCGACGTGCTGAACCGTCTGGAGCGTGACGTGCGCGACGTCACCAACACAATCACCGAGACGCTGCCCTCGCTCCTGGGGGTGGGTGTACGTCTGGTGGGCGCTTTTTTCTTTCTCTATTCGATGGATGCGCGGCTGGCCTGCATACTGGTATGCGTGGCTCCGCTCTTCATCCTGCTCAGCCGCATCTACATTCGCCGGATGCGCGCCATCACCCGTGACATCCGCACCACCGACAGCAACATACAGAGCATTCTGCAAGAGAGTGTCCAGCACCGCGCCGTGCTGAAAACGCTGGAGCAGAGCGACACCATGGTGGGACGTCTGGACACCACCCAGCAGACGTTGCGCCACCAGATTCGCCACCGCACCCTCTTCAGCAGCACTGCGTCCATGATACTCAGCATCGGTTTCGGAGCCGGGTATCTGATAACATTCCTGTGGGGCGCACATCGCCTGCAGGAGGGCACCATCACCTACGGAACCATGTTGGCTTTCATCCAGTTGGTGGGTCAGATTCAGGGCCCGTTCCGCGAGTTGACGCAATACATTCCCGTGCTCATAGGCACACTGACAGCCAGCGAGCGACTCATCGAGCTCCAGCAGACACCACTCGAGGAGCAGGGCGAATCCATACATTTCCGAGGAGCCACCGGCGTGAGGATGGACGACGTCAGCTACACCTACAAAAACGGGAAGCGACGCATCCTGAGCCATTTCACGCACGATTTCCAGCCCGGCACCACCACTGCCATATTGGGCGAGACGGGTTCGGGAAAGACCACCCTGCTACGCCTCATCCTGGCACTGCTGCGCCCTCAGGAAGGTTCCGTAACCCTCTATGACAACGAGGGAAACCAATCCCCCGCCTCGCCGCTGACACGCTGCAACATCGTCTATGTGCCCCAGGGAAACACCCTCTTCAGCGGCACCGTGCGTGACAACCTGCGTCTGGGCGACCCCGAAGCAACCGAGGACGAGATGCACGAGGCGCTCCACACGGCATGCGCCGACTTCGTAACGGAGCGTCACGAAGGTCTCGACACGCTGTGCGGAGAGCTGGGAGCAGGTCTGAGCGAGGGTCAGGCGCAGCGCATCGCCATAGCCCGCGCACTGCTCAGAAAGGGTAACATACTGCTGCTCGACGAAGCCACCAGCGCCCTCGACCCAGCCACCGAACAGCAACTGCTGCAGAACCTGAGCCAGCGGAACAACGCCAGCCAGACCGTCATCTGCATCACCCACCGACCCGCCGTTGCAGAGTTCTGCACACAGACCGTGGAGTTCTGAACTGAGATCCCGATGCTGAGGGCGGCGCACCACGCTTTTTGCGATGACGCACCACGGTGCGACAGCCTGCGCACCACGTTGCGACGCCCGTCGCAGCACGCTGCGTTTTTAACACTTGTGCAAATCATGGAAAGAAGACATGCACAATTCCCCTTTACATCCTTTGGATAAACAAAGAGAATATTCCCCAAATCGATATTCAATCCATTTTTAAGTGCGATTTTTGTAGTTTTCTCGCAAAAAAACAAACTTAAACCGAAAAATATGTTTTTCGCTTGTTCTCTATTGTATGGATGTCCCCGAACTTTTTGCGATTGCCTCCGAACCTTTCTCCAAACTATCATTGCTTCCACCAAGAATGGGGATTGTCAACTAAGAACATCAAATGGAAGTCGTTTATTTCAAATGATACTTCAGATACACATTATATATAATATACGCATGAATTATGTTATTAATCCATCAAAAGATTGGTTTCTTAATCAAATTATGGTTTATTTATGGAGTTTTTTGAGCATATCAGCATTTGTTTCGATTAATTTTTTTAACTTTGTCGTCAAACAACAGTAATCAATCATGGCAAAGTTAAATCGTATAAGAGTAGTTCTTGCAGAGCGTGACCTGAACAATAAGTGGCTATCCAATAAACTCGGCAAGGATCCTGCTACAGTGTCCAAATGGGTCACCAATACCACCCAGCCAAGCCTTGAAGCTCTCATTGCAATTGCCAATGCACTTGAAGTGCCGGTACAGGAGTTGGTGAGGCAGGAAGAATTCAGTCATGTGAAATAGCCGAGATGAAGACATAAGTAATTGCAATAGTATCTATGGATAAGATAGTGTCAAAACCAATACAGCGTTTCAAGGAAGGCAATGCCTTTGTAGAAATAGCCCAAAACCCTATCGGACAAGTGGAAAGCAGCTTTAGGCGAAGATTGGGAAAGAATGTTTGAGGAATGCAATATTCCTGCATCCGAACTCGTTTTTGAATTCCGTTCAGATCAAGATGGAGAAGATGATGAGTAATTCAATTGCAAAAGTATGGCTGATATAAAAGAGAAATCAAACAATATCCCAGAACTTCAATCTCCTTTTGAACAACTGAAAGAGGTTGATGCTGATGGCAAGGAATGGTGGAACTCACGCAAATTAGCGAGAGTGATGGGCTATGGCAAGTATTGGAACTTTGAACGAGTCATAGCCAAGGCACAGGCATGGACCTCACAGAAGGGCTATCATTTGGGTGAGCATTTTGTGGAGATAACAGAAATGGCAGAACTGGGAAGTGGCTCTGTCAGAGAGGTGACAAGCATCCGCCTGTCTCGTGCAGCTTGTATGACTGTAGCGATGAATGCCGACCAAAAGAAAGAAATGGTGAAGGCTGCACAGAAGTATTTCAGTGCGACCATGACTCCAGACGTTGCCGTGAAAAGCATGGAGTCCTCCATCTTAATATATAAAGGTGGACACGGGAAAGTGCAGGTTCAAGTTATCTTTGATACTAATACATTTTGGCTTTCACAGCAGAGAATGGCAGAGTTGTTTGGAGTGACCCAACAGGACATTAGCTATCACCTATCACAGATAGAGGAAAGCGGTGAACTCCATTTGTCCGATGCTTACAAAAAAAATTTGTTACCTTCGGACAAATGGTCTGGTGGAGTGATGATGTATAACCTTGATGTGGTCATTGCCGTTGGTTATCGCGTGAATAGCTACGAGGCTACTCAGTTCCGAATCTGGGCAACAAAAGTCCTAAAAGAATATCTTACCAAAGGCTTCGTGTTGGATGATGAACGTCTAAAGGGAAAGAATGTGTTTGGGGCAGACTACTTCGATGATTTGCTTGACCGAATCCGTGAGATACGTATCAGCGAGCGACGTTATTATCAAAAGATTACAGACATTTATAGCGAGTGTAGTTCTGATTACGACAAGGATTCTGAGGAAACACAGTTGTTCTTCAAGACGGTGCAGAACATGATGCATTATGCCATAACCCAACAGACAGCTGCCGAGATTATCTATGACCGTGCAGACGCGGAACGCCCTCACATGGGATTGACTACTTGGAAGAATGCACCAGACGGAAGAGTCATAAAATCGGATGTTATCGTTGCAAAAAACTATCTGAGCGAAAAAGAAGTTGATTCGTTGAACAGATTGAGCAATGCCTTCATTGACATTGCTGAGCAACGCGCAGAAGACCATATCCTGATGACAATGGCAGACTGGTCGGTTCTCCTACAGCGCTATATGGACTTGAACAACCGTCCATTACTTCCAGATGCTGGACATGTGACTCACGAACAAGCTATAGAAAAGGCACTCACCGAATACGACAAGTTCCGTGTCATTCAAGACCGTGAGATTTTGTCAGACTTTGACCGTCAACTGAAACTGCTGTTTGGAGACAAAAAAGACTGAAGACATGGACAGCCTTTCGCATTTCCGCTCGTTAGACGAATTGATTCGTGCGCTGGACAGGGAGCGCAGGTTGCTTCATGCGCTGTTTCAGGACAGGAAGAAGCTATCGTTCAGATATGACCTGGCACGCGAGCTGGCAAGCAAGCGGGATGAGAGCATCGAGTTCCTACGACGATATGGCATCATCCGTGAGAATGCCGACTTCGTGGAACTGGAAGACGTGTACCTGAAGTTCTTCGAGGATGTGCTGGAGGTGAACGAGGAGATCAATGTGGCAAGCGTCAAGGAGAGCATCGACAACTTGAACAATGCCATCGACTACTATCTCAGCGAGAACAATCCCAGCCGGAAGTACGGCTATCTACGCGATGTGAAGCGGATGCTGCGGAATATCGCGCTCACGACGCTGAAGAATGTCATAGACCTGAAGCGCAACATCGACAACACCTACAAGAACGAGCCCACTTTCGTCATCAAGAAAAAGAAGCTGGTGCATCTGGACGAGAAGCGCAAAGACATTGCAGCTCTGATTAACGAATGCGAAAGGGTGATGGACGAGAAGCAGACCACATTCTTCATGGTGGCAATGGACGTACAGTTGAAGGACATCGTGACGGACGTGAGGCTACAGCTGCGCGAGGTATATCATAACCTGCTGGAGTTGGACCGTCAGATCATCAATTACCTGAACCTCATAGAATACCAGAGTCGTCTGTTCCAGAAGGTGCAGAAACTGAAATACCTGCGCGACCAGATGTTGCTTGACACGAATACGGACATACAGGCAAAGATGCAGTCGAGAAATCCAGTATGGATGGAACCCCGTCCGCGATATGTGCTGAAGGTATCGCTCTCCATGCTCCGCAACTCGGAAGAGGGACTCCGGGTGCTACAGGATGTCGCCAAAGGAAAGGGCAACAATCGGCTGCGGAAAGGCAATCTGGCAGAACCGCTGACGGAGAGCGAACTGACTGAGCAGCAAGAGATGTTGCAAATGGTTGACGTCAGCGAGGTGAAGAATGCCTTCATGGCATCGGGCGACCATTTGTTCCACTTCGTGATGAACTATTCTGGCTACCGAGTCAAGATGGACGACGAGGCCAGGCTGGTGCTTTTCTGCCAGATAGCCACGCAATATCTCGACGAATTGCACATCGGCGACGATTATCGGCAGTATGGAGCCATAGAGTATCCTATTATCTATCCAAAAACAAAAATGATGTTATGAATATGCGTTATACAAAAGAAATATTCGACATACTGAGCAAGGGCGGATTTATCTCACAGAACGCCATCTCGCAGCAGCGCGCCCACCTGTATGATGCCATCGAGGATGACTTCAACGACTATCAGGAGTACTTCAGCGGCATCGGTTTCCTATTGGAGGGCGGCAATGGCTACTACTTTTTCTCAAGGACCGAGAACAGACAGGAATTGACGGATAAGGTGCAACGTCTGGCACAGTGGATTGACCGCGTGGATTTCCTCAAGACTTTCAACAACACCTTTGCATCCGGCTTTACTTTCCGCAAGTCAAACATCCTCGAAAAGTTCTCCAGCGACATCGAGCTCAAGGAAAAGGCACGCAACCTGTATCCGGATGTGAAGACTAACGAGGAGAAGATAGAGAAACTGGTCGGCGACCTAGAACGACAAGGGTTTGTGGAGCTGGAGAACGAGCTCGACGGCACTTATAAAGTGACAGCCGCCTTCCATTACATCGAAGAACTGATAGATTGTCTCACCATCATCGAAACAGAAGAGTCATGAGAGTATTACGTAAAATCGTTTTTATAAACAGTGCTAATATACGCTATGCTGAAGTGAAGTTGGACGGCAACGTCCATTTTATCGGCACACAGGGCGTGGGTAAGAGCACGTTGCTCAGGGCCTTCCTGTTTTTCTATAATGCCGACAAACTACATCTCGGCATACCCAAGGAGATGAAGTCGTTCGACGAATTCTATCTGCCCCATGCCAATTCGTATATGGTCTATGAGGTGGAGCACGAGCACGGGCCGTTCAGCATCCTTGTGTTCCGCTCGTCGGGCAGGGCGTGCTACAGGTTTGTGGATGCAGCCTACAGGAAAGAATGGCTGGTAGATGAACACGGGGAGGTGACGGCAGAATGGAAAGTGATACGCGAGCGGCTCAACGGTACCGATATGAGCAAGATTATCGACCGCTATGAGCAGTATCGCGACATTCTCTATGGCAACAAGCAAACGGTCGGAAAAGAATTCGCACATTATCGGCTGTTGGAAACCAACAATTATGAATATCCCCCGAAGTATACAGAACGTGTTTCTCAACTCTCGTCTGGATGCGAATTTCATCAAGGACATCATCATCCGTTCGATGAGTGATGAGGAGGCGAATATCGATCTGGGCTATTTCCGCAGACAGGTGGTCGACTTCGAGCAGGAGTACAAGGACATTTCCTGTTGGTACAGGCTGAATCAGAAAGGCGAGTCGTTAGTTAGGAAGCAGGCTGACGCTGTGGTGAAGTCATACCACGAACTGCTCTACATAAGGCAGCAAATAGAAGAATTGTGCTGTGAACTGAAATATGCCGAACGTGTAGCGAGAGAGAGACTCCCGCTGATAGAGACAAGGATTTCGGAACTGGCGCAGGAGCAAGACCGGCAGAAACGTCTTGTGTTGGAGATTCAGCAAAAGCATGACGCGGAGAAAGCAACGCTGAATCAGGAACAGGGTGTGGTGAATGACAAACTGAAGCGGCTGAAGGAGCGGAAGGAATACTATCAGGCGCAACAGATAGGCAGCGTGATGAGCCGCTGTGAGAAAGAGCAGGGCGTGAAAGCCACACTTGAAAGCCACAAGGAGGAACTGGCCGACCTGACGGCACGCTTCAACGATGTCACCACGAAATACAAGGCTCTGCGCCAAAACATCACCCATCAGCTGGAATCGTTCCGACAGGTTCAGCAGCAGCGCATCCTCACGGAGAGGCAGGAAAGGCAGAATACGGACGAACGAATGCTGAAGGCGTATAACGACGCGAGGACAGAGATGGAACAGTCTTTTGCAGAGAAGATTTCAGCGGCTTCGAATGTGATTGACTCCATTAAGACAGAACAGAACGAATGTGAAAAGGAACTGCTGAAGCTGAAGTTTCTCGAACCATTCAAGGAAGAAAAAGAGTCGCAGAATCGCCAACTGAATGAACTGCAGTTGAAGGAAAAGGAACTGACGGGCAAAATCAGTTCATTGGCTTCCGACATCAGCCGCATTCAGGCAGAATATGACAAGAAAGAGGCTGAGACAACGGCAGAATACCAGCGGGAGTCAGAAAGGAAGCAGGCTGAAGTTGAGAAACTTTCAGAACAGATTGCATCTGTTGACAGACTGCTTGAACGCACAAAGGGCTCGCTTTGCGAATGGCTTGAGGAAAACAAAGCCGACTGGGAGCAGAACATCGGTAAGGTAATCCATGAGGAGAAAGTGCTCTATCAGACGGGCCTGCATCCGCAGAAGACTGACGGAGCTTCGTTGTATGGTGTGAAACTCGACTTGACAGACCTGCCGCTCAATGTCAGGAAACCGAAGCAGCTTCAGGATGAAAAGCAGGATTTAGAACAGGAGCAGAAGCGGGCTAAAGACGAATGGCAACAGATTCAGCAACAACAGGAAAAGACCATCGAAGCTTTGAAGCACCAGTTCGCACCCCAAATCAAGGAACTTCGTCAGCAGAAGTCGCTGGCAGAAACGGAACTCCGTATGATTCCTCAACGGCGCAAGGCTATTGCAGTCAGAATCGAAGACTATGAGGCTAAAGCCAAGCAAATCATCGAAGAACGACAACAGGAGCTCAATACCCGTCAGCAAGAGTTGGCCCACCAATTATCTTCCGCACAAACCGCCCTTGAGAAGGTAAATGCCGACAAGCGAAAGCTGCTGAACGGTGCAGAGAAGAAGTATCATGATGCGAAGGCTGAAAATGAGAAAACATATACTGAGCGTGTGGCCGCTATCAATGCCGAAACCGCTATTGCAGAGAAAAGTGCCGAAGCCGAACTGCTGAAGCTGAAGCAACAGGAGATGGACGAACTAAAGGGCCGTGGCGCAGACACCACACTTGTGGAGGATTACAAGGCGAAGATAAAGACCGCCGAGGATGAGCTTCGCTTTATTGAAGAGCATCGCAAGCTGGTGTACGACTATCTGCGAGACAAGGAGGAACTCTTTGACCAGGAGGACAACCTGAAGAATCAGAAGAAGACCCTCGCAGAAAAGCTGTTGCAGTTGAATGAGAAGTATCTGCAGCGCAAGCTGAAGTACGACCAGCAGTTGGCTGCCATCGGCAAGGAACTGACAGAGCGAAGTGACGAGCGGAAGCATCTGGATGAAGAATTGCAGAACGCTGAACGCTTTGCCCATGATGAGAGCCTGTGCCCACCCATGCTGGCCGATGCGAAAGAGAAACAGACATTGCGTACACCTGGTCAGGCTGTAGAAGAACTGACGGGCATCATCGTGCAGCGTCAGATGCGGCATAACCAGTTCAAGCAGAGCGTCAATGTCTTCAAGAGTAATTTTTCTGCGAAGAACACATTCAGCTTCAGAACAGAATTGACGACTGACGAGGACTATCTGGATTTCGCCAACAATCTCGATGACTTCCTCATCAATAACAAACTGGAAGAATATCGGCGCAGGACAAGTGAACGTTATGTGGACATCCTGGCACGTGTGTCGAAGGAGATGGGCGAACTGACGCGCCATGAGTCGTATGTTGACAAAATCATCCACGACATCAACCGCGACTTCAAGGAGCGCAACTTTGTCGGTGTCATCAAGCTCATCGCCTTGCAGTCGGTTCCCTCAACCGACAAAATGGTGCAGCTGATGAAACGCATCAAGGAGTTCAACGATGAGAACCAGTTTGCCATGGGTGAGATGAACTTGTTCTCGACCATCAACCGAGATGAGTTAAACCAGAAGGCAGTCAGTCATTTGCTCGACTTCATGAAATCGCTGACAGATACCCCATCACGTCAGTATCTGACTCTCTCCGACCTGTTCCAGTTGCAGTTCCGTATCATCGAAAACGACAACGATACAGGATGGGCAGACAAACTATCACATGTGGGCAGCGAGGGTACCGATACACTGGTCAAAGCGATGATCAACATTATGCTCATCAATGTGTTCAAGGAGAAAGTGAGCCGGAAATTTGGCGACTTTTATATCCATTGCATGATGGATGAGATTGGCAAACTGCATCCTCAGAATGTCAAGGGAATACTTGACTTTGCCAATGCTCGCAACATCCTGCTCATTAATTCATCCCCCACGACCTATAACGTCTCTGACTATCGTTATACCTATCTCTTGCAGAAGGATGGCAAGTCAAAGACTATCGTTCACCCGTTAATCTCGCAGAAATGAAGATAACAACATCTCTCATCGAAAAACTCATCCGGCTTCGAAATGGAGAAAGCATACCTGCCAGCCAGCTTCGCGGCGAGTGGGTTAGTGAACTGGAGAGCGATGGCGTGATAGTCAACACCTCTCATGGTAGCCGTCGCGTCCTCTTTGTCCCTCAGCCAAAAGCATTTCTACAAGCTTTGTCCGCCTTTGACGAAAGATTATCAGACTTGGATTTGATTCGAGACACATTGCAAACTGGTGAAACATCCCGTTCTGTGCAAGCATCAGCTACAGGCAATTCAAAGCTCATCGCTGTTCGTTCATGTCCGGGGTTTCCCATAAACGCATACGAACCGATTGCATGTTTGTTGAATGGCCGTGAAATGATAGTAAATCCTCAGGAAGGAAGCTTCATGTTTATTTCGGATTGGCAGTCGTTCTCTATTCCCCAAGATATCGTAGTCGTAGGAATAGAGAATATGGAGAACTTTCGTATGATTCGCCAGCAGCGAGCATTGTTTGAACGGACGATAGGTTCTGACCGTTTGTTGTTCGTTTCCCGTTATCCACAATCCTCTGACCTTCGTTCATGGTTGCAGACCATCCCAAACCGCTATGTGCATTTCGGCGATTTTGACCTTGCCGGTATAAGGATTTTCCTCACGGAATTTTTTGCCTATATAGGAGAGCGTAGCTCATACTTTATTCCATCAGATATAGAACAGAGATTGCCAAATGGTTCTTTAGAAAGGTACAATGCACAATATCTCAAGTTCAAGAACATAAAAACAAATATGCCCTATCTTCAGCATCTTATTGATACAATAAACAATTATCATAGATGTTATGATCAGGAAGGATACATAAATATTTGATCTCGTAATAAAATGTCAAAAGTAACTATAAAGAAAATACTCATGTCCATGTCCAAGGATGAGATCATTGGCATGGTTCTGGAGATGTATGATGCTCGCAAAGAAGCGAAAGAGTATCTGGAGTTTTGTGCAAATCCTGATGAGGATGGTAAGTTGGAAGAATATAAGAAGATTATTACAGAAGAGTTCTATCCATCAAGGGGACGTCAGGAGCCAAAGACTCGTTTCTCGGTTTGTCGGAAGGCTGTTTCTGATTACAAGAAACTGAAACCTTCTGCAGATAAATTGGCGGATTTGATGCTGTGTTATGTCGAGAACGCTTGTCAGTTTACATACGACTATGGCGACATGTGGGAGCAGTATTATACATCTGTAGAGAATAATTTCGAAAAGACTATGGCATTCATTGCCAAGAATAATCTGTTGGAGCACTTCAAACCTCGTTTGAGACAATGTATGGAGTGGGCTTCACCATGCGGATGGGGATTTGCTGATACCATAGGCGATATTTATTATGAGTATTTCCCTGAAGATGATTGATTGGGAAATAAATAAGTGGCTTCTCATATATAGTGTAAGCCACCCATTATATATACACGTATGCGCACGAGGACTATTTGCTCAGCGACCGTTTGAACCTATTACCAGGATAATGTTTGGCATGGGCATATCGCATAGCACGGCGGGCCAATCGAGAAAGTCTTCATCCTTATCTCGCCACGGCATATCGTTTGATGTGCCGCCACCGCCTGACACCTGAGCTACGCCAGTCGCGCCATCTATTTCGGCAATGAAGACTCTCAGACCTGTGCTTAGCACATCCTTCCAACGGAAATTGTTACGGTCATCAATGAATGTGTCCTCTGCCATTGCATCTGCTTCGGGGATTTCTCGGCATATTTTGACTGCTTCATATAGCACTTGATCAAAAATGGAAGCTTTGAGAATAATCTCGGCATCTGTGTTGATATAG
>CAJOLZ010000010.1 GCA_905235575.1 uncultured Bacteroidaceae bacterium | reverse complement strand
CTCTTTCTTAATTTCGGGATATTGAATTCGGGTGTGATAGATGGTCTTGAGCTTCGACTTGAGCACTTCCTTCACCTCCTGAATTTCGATGAGCGTGATGGGGCACTGGTTGAAGTATCCCTCGCTCACCTGCATGTCAACGATTTTGTCCACCAGCGCACCTATGCTCTCTTCGTTATATTCGGGCAGGCTGCGCGAGGCGGCCTCGACGGCGTCGGACATCATCAGAATGGCCTGTTCCTGGGTGCTCGGGTTGGGACCGGGATAGGTGAACAGTGCGGTGTCAATTTCGCGGCCCGGGTGTGCGTTCTTCCACGAAACATAGAAATATCGCGTGAGGCTGCGCCCGTGGTGTGTGCGTATGAAGTCCTTGACGATGGCGGGCAGTTCATACCGTTCGGCCAGACGTATGCCGTCGCTTATGTGGCGTATGATTATCTGGGCGCTCTGCTCGTAGGGCAGTCCCTCGTGCGGGTTCACGCCGCTCTGGTTTTCGGTGAAGAAAGCCGGGTTCTCCATTTTCCCGATGTCGTGATAGAGGGCTGCTGTCCTCACGAGCTGGCTGTTGGCACCAATGCGATTTGCAGCCTCTGCAGCGAGATTTGCCACCTGCATGCTGTGTTGGAACGTGCCCGGCGCTTCTTCGGTGAGGCGTCGCAGCACGGGGTTGTTGGTGTTGGAGAGCTCCATGAGTGTGACGCTCGATGTGAAGCCAAAGATGCGCTCGATGGGGATGAGGAGCAGATAGGATATGAGGGAGAGGCAGCCGGCCATGATGAGGTAGTAGTAGGTCCAGCGGTCCACACCGTCAGTACGGAAGAAGTTGCCCTGCACGAGGTCGATGCACAGGTATGTGGCAATGCTGGCCAGTGTCACGAATATGGCGGCTCGGACGAGCTCGGAACGCTGCGACAGCTGGCGCAGAGCATAGATGGCTACCAGACCAGCCACGGCCTCGGTGGCCATGAACTCGAAGGGGTGGTGGAGCGAGATGGCGCACGTGAGCAGCATCAGAATGTGTGTGGTGAAGGCAGTGCGCGAGTCCATGAAGATGCGCATGAAGATGGGCAGCACGCAGTAGGGGAGCAGGAAGACGCTCATCAGGTGGTGGCGCATCAGTGCGTAGGTGATGAGCGGGAAGATGGTATAGAGGCTCAGCGTGAGGAGCACGTAGGAGAGCTTGTAGACGTAGTCGCCGCGGAACTGCAGGAAATAGAGCACGAGGAGCAACATCAGGAGACAGGCGTAGAGTGTCTGTCCGCTAATCAAAGCGAAGCGTTCCGAACTACTCTTGGCGCGTTCCTGCTGATAGCGCTCCATGGAACGCAGCACGTTGAAGGTATATTCGTCCACCAGGTCACCGCGGTCGACAATCTTCTGTCCGGCCTGCACCTGCCCCATGATTTCCACGAGCAGATTGTCCACCTCCTGCCTCTGTTGCTGCGACTTTATCTGGTCGAAGGTCAGGTTGCTCTGCAGGAAGCGGTCCAGGTTGCATCGTTGCAGCTTAGCATAGGGATAGCGGGCGCTGTCGGCCTCGTTCATCAGATATTCGTAGGCTGTCTTTGGGGTGAGGATGTTCTTCAGGTTGTGGGTGCTCGACTCGTTCTGCTGAAATATGCGTATGTTGCGCACCTCATCGGAGAGAAGCCGCGCATAGTCCTCACCGTCCATGATGCCCTGCTCGTACACCTTACCCAGTTTCAGCCACAGGTAGTGCATGAAGTAGTCGGGCACTTCGCCTTGTAGGTTTTTCTTGAATGTCTCCTGAAATGCATTCTGCTGTTTCTCGCCCACCGTGGGATTGAAAAGGAAGTATGGCTCGTAGTAGCGGCGCAGGCTGTCGCGCTCGCGTTCCAGCGTGGCATCCGACTTGTAGACGGGAAAGCTGTCCTGCGCAATTACGGGGCTCTCGTCCCACGGCTCGCCCAGCCGATACTGATACGACGTGTAGCTCTCGCGAGGCATGGAAAGTACCAGCAGGACGACGGAGAGAAGCACCAGCATTAAACGATAGAGCACATTGCGCAACGGCAGACGGTGTATGTGGTTGTATCTAATCATGAGATTGGAAATTTATCAGTAATGTTTCTAAGTCGATATTATGGCTAATCGTTTGCGAAAATACAAAAAAAACTCCTCATATCTGAAAAAAAATGTGTACTTTTGCAGAAATAATCGCAAAATACGAGATGACAGAAAGAAAAGTGCGGGTCAGATTCGCTCCAAGTCCCACGGGACCCCTGCATATCGGAGGCGTTCGAACCGCTTTGTATAACTATCTTTTTGCGCGACAGCACGGCGGCGACATGGTGTTCAGGATTGAAGATACCGACTCGGCCCGCTTCGTGCCTGGTGCCGAGGAATATATCATCGAGTCGTTCAAATGGTTGGGCATCAAGTTCGACGAAGGCGTTTCTTTCGGCGGAGAACATGGACCCTATCGACAGAGCGAGCGTCGCGAAATCTACAAAAAGTATGTGCAGCAGCTCCTGGACGAGGGCAAAGCCTATTATGCTTTTGATACACCCGAAGAACTCGAAGCAAAGCGTCGCGAGGTGGAGAATTTCCAGTACGACGCATCGACCCGAATGCAGATGCGCAACTCGCTGGTCATTCCCTCCGACGAAGTGCAACGCATGATTGCCGAAGGGCAGCAGTACGTGGTGCGCTTCCTCATAGAACCGGGACGCGAGGTGCTGGTGGACGACATCATCCGTGGTGAGGTGCGCATCAACTCGAGCATCCTGGATGACAAGGTGCTCTATAAGAGTGCCGACCAGCTGCCCACCTACCATTTGGCCAACATCGTGGATGACCATCTGATGGAGATTTCCCATGTGATACGCGGCGAGGAGTGGCTGCCTTCGGCTCCGCTCCATGTGTTGCTCTACGAAGCCTTTGGCTGGAGCGACACGATGCCTCGCTTTGCTCATCTGCCCCTCTTGCTCAAACCCGTAGGCAACGGTAAACTGAGCAAACGTGACGGCGACAAGCTGGGTTTCCCTGTTTTCCCACTCGAATGGCATGACCCCAAGACGGGCGAAGTGAGCAGTGGCTATCGCGAGAAAGGCTATCTGCCCGAGGCCGTGGTGAACTTCCTGGCACTCCTCGGATGGAACCCGGGCAACGACCATAGCGAAGTGATGTCGATGGAGGAACTCATCAATCTCTTCGACTTAGGCAAGTGCTCGCGCAACGGAGCACGTTTCGACTACGTGAAAGCCGCTTGGTTCAACCATCAGTATCTTATTCAGCAGCCCGACGAAGCATGGGTGCCCGCCTTTGATGCACTGCTTCGCCAGCACGACATCGTATCTACGGCCGAGAAAGAAGCAGAGGTGGTGAGGATGATGAAGCTGAAAGTCATCGAATATACCGACGGTGAGGGAAACAAGAAGAAGCGCAACATCAGCTTCGTTTCTGACCTCTGGCCCCTTACACAGTTCTTCTTTGTAGCTCCTGAAACATTCGATACCGAAGATAAGTTCATTCGCAAGAACTGGAAGGAGAACACTGCCGACGAGATGCGTCGCTTTGCCGATGTGCTGCAAGGCATAGACGATTTCACTGTGGAAGGCTTGAAAGCGGTGGTCGATCCGTGGACCGAGGAAGCCGGTATCAGGCCGTGGAACGCTTGGCGAGTCTGTCTGGTGGGTGCCGGACAAGGTCCCGATATGTATGAACTGGCTGCTTTCCTTGGCAAGGAAGAGACAATCGGCCGAATGCGCCGTGCAATAGAAAAACTCTCGTAATGTTGTATACTCTCGCCATATTCATTTATAATCTGGCCATATTGCTGGTGTCACCTTTCCACAAAAAGGCGCGTGCCATGGTGAAGGGGCACGGTCAGACGTTCAAGATACTTCGCAAGAACATCATTCCCGGCGAGCGTTACGTGTGGTTCCATGCTGCTTCGTTGGGCGAGTTTGAGCAGGGACGCCCACTCATGGACCGTTTCCGTGAGTTGCATCCAGAATATAAGATACTGCTGACGTTCTTTTCGCCTTCGGGTTACGAGGTTAGGAAAGATTATGCAGGTGCCGATGTCATCTGCTATTTGCCGTTTGATACGCCACGCAATGTCTATCGTTTCTTCCACTGCGTGAAGCCCGAGATGGCTTTCTTCATCAAGTACGAGTTCTGGATGAACTACATCCTGGGATGTAAGTATCACCACATTCCTTTCTACAGCATCAGCAGCATCTTCCGCCAGAACAAAATTTTCTTCCGCTGGTATGGTTGGCCATATTCTCACGTGTTGAAGAAGGTGCGTCACTTCTTTGTGCAGGACGAAGAGTCCGCACGTCTGCTGGGTACGCTTGGCATCCGCGACAATGTGACTGTGGTAGGCGATACGCGATTCGACCGTGTGCTCGACATCAGCCGCCAGGCGCGTCCTCTGCCGCTCGTCGAGTCTTTCTCCAAGTCGGCTCCTATAGTGATGGTTGCCGGTAGCACATGGCCGCCTGACGAAGACATCATCATTCCGTATTTCAATACACACAAGCATTTTAAGCTCGTCCTTGCGCCTCATGTCATCAACGAGGACCATTTGCAGCAGATTGAGAGCAAGTTGCGTCGGCCGTCGGTGCGCTATTCCAAGTTGGACGAAGCAAATGCTGCGAAGGCCGATTGCCTGATTGTCGATTGTTATCGTCTGTTGAGCAGCATCTACCGCTATGGTGACTTCGCCTACGTGGGCGGTGGTTTCGGCGCAGGTATTCACAATGTGCCCGAAGCCGCTGTGTATGGCATTCCTGTGCTGATAGGTCCGAACAACAAAGGCTTCCGCGAAGCACAAGACATGTTGCGATTGGGCGGCTGTTTCGAGATTACGGGGCAGACGCTGTTTAATGCGGTATCCAGTCATCTCATCTCCAGCGCTAAGCTGCGTGGTCTGCGTGGCGCCATCAACAAGTCTTATATTGAGTCCAATGCTGGTGCGGCCGACGAGGTCTTCCGCGTTCTTGGTTTGTAGGAGTAAGAAAGAGTAGAATAAAAAGAAGTCCCGCAGATGGTTCTGTGCCGTCTGCGGGACTTCTTTTTTTGCTTGTATCAGAGCTGGCGCGTCACTCAGCTTTTCCTGCGCGTTTGCGATCCAGATGGTCCAGAATACACTTGCGCATTCTCATGCTCTTGGGTGTCACTTCCACGTATTCGTCTTCCTTGATATATTCGAGAGCTTCCTCGAGCGAGAAGATGGTGGCGGGAATGATGCGTACCTTCTCATCGCTTCCGCTGGCACGCATGTTGGTGAGCTGTTTGGCCTTGCAGACATTCACCACCAGGTCGTTTTCGTGCACATGTTCGCCCACCACCTGTCCGGCATAGACTGTTTCCTGCGGCTCGATGAAGAAGCGTCCGCGGTCCTGCAGATTGTTGATGGCGTATGCAAAGGCTGTGCCTGTTTCCAGACTTATCATGGAGCCGTTGATGCGGCGGTTGATTTCGCCCTTGAACGGTTGATATTCCACGAATCGGTGCGCCATGATGGCTTCGCCTTGCGAGGCCGTCAACACGTTGGTACGCAGTCCGATGATGCCGCGGCTGGGTATCATGAACTGGATGTTCACGCGCTCGCCCTGCGACTCCATGCTCACCATCTCGCCCTTGCGGCGTGTGACCATATCTATCATCTTTGAACTGAATTCCTCGGGCACGTTGATGGTCAGTTCCTCGATGGGCTCGCAGCGGCGACCGTCTATTTCCTTGTATATCACCTGCGGCTGCCCTACTTGCAGTTCGTATCCCTCGCGGCGCATGGTCTCGATGAGCACCGACAGATGCAGCACGCCACGTCCGCTCACAATCCAGCGGTCGGTGTTGCCTTCCACCTCCTCTACGCGCAGTGCCAGGTTCTTCTCCAACTCGCGCTGCAGGCGTTCGTAGATGTGTCGCGACGTGCAGTATTTGCCTTCCTTGCCGAAGAAGGGGCTGTCGTTGATGGTGAAGAGCATCGACATGGTGGGCTCGTCTATGCTGATGGCGGGCAGTGGTTCGGGCACTTCGGCGTCGCAGATGGTGTCACCTATCTCGAAGTGTTCCAGTCCGATGATGGCGCATATGTCTCCACTTGTCACTTCCTGCGTCTTCTGGTGACCCATGCCGCTGAAGGTGTGCAGTTCCTTTATCTTGGTGCGTTCCATCGAGCCGTCGCGATGTGCCACGGTGATGGCCATCCCTTCGCGCAGTGCCCCACGGTGAACACGTCCCACGGCGATGCGTCCGGTGTAGTTGCTGTAGTCGAGCGATGTGATGAGCATCTGGGGCGTTCCCTCCAGATACTCGGGAGCGGGAATGTATTTCAGGATGGCATCCAGCAGGTAGGTGATGTCGCCCGTCGGCTGGCTCCAGTCGGCGCCCATCCATCCGTTCTTGGCCGAACCGTAGATGACGGGGAAGTCCAGCTGGTCCTCGCTGGCGTCGAGGTCGCACATCAGGTCGAACACCATCTCGTACACCTCCTCCGGACGGCAGTTCGGTTTGTCCACCTTATTTATTACCACGACGGGTTTCAGTCCAATCTGGAGGGCTTTCTGGAGCACGAAGCGTGTCTGCGGCATGGGACCCTCGAAGGCATCCACCAGCAGCAGGCAGCCGTCGGCCATGTTCAGCACGCGCTCCACTTCGCCGCCGAAATCCGAGTGGCCCGGGGTGTCGATGATATTTATCTTCGTGCCGCGATAGTTGATGGATACGTTTTTCGATAGGATGGTGATGCCGCGTTCGCGTTCCAACTCGTTGTTATCCAGCATCAGTTCGCCTGTCTGCTGGTTCTCGCGAAACAGGTTTCCCGCCAGCAGCATCTTGTCCACGAGGGTCGTTTTCCCGTGGTCTACGTGCGCAATGATTGCTATGTTTCTTATGTCCTGCATAGTGTCCTTTTTCTTTTCGGCTGCAAAGGTACAAATAAGCGAGCAAAGTGCAAAGCGAAATAGCATTTTTCACCTTTTGCTTTTTCCTCCTGATTCGCGTCAGCAGGCGCTTTGACGGTGCGAATAATCGAGTCGAAAGGCGAAACTTGGTACGTATTTCAGACCATATCGTAGTTCAAATCGAGGCGAAGTCCGATGTAGATTGGCTCAGATGTACGAAAATCGGAATGTTGCCTTGCATTTCCTCGTACATGGGGCCTCGAAAAAGGGTGTGAGAAGTTGTGAGAATCGATGTGCTCGGCTGCGAGGCAGTGCGTGGTGCGAAATGTTGAATTTCTAACCTCTTGATTATCAATACCTGCAAATTTTGCATGATTCCCTTCTGGCTTCGGAATTTTTGGCTGGAACACGCTCTTTGTCGAAATGCACCGTGGTGCGACGGCCGTCGCACCACGGTGCGTCAAACTGCGAAGCACGCTGTGACGCGTTTTTTGCATGTCTTCTTCGGAATGAAATCAAATAAGTGTCGGCTTTATTTACCATCATCTTCCTATTTCTTCTCCCTCTCGGGCATCACGCGATATTGCATGGGCGTCACCTTGAAGTATTTCTTGAAGAGGTTGCAGAAGTAGGGCGTGTCTTCGAAGCCGCATTCGTAGGCGACGGAGTTGATGGAGCGTTCTGAGTTCTTGAGCAGGCGCGCCGCTTTCTCCAGTCGCAGGCGGTTGAAGTAGTTGTTCGGGGTGGAGCCGGTGGTGGCCACGATGCGGCGTGTGAACTGCGAACGGCTCATGTTCATGGCTGCAGAAAGCTCGTCGACGTTCAGTCGCTGTTTGTCCAGGCTCTTTTCGTACAGTTCCGTCACTTTTACCAGGAATTCCAAGTCCTGATCCTCTATTCTTTCTATGTGCTCTCCCTGTCTTTCCACCAGCATTTCGGCCTCCGCCATCATCTTACGTCCGGTCTTTCGGCGGAAGGAAATCCAAATGGAGGTCAGTGCCAGCAGGTCGAGCAGCACGATGATGACCACCGCCCGTGCCGTAGAGCGCGATTTTTCCTCGGCTGGCTGCGCGGCCAGTTCGTCGTATTGTCCCTCGCGTATCTCGTTGGCCAGCTGTTCGGCTCTCTCGGTGTGCAGCGAATCGCTCAGTTGCAGTGCCTCCTGCAGATAGGCGAGCGCCTGTCGTGGATTGTCGTTGCCGAGCGCCTCGGCCTGCATGCGGCACACCTGTTGCAGGATGTAATGGTGCTCGGTGGCGCGGCAGATGTCCTCACATTCCTTCAGCGTTGTGTACGCCTTTTGTTTCAGGTTCTGTTTCAGATAGATTTGCCCCAGCTGTTTCAGCGTGATTGAAAGCGACGTCAGTTCCTCGGCCTCCCTCAACGCGGCAATGGCGCGCTGGCAGAACGTCTCGGCCTCGCTATATTTGCCCTGCGCCATATAGATGTCACTTATCTGCGAAAGCCTGCGTGCCGCCTTCACCTTGTCGCCCGAACTGCGGTCCATCTCGTAGGCACGCTCGCCGAACTCGTATGCGCGGTCATATTCGCCACGCTTCGTGAATATCTCCGTTGCAATCCCGTAGCGCATGCTCAGGTGCGAACTGTCCTCCACGCAGCGTTCCATCTCAATGGCTTTCAGGATGTATTTTTCGGCGTCGTCCAGTCGGTTGCCCTGCAGACTCAGCGCGGCCAGTATGTTGTAGGCGCGCGAAAGGTTGGCTATGTCGCCCGTCAGTTGGTCAATGCGCAGCTCCTCCTTCGCCGTCCTGAGGGCGCTCTCCATCTGCCCCGTACGTATGGCCGCCACCGATTGTGTCGAGAGTGCTTCCACAATCATAGGGGTGTCGCAGGCTTCGCGTGCAATCGCTTCGGCGCGCTGTGCGGCTTTTATGGCTGCCGTCATGCGCTGTGCCACTTCGAAGTAATAGGTTGATACATAGAAATGTACCGATGCCATCATCTCCTGTTTGTCGGTATTGCTGTCGAAGGTCATTAGGCTGTCCGTCACACCTTCCACGTCGAGCATCAGCATCAGGCGGTTGGCCTGCTTGTAGTCGAAATGGTTTGTGGTGAGTGCCTCGCGATAGAGACTGTCGATGGAATCGTTGGCCACAAGGCGTTTGGTAGGCAGGATGCTGCATGTCAGAATCAGGAAGATTCTTCCAAACATAGTGAGCCCATGTGCTGAATAGTTTCCTTTTTTCATGTCTTTTGGGTCAATTTTATCCTGAAAAGCAGTGCGAAGTTATGTACATTTCGCCTTTTTGCAAAGCGAAACGGGGCTGTTTGAAACGATTTTCAGGCTTCTCACTGCTGTAATCTCAATGGTTTGATTTTCAATAGTTCAATCCTTTAGGGCGACACAAAATTACAATTTTTTTGGAATAAAAGCATTAAATTCACAATTATTTGTTCCGTAATCGTAATGGATTTACCTTTTTGAAGCGCTACTTTTGCATAGAAAAATCGTGGTAGTGCCTTCTGCAAGTCGAAAAAAGAACGGGTCTCCTCACTCTCAGGGAGACCCGTTTGTCGTTTATGATGGTTCTGTTCAAATCCAACCGTTCTCTTTGTACCAGCGGACAGTTTCGCGTACGCCGCGTTCCAGTGGCCACTCAGGTTCGTATCCGAAGTCGCGTCGGGCTGGCTCGATGTCGCATTGCCAGTTTCTTTGAGCCAGAATGTGATATTTGTCGTTGTTCAGCGCGTTCATTTTTCCGGTGAGTCGGCTGATGCGTCCGCTTGCCCAGCACACGGCGCGCAGGAACCACAGCGGGGCCTTTATGTGCAACACCCATGGGTTTCCAAGCTCCTGCTGCAGGAGGTCGCTGAAGCGTCGGCTGTTGTATATCTGCCCGTCGGAGAGAAAATATGCGCGGCCCTCGGCTGCCGGTGCGTCCAGACAGCGATAGACGGCTTGCACCACGTCCATCATGTAGACGAAGGTAATCTCCTGCGGACGGTAGCCCACGGCGAAGTCGATGTGCTGGCGTATGCTTTTCGCCATCAGGAAATAGTCTTTCTCGCGTGGGCCATAGACGCCTGTCGGCCGCAGGATGGTGTAGGGAAAGCCGCTGACGGAGGTCAGATACTTCTCGGCCTCCAGTTTGCTGCGTCCGTATGTCGTGTTGGGCTGCGGTGTGTCGGTGTCCTTTATGGGGCTGTAAATCCATGGGTTATCTGCCGTGGCGCGACGTACGGACTCTTCGCGTATGGCACCGAAGATGCTCAGACTGCTTACGAATACGAAGCGTCGGGGCACCATGTCCTCCTGACGCAAGGCATCGATGAGGTTGCGGGTACCCTCGGTGTTGGTGCGGAAGAAATCCTCTTCATGCAGGCATTTCGTGGCTCCGGCGGCATGTACCACGTAGTCCCAGCCCTGTCCGCCCATCTCCGCTTTGTATTGTTGCAGCTGTGTGCGCAGCTTGTCGGGAGCCGAGAGGTCGAGGGTGGCAAAGTGGATGCGTTCGTCCGTCAGATAGCCTTTACTGCTGGTGGAGCGCATGCCGGCCCACACGTCGAAGCCCTTTCGGAGGCCTTCCTGAACGATGAAACTGCCTATGAAGCCGCTGGCTCCGGTGATAAGAATTTTCATATCGGTTGGGTAGTTTGTTACTTCTGTTTGTATCTGTCTCTGCGGTTTTGCGATGCTAAGTTACGCTTTTTCTGTCATAAAAGCCTCGTGCACTTTCCTTTTTTTGCTTTCCGCCCTCCAATTCATGCCGCGATGTGCACTGCGCTTATATATTATATAGGTACGCGCAGGAAAAACAGACTTCTGAGGTGCGCTGAAAAACGCAGCACGCTGCGACAGCCTACGCACCACGTTGCGACGGCCTTCGCACCGTGGTGCGACAAGCGTCGCACTGCGGTGCGTCAGAAACAGCCTTTCGCCTCTCCGATTTGTCGCTCAAACCATACGCTCTCACGCATGGCCGAGAAAAATCAAAACAAGTTTTGTTTTTCTGCTTCCGAAATCGTAACTTTGCAAAGGAAACAATCTTTAAACCGCAAAAAACTATGGGCAAGAAATCGAGTGGAGGCCGCAGCCTCAAGAAGAAGGACCTGGAACGCATGGTCATCGAACTGTTTCAGGAAAACCCCACGCGTGAATTCGAACTGAAGGACATCTTCCGTCTGCTGCACCTCACCACCCATCCGACAAAGATGGTGTGTATGGACGTGCTGGAGGCTCTCCAGATGGACGACTACATCAAGGAGAGCAAGAAGTACACCTACTCGCTGAACGCGCCCACCCAGGTGATGGAAGGCACGTTCCGCCGCAAGGCCAACGGCAAGAACACCTTCGAACCCTCGGGCGGAGGCGAGCCCATACTGGTGGCCGAGCGCAACAGCATGCACGCCATGGACGGCGACACGGTACGCGTGACCATGCTGGCACGCAGGCAACACCATGTGCGCGAAGCTGCCGTCACCGAGATTCTCCACCGCAACGACAAGCAATTCGTGGGTACGCTTCAGGTGCGCAAGGACTACGCCTATCTGCTCACCGAGGACCGCACACTGGCCAACGACATCCTCATCCCCAAGGGAAACCTGAAGAAGGGAAAGACCGGCGACAAGGCCGTCGTGAAGATTGTAGAGTGGCCCGACGACTCGAAGAACCCCATCGGAAAGGTGGTCGATATCCTGGGCAAGACGGGCGAGAACAACGCCGAGATGCACGCCATACTGGCCGAATACGGACTGCCGTACGTCTATCCAAAACAAGTGGAACAGGCAGCCGATAACATAGACGCCACCATCACCAAGCAGGAAATATCGCGGCGCGAGGACATGCGAGACGTGCTCACCTTCACCATCGACCCACGCGATGCCAAAGACTTCGACGACGCGCTGAGCATTCGCAAACTGAAGGCAAACCTGTGGGAGGTGGGTGTGCACATCGCCGACGTGTCGCACTACGTGAAGGAGGGTAGCATGATAGACAAGGAAGCACTGAAGCGCGGAACAAGCGTCTATCTGGTGGACCGCACTATTCCCATGCTGCCCGAAAGGCTCTGCAACTTCATCTGCTCGCTGCGTCCCGATGAGGAGAAACTCACCTTCAGCGTCATTTTCAAGATGAACGAGAAGGGTGAAGTGAAGGACTGGCACCTGGCACACACCGTCATCCGCAGCGACCGTCGTTTCACCTACGAGGAGGTGCAGCAGGTGTTGGAGGCACACCACGAGGCAAGTCCCGAGGACTATAACAGCCCCGGCGACCATTTTGCACCGATCACACCCGACGCACGTCCGGCTGAGGATTTCGCCGACGAGCTCATCATCCTGAACCGCATGGCGCACGAACTGCGTCGCCGTCGTTTCGCTTCCGGCGCTGTGGACTTCGACCGATGCGAAGTCCGCTTCGAGATAGACGAGACGGGCCACCCCGAGAACGTCTATTTCAAGGTGGCCAAGGATGCCAACAAGCTCGTCGAGGAGTTCATGCTGCTGGCCAACCGCACCGTGGCCGAGAGCATCGGCAAGGTGCCACGCAATCAGAAACCCAAGGTGTTGCCCTATCGTGTGCACGACACTCCCGACCCCGAGAAACTGCTCAACCTGTCGAGCTTCGTCGGCAAGTTCGGTCATAAGCTGAAAACCACCGGCAGTCGCAACGAGATAAGCAAGAACCTGAACAAGATGCTCTCGGATGTCAAAGGACGCAAGGAGCAGAACGTCGTGGAGATGGTAACGCTGCGCGCCATGATGAAGGCCCGATACAGCACCCACAACATCGGTCATTACGGGCTGGCGTTCGACTATTATACCCACTTCACAAGCCCCATCCGCCGCTATCCCGACCTGATGGTTCACCGCCTGCTCACGCGCTATGCCGAGGGCGGTCGCAACGTGAACCAGGATAAGTACGAGTCGCTCTGCGAGCAGTGCTCCGACATGGAACAGCTGGCAGCACAGGCCGAGCGCTCGAGCATCAAGTACAAGCAGGTGGAGTTCATGAGCGAACGCCTCGGAGAGACCTTCGAGGGAACCATCAGTGGCGTTACCGAATTCGGCCTATATGTGGAGGTGAACGACAACAAGTGCGAAGGTATGATACCCCTGCGCGACCTCGACGACGACTACTACATGTTCGACGAGAAAAACTACTGCCTGCGTGGACGGCGCACCCACCGCTCCTACAATCTGGGAGACAGCGTGAAAGTGCAGGTCGCACGCGCCGATCTCTATCGCAAGCAACTCGACTATAAACTCGTGCGCGACTGACCTCGCAGACATGCACCACGCTGCAACATGAAACGCACCACGCTGCGACGCCTGTCGCAACGTGGTGCGTAGGCTGTCGCAACATGGTGCGTTTTTTCATATACTTTTTTCAATATCTTGCGTTAACATTTGCCACCCTTGTGCGTTTATAAATCAGAAACCGACAGGCGGACGCATGACAGAAAGCGAATACATCACCCATGTTGAAAGTCTTCGGCCTCTCCTCTTGCAGATAGGCAGAGAGTTCTTTCGCAACGGGGAGGAGGCCGAGGACATATCGCAGGAAACGCTCCTGCGCCTATGGTTGCTTCGCGACCGCCTTCCTCGGGGGGACGAGCTCCGTGCATTGGCTCTCCGCATTGCACGTAACGTCTGTGTCAGCCAGTGGAGACGCCAGCAGGTGCGACACCACCAGAGTCTCTCACTTCCCGATGCGGCGCAACCTGCTGTGAGTGACGACGTCGTGGAAAATGCCGAGAACGACCGTCTCCTGCACGAAGCCCTCGAGCACCTCACGCCCTCGGAACGTCGTCTCTTCCTGCTCCGTCAGGAGAGCGAGATGTCACTCGAGCTAATGGCCTCGCTCACGGGTATGAAGCCGAGGAGCATCAGTGCAAAACTGTCGGGAGCGCGCAGAAAGATATTCGAATACATCAAACGTAAAAGTCAATGAAAACCCTTACAGACAAGTATTTAGCCGGACAGACCTCGTGCGAGGAGGAAGCACAACTCCTCCGGCAGCTTCGGCAGGAGGCTCACCCCAGTCGCGAGCAGCTTGCATTGATGAGCATGCTCTCTCTGCACAAGAGCGAGCCTCGGACCGAATGGCTCGAGGAAGACGAAACGGACGTTTACGACCGCCTGGTGGCACAGCGCCGCAGTCGTCTCCGTCTGCGTTGGCGCTGGACAGCCGTGGCTGCTGCAGCCTGCATCGTGGTGAGTCTCCTCATCGCCCTGCCCAAAGACAGCGATGCACCGACCTATGCCATGGCCAATCTCTATGGTCAGGAGATACATGATGAAACCCTCGTGATGAACATGATGGAAGGTACGATGTGCAGTCTGCTTGCACAACCGACGACCGACCGTGTAGAAGAAGAAATGTCTAACCTGTTAAGCCGCTGATATATGCCTATGAAAAGAATTATCGTCTGCTTCTTCATCCTCTCGGCCCCGTTGTGGGCGCTGGCACAGAAAGGCCTTCATGTGGAGAGAGTCTTCGACGGTGGCCTCATACCGCGGAATCGCATCGAGGAGACCATGGTGCGTGGTGCTGCTCTGAAGGAATACAAACTGGAGTTGTATCGTGGCATGAAGATGGAGGTTGATTCTGTCGAACGCCAACACATCGAGACACTTGTCATGAACGATGGCAAGGGAATGATGGACCGCGAGGACGGAGCCGAGTATGAGATGCAGAACGGTCATCTCACCTATTGCATCCTCTCACTGCCTGCCATTCGTCACAAACGCTATCTCTGCTATCAATGCTACAAGTCGCGCCCCGACGCCTTCACCGTAACGCTCGTTTACCTCGAAGGGAAAGCCACGCTGCGCGACCTGCGCAAGACCTTCCGGAAAAAATAGAAGTATCAAATAAACTATAGTATAAACAGAAAGAAAAACAGAAGATTATGAAATTTCTGCATGTAAAGCGCCTGATGACCTGTGCGCTGATGGTCACTTTGAGCCTGTCTATGCCCGTTCAGGTTTTGGCTCAGCTTCCCGAAAATGTAGATGAGAAAGCCAACGAAGAGGAACTGGAAAACGAGAAACATCCCGGCGGATACGATTTCTCTAATTTCAGTCTGTCTGTGCTGAGTACTGGGGATCAAAGACATAGCTCGACTTTCGAATGTTTCATGGGTGGGGTCACACTGGGATTCATCCATGGCATTGACGAGCCACAGAACGTCTCACTCAAGATGGGGCGTAGTGTTGAGGTCGGATTGACCGACATCATCGGAGTGGCCTATAACCTCAATCCGAAAAACGCATTCTCGGTGGGTTTCGGTCTGCTGTGGCGCAACTATCGTATGATGAATCACTATCGTTTCCTGCCTGCCACGGATGGCAACATCGCTGTCGAGCCCTATCCCGAGGGAGCCAATCCGAAGTTCTCGAGGCTCCACACCCTCCACATGACGTTGCCACTTCACTACATACATCGATTCCCCAACGGCATGGACTTCCTTCTGGGACCTGAGTTTGCCTTCAACGCCGGATGCAACAAGCACACCCGCACCATAAAGACGCGCTACACGCTGGACGGGAAGAAATATAAGGAGATGTATCGCGACGTACACGTCCAGAACAGTATGGTCAGCATCATGGCCGCTCTTTCGTGGAAGCAACTGGGATTCTATATGCGCTATACGCCCAGTTCGGCTTTCGATACCGACTTCGGCCCTGATTTCCAGAGTCTTTCCATGGGTATGATGTTCTTGTGGTAGTGATTCGTCCCGAGCCGTATCGCCCTCCCTCAAGTCCATGTAGCGCGATGGCTGTTTGCCATGCTGAAAAACGCACCGTGGTTCGACAGGCGTCGCAGCACGCTGCGACAGCCTTCGCAACGTGGTGCGTCAAGCGTCGCAACGCAGTGCCTCGGAAATTGTTCCCTTAGGCCACGCTGATACAAGGTCGGGGTGGAGGCTACTCTGCGGTGTCGCTCGTCTCAGTGATTTCGGGTTTCGGCGTCTCCTGAGTGTCCGTCAGTTCGATGGCGGGCGAGGCTGCTGATAGCGACTTTTTCTTGCGGTTCTCTTGTGCTCCGTACTTGAGCAACTGGCGTGCCGCCGTGGTGATGCTTTGTCCCGAGGTGGCCGTGACGGTGTTCACGTCGTCGAACGCCTTGCGTGTTTTTGTCAGCATCTCGTCCACGCGGGCAAAGCGCTCTGCAAAGTTCTGCACGCGATCGATGATGTTGCTGGCAGCCTTCATGATATTCTCTTGGTTTTCCACCTGTTGCACTTGCTTCCACGTCATCTCAAGAACGCGCAGCGTCATGTAGAGCGTCTGGCTGCCCGAGATGACCACCCCCTGGTCGTAGGCGTCTTTCCAGAGCGTGGCATCGTTGATGAGCGCCAACTGGAGGGCACTCTCCTGGCTTACGTACATCAGCACGAAGTCGAGGCGCGCATGTTCTCGTTTTGTGTACTTATAGTATTGTTTCTGAGCCAGTTCCTTCACGTGATTGCGCATGCTTTGCAGGTGGCGATTCAGGGCTGAGGTACGTTCTTCGTCCGACGTGGCGTTCTGATAATCGACGAAGGCGGTGAAGGACATCTTGCTGTCGATGATGACATCGCGATGGTCGGGGAAGTGCAGCACCACGTCGGGCACCAACCGATGACCCTCTGCATCGTGCTGGGTGCGTCCGTTCTCATCGTGCAACGTGCTCTGCTCCTCATATTGAGTGCCCTCCTCGAATTCCATGTCTTGCAGAATCTGACGCAGGCGCAGTTCGCCGAAGTTTCCCTGTATCTTGTTTTCGCCCGTCAGTGCCTGTGCTAGTCGCTCGGTCTGCTCGCCCATGGCTTTCTCTCGCTCCCATGCCGTGCGGATGGCAGCATCGAGTCGTTCCAGCGATACACTGTGGTCGTGGCGCATCTTCTCGCTTTCCTGCTGCATCACCTGCAGACGTTCCTGCAGAGGTGTGAGGATGACGGAGAGTTGCTCGCGGTTGACGGTGGATAGTTCTTGTGCACGTTCCTTCAGAATACGCTCGCTCGCGGTGTTCATCTGCTCGCGCAGCAGTGCCATCTGCTGATTCCATTGTTCGTTCTGAGCCTTGTCGTGTCGTTCCTGCTCCTTGCGCAGCGTCTCCACTTGCAGGCTGTTCTGCTGGACGATGTCAGAGATGCGTTGTTCGTAGTGCTGCTTTGTTTCCTCATGCGTCTGCTTGCTGCGCTCGGCTTCTTCGGCAGTCTTCTTGTCGAATTGCTCTTGCTGTTTCTTCAGTTCTTCAGTCTTCGTTTCCAGTTGCACCTTGAGCGCTTCGTGCTTCGAACGTGCTGCCAGCCATGCAATCAGCGTGCCGAGAGCCGCGCCAATGGCCAGACCTATAATGAGATAAATGACCTGCATATTGTGTAGATGTTAGGATTCGTATTTGTTGATAAGTGCAAGCAGCTTCTCCACAGCCTCGGCCTCGGGAATGTTGCGCTCGATGCATTCCTTCTTGCGATAGAGTGAGACCTTTCCGCGAGCTGCTCCCACATAGCCATAGTCTGCGTCGGCCATCTCGCCGGGGCCGTTCACGATGCAGCCCATAATGGCAATCTTCAGTCCTTTCAGATGGCTGGTCGCCTCTTTGATACGTCGGATGGTGCCCTCCAGATCGTAGAGCGTGCGTCCGCACCCCGGGCAGCTGATGTATTCGGTCTTGGTGAACTTCACGCGTGCAGCCTGCAGAATTGCGTCGGCCAGTGTGATGAGGCGTTCCTCGGAAAAGCCTTCGTTGCGGATGACTAACTTGTGCGCCATGCCATCTATCAGCAGCGCGCCCACCGACATGGCGGCTTTCAGCTGCAGCGTTTCCCAGTCTGTCTCGTTCATCTCCAGTGTGATGGTGTCGTCGACGATGGTACGTGCTGCTTCGCTGCGCAGTCGTGCACACTCCTCGACGTGTTTCACCAGCTGACGTGCCACGGGAATTTCCTTCTCGGGCGCTTCTGAAAGCGAGACGCGGATGGTGTCACCGATGCCTTCGGTGAGCAGTGCGCCGATGCCAACGGCACTCTTGATGCGTCCGTCCTCACCTTCGCCAGCCTCGGTGACCCCCAGATGAAGCGGGAACGTCATGCCTTCCTCGTTCATTCGCTCCACCAGCAGTCGCATGCTCTGCACCATGACAACCGTGTTAGAGGCTTTGATGCTGATGACTACATTCAGGAAGTTCTCCCTCATGCAGATGCGCAGAAACTCCATGCAGCTCTCTACGATGCCCTCTGGTGTGTCTCCGTAGCGGCTCATGATGCGGTCCGAGAGGCTGCCGTGGTTTACACCGATGCGGACGGCGGTGTGGTGGTCGCGGCAAATCTGCAGGAATGGCACCAGGCGTTTCTCTATCTTCTGCAACTCGGCAGCATATTCTTCGTCGGTATATTCCAGATGCTTGAACTGGCGTGCTGCATCGACATAGTTGCCCGGATTGATGCGCACTTTCTCGCAATACAGTGCAGCCACTTCGGCTACGTGTGGATTGAAATGCACATCGGCTACCAGCGGCACCGTGCAGCCGGCTTTGCACACTCCCTCGCGAATGGCTTGCATATTCTCAGCTTCGCGCACTCCCTGTGTGGTCAGCCGAACATATTCTCCGCCGGCAGCTGCTATGCGTAATGTCTGAGCCACGCAAGCCTCGGTGTCCATGGTGACGGTGTTCGTCATGCTCTGTACGCGGATGGGATTGTCTCCGCCCAGCGGTGTGTTGCCCACTTCCACCACGTGCGACGTGCGGCGGCGATAGGGGAGTATGGTTGTTGTGTTCATCTTTCTTTGGGTGTTATATCATGCAAATATAACCATTATTTTCTGAATAATCCGGAATTTATGGCTAAATTTGCATAAGCAAATAAAATATCGAAACTACATGAAAAAACTTTTTCCTGTCTCCTTGCTCTTTCTCTTCTGCACCATCAATATCATGGCACAAAATGCCGACACATGGGTTGCGACCGATGGCTTGGGCCGTGTCATGCCTACGTACGAGGAGGCTCCGCTGAAGACCGACAAACCGCGCACCGTGGGCATCTTCTATATCACTTGGCATACGCAGAATCTGCACGACGGGAATCCATACAAGGCCGACGTGACGAAGGTGCTGAATGCCGACCCGAATGCGCGTCTCGATAACGAGAGTAAGGCATGGACCGGCGGCTCCTATCACTGGGGCGAACCCGAATATGGATACTTTCTTTCGCAGGACCGATACGTCATCCGCCACGACCTGATGATGCTATCCGACGCGGGGGTGGACGTGCTCATCCTGGACGTTACGAATGCCGTGCACTATTGGGACGAGTGGGATGTTCTCTTCCAGACGATGACTGAGATGAAGGCAGAGGGCAACCGCGTGCCCCAGTTCTGTTTCTGGGCATTCAACGGGCCTACGACGTGGGTGGTGCAGATGCTTTACGAACGTTACTACGCCACGTCGCGTTATCAGGACCTCTGGTTTTACTGGCACGGCAAGCCACTCCTGCTCTACAATGCGAACCCCGATGTGGATGCCAACCACGTAGGTGGCGGCATGGACAAGAACGACTATTCGCCTGAGGTGAAGCAATTTTTCACGCTCCGCAACATGTGGTGGGGATACTATATGTGGGCAGGCAAGCGGTTCGTGGGCACCGAGGATAACTGGAGTTTCGGCTACGAGCTGCACGACCCGAAGGTGGGTGCTCTCTCGCCTCAGGAACTGGCCTCTCGCCACGAAGGTCGACTGGAGGAAATGGCCGTGACACCGGCGCAGCACCCCATAAGCATCGTCGGGAAAAGTTGGCGCAGAGACACCAAGGAACCCCAGCTTGACGACCACGACATGCCGGCCAAAGCCTATGTGCCCTGGTTGGAAAAGGAGGTGGACAACCCTACGGCCTACGGCATATATTTTCAGGACCGATGGGACGAGGCCTTGGCTGCTGACCCCGATTTCGTCTATCTGAACGACTGGAACGAGTGGACCGCAGGCAAGTATAAGAGCGGCACCGATCCGTCGGGTACCCTCCCCGGCCCCACGACCTTTCTGGGCCGCGCAAACCCCTTCTATTTCGTGGACCAGTATAATGCCGAGTTCTGCCGCACCATAGCCCCCATGAAGGGCGGTTTCACCGACAATTATTACATGCAGATGGTGCAGAATATCCGGCGCTACAAGGGCGTGCACGAAATCCCCCTGAATCGAGGCTTCCGCAATATCAAGGTCGACGGGAACTTCGTCGATTGGGATGCGGAAATGGTTGATTATGAGGATACAAAGGGCGATGTAACGCACCGCGACCACGACGGCTATGGCAATCTGCACTATCGCGACAGCAGCGGTCGCAACGATATTGTCGTTTCGCGTGTGGCGGTGGACAAACGTAACGTCTATTTCTATGTCCAGACCGCCAAGCCCCTCACGCCCAGCACTGACCCCTGCTGGATGATGCTCTTCATCGATGCGGACCAGAATGTCTCCACCGGATGGGAGGGTTATGAATTCGTCATCAACAACCGTGTCGTGGATGGCCGCCGCACCACGCTCATGCAGTACGATGCTGGCAGCAGCCAGTGGACACAGACGGCCGAGCTGGCTTATGCTGCAAACGGCAATCAGATGGAAATAGCCGTTCCGCGCAAGTTGCTTGGTGCCGATGGAAACCGAATCGACTTCGACTTCAAGTGGGCTGACAATCCGAGTGACTTGGACAGCATAATTTCGCTCTGCACCACTGGTGACACGGCTCCCAACCGTCGTTTCAACTTCCGTTTTCGCTGGCTGAAATAATCCACCGTGGTTCTACGCTTGTCGCACCACGTTGCGAAGGCTGTCGCAGCGTGCTGCGACGCCTGTCGAACCACGGTGCGTTTTTAAGATCTCCACTTCGACTCCTGAATGCATGAACTTGAGAAGCATGAAAACATGACGACCCCATAAAACAACAAAAGGCTCCTGAGAGCCTTTTGTTTGATGTTCGCGTCTGTCGGTCTGACGACCGATTCGTGTGTTAAGCGTCTATGTTTGCGAAAGTTGCGTTCTGCTCGATGAAGTCGCGGCGCGGTCCCACGTCTTCGCCCATGAGCATCGAGAACACGTAGTCGGCGCGGGCGGCATCGTCGATGGTCACCTGCTTGAGCAGTCGTGTTTCGGGGTTCATGGTGGTCTCCCACAGCTGTTCGGGGTTCATTTCACCCAAACCTTTGTAGCGTTGTGTGAACATGCCGTCTTCCTTGCCGCCGTTGTATTTCTCCATGAAGCGCAGACGGTCCTCCTCGGTGTAGCAGTATTCCTCGTTCTTTCCCACACGGCAGCGGTAGAGTGGGGGTGTGGCGATGTAGAGGTGGCCGTTCTGGATGAGTTCGGGCATGTATCGGTAGAAGAGCGTCATCAGCAGCGTGTCGATGTGCGAGCCATCGACGTCGGCATCGGTCATGATGATGGTCTTGTAGTAGCGCAGCTTCTCGTAGTTGGCTTCTTTTGAGTCCTCGCCCAGTCCGAAGCGCACTCCCAGTGCCTGTATGATGTTGTTCACCTCCTCGTGTTCGAAGGCCTTGTGCCACATCACGCGCTCCACGTTGAAAATCTTACCGCGAATGGGCAGGATGGCCTGGAACTGACGTTTGCGTCCCTGCTTGGCTGAGCCGCCGGCCGAATCGCCCTCCACGATGAAGAGCTCGCAGTTGGCAGCGTCTTTGTCGGAGCAGTCGGCCAGTTTGCCGGGCAGTCCGCCGCCGCCCATGGGGCTTTTGCGCTGCACACTCTCGCGGGCCTTGCGTGCTGCCACACGTGCCGTGGCGGCCAGCATCACCTTGTCCACAATGAGTTTTGCCTCCTGAGGATGCTCTTCCAGATAGTTCGAAAGTGCCTCGCCAACAGCCTGCTGCACAGCGCCTGCCACCTCCGAGTTGCCCAACTTTGTCTTGGTCTGTCCCTCGAACTGCGGCTCTGCCACCTTGATGCTGATGACTGCTGTCAGACCCTCGCGGAAGTCCTCGCCGCTGATTTCCACATGGTTCTTGGCCAGTTTCTCGAGTTCCTTCTGGCATTGTGCCTCGGCGTAGGTCTTCAGGGTTCGTGTCAGTGCGGTGCGGAAGCCCTGCAGGTGAGTTCCACCCTCTATCGTGTTGATATTGTTGACGTAGGAGTGCAGGTTCTCGGTGTAGGCGGTGTTGTACATGATGGCCACTTCGATGGGCACGCCCTGCTTTTCGGTGTTCAGGTAGATGACGTCGTTGAAGAGGTGTGTGCGGCTCGAGTCGATATATCGTACGAAGTCGCGCAGACCACCCTCGCTGTAGAATTTCTCGGTGCGGGTGTTACCCTCCTCGTCGGGACGCAGGTCGGTGAGTGTGATGGTGATTCCTGCGTTCAGATAGGCCAGTTCGCGCATGCGGTTGGCCAGAATGTCATATTCGTATGTGGTGGTGGTGAAGATGCTGCCGTCGGGCCAGAACTGCTGGCGTGTGCCGCGCAGGTCGGTCTCGCCCACCACCTCCACGCCCGTCGTGGGCTTGCCGCAGGAGTATTCCTGCTGATATATCTTTCCGTCGCGATAGACGGTCGAAATCATTTTGGTCGAAAGGGCGTTCACGCAACTGACACCCACGCCGTGCAGACCGCCACTCACCTTATAGGAGCCTTTGTCGAATTTACCTCCCGCGTGGAGCACCGTCATCACCACTTCGAGCGCGCTCTTGTGCTCCTTCTCGTGCATGTCCACGGGGATGCCGCGGCCGTTGTCCTGCACGGTGATGCTGTTGTCCTCGTTGATGAAGACCTCTATGTGTGTGCAATATCCGGCCAGTGCCTCGTCGATGGAGTTGTCCACCGTCTCGTATACCAGATGGTGCAGACCCTTTCGGCTGATGTCGCCAATATACATGGCAGGTCGTTTGCGCACTGCCTCCAAGCCCTCGAGCACTTGTATGTTCGAGGCACTATACTCAGCATTATTCCTCTGAATTTCTTCCATTCTTTGTTGTTTCTTAATTCGGTACAAATTTACGGATATTTTCCCAAATACACAAGCAATGAGGGTAGAAAAAAAGCCTCTTTAAGAGGCTTTCATGAGAGGTCGGGAAAAGGTGCTGTGGAACGACGTGTGACGCAGCACGCTGCGACGGCCGTCGCACCACGTTGCGATGCCTGTCGCACCACGGTGCGTTTCCTGCTATCGCCCTATCCAGGCTTCGGGATTCAGTTTGGCCGTCTCCTTGCGGAGCTGGAAGTGGAGGATGCAGTTTCCCTCGGAATCTGTGGCTACGGTGCCGAGCACGTCGCGTGCCTTCACCTTCTGCCCCTTGGTAACGATGACCGACGAGAGGTTGCAGTAGACCGAGATGTAGCTGCCGTGGCGCACGAGGACGTTTTTCGTTCCGTCGAACTGGAATACGGCCGTGACCTCGCCGTCGAAGACGCTCCGGGCGCGGGCGCCGGGATGGCCCACATAGTTGGTGCCCTTGTTGTCGAGCTGCACGTTTTTCAGTCCCTGCACGTTGTAGACGCCGAATCGGTTGCCCAGCATATACTGGCCGGTGATGGGCACGGGCAGACGACCCTTGTTCTGCTCGAACGAGCCGTTCAGCTTGCGTTCTTCGGGGGTGAGCCATCCGTCTTTCTTGGCGGCGGTTGTCGTTGTGGTCTTTGAGGTGGATGTTGTGGAGGTGGTCTTCTCCTTCGTCGTGGTGCTCTTGCCCTTGGTGGTCGTTGTGGTCTTCTTCTTTTTCGCAGCTTCCTCGGCAGCTTTTTTCTTGGCGGCCTCCTCAGCGCGCTTGCGTGCCTGCTCAATTTCGTAGGCAATCAGCTCGTCAATTTTCTTGTTCAGCGCGTTCAGTTGCTTCTGTTGCTGTGCCACTTTTCCGGCCAGGTCGGTCTCGTGCTGTTTCAGACCGTTCACACGTTTCTGCTGCTGGATTTGCTGCACGTTCAGCTGTCGCCGCTGGTCCATGACTTCGCGCAGCAGCCCGTTCATCTGACTCTTCGAATCGAGCAGACGGCTCTCGTCGGACAGCAACTGGTTCTGTTTCGCCATGATCTGCTCACCCAGACGGTGCTGATATAGCGCAAATTGATTGGCGTAGCGTGCACGTCTGTAGAGTTGTGTGACGTTCTTCGATGAGAGCAGAAAGAGGAGGGGGCTTTGCTGAGTGCGTCGGGTGCGTGCATAAAGCAGGGCCTGTTTCAGTTTCTCTCGCTTGACGGCCAGTTCCTTTTCGCCGGCCCTGATGTTGTTCTGCAGCTTGGCGATGTCTGCGTCGAGGCTGTTCATCTCGGTTTCGAGCTGGCGTATGTAGTTGAGACGTGTGTCCATCTGCATGTCCAGGAAGCTGAGGCTCTGCTGCCCGGTGCGCACTTTCTGCTTGGCTACGTCGAGGTCGGCACGCGCCTTGTTGAGCGTCTTCTGCAGCTCGGTCTTTTGCTGCTGAAGCGCTTTCACCTGCTTGCTGTTTTGCGCAGCACTGTGCAGGGAAAGGAGCAGAAGGCCGAGGATGAGAAAACGACGCATAGCCACGAATTTATTTTGCCAGACGCATGATGCTGTTGACGACCTCGTCCATCGAGATCTGTGTGTACTTCTTTCCAAGCTCAGTGCGCTTCTCCCAGTCGGAACTGGCTTTCAGGTTGCTCAGCGATATGGTGGCTGAAAGCGGCTTCGACGAAGCGTTTACCTGCACTTGCATCCGCGACGGGAAGTCCTGTTTGTTCAGTTTCGTGTAGTCCTGATAATTCCAGTTCAGCACAACCTCGTCCGGAGCGTCTTTGCTGGCGAACGAAGTGCTGCGGACCGTGCCCTTGGCCATGTCGGCAAGGAATGTGAGCACCATCTGGCGTGCATCGCTGTTGACAAGTCGCAGGTTGCTACCCTCGACCGTCTTGGTGAACTTCTTTGCGTCGGGCGCTGAGCCTTGCCCACCGGTAAGGAAGAGCTCGTCCCAAAAGAGCGACTGGAAGGCGTAGAAGTCGATGCCGTTGCGTTTGAAGAACGCGATGTCGTCGTACGACGCTTTCACGTATTGACGCTCCATGCGGTTTACAATCATGAAGTAATCCTTCGTCAGTTCCATGCGGCCCACTTCCATCAGTCCCAGCATGACGAGTGTCATCTGTATCACATCGTCGCGCTTCATCTTCAGCGTGCCTCCCACGTTTATGCTTTTCTCTCCTGCAGCCAGCGAGAGATTCATGCGCGACGTGAAAGCCTGCGTCGTCAGACGGTTGTCGTTGATTGATGTTACCATCGCATTGAGGGCAGAGGCAGAGTTGTCCATCATTTCGGGCAACGTCCCGGAGCTGGCCTCGAGGGTTTTCTTTCGGCTGCCGCAACTTGCCACGAGAATGGCTGCGAGCAGGAGTATGAGGTATCTGAAATGTTTCATCGCTGTGCGCTATTTAAGGAATTTCTTGCGTTTTATTTTCTTGTGCAGCATCTTGCTGCATGTGCCGTCGTCTTTTTTCTCGGCCAGTTTCCAGTAGCGTAGTGCCTGTGACGGTTCCTCGCAACGCATGTAAATGTCTCCGGCATGCTCGATGAGAACGCCCGTGAGGCTGTCTTGTGCGAGCAGTTCCTCATCGGTTGCAGTGGGGCTCACGACCTTGTCGATATATATGCGTGCTGCGGCATAATCCTCCTTCATGAAGAGAATCCAGGCATAGGTGTCGAGGTAGTTGATGTTGCGCGGCTCAGCTTTGATGGCTCGGTAACTCATCTGTTCGGCTCGGTCGAGCTGTTCGTCACGCAGGCTCAGGTTGTAGGCATAGTTGTTGAGCACGCTGGGATTGTCCTCCACATAGACGAGAGCCGAGTCGTATGCTTCGAAGGCATCCTGTATGCGTTTTTCCTGTGCATAAAGGTCGCCCAAGACGGAATAGATGTCAGAGAGAAGTTCGGGCATGGCATCGTCACCCTTTGTACGCAGTCCCTGACAAAGCACGTCGATGGCTTCCTGAGGCTTGTCTTGCATGCTGAGTGCCAGTGCCAGATAATAAGGATAGCCCAGTTCCTCGGGGCGATAGTTCACTCCTTGTCGGCAGATGTCTTCCACTCCTTCGAAGTCGTTTTCCTCGGCGTAGAATTGGAGCAATGTAGAGAGAGCCCACTGGTTGCCAGGCTCCACCTCTAGAATCTGTCTCATGGTCTGTGCCACATCCTTTTTGTCGACTTTGATGTAAGTCTGGTAAGCGGCTTTCAGCGAGAGCAACTGAATATCGTCTTGCGGTCGGGCCAGCACAGCGTCGAATGTCTGCATGAGCGAAGCACGCAACGAGGTATCGCGTTGCGACTTGTCGATGTAATCGCGCATCAGTGCCACTCGCAGGCGGTTGGCGGTATGGTCGTCATAGAGGAGCGAATCGCGCAGATGGTTGAAACGTGTGTAATCGCTTACTGATTGGTAGTAGTCGAGCAGAGCCAACTGCAGATAGGCGTTTGTGGGTTCCTGTTCCTGAACTTCGCGATACACAGCCCAAGCCTTTTCGCTTTCTCCGTATTTTCGGTATTCGTTACCCACAATCACTTTCGTGTTCATGTCGTGCGGAAATTCTTCCATCAGCGATTGCAGTTCAGCCTCGGCTTTCTCATCTTGTTCCAACTCTTTGTAGAGCGATGCTTTCTCCACACTGAGCTGTGCCGACTTCCCTTCGAGCAGTTCGATGCGATTCAGTGCTTCGATGGCTTTGTCGGTGCGGCCCACGGTGCGATAGATGTTGGACAGCTGCTCGAGAATGTCCGAGCGGCGTGTCTGTATGGTCGTAATGTGTTCCAGCACAGGAATGACCTCATCGGTGTTTCGTTCCTGCAGATAGAGCGATGCCAGCGTTTCCAGATACCATGGATTGTCGGGTGCCAGTTCGGTGGCACGTTTCAGCTGTGCCATGCCGAGAGAATCTTGCCGGAAACCAAACTGGAAGAGGCTCAGGTTGTAGACGGCTTCGGCTGCGTCTGGATTGATGTCGAGACAATGCTGATAGAGTTCAGCGGCTGTGGTGAAGTCACCTGCCATGCGGAACTTCTCTGCTTCGAGGAAGAAATAGTCGAAGCGCGTCTGTGCCGATGCGCAGAACGACATCAGCATCAGCACCACCAGCAAGGAAACCTTATGTCCCATTCCCCGTCTGTGTTTTATTTCACCCCCGAATGTCCGAAGCCACCTGCACCGCGCTCTGTCTCGTCCAGCACGTCCACTTCCTCCCATTCGGCTTGCTCGTGGCGGGCAATCACCATTTGTGCAATGCGCTCGCCGTCGTTGATGACGAATGCTTCTTGCGAGAGGTTCACCAGTATCACGCAGATTTCGCCGCGATAGTCTGCATCGATGGTTCCCGGAGTGTTCAGCACGGTGATGCCTTTCTTGATGGCCAGCCCACTGCGTGGACGCACTTGTGCTTCCACTCCCTGCGGAAGCGAAATGAACAGACCTGTGGGCACCAGACAGCGTTGCAGCGGTTGCAATGTGATGGGTTCGTTGAGGTTGGCACGCAGGTCAACACCGGCCGACTGTGCTGTGGCATACTGGGGCAGTGCGTGGTGGCTGCGGTTGATTATCTTCACTTTCATTTTTCTCTCTCTTGCGTGTAGTTATACATTCGGCAGGCTCATGCCGTTGATCTTTCTGTATAGGTCGAGGGCAAATACATCGGTCATGCCACTGATGTAGTCCAGCACTGCCATGATGCGTGTCTCCAGATTGTCGCTGTGTATGTCGTACTGGTTGCTCACCAGGTTGATGAGTTGCTGCGAGTGGAAACGTGTGGGGTAGAGTGCTGCCTCCACCATCGTCTGCATGAGCGTCTCCATAATCTTGTATCCGCTCAGTTCCACTGTCAGCACCAGTTTGCTGTTGTATATTTTATCCACCGATACGCGGTTGCATTCCTCGTAGGCTTTGGCCACGCGAGGCGAAATGCGTTTCACCAGCGTGCCTTGGAACGTGCCGTCCAGTATTTCTTCCTCATGTGCAACGAAGGCTTCCACGCATTCGTTCACCAAGAGTCCGATGGCGCAAGCCCGCAGGTATACCACCCGTTCGTTCTCGTCTGTGACACCCTCTTCGACGATGCGGTTGCGTATCTGCTCTTGCCTCTTTTCGTCAAAGAATCCCAGCAGCAGGCGCTCTGTCTCTTCGTAGGTGAGAATCTTCAGCTTGTGGGCGTCCTCTATGTCCATTATCTCGTAGCAGATGTCATCTGCTGCCTCAACCAGATAAACCAGTGGGTGTCGTGCCCAGCGTTCCTGACCGCTTCCGTCGTCCAGCATGGGAATGCCCAGTTCGTTGGCGATGCGCACGTAGTTGTCGTGTTCTGTCGTGAAGAAGCCGAACTTCTCACCTTCGCCAGCGTGGTACGACGGACGTGGATATTTGACGATGGAGGCCAGGGTGCTGTATGTCATCACGAAACCTCCGTCGCGGCGTCCCTTGAAGCGATGTGTGAGCAGACGGAAGGCGTTGGCATTGCCTTCGAAGTGTGTGATGTCGCACCAGAAAGCGTGGCTCACCATGTTGCGTATTTCCTCTCCGGGGCCTTCGTAGAAGAATGTCTGCATGGCTTTTTCGCCGCTGTGCCCGAATGGTGGGTTGCCCAGGTCGTGTGCCAGACAGGCGGCCGAGACGATAGTGCCTATTTCTTCGAAGAGTGTGTTTCGCAGTTCGGGATGCACCTCCATGAGGCGGCAGGCCACGTCGTTGCCCAGCGACATGCCTACGCTGCTCACTTCCAGACTATGGGTCAGTCGGTTGTGTACGAAGATGCTTCCCGGCAGGGGAAACACCTGCGTCTTGTTTTGCAGGCGGCGGAAGGGAGCCGAGAATATAAGACGGTCACAGTCGCGTCTGAATTCGGAGCGGTCGTCGTGACGAAGCACATGACGCATCTCCTGCCCCAGTCGCTTGTTTGTGATAAGCCGTCCCCACTCCATCATTCGCTTTTCTGTTTGTAGAGCAGTCGGTTGGCACCGCTGGTGATGCGCACCAGGTCGGGGTTTTCCGCTGCAAAGGTGTCGATGTGGCGCATACGTTTCTCTTCCAGTATCTCGTCCACGGCAATCAGGATGCCAGTCTCTTCCACGTCGCCGAAGCCATAGTTGATGGCGGTGCCGAAGAGTTTCATGGTGGGGCTTAGTCCCATGTATGCGTTCACCAGTGGCGGGATGTTGTATCCCAGGCGTCGCACTTCGCGGTTCAGTATGCGGTAGTCTTGCTTGAAGTCGTCTTCGCAGAAGAGTTTCTCCAGTTCGGTGGGGTCGCTTTCAATCTGCAGGGGCTTCATCGGTTCGATGAGATGCTCTTTGTCCTCGAAGTGCTTGTGGAGGAAGAAGAGTATCATGTCGCGTGCCGTGCGGTCGTAGCTGGGGTACATGGTGAATTTCCCGAAGAAGTAGCGCACGTTGGGCTTCACCACGGTGAGGGCACCCAGTCCGTCCCACAGGTTGTCCAGTGCGAAGAGGCTTTTGGCTCCCATGCGGCTGCTCTGGTATTCGTGTGTCACGAAGCTGCGGCCCAGCTCGATGGTGTAGGGCATGAATTCGCGCATGAAGCGTTCCGAGAAACGGAACATGTGGCTGGTGGCCAGCACAGGCTGTCCTTCAGCATCGGTCTCCACCTCGCTGCCCAGCAGATAGCGGTAGCCGCCCAGAATCTCCTGTTCCTCGGGGTCCCACACAAGGAGCTGCTTGTAGGGATTGGCCATCGTGTCGTATTCGTCCAGGTCGAGGCTTTTGCCGGTGCCACCTCCTGCGGCGCGGAATGCTATTTCGCGCAGTCGGCCCAGTTCGCGCACCACGTTGGGTGAGTCGTGCCAGGTGACAACGTATATTTCGTTACCGCTCTTGTTTGTCATCCTCAACCGCTTGTCAGGTGTGAGCTCCTCGAGCAGCACCTCGCGCGGTATTCGTTCTATTATGTTCTCCATGCTTACAGTTTATATACTTGTTCTTCCACCCACTGTCCCCATTCCGAGGGTGTGCGGCTTTTGTCGAATGTCTGATATGGGATAGGTTTTCCGATGCGTACGGTATAGTGTCCGCCCACGTTGCGATACATCTCGTCGGGCAGTAGTGCCATGGCGAAGTTGGGCAGGTGTAGCCGCTTGCACCAGTGTGCTACGTTGTAGAAGCGCGAGCTGTTGTGCCCTATGAAGTGAATGGGCACCACGTCGCGCTGGTGCTGTACGCTCTTTGCCACGAATGTCTTGTTCCATGGCAGGTCGTGGATGGTGCCGTCGTCCATGCGTCGGCTGCACAGTCCTGCGGGGAACATGATCACGTGGTTCTGGCCCGAGAATGCGCTCTCCACCATGGCCGGCAGGTTGCGTGCCTGGTGGCCTATCTTGTTGATGGGCACACACAGCGGAGCCAGACCTTCGAGGTTCATCAGCAGGTCGTTCACCAGGTATTTTATCTTTCCGTTGTATTGCTCACCGATAATCCATCCGAGCGTCACACCGTCGATGGCGCCCAGCGGATGGTTGCTCACGAAGGTGTACCAGCGGTCGTCCTCGGGCAGGTTCTCGCGGCCCTCCACGGTGATGTCGGCTTTCAGGTACTCCACGGTACCCTTGCAGAAGTCCACACCCGTGCGTCCTTCGCGCAGATATGTGTTGATGAAATCTTGGTGTATGAGGCCTTTCAGCCAGTTGAGTATGAAGCGAGGGATGTAGCGGGCCTTCTTTCCCATTCGCTCCCGCACGATAGCTTCGATGTCGATTTCGCGTATGCCCTCGGTCTTCACGTTTTCTTGCTCGGTGCTCATTTGACGGAGATAGGGTGGTTGTTGATGAAGTATTTTCCGCGTGGCAGGCCGTTCAGCCAGTTGGTGCCCTTCGAGAGGCGCATCACCATGTACAGGACTCCGCTCTCGGTGTATATGGGCAGTATCTGGTTGTTGTTGCTCTTGATGCTGAGTGCGCGGCCCATCTGCTTCACCTCCACAGGGTAGGCCGAGAGGCTCATGCGCCGTTGCGGACCGAAGTCGCGGAACGCCTCTCTCACGGTCAGCGTGTCGGGCGACAGCGCTGCCAGCACGACACTTCCGCTGCCGACAACAGCCAGCAGTGCAAGCCCGAGCAGAATTCGGTGTATCGGTCTACGTTCAGATAACCACACAATTTCTCAATTTAGTAACCGCAAATTTACGACAAAAGCGTCAAACACACAAGTATTTATTAGAAAAAGTTCGCACGCGCGTGAAAAGATGCTTCACGGGGGACGGTTTAACGTACCGTGGTTCGACAGGCAACGCAGCGCACCACGGTGCGTCACACGTAAAAGCGTGGTGTGTCTCAGCTCGATGCCGGTCGGGACTGCTCTTGCAGATAGTCGTCGAGCGTCATGCTCTCGAATTTGAAGAAGCACGAGCGCACCGTTTTCGTGGTACCCAGGCCGGTGATGGTGCAGTCGGCCACGTTTCGCACCTCGCCCTGACGTATGAGTCGTTTCAGTGCCTCCAGTCGGTAGCGGTTGATGTAGTCGTGCACGTTGTTGTATCCCTGGCTGCGTACGCACTGCAGCATCAGGTGGCGGTTGATGCCCACCTCCTTGCACAGGCGGTCGCGCCCGAACGAGCTCTCCATCCATTCCGTCGGATTGTTCTGCATCCAGTATTCCATGCGGTGGAAACGCTGCAGGTTGGCCTCGTTGAAGTCGCCCTCTTCGTTCTCAGGCTCAGGCACCTCCGTCGGTTCTTCCTCTACGATTTCGATGGAGGGATGGGGCAGTTCCAGCGCGATGGTCTCCAGTGTGCGGAATACCAGATAGAGGTTCAGCAGCGTGAAGATGACGTGATAGACCATCAGCAGACGTATGTCGTAGAACAGCACCACGTAGAGATAGAACACCACCGAGAGGCCCAGTGCCGTGCTGTAAGCCAGAAGATATTTGGGAACGTAGGTGCTGCGCGCCTTTGCACGGGGCAGACGGAAGATGTTCACGATATAGTAGATGCTCAGCACCACTGCCAGCAGACGGCACACGATATCGACACTCAGCAGATGGTCCACGAGCTCTTCCCACGTCATCAGAAACACGATGCCGCCGTTCCAAAGCAGCGTCAGCAGATATACGCCCAGCAATATCAGTATGGGCGAGGCGTATTGCCACATGCGGCCCCATTGCAGGAAACCCGGCAGCGGGATGCCCAGCGGATAGATGCTCTGGAGAAAGATTCCGGCAAGGAACGACAGCAGGATGACGGGGTTCAGAATGCCCGGCGGAAAGGTGGCGATGGACTGGTAGAAAATGGCCTCTCCCAGCAGGATGAAAGCGAAGATGCCGTTCACCCATGGCAACGCCAGATATTGCACACGGTGGCGCGAATAGACCGCCATCACACTGGCGGCTATGAATTGGGCGGTGGCACAACAGGCAAATATCAGTAGAACGACGTTGGACTGCATCTTTTCTTCGTTACGCCTACAAAGATAGTGGTATGCATCCAAAAAGACAAATTTTCGAGTTCCTTTTTTCTGACTTGTTTTGCCACTAAACTGAATTTGTCATGGGGAAAAGACCTCCCTTGCGTTGTCACACTGCGCTGCGTTGCACGACGCACTGTGCTGCGAAAGCCAACGCACCACGCTGCGACACGCGTCGCAACATGGTGCGTTTTCAGTTATTCAAAATCAGTCGTTTGACCGACAAAAGTGGCTATTCTCTTTTCTCGAAGTCTTTTTATGCCATTGCAACAATCGTTTCGAAGACGCTACTTACAATCTGCTCGAAAACAAATATCACTCTGACATAAATGCTAAAGACCGATTCCGGATTATGGCGCAATCAGGACTTATTCGGGGTCCTTCTCGGTGCTGGTTTCCGTAGCGCGGCGCTCCTTTACAGCGGCAGGTTCGCTGCTGCTGTTGAGGATGATATTCACGATACCCACAGCGTCGGTGATGGTGATTTCTCCGTTAGAGTCAATGTCGGCAGCCGATTTGATGAACTTGGTTTGCGTTGTGTTCAGGATATAGTTCACCACTGCCACAGCGTCGGTGATGGTCACCTTGCCGTCGCCGTTTGCGTCGCCCTTAAGATACTTCTTGAACTGGATGGTGTAGATGTGCTGGTTGGTGGGGTCCTCGGATATATCTTGACCCTTTACCGTTATGGTGAGCACAGCCTCCACTTCGTCGAAGCTTGTCTCGATGGTTGCAGCGGCATCATTACTTGTCAGCACGAGCTTTTCCTCATCATAAAGGGTATCCACAGTGCCTTTTCCATCTTCAAATACGATTTCCTCCCCGTTGTAGGTGGCTGTAGCCAGTTCGGAGTTGTAGATTTTCTTGAACTGGATGGTGTAGATGTGCTGGTTGGTGGGGGCCTCGGATATGTTGTCACCCTTCACCGTCACGGTGAGCACAGCCTCTGCCTCGTCGAAGCTTGTCTCGATGTTTGCAGCAACACCGTTGCTTGTCAGCGCGAGCTTCTCCTCGTCATAAAGGGCATCCACAGTGCCTTTTCCATCTTCAAATACGATTTCCTCCCCGTTGTAGGTAGCCTTGGCCAGCTCGGAGTTGTAAATCATTTCCACGTCATCGATATACATGTAGTCACTTGTATCTCCTCCGCCAGGGGTGCTGCAAGTGGCAAAACTTACCAGTGCATAATAGGGACGGTCTTCGCTTGCGTAGGTGAAATTGACGGTGTAGGGAGCCCAATCTGCTGTAATGTTGGGCGTCCCTGCTGCACTGGCAATCAGTCCCACCAATTTGCCGGTGTTCGCCGTATTCGGGTCTTGATAATACCCTTTCTCGTGCAGGTAGGCAGAGATTTTCACGGTCTCTTTTGTCTTACCCTTCAGCCAAACGCGCATTGCGTCGGGGCGTCCGGTGAAGTACATAGCCTGTCCTTTTACATTTTCGTTTGTGTAGTTGTAGTTATTGGCTCCGTCTGATGCAGTCGTTGAGCCACCGTTGATGCAACCTGTTGTGAGGTTCCCTTGAGCGATCGCAATACCCGATACATCGCGTGCAAAAATATATGCACTGTAATTTCCGGAATGACTGTCTGTATTCTTTGTTACTTGTTCGTATGCGGCGAATGGAACAGTTATAAAACTGCCCGTCATTGTCATGAAAGAACTCCAGTTAATGGGTTCTTCTCCTTTTCTAGAATTGTACTGAACTCCTTCCCAATTTTCAAAGCCGCTATTAGTTGGTATACTTGTTCTTGGGCAAAGACTTGTCCTGTGATGCACAATGCAACCATTGTTAAGAGGAAGAACCTCTTCTGCGGGAGAATGTGTTTTTTCATAATTGTTAATGTTTATTCGGATTAATACTTTTGAAGTTTGTTTTAGCGCAGCACTTTCTTTCCGTTCACGATGTAGATTCCCTTGGTGGGGTTCGATACGCGACGGCCGCTGAGGTCATATATTGCTTCGTTCTGGCGCGAGTTCTCCACTTTCTTTATGCCAGTTGGGAAATCGTCGGATCCGAATGTCACATGGACTTGTAGACCATCCAGATCGATGTCAATAACCACGTAGAGTTTGTCGTCGTTCATCTTTCCGCTCAGGTTGAGGGGTATGGGGCCAATCACTGGACCATACCATTCACCTTCGCTCATGCCTTCCATGTCTCCAGGGGTAATCTGCAGGTCATCGTCGTAGACGAATGACTGCGTATTGTCTTCCGGGGTCAGTTTCAGTTTCTCCACGAAAATGTTACCAACGGGTATTTCGTTCCCTTCTTCCACAAGCATGAAGTTCTTCAGGTTAAAGTTGATGGTACCATCCTCGTTGTATTCTACCAGAACCGTTGTCGACTGGGGAGAGATGCTTTGTCCGTTAACGCTGACGATGAGGTCGTCGGTGTAAGTCTTTGTCTGTGCCCAGGCGCTTAAGCCGAGCATGCAGATGCTTGCAATGAGTAATTCTCTTTTCATAAGCTTTTTGTTTTTATGTTTCTTCTTGATTTATTTCCTCGCAGGTCAGTATCTGTATGCCAGACCCACCGTGGCATAGATGGGGTACATGCGGAAGTCCACAGCGTCGAAGTTCTCGGGCCACACGTTCCTCAAACCCCAGTCTATCTTGCCGAAGACGTTCATGTGTCGCAATGCTTTCCAGTCGAAGGCGAGTTCGATGCCATAGTTCCATGTGCGCATGTTCTCATCGAAGTCGTAGGTGGCAGGGTTTTCGCGGTCGATGTTCACCTTTTCTCCCGTCGGGTCGTCCACGCGCAGATAGCCGACGCCCTTGCTGTTGTCATACACGCGTCCGTCGAACTTTCGTGTGATGAACACGGATGCATAGGGACCCATGCTGACATTCCACCGTGGGCTCATGCGGAAGGTGGCGAGCAGGGGTATGGTCATGCCCCACATGGAGTTGTTGGTGACGTCGGTACCTGTGAAGTATCCCGACATGGTGTTGCCTTCCATCGTGAGGCTCATCTTGTAGTTCTTCACTTCGGCCACGGTGTGGAATCCTTCGTAGAAGAAGTGCCATCCGATGCTTGCACCCCAGCGTCGCGAGAACATCTTGTAGGCATCGACGCCCACGGTAGCTCCGCCTTTCGGGGAGAACTCCTTGATGGAGCGTATTTCCTCGGGCAGTGGAAGCGGGGTAGTGCCGCCTATGGTATAGCCTGCGCGCAGCAGCACGCCAACTTTCGATTGCTTGTCTGTGGGTCCCCACTTTTCCCACTCATCTTCCTGTGCCTGCAGTGCGGAGACTGTCGTCAGCAGCAGGATGGGGAGTATCTGTCGTATCTTCATCATCCGTTAGTATTCACATTCCACCGTTATGGCATCCACATAGAGTGTGTTGCCCACGCATCCTTCAAATTCGCCGCCGCGATAGCTGCTGGCCACACTCACGGTGAAGCTGTATCCGTTGTTCTCGAGCAGCTCCGGATCGAGCTCTTCGCGATAAACCATGTCGAGCACCACGTATTGCCATTCGTCGGTCAGTCCGTGGTTGGGGTGCGGCAGTCGCGCCATGGCCACGATGTGCGGATTTATCAGTATGTCGGCTCCGTTCAGGCGCACCTCGTGACCCTCTGCATCCTGGTTGCGATACATCACGGCGTAGAAGTCGGGCTGGTCGATGGAGTCGGGCAGTATCACACCATCGCGGTTCTGGAAATGTGGACCGGGGATATAGCGGAACCACCCCGAGATGCGTGTCGGTCTGTGCTTGAAGGGAACGCCAAAGAGGGTGGCAGCCAGTGCGTCCTTGAGCGCGTTGGCCACGTCGAATTCGCCGATGAACATGCTACCCGATGCCAGACGGTAGTTCACCATGCGTCCGAAAGCCCCCGTATCTCTCGTCACCAGCTTGACACAGTCGCTGCCGTCGGGGCCGCCACCTGCGATGGGTGCCGAGGGATAGTCCTCGGGTTTTGCCGACGACACGCTGAGCTTGTAGCCCGGGTTGCCATTCTTCCACATGGGGTCGTTGCCAATCCAGTAGCCGGTGGCTATGGGGTCGGTCTCTTTCCACACGTAGTATTTGTTACCGCTTTCGAGACTATATTGTTCGAAATCGAAAGTCATATACATGTGGTCGTAGTCGAAGTTCGAGTCACGTACCACCTTCACTTCGTAGGTGCGGCTCCATCCGCCGTCTTGCGACACCACTTTGAAGCGGTGCTTCTGTTCGTTGGAGAAATCCAGTGGGGTGCCGTTCACGAATGGCACTTCCTCGTTGCCGTCCACAATCAGCACACGGGCACCCTCGGTGGCTTGCAGCGTGAGTGGCAGCATGCCCACCTGAGCCGTGCGGCGCACCAGAAAACCGATGCTGTCCGTTACGGTCGATATGGTCTGCAACGTATCGTAGTCGTGATAGAAAATGTCGGTGGGGTTCTCCACAGATACCGAGGCATATTCGATGTCGCACTCGGCATTCATCGGCTCGTCCTGGATGCAGCCCGAAAGCAGGGCTACGGATACCAGCGGCAGCAGTTTCGCGTACTTGTTCATCTTTTTCTCTTTATATCAGCCTAAGGGCACATTTCGCAAAATCGATGCAAAATTAACGAGAAAAAAAGGTACGCGCGAGAAAATGAGGTATAAAAAGCGGAAATTTAGGTCGAAAATGTGCTTTGTACCGAAATTGTAGGCATCATTTTCTCGATGAAATGGGCAATTTTTGCGTGTTCGGCGAAAAATCCTCCATGTGACACCATTTTCCTTTCCGTGGAGTGTCTCGGATGGGAAATGCTATTCGGCGGATGTCCGAGAAGTCTTTTTCTGACTAACTTTTTCGTGGTTCGCAACAGGTGTCCGGAGACCTTCGGAAAACGCACCACGGTTTTCAGCCTGACGCACCACGTTGCGACAGCCGTCGCACCACGCTGCGTTGCCCGTCGCAGCACGGTGCGTTTTTAACACTTCTTTATTTCGCTGCCTCCTTGCTGCGCTGTTCCACCTCGGCGTGGCGGATTACGATGTCTTTGAGCGGGCGGTCGTTCCCGTCGGTGGGCACCGCTTGTATGGCTTGCACTACGTCCATGCCTTCCACCACTTCGCCGAAGACTGTGTAGGCGCCATCGAGGTGGGGTGTGCCGCCGCGCGTCCTGTAGTCGTCGGCCATCGGTGCCGTCAGTTCATACCCACGCTCGCTTATCAACGGACGTATTTTACTCAGGTCCTGAGACTTCTGCTTCTTTCCATAGACAATGTAGAACTGGCATCCGCTGCTGCGCATCTCGGGGTTCACCTCGTCGGGCTCGCGGGCTGCAGCCAGTGCGCCACGCCAGTGGTAGAGGTACGGCAGACAGAACTCGGGTTGCAGTGTGTAGCCCACGCCGCCATCGCCCAAGACCTGTTCCGGAGCGGCCGTGCGCGAATCGGGGTCGCCGCCCTGTATCATGAAATCGGCGATACAGCGGTGGAAGAGCGTACCGTCGTAGAATCCTTTGTCCACCAGATGCAGGAAGTTGTCGCGGTGGATTGGCGTGTCGTCCGAGAGCGCCACGCGGATGATGCCTTCGGAGGTCTCCAGACGCACCACCGAGCGTTTCTCTTTCTTTTTGGCTTCGCAGGTGAGGGGGATGCACAGCATGGCAATTAGTGCAAAAATGACTGTCTTTTTCATCTTTTTCGCAGTTTTCATTCGCAAAATTACGGATAATCGTCCGCACGGCAAATGAATTTCCCCGATTTTTCTTTTCAGCTTCCCCTTTTGACGTTCTTCAAGACTGAACGCACAAAAATTCCCCACCAAAAATCAGCATCTCCACAAAAATTTTTTTCAGGCCTCAAAAATGGCCATTTCATGCAAAAATCGCCCATTTCATCGAGAAAGTTTCCGTTTTTGAGACCTCCTTCAACCACCTTGCGCGAACCTCTCAGAAAAATGGTCCGAAAAAAAGTTTCAAAAAGTTGTGGGGAATTGTGGGGAATTTTGTACCTTTGACCGCAGAAAGTAATAATTAGCAAATAAGACGATGCGATTTACAGGCAACATAGATGCCAAAGTGGACGAAAAAGGTCGTGTTTTCGTGCCGAGCAGCTTCCGAAAGATATTGCAGCGCGAGGACTGCCAGGGCCTGATCATGCGTCGCGACGTGTTCCAGCGCTGTCTGGTGCTCTATCCACAGGAAGTGTGGAATGCCCAGGTGGATGCCATCACGGCACGCACCAACATGTTCGACCGCCAAGGACGCGATGCACTGCGCCGCTTTGTGGCTGGCGCTGAGGCTATTACGCTCGACAGCGGCGGACGCATGCTCATTCCGCGCCGCTATCTCGAAGAAACTGGCATCAAGACCGATGTGCGCTTCATTGGCGTGGACGACACCATCGAGGTATGGGAGCGCCAGGCTGCCGATGCTCTGCTGAGCGAACCCGACACGCTGGCCGACAACCTCGAGGAGATGATGCGAAGCAACCCCTGACAAACCTCTGCACGTGAACTGCGAGACATACCATATCCCCGTATTGCTGAAGGAAAGCGTCGACGGACTCGACGTCAAACCAGACGGCATCTACGTGGATCTGACCTTCGGGGGCGGCGGACACAGCAGGGAGATACTGAATCGCCTCGGTGCAAGGGGGTACCTCTACGGCTTCGACCAGGATATGGATGCACAGCGAGAGGCACTGGCCGACGAGCGTTTCACCTTCGTACGCAGCAACTTCCGCTTCCTGCAGAACTGGATGCGGTATTACGATATAGAGCAGTTGGACGGCATACTGGCCGACCTCGGTGTGAGCAGTCACCACTTGGACGACGGCGAGCGTGGATTCAGTTTCCGCTACGATGCACCGCTTGACATGCGAATGAACCAACAGGCCACGCTTACGGCGCGCCGTGTGGTGGAGGAGTACACCGAAGAACAGTTGGCGGACATCTTCTACCTCTACGGCGAACTGAAACAAAGCCGACGCATCGCCTCGCTCATCGTAAAGCAACGCAGTCAGCGCCCGATAGAAACCACCGGGCAGCTGGCCGAGGTGATGAAACCACTGATGCGCTACGACCGTGAGAAGAAAGACCTGGCGCGTGTCTTTCAGGCCCTGCGCATAGAAGTGAACGGCGAAATGAACGCACTGCGACAGATGCTGCAGGCCGCCACCGAGCTGCTCAAGCCCGGAGGCAGACTGGCTGTAATCACCTACCACTCGCTGGAGGACCGCATCGTAAAGAACGTCATCCGCACCGGCAATGCCGATGGGCAACGACCCGAGGATGTGTTCGGCACACTGCCCTCGCCACTGAAGAGCATCGCACCCAACGTGGTGACACCTACGCCCGAGGAGCAGGAACGCAACCCAAGAAGCCGCTCGGCTAAACTGAGAATAGCAGAAAAAGACACACAATGAGCATAAAGGAAAAGAACAACCCGGAAACCGAAACGCAGCCCAAAGAAACCAAGGCGCAGCGTGGAACGCCCGATGAAAGCAACCGCAGCAGGCTCTTCTCATCGCTCTTGAGCGAGGACGAGGAGAAACGCCCCGAGATGGGACAACTGCGTGACGTGCTGCGCGCATTGAGCATCGACGGCAAGTGGTTCAGGCAGCAGATAAAACTCATCTGCCTGATTGTGCTCGGCGTGATTGTCTATATCACCAACCGCTACCAGGCGCAGCAGGAGATGCTGGAGGAAGACCGCCTCAGAAAAGAACTGCTCGACTGGAAGTACCGCAGCATCACTCGCAACAGCGAACTGACGTATCGCACCCGTCAGTCCAACGTGCTGGACATGCTCTATCAGAACGGTGACAGCACATTGCTTCCCGGCAAGACACCTCCTTATATCCTCGTAAATAAATAATGTACGCATGAAGCTTGACAAGAACAATTCGATAGGACGTTACAGGGGCATCATCTTCATAACGGCTTTCGTCGGTCTCTGTATACTTGGGAAGGCGCTGCGTACCATGTTGCCACCGAAGAGCGAATACTGGATGGAGGTGAGCAAGCGCTTCACGAAAGCGAACATTCCTGTGCAGGCTGCGCGCGGCAATCTGCTGGGCTGCGACGGGCAGATACTTGTGGGTACACTGCCGAAGTATCGTCTGTTGATGGACTTCCGTGTGGCTGACCCCGACAGTGCCTCGAAAGCACGCACCATCGCTTGGCGCGATTCAGCCTTTGCAGTCTGTGCCGACAGCATAGCCATCGGACTGGCAAACATCTTCCCTGAATATGATGCCAAGTGGTTCCGTCAAAGACTGGCCGATGGCAAGAAGCGCGGCAAGTTCGCCTACCGCATCTATCCCGGCTATGCCAGCTATATACAATATAAGGAATGCCTGAAGTTGCCAATGCTGCGCGAGTCGTCGCTGAAGAGTGGCTTCCACGTAGAGGAGATATTGCAGCGTCACAAACCTTATGGTTCGCTGGCCTCGCGTACTTTGGGTGATCTCTATCGCGACTCGGACCGTGCCAAGTGTGGACTCGAACTGAGCTTCGACAGCATACTGCGTGGCACACCCGGAAGCAGCCACCGTACAAAACTGCGCGGTGCATGGCATACCTACATCGACCAGGAACCGGTGGACGGTCACGACCTGATGACAACCATCGACATTGAACTGCAAGACGTGGTGGATCGCGCCCTGCGCAAGAAACTGATGGAGAAAGAGGTAAACGGCGAACTGGGCATTGCTGTGGTAATGGAGGTGAAGACGGGTGATGTGAAAGCTATCGCCAACCTGACACGTGCAGGTGACGGGAAATACTACGAGATGAAGAACAATGCCGTGAGCGACCTTATGGAACCAGGCTCTACGTTCAAGACTGCCAGCATCATGGTGGCTCTGGAGGACGGAAAGATTACGAAGGACTCACGAGTGGATACCGGCAACGGCATCTACCGTATGCACGGCAGCAACATGAAAGACCACAACTGGCATCACGGCGGATATGGCGAACTGACGGTGAGCGGTGTACTGGAATACAGTTCGAACATTGGTGTGAGTCGTTTGATAGACGATGCCTATCACGATGACCCCGATGCGTTTGTACGTGGACTGAACCGCGAGGGTGTAGGTCTGGAACTCAATCTGCCGTTCGTGGGAGCAGGCGAACCGTGGGTTCGTCATCCTGTGAAGCAAGGACGTTTCTGGAAGAACTGGAGCAACACGGCGTTGGCATGGATGAGCATCGGCTACGAGACCATGTTGCCGCCCATCAGCACGTTGACATTCTACAATGCCATCGCCAACAACGGATGTATGGTAAAGCCACGCTTTGTGACTGCCGAACTGAACGAAGGACATGTGGTGCGCGAATATCCGACCGAGGTCATCAAGCAGAGCATCTGCAAGCCCAGCACACTGGCCGACATACAGGAAATCCTGGAGAAAGTGGTCAGCCAAGGCTTGGGTAAGAAAGCCGGCAACGGAGGAAAATACTTCAAGGTGAGTGGTAAGACGGGCACCGCAATGATCGCTTCGGGCTCAGGTGGCGGTTACCGCAGTGGCACACCGCGCTATATGGTCAGCTTCTGTGGATACTTCCCATCGGAGGCTCCCCGTTACAGTTGCATCGTCTGCATCGTCAAGAGAGGCTTGCCAGCTTCCGGTGGCGGTCAGGCAGGACCTGTGTTCAGTGAAATCTCGCAATACATCATGTCGAAGGGTGTGTACAGAGAACCCTCCGAGGCAGCTGACTCGAATTCGGTTTATGTGCCTCGCGTAGCTAATGGAAATGTGGAACAGACACGTACTCTGGTAAAGAAAATGGGTCTGGACACGGACGAGATAGCTGAGAGCAAAACAGACACAATGCCTGCAAACAAGGTGCCTGACGTAAGAGGCATGGCTGCCAGTGAGGCTGTATACAGCTTGCAGCAGCGAGGACTGAAAGTGAAACTGAACGGCATCGGACTGGTAAAAGAGCAGAGCATCGCTCCAGCCTCGCCTGTCACGAAGGGTAGCACCATTACACTGACACTGCATGAGTGAACTATATATATTATATATAAGGTAGTATGAAACTTGAACAATTGATAAAGAATTGCACGCCGACGCAAGTCGTGGGATCGACAGCGCGTGAGGTGAGCGGCATCGAAATAGATTCGCGCAAGGTGAAAGCCGGCGATGTCTTTGTGGCAGTGCGCGGCACTCAGGTTGATGGACATACGTTTATCCCGAAAGCTGTAGAGCAAGGCGCAGGCGTGGTGGTCTGCGAACATCTGCCAGAAGAAACCAGATCCGACGTAACCTATCTTATATATCCCGACACAGAAGCAGTCACAGGCATTCTGGCAACACAGTTCTATGGAAATCCCACAGAGCGGATGAAACTTGTGGGCGTGACTGGAACCAACGGGAAAACCACTATTGCCACTCTGCTTTATCATATATTCCGACGCTTAGGCTATCGTTGTGGCCTTTGCAGTACGGTGTGCAACTACATCGACGGCGAACCTGTTCCAACTGAAGTGACCACGCCAGACCCCATCACGCTGAACTGCCTACTGGGCCGCATGGCCGACGAAGATTGTCAGTATGCTTTCATGGAAGTCAGCAGCCATAGCGTTGCCCAGAAACGTATTGCCGGTCTGACCTTTGCCGGCGGCATCTTTACGAATCTGACACGCGATCACATGGACTATCATAAGACATTCGAGAACTATCGCGATGCCAAGAAGGCATTCTTTGACTCGTTGCCTAAAAATGCTTTCGCTGTCACCAACATTGATGACAAGAACGGCGCAGTGATGGTTCAGAACACCAAAGCACAGGTGAAAAGCTATTCGCTGCGAAGTGCGGCAGACTTCAAGGCTCGTATTTTGGAAGAAAGCTTCGAGGGTATGAACTTGGAAGTGGACGGACGTGAAGTCAGTGTGCAGTTCGTCGGTCGTTTCAATGCCAGCAATCTGTTGGCAGTCTACGGCGCAACCGTAATGATGGGTGTCCAGCCCGAGGAGGCACTGATACAACTCAGTGCCATGAAACCCGTTAACGGTCGTTTCGAAACAATACGCTCTCGCAATGGTGTCACTGCCATCGTGGATTATGCTCACACTCCCGATGCACTGGTGAATGTGCTCAGCACGATAAACGAAGTGCTGAAACATCGAGGACAGTGCTGGACCGTGTGTGGTGCCGGTGGCAACCGTGACAAAGGCAAGCGTCCGCTGATGGCACAAGAGGCCGTGAGAAACAGCGACCGTGTAATCATCACAAGTGACAATCCCCGCTTCGAAGACCCACAGGAAATCATAAATGATATGCTGGCAGGTCTCTCCGACGAGGAACGCCGTGGAGTGCTGAGCATTGTGGACCGGAGGGAAGCTATCCGCACAGCCTGCATGATGGCACAGCCTGGCGATGTGATACTTGTCGCAGGAAAAGGTCACGAGGATTATCAGATAGTGCAAGGTGTGAAGCATCATTTTGATGATCATGAGATAATAAGAGAAACATTCGGAATCTGATTATGCTATACTATTTCTTCAGATATTTGGGCCAATATGGAATTGCAGGTGCCAACCTTTGGCACTACATTTCGTTCCGTGCAGTGCTTACCTTGGTGCTCAGTCTGCTGATATCAATGTGGTTCGGCGAGTACTTTATCCGTTGGATGCGTCGGCATAATGCCAGTGAGACGCAACGTGATGTCAGCATCGATCCTTATGGCGTAGAAAAGAAAGGTGTTCCCACAATGGGTGGCATCATTATCATTATTGCCACAGTAGTGCCCTGCCTGCTGTTCGGTCGCCTCCGCAATATCTATATGTTGCTTATGCTTGCCACAACGATATGGCTCGCCTTCTTGGGTTTTGCCGACGACTACATAAAGATGAAGGTGTCGAAAGACGGAATGCGCCCCATCTATAAGTTGATTGGACAGGCTGTATTGGGACTTGGTATAGGCTTGACATTATGGCTGAGTCCCGATGCTGTGGTATGTGAGAATGTAAGCATATCAAGCAATGGGACCGAGAATGTTGTCATTCATAAAAGCGAGCCGGTGAAGAGTACCATCACGACGATACCTTTCCTGAAGAACAACAACCTGAGCTATGCCGAGGTGATGGGATTCTGTGGAAAGTATAAACGTGCAGCAGGATGGCTGCTCTTTGTGATTGTTACTACGTTTGTCGTGATGGCTGTCAGCAATGGTAGCAACCTGAACGACGGTATGGACGGGATGTGCGCAGGCAACTCAGCCATCATGTGCGTGGCGTTGGGTGTGCTGGCTTATGTCAGTAGCCATATTGAGATGGCCAGTTACCTTAACATCATGTACATACCCGGTAGTCAGGAACTGGTGATATTCCTATGTGCCTTTATTGGTGCGCTGGTTGGTTTCCTTTGGTATAATGCCTATCCGGCTCAGATCTTTATGGGTGACACGGGCAGCCTGGCTATCGGTGGCATTATTGCCGTCTTGGCCATCATCATTCACAAGGAATTGCTCATTCCGCTGTTGTGTTTCGTATTCCTGATGGAGAGTATTAGTGTGCTTCTGCAGACACAATATGCTAAGATGGGAAACCGCCGTGGACTGAAGTGGCGTGTCTTCAAGCGTGCTCCCATCCACGACACTTTCCGTGTAAAGCCTGGTCAGTTGCCATCCAATTTCCGCATTCTGATTAACTGGCCCAAGGGTTGCTGGTTGGAGTCGAAGATAACCACACGTTTCTGGATTGTAAGTATTATCATGGCCGCATTGACCATTGTAACATTGAAGATAAGATAAAAGATGGAAGAGAAGAAGAGGATAGTGATACTGGGTGCTGCTGAGAGCGGTGTTGGTGCTGCTGCGCTGGCTAAGGTAAAGGGCTTCGATGTCTTTGTCAGCGATATGGGTACCATAAAGGAAAGCTACAAGCAGACACTGAACCAATACGGCATTGAATGGGAGGAAGGTCACCATACGGAGGCATTGATATTGAATGCCGATGAGGTGATTAAAAGCCCAGGCATTCCCGACGATGCGCCAATACCGGTTAAACTGAAGAGCAAAGGTATTCCCATTATCAGTGAGATAGAGTTTGCCGGACGTTATACCCACGCCAAGATGATATGTGTGACAGGCTCGAACGGCAAGACCACGACCACCAGTCTCATCTATCATATATTCAAGGAGGCTGGTTACAATGTCGGTTTGGCTGGCAATATCGGGCGCAGTCTGGCCTTGCAGATTGCCGAGGGAAAGAAGTTCGATTACTACATCATCGAACTGAGCAGTTTCCAGTTGGACAATATGTATGACTTCCGTGCCAACATCGCCGTACTGCTCAACATCACTCCCGACCATCTGGACCGCTATCATGGTATGCAGGAATACACCGACTCGAAGATGCGCATCCTGCAGAACCAGACCGAAGACGATGCTTTTGTCTATTGGGCTGACGATCCCATCATCAAGCGTGAACTGACGAAATACGGCATACGGGCTCAGATGTGTCCTTTCAGTATCCTTGAGAAGAATGGTATGATTGGCTACATTTCCGATGGACAATACGTCATCGAGCGGCCTACGCCATTCAATATGGAGCAGGAGTCGCTGAGTCTGAGTGGCAAGCACAATATGTACAACTCGCTGGCAGCCGGCATCGCAGCTCATCTGAGCGGCATCAAGGACGAGAACTTGCGTCAGAGTCTGAGCGATTTTGAGGGTGTGGAGCATCGGTTGGAGAAGGTCGCCCGTGTCGGCGGAGTGCAATATATCAACGATTCGAAAGCCACCAACGTAGATGCATGTTGGTATGCCCTCGAGAGTATGACCACGCCCACCATACTCATCATCGGTGGCCGTGACAAGGGAAATGACTATAACGCCATCAAGGATCTGGTGGTGAAGAAATGCAAGGGACTGGTATATTTGGGTGCCGACAATACGAAACTGCACCAGTTCTTTGATTCGCTGGGCATCCCCGTGGCTGATACGCACAGCATGAAAGACTGTGTGGAAGCCTGCGCCAGAATGGCAAAGCCGGGCGATACGGTGTTGTTGAGCCCGTGTTGTGCCAGTTTCGACCTGTTCAAGAACATGGAGGACCGCGGCGACCAGTTCAAGGCACTTGTGAGAGCCTTGTAGTCACAGATAAAGAAGAAAACGGAGAGAACTATGACACTGAGGAAAGGATTTCTGAAGAATGGATTCATACAGGGCGACCTGGTGGTGTGGATGGTGTTCATCCTGCTCTGCATGGTCTCCATCATTGAGGTCTACAGCGCCAGCAGTAGCATGAGCTACAAGCGTGGCCAGTATTGGGACCCCATCATCGAGCACGGTACATATGTCTTGGTGGGCATTGGCATCACGTGGATCATCCACCTGTTCCCTTGCAACATATTCAAGGCCCTCAGCACATTCTCACTCCATCTGATAGCCTATCCGCTTCTGGTGTTCGCACTTTTCTCTACGGCTACCAACGATGCTGCGCGCTGGATTCACATCGGAGGAAAGACCATCCAGCCGAGCGAGATTGCTAAGATATGCCTTGTCGGATTCGTAGCCTTCATCCTTGCTACGCTTCGCGACGAGAAAGGAGCCTCGCCTACGGCAACGAAGATTGTCTTTCTGGAGGTCGTATTCACGTTGGCACTCATCGTCACCGAGAATGCTTCTACGGCTGCCATCATCTTCGTTGTGATGTTCCTTATCTGTTTCATCGCACAGGTCCGCATCAAATATCTGGCATGGTCCGGTGGTCTGATTGCGATAGGTGTTGCCATCGGTCTCTCTGTTGCACTCTCCATTCCGAAGACGACACTTGACAAGTGGAGCGAGAGCGACGGGCCTCTGCACCGACTGCCGGTGTGGGTGGGACGCATCACCGACCACGAGAAACTGCCCGACGATCCTGCGGATTACAAGATAACACAGAAGAATGTCCAGACCACTCATGCACGCATAGCGGTGGCTTCGTGCAATGTGGTGGGCAAGGGGCCTGGAAACTCGGTTCAGCGCGACTTCCTGCCGCTTGCCTTTTCCGACTTCATCTATGCCATCATTATTGAGGAAGGAGGCATTGCCAGCGGGGCTTTTGTGATGTTCCTCTACTTGTTATTGATGTGGAGGGCCATGAAGATAGCCAGTAAATGCAAGGCCCTGTTCCCAGCCTATCTGGTCATGGGACTGGCCTTGATGATGGTCGTGCAGGCCATGGTCAACATGGCGGTGGCCGTGGGAGTAATTCCTGTCACCGGCCAACCGCTCCCGCTAATCAGTAAAGGTGGCACGAGTACGTTTGTCAATTGTGCCTACATCGGCATGATACTCAGCGTGAGCCACACGGCCAAGAAGAAAGTGAAATACAAGGAACCGGAATTGGAAATCATTGATACGACAGCAAGAAACGACGAATAATGGCAGAGAAGAATCTAAGAATAATAATAAGCGGTGGAGGCACGGGCGGACACATCTTTCCGGCAGTCAGCATCGCAAATGCCATAAAGGAGATAAATCCCGAGGCTGAGATACTCTTTGTGGGTGCCGAAGGCAGGATGGAGATGCAGCGTGTGCCCGCTGCGGGCTACGAGATAATCGGCCTGCCCTTGCGCGGACTGTTGCGTCCGTTCTGGAAACCGGGCAACATCGGAGTAATCATCAACTACGTCTACAGCAAATGGAAGATTAAGAAGAAACTGTGCCAGTTCAAGCCGCAGGTCGCTGTGGGTGTGGGAGGATATGCCAGTTCAGCCACGCTCGAGGCAGCCTACGAGCTGGGCATTCCGTGCCTCATTCAGGAACAGAACAGTTTTGCAGGCCTTACGAATAAGAAACTTGCAAACAAGGCTGAGAAAATATGCGTCGCCTACGAAGGGATGGAACGATTCTTCCCCGCAGACAAGATTCTCATCACGGGTAATCCGGTCAGACAGAATCTGCTCTCTCCCAACCTCACCCGTCAGGAATCGGCAGCCACATTCAACCTGAGCCCGGGCATTCCCACCATTCTCCTGGTGGGAGGAAGTCTGGGCGCACGCACCCTGAACCAGAGTGTGCTGCACAACCTGAACGCCATAGCCCAGGCTCCCATACAGTTTATCTGGCAGACAGGAGGATACTACAGCCAGAGCATCAAGGAGGAACTGGCCAGAAAAGGTAAGCCCGACAACCTCTATGTCACCGATTTCATCAGTAAGATGGACCACGCCTACTGTGCGGCCGACCTCGTCATCAGCCGTGCCGGAGCCAGCAGCATCAGCGAACTCTGTCTGTTGGGCAAACCCGCCATCCTCGTCCCCAGCCCCAACGTGGCAGAGGACCATCAGACGCACAATGCCATGGCCCTGACGGAGAAGGGCGCTGCGCTTATGGTGAAGGATTCCGAGGCGAAAGAGAAACTCATCACGTTGGCCATAAGAACGGTGAAAGACGCAGCCAAACTCAAGTCGTTGGGCGAGCATGCCTATCAGATGGCATACAAGGACTCGGCACGCATCATCGCCGACGAGGTTATGAAACTTGCAAACAAACAGTAAGCGCATGTCACATCTCTCGACCATAAACCCGGAACGCCCGGCGGAGCAACAGCCCGTCAGTCCCCTCGAAAACGCACCACGCTGCGACGGGCAACGCACCACGCTGCGACAGGCGTCGCACCACGTTGCGACAGACGACGCACCACAGTGCGACAAAACAGCCCCCGACGCAAGTCTCGGAATAAAGGCTGTCTATTTCGTTGGCATCGGCGGCATCGGCATGAGTGCCCTTGCCCGATATTTCCTGCACCAGGGCATCGTCGTGGGAGGCTATGACAAAACCCCCAGCGAACTCACGGAGAAACTCCGTCAGGAAGGCGCCGACATCCACTACGAGGAGAATGTAGGGCTGATTCCCACGGCATGCCTGGAGCGCGAACAGACGCTCGTCATCTACACACCGGCCATTCCGGCCGAACATGCCGAGTTGGTATATTTCCGCCAGAACGGGTTCGAGATTCAGAAGCGTGCCCAGGTGCTGGGGCTGCTCACCCGGTCGCTGAAAGGCCTCTGTGTGGCAGGCACCCACGGAAAGACCACCACCAGCAGCATGGCGGCCCATCTGCTGCACCAGAGCCATGTGGACTGCAACGCCTTCCTCGGTGGAATCACCAAGAACTACGGCACCAATTATATTCTGAGTCAGCACAGTCCTTATGTGGTCATCGAGGCCGACGAGTTCGACCGCTCCTTCCACTGGCTTTCACCCTATGCATCGGTCATCACAGCCACCGATGCCGACCATCTGGATATCTACGGCACCGAAGAAGCATATCTGGAAAGTTTCCGCCACTACAGCAGTCTCATCCAGCCCGGCGGTTTCCTCATCCTGCACACGGGGCTGAAGATGCAGCCAGCCACGCAAGATGGTGTGACCACCTATACATACAGCCAGGACCAGGGCGATTTTCATGCCGAACATATCCGTATCGGCCATGGCGAGATTGTCTTCGACCTCGTCTCTCCGTTCGGTAATATCGCCGACATACAGCTCGGTGTGCCCGTGGCTGTCAACATCGAGAACGGAATAGCAGCCATGGCGTTGGCTCAGGTGGCCGGTGCCGGAGAAGACGAGATTCGCAGTGCCATGGCTTCGTTCAGAGGCGTGGACCGCAGATTCGACTTCCATGTGAGAACCGACCGCATGGCCTATCTGAGCGACTATGCCCACCATCCGGCCGAGATACGCCAGAGCCTGATCAGCATACGCCAACTTTACGAGGATAGACGGATAAAAGTGATATTCCAGCCGCACCTCTATACCCGTACACGCGACTTCTACCGCGAGTTTGCCGAGGCGCTCTCGCTGGCCGACGATGTCGCACTGGTCGATATATACCCGGCACGCGAAGAACCGATACCGGGTGTTACCAGTAAACTCATCTATGACAACCTGCGCCCGGGCATCGACCGCTGCATGTGTCGCAAGGACGAAGTGCTCGACATCGTGCGGCAGGGTGGCTTCGACGTCCTCGTCACACTTGGCGCAGGCGATATCGAGAACTATGCTGACGAAATCACGAAAATACTGACTGCCTAATGAAAACTGCCATCAAGATTGTCCTGCTGCTGTGTATATTCGGCTATATGATATTTGCCGTCATAAAACTCTCACGCCCCTCCGAAGAGGTGACGTGCGAGGGGGTGGTGGTCTCCTTCACAGATACCATCACCTCGAAAATCATCACAGAAGACGACATTCATGGCATGCTCAGGAAAAACAAGATTTACGCCGAGGGCATGCCCCTCAGCGAGATAGACCTGGCTCAGGTGGAGAGCCTCCTGCAGGTGAATGCCTACATCGATACGGTTCACTGCTACTACACCGGTAGCGGAAAACTCTGCATACAGGTGAGGGCACAGCACCCCATACTGCACGTCATGGCTCAAAATGGCGATGACTACTACCTCGACAGCAAAGGTGTCTTGATGCCCGTCGACACCGTCAATGCCGACCTATGTGTCGCCACGGGACGCATCAGCCGCGAGTTTGCACGCACGAAGCTCATCCCCTTGGCACAATACATCTACGAAGACGACTTCTGGAGCAAGCAGATACAGCAGATACACGTGCCCTCGGAATATCAGATTGAAGCCTATCCGCGCGTAGGAAACCATACAATCATCCTGGGCGACGCATCGAACATTCAGAACAAACTGCAGCGTCTCATGCTGTTCTATCGGAAAGGACTGCCCGAGGTGGGCTGGAACAAATACAAGACCATCAACCTCGCTTTTGACGGACAGATAGTGTGCACTAAGTAAGAAATAAACATAAACAGAATATATATATGGGAGCAGAGAAGGACATCATCGTTGCCGTGGAGCTGGCCTCCACTGCCATCCGAGCTATCGCAGGTCGGAAAGAGCCCGACGGGTCTGTGCAGATTCTTGCTGTGGTTCAGGAAGAGGCTGCCAACACGATTCACAAGGGTGTTGTAGACAACATTGACAAGACCACACAGACCATTCGTCAGGCAGTACGCCAAATCAACGACAAACTGAACATCCACACCAAAAGCATCTATGTGGGTCTCTCCGGACAGTCGTTGCGCAGCAAGCAGAATGTGGTGACACGTCAGTTCACCGAGAAGACACACATCACTCATCAGATTATAGACGAGATGAAGGATGCCAACGGAGCTGTGACCTACGCAGGTTCGGAGATTCTCGACATGATTCCGCAGGAGTATCGCATCGCCAATCGTCAGGTTGCCGACCCTGTGGGTATGCAGGGCGACAGCATCGAAGCCAATTTCCTGAATGTGCTGGCGCGTACCAACTTGAAGGAGAATATCGAAAAGTGTGTCCACGATGCAGGCTTCGAGTTGGCAGAACTGCTCATCTCGCCGCTATGTCTGGCCGACACGTTACTGTCGAGCAGCGAGAAGATCTCCGGTTGTGCATTGGTCGACATGGGCGGCGAGACGACAACTGTTTCTGTCTACGACCGCGGCATCTTGCGTCACCTTTGTGTCATTCCTCTGGGCGGAAGCACTGTCACGTCCGACATCGCAAGCAACAGCATCGAGACCGACGAGGCCGAGACATTGAAGTTGAAGTATGGTACGGCATATCGGAGCGAACCGGGCAAACAAGGTGTCAACAGCATCTCGTTGAGCCATAGCCGCAGCATCGACGAACTCTCCCTGCAAGAAATAATCGAGGCACGTTACGAAGAAATCTTCCTGAATATATGGAAACAGATAGATGGTCGCAGCGAACGACTTCTTTCCGGCATCGTATTTACTGGAGGTGCAGCCCGTGTGAAAGACTTGGCCGAAGGCTTCGGAAAACATACCCACAGCGACAAGCTCATTCGTGTCGTAAAGGGACTCCCCACCAATGTCAAACTTGCACACGGTCTCAACATAGCTGAGCCCGACACACTGTACACCCTGATGGCCCTCTTGCAGCATGGCGACCAATCGTGCGTCGGTGAATCTTCCGACGGTGTTCAGGAAGAAATAGACTTCGGAGCCTCTGAAATAACCACAGAGACTGCTCTGGAGAATCAGGAAGAAACGACCGATGAACCCAAGAAAGCGCCAGGTGAAGGAACTGGTAAGAAACTGAGCCGGCTGTGGGATAAAGTGAGTAAGCTCTTCGAGGAACCGGAAGATTAACAAACCCCGAAAAACATCAGAACTATGCAAGATTCTAAATTCAATAGTGGCGGACTTGGGTTCAACTTCCCAACTCACACCCGAGACACAGAAAACAACTCCATTCTGGGCAGTAAGGGATTACCTATCAATTTCCCTGAAAAGAAGAATCCCAACCCGTGCATCATCAAGGTCGTGGGTGTAGGCGGTGGCGGTGGAAATGCCGTGAGCCACATGTATCGCGAAGGCATTCACGACGTCACCTACGTGGTGTGCAACACGGATAAGAAAGCACTTGAAGATTCACCTGTGCCCAATCATCTGCAGTTAGGTCCCGATGGACTTGGGGCTGGCAACGTTCCCGAGAAGGCAAAGAAGGCAGCCGAGGAGAGTCTGGATGAAATCAAACAGATGCTCAATGACGGCACACGCATGGTCTTCATTACTGCCGGAATGGGCGGTGGAACCGGCACTGGTGCAGCCCCCATCATAGCGCAGTGTGCCAAGGATGCAGGCATTCTCACTGTGGGTATTGTCACCATCCCCTTCCGCTTCGAGGGTCTCAAGAAAATCAATCAGGCACTTGATGGCGTCGAGGAGATTGCTAAACATGTAGACGCATTGCTGGTCATCAACAACGAACGCCTGCGTGAGATTTATCCTGAGCTGACACTCGTCAATGCCTTTGCAAAGGCAGACGATACGCTCAGCATCGCCGCAAAGAGCATTGCTGAAATCATCACCATGCGTGGCATCATAAACCTCGACTTCCAAGATGTTACCACCGTGCTCAAGGACGGTGGTGTGGCCATCATGAGTACAGGTTACGGCGAGGGCGAAAACCGCGTCACGAAGGCCATCAGTGAGGCACTCAACAGCCCGCTCCTCAACAACAACGACATCTTCAACTCGCGCAAGGTTCTGCTCAACATCAACTTCTGTGACGACAACGAGAGTGGAAGTCTGATGATGGAGGAAATGAACGAGGTGAACGACTTCATGAGCAAGTTCCGCAAGGACGTCGAAACCAAGTGGGGGCTTGCCACCGACAGTTCGCTTGGCAGCAAGGTCAAGATAACGCTGCTGGCTACTGGTTTCGGGCTCGAGAACGTGCCGGGAATGCCAGAAATGATGGACCCGAAGAGACTGGCCGAGGCAAGTATCGATGAGGAGGCTCAGCTGCGTCGTGATAACTACATTGCGACGCTCTACAGCGGCGTGGTTACTTCCTCCATACGTCACCAGTACAACGCATACATTTTCGAGGACGACCAGTTGGATAACGATGAGATTATCTCGATGGTCGAGACGTTGCCCACCTCGCGCCGCACCAAAGAAGAGCTGCGTAAGATAGGTCAGCAGAATGAACCGACAGCCGAGTCGTGACAGAGGAAGACGAAGTCACCCAGCGGCTAACTGAAAAGTTCGCGTAATATATCTACCGACTTCATGTCCGGAATCTCCGGCACGTGGAGTCGGTAGTATTTTATTATCACCTCCAGCACGCGGTTGCGCTGTTCGCGGCTCATGCGGAAAAGCCCCATCGTATCGTAGTCCATCCGAAGCAAGAGAGACACGTTCGATGCCTCCGACGGTCGCAGGAAGTCCTCGTGCTGCGGCAGAATGCTCGTGAGTCGTCCTTCGCGCAGGTCGAATACCTCATGCCCTCCGCCCCCTCTTCGTCCTACGTTGGGCCAGAAACCCATGAAGCGCGACATGTGGATGAGGAACACCAGGTGGTAGTTGGCAAGTCCTGCCTCGGCTTCGTCGAGCCAGCGCAGGCCGTATTCCATGTAGGAAAAAAGCGCGCGGTTCTCGCCTTCGTGACGCAGTGCGTGGTGCAGAAACTCCGAGAAGAAAAGTGCCAGCGAGGCTTTCACGGGGTGGTAGGGGAGTGAGAGGAACGGAACATCGACACTCATCTCGCGTATGCGCTGCAGGTTTTGTTGTGGACGGAAATCGAAGTCCATTTCCAGTATGCTCATTGGTCGCAGCAGCACCGACCTCACGCTACTTCGTCGCGAGCGTGGCATGCGTGTCAGAAACGAGACATAGCCGCGGCTTTCGGTGAAAACCGAGGCTATCATGCGTTCGTCGTCGTATCGCAGTGTGTGCAGGACAATGCCCCGTGTGCGTTCCAGCATTTTTCTTTTCGTCCTTTGGGTTTTCAAAGTTACGAATAAGCGAGGGAAAAGCCAAATTTATTTGAGTTTTTCCGAGCGAGAGTAAGTCCGATTCGGGTCAAAGTCACGAATAAGCGTGCAGAAAAACAAAAACGTGTGCCGCTTTTTCGTCCTCGGCAGAAATTTCGGCCGAAACCACCTCCGCAGTCATCGTTATGAGCGGTTCAAGTCTCGCCAAAGAGGGCCGAAAAGGGGCAAAAGAACGAAATTCTCACGCGAAAAGACATTTTTTCGCCAAATAATTTTGCCAGTCGGAGGAAAACCTTTACCTTTGCAACCGCAATTGAGGTGACCTCGAATGCCGAGACTCTCCCTGAGACTCGTGGCCGGTCCCTTCGTCTATCGGTTAGGACGAGAGATTTTCATTCTCTAAAGAGGAGTTCGACTCTCCTAGGGACTACAAGAAAGAAAAATAAAAGTAAAGACAGACACAAAAATGGCAAACCACAAATCATCCTTAAAGCGTATCCGTCAGACGGAGAAGAGAAGGTTGCACAACAGATATTACGCCAAGACGATGCGTAACGCTGTCCGTAAGCTGCGTGCCACTACCGACAAGGCTGCTGCAACCGAGATGTTCCCCAGCGTGCAGAAGATTCTCGACAAGCTGGCCAAGCGGAATATCATCCACAAGAACAAGGCTTCGAACCTGAAGTCGAAGCTCTCGGCATACATCAAGAAGTTAAGCTGAGTCGCGCCCGTCTGCCGCGCATAGAATAAAGCAGTTCTCCCTCGTATCCGTATGAGGGAGAACTGCTTTTTTTGTTTCCTGCTTTGAAACACTGAGAAACGCACCGCGTTGCGACACGTGTCGCACCACGCTGCGTTGCCCGTCGCACCACGCTGCGACGGCTGTCGGACCACGGTGCGTCGAAAAGCGCACTTCGGGGGATGGTCGATGGGTGTCAGAGGCGCAGCCCGTCGAGCAGCTGGCAGTAGAGCGGAATGGCCTCTTCGATTTCGCTTTCCAGTATGAACTCGTCGGCTGTATGGCTGCGGCTGCTCTGGCCCGGCCCCATCTTGAGTGTGGGGAAGCGCATGAGCGTCTGGTCGCTGAGGGTGGGCGAGCCGAAAGGCTCCCTGCCGAGGGCTATGGCGCGGGCCGCGAGCGGATGGGTGGGGCTGATGTGCGACGAGGCGAGACGTGTGGAACGGGGCTCCACGTCGCTCGTCACCAGCGAACGTATGATTTCGAGGGCCTCCTGATTTGAGTAGAGGTCGTTGGTGCGCACGTCGACGGTGAAGGTGCAGCGGTCGGGCACCACGTTGTGCTGAGTGCCGGCGTTGACGATTGTCACAGACATCTTCACCTCGCCCAGCAGAGGCGACACGCGCGGGAACCGGAATGTGCGCAGCCGCTGTATGTCGTCGATGGCATGGTAGATGGCATTGTCGCCCTCGTTGCGCGCGGCGTGCCCTGCTTTTCCGTGACTTACGGCGTCCAGCACCATCAGTCCGCGCTCGGCTATGGCGGGCTGCATCCCCGTGGGCTCTCCCACCAGACCTACGCTGATGGGCGGTAGCTGGGGCAGTACGCTCTCTACGCCTCCCTTGCCGTTCACCTCTTCTTCGGCACTGGCCAGATAGATGAGATTGTAGGTCTGAGGACGGTCGGACAGCCATCTGAACGTCTGGAGAAGCGACACCAGACTGCCTCCGTCGTCGTTGCTGCCCAGTCCGTACAGACGTCCGTCGATTGTCACGGGCTCGTGTGGCGGTCGCGTCCATCCGTCGGTGGGACGTACCGTGTCGATGTGTGCGTTCAGCAACAGGGTGGGTCGGTTTTCGTCGAATCCGGGCGCAATGGTCCACAGATTGTTACCCGAGCGTTGCACGGGGAGGTGGCAGTGTTCGGTCATGAAGAGTTGCAGCGCGTCGGCAGCTTCCTTCTCCTGACGGCTGAAACTTGGGATGCGTATGAGCCGGCAGAGCAGCCCTATGGCTTCCTTGGAAAGGTCTTGGGGTTCCATTTTTAGCAGATTTCAGGAAACAAAGGTAGGCCTTAATTTCAAAAGTTCCAAATAAATTTGGGATTTATCCCAAGTTGTTTTACCTTTGTGGAGAGAAAAGAAGATAAGCAATGCAGAACACAAGCCCTTTTTCTACACTAATTCACAGTCAGGCTGCCCGTTACGGCGAGCGTACGGCTATGATGTATCGCGACTATGACGAGAATGTATGGAAGAATATCTCGTGGAATCGCTTCTCGCAATGTGTGCGTCAGGTGAGCAATGCCCTGCTGGAACTGGGCGTGGACATCCAGGAGAAGGTGGCCGTCTTCTCGCAGAACATGCCCGAGTGTATGTTTGTCGATTTCGGCGCCTATGGCATCCGCGCAGTCACCATCCCGTTCTATGCCACCAGCAGCGAGATGCAGATAAAATATATGATAAGCGATGCCAAGATTCGCTACATCTTCGTGGGCGAGCAGTATCAGTATGACACGGCCTACCGCGTGATGAAGATAGACCCGGGTATCTGCAAGCTCATCATCTTCGACCCGAAGGTGAAGAAAGACCAACAAGACCAGGTGAGTATCTACTTCGACGAGTTCCTGAAGATTGGAGAGCCTCTGCAGCATCAGGCCGAGGTGGAACACCGTACTGCCGAAGTAGACATCGACGACCTTGCCAACATCCTCTATACCAGCGGCACAACCGGACTGAGCAAGGGCGTGATGCTCACCCATCGGATGTATATGGCTGCTCTGCGCGGACATCAGGGTGCACTGCGCATGACCGAGGACGAACTGGTGATGAACTTCCTGCCCTTCACGCATGTTTTCGAGCGTGGGTGGTCGTATCTCTGTCTGGCTGAAGGCTGTACGCTGGCCGTCAATTTGCGTCCTCAGGACATACTGGTGTCGCTTCAGGAGGTGCATCCCACCTGCATGTGCACCGTGCCCCGCTTCTGGGAAAAGGTCTACAACGGTGTGCAGGAAAAGATCAGCTCGAGCAGCGCCATCGAACGGAAACTCATCCTGGACGCACTGCGCGTAGGCAAGGCATACAACGTGGACTACATGATGAAGGGCCTGACGCCGCCGCTCAGCCTGAAAATGCAATACAAGGTGTACGAGAAGACCATCATTGCCCTCCTGCTGAAGACGCTCGGTTTGGAACGCCACAACTTCTTTCCCACAGCCGGTGCTGCCATCCCGCCGCTGGTGGAGGAGTTCGTGCATTCGGTGGGCATCATGATGGTGGCCGGATATGGACTCACCGAGAGCACAGCCACCGTGTCATGCGACCGTTGGAATCAACCTGTGACCATTGGCTCCATAGGACGAGTGCTCGACGGAGTGCAGGTGAAGTTTGGGGAGAACAACGAGATACTTCTCAAGGGAGAGACCATCACAAAGGGATACTATCGTAAGGCAGAAGTGACTGCCCTCTCAATCGACGACGAGGGTTGGTTCCACACGGGCGATGCCGGATATATGAAAGATGGAGAGCTATTTCTCACTGACCGCATCAAGGACCTCTTCAAGACGAGCAACGGAAAGTATATCGCTCCGCAGATGCTCGAAAGCAAGCTGGTGGTGGACAGATACATAGACCAAATCGTCATCATCGCAGACCAACGCAAGTTTGTCTCCGCCTTGATTATCCCCGAATACAAGTTGCTCGAGGATTTCGCCCATAAGCATGGCATCGAATTTAAGGACCGTGCAGACCTTTGCAGCAATCCTAAGGTGGTGGAATTCGTGATGTATCGTCTCGACACGCTGCAACAGGAATTTGCCCACTACGAGCAAGTGAAACGCATCACGCTGCTGCCCGAGCCGTTCTCGTTGGAGAAGGGTGAACTGACGAACACACTCAAGGTGAAACGTCCCGTGCTCAACCAGAACTACGCAGCGCAAATAGAAAAAATGTACGAAGAATAATGATAACTGCAGAACAACTGAAAGAAGTCAAGGACCGCACCGCGCAGCTGCACCGATACCTGAACATCGACAGCAAGAAAATTCAGCTTGAGGAGGAACAGCTGCGCACACAGGCTCCCGGATTCTGGGACGACCAGAAGAAGGCCGAGGCACAGATGAAACTGGTGAAGGGACTGGAGAAGTGGATAAAGGGCTATGCCGAGGTGAAGAGCCTGACTGACGAGCTTGAACTCGCTTTCGAATACTATAAGGAAGAACTGGTCACCGAGGCCGAGGTGGATGAAATATACTCGAACGCCATTGCATCCATCGAAGACCTGGAACTGAAGAATATGCTACGCAGGGAGGAAGATGTGATGTCGGCTGTACTGAAGATAAACTCAGGTGCCGGCGGCACAGAGGCGCAGGACTGGGCACAGATGCTCATGCGAATGTATATGCGATGGGCCGAGGAAAACAAATACAAGTGTGTGGTAAGTAATGTGCTCGACGGCGATGATGCCGGCATCAAGTCGTGCACGCTCGAGATTGAGGGCGACTATGCCTATGGTTACCTCAAGAGCGAGAACGGCGTTCACCGCCTGGTGCGTGTGTCGCCCTACAATGCACAGGGCAAGCGCATGACGTCTTTCGCCTCGGTCTTCGTGACGCCGCTGGTGGACGACACCATCGAAGTGAACATCGAGCAGGCGCGTATCTCGTGGGATACCTTCCGCTCTAGCGGTGCCGGCGGACAGAACGTCAACAAAGTGGAGTCCGGAGTACGCCTGCGCTATCAGTACAAAGACCCTTACACGGGCGAGGAAGAGGAGATTCTCATCGAGAACACCGAGACGCGCGACCAGCCCAAAAACAAGGAGAATGCTTTGCGCCTGTTGCGCTCCATTCTCTACGACAAGGAACTGCAGCACCGTATGGCTGAACAGGCCAAGGTGGAGGCCAGCAAACGGAAAATCGAGTGGGGTAGCCAGATACGAAGCTATGTCTTCGATGACCGACGCGTGAAAGACCACCGTACAAACTATCAGACGAGCGACGTGGGCGGCGTGATGGACGGAAAAATCGATGCATTCATCAAAGCCTACCTCATGGAGTTCGGTGAAACGGAATAAACTCACAAATCCATAAAAACCTAAAAACTATATCATATCATGAGTAAAGCAAAAAAAGAAATGCGTGCTGCCAAGAAGGCACGCCGTGAGGCACAGGAAGGCCGCAAGGTTGTTCGTTACGTGGCAGGAGCACTCATCCTGCTCATGCTGGTGGCCATCGCGATGGTGCTCATCATCTGACCATGGCGCTCGAGATAGAACGTAAGTTCCTCGTCGACGGTGAGTTCCGTCACTTGGTCTACAACAGCAGTCGCATTCGTCAGGGCTACATCCTGACGGGCAACGGCAAGACGGTTCGCGTGCGTCTGAGAGACGACCGGGGCTATCTGACCATCAAGGGACCCAGCGACCGCGCAGGATTGGCACGCTACGAGTTCGAGACGGAGATTGCGGCTTCGGACGCACTCGAGTTGCTTGCCATCTGCGAGCCCGGCATCATCGACAAGACGCGCCATCTGGTGCGCAGCGGAAATCACATCTTCGAGGTGGACGAGTTCTATGGCGACAACGAGGGGCTCATAATGGCCGAGGTGGAGCTCCACAGCGAGGACGAGCCGTTCGAAAAACCTCCTTTCATTGGGCGCGAAGTGACAGGCGACCGCCGCTTCTACAATTCCCACCTGCGCCGCAATCCTTTCCGCCTTTGGCGCGATACACTCTGATACGTACCACGCTATGACGTACGACGCACCGCGCTGCGACAGCTGTCGCAACACGGTGCGATGCCCGTCGCAGCACGGTGCGTTTTTAATCTGATTATTTCCCTCTTCCGAAATGTGCCATTGCCAGTCCCACGAACTGACCTGCGAGGGCTCCGATGGTGTCGGCTACGGCATCGAGCCATTCACCTGAACGGTAGGTGGTTAGGTAGGCTTGTGCCAATTCGAGTAATCCACCCAGCACGACGGGACAGACGAAGGCTGCGAGCAGCAGTCGGGCGGCAGAGATGCCTGCGTGGCTGCGCAGATACTCGAACCATATCACCGAACTGAGGCCTGCGTACATAATCATGTGCGTCCATTTGTCGGCCAGACTGACATTTTCGAGCATCTTCACTTCCGGGATGGGAGCCAGCGAAAGTATTACGATGGCCACCACGGTGAGCAGGCTCAGTGGATAGCGTTTTATATAATATGTAAGCATTTTGGACTGTTTGGTTTGTAATTTGTTGCAAATTTACGGGATTTATTTGTAATTTTGCAGAGTTTTAATCATTAAAAAAGGAATCTGTAAGTTCCCGGGCTTCGCTTGGTGTGTGGATTTTCCGCCTTTGCTCGCGAAGTAGGGACTGACAAACGACGAAAATGGAAAGTCGCGGACGTTTTGGAAGTCGCATTGGGGTCGTACTGGCCTCGGCGGGTAGTGCTGTGGGATTGGGCAATATCTGGCGTTTCTCCACCGAGGTGGGCCGAAACGGTGGGGCTGCCTTCATATTGGTATATCTGCTCTTCGTCCTCTTTCTGGCCATGCCGGTGTTGGTGGGCGAGTTTGTCATCGGACGCGCATCGAAGGCCAATACCGTGGACTGCTACCGCCGTCTGGCACCCGGCGAACGGTGGCATATGATGGGCTATCTGAGCGTCTTGGCAGGTTTCATGGTGCTGTCGTTCTATTCGGTGGTAGCTGGATGGACGCTCCACTACTCCTGCTCATCGCTCATGGGACATATCTCGGGCGGCCTCGACCATGCCGTGCTCTTCAACTCCTTCGTGTCTCATCCCTTCCGTCCGCTGGCCTATCTGTTCGTTTTCCTCTTGCTTACCCATCTGGTGGTGTCACGAGGTGTGCAGAATGGCATCGAGCGTTTCTCGAAGTGCATGGTGCCTCTGCTCTTCATAATCATCCTGATACTGGTGTTTTGCTCGCTCAATATGCCGGGAGCGCGTGAGGGACTGAGATACCTTCTGCAGCCTGACTTCTCGCGACTCACAACGCCCGTGGTGTTGAGCGCCGTGGGTCAGGCTTTCTTCTCGCTGAGTGTGGGCATCGGTTGCATGGTTACGTATGCCTCGTATTTCGATGGCGAGACGCGTCTGATGTCGTCGGCTTTCAAAATTTGCATGATTGATACGCTGGTGGCTGTGCTGAGCGGATTCATCATCTTCCCCGCCGTATTCAGTGTGGACGGCATATCGGCCGATGCCGGTCCGGGCCTCGTATTCATTACGTTGCCCAGCGTATTCGATTCGGCCTTCAGTGGACTGCCTGTGCTGGGCTATTGCTTCTCGTTGCTGTTCTATGTGCTCCTGCTTTTGGCCGCGCTGACGAGCAGCATTTCGATGCACGAGATTTGCACCGCCTTCATTCTCGAACGGTTCTCGCTATCCCGTCGATGGGCTGCCGCAATAGTGACAGCCGTGTGCATCGTGCTGGGAAGTGCCTGCTCGCTCTCGTTCGGTGCGTGGAGCGAGGTGAAGATCTTTGGCATGGGCTTCTTTGACCTCTTCGACTATGCCACGGCTAAGTTCATCATGCCATTGGGCGGCATCGTCATATCGCTCTTTGTAGGATGGAGGTTGGAACGTCGCCTGGTGATGGACGAACTGACCAACGGCGGCCATGTTGCACGCATATCGGCCCGCGTGGTGCTCTTCCTGCTGCGGTGGGTGGCGCCAGTGGGTGTCGCCATTATATTTGTTAACGGACTGATTGGAAGATAGAGAACAATGGAAAAAAGAAAGAATTTCGGAAGCAAGATGGGTGTCGTGCTGGCTGCAGCTGGCTCGGCCGTCGGACTGGGTAATGTGTGGCGTTTCCCTACCGAGGTAGGTTACAATGGTGGCGCTGCCTTTATCTTGATTTATCTCTTCAATGTCATTCTCATCGGCATGCCTGTGATGATCAGCGAGTTTGTGGTTGGTCGGCACACTCATGCCAATACCATTACGGCCTATGCCAAGCTGGCTCTGCGCTCATGGTGGCGTTTCGAGGGCGTGGCAGGCGTTTTCGTAGCCTTCTTGATCCTCTCCTACTATGTGGTCATTTCTGGTTGGACGCTCTTCTACCTTGTGGACTCGCTCTCTGGTTTCCTTCCTGTGGAGCAAGATTTTCAGAGCGAGTTCAACAGCTTTGTCTCGCATCCCTGGCTTCCGGTAGCCTATGCCTGCGGCTTTATGGCGATGACCCATTGGGTGGTGTCTTGTGGTGTGCAGAGTGGAATTGAGCGTTTCAGCAAGGTGCTGATGCCTCTTCTGTTGATAATCATCGCGGTGCTGGTGGGCTGCTCGTTTAGCTTGCCCGGTGCGCACGATGGACTTCGTTTCCTGCTCAAACCCGATTTTACGAAGGTTACGACACGTGTCGTACTCAGTGCCATGGGGCAGGCCTTCTTCTCGCTGAGCATTGCCATGGGTTGTCTCTGCACTTACGCTTCGTATTTCAAGGACGAGACGCGGCTGGCGCGTACGGCTTTCAACGTGAGCATCATCGATACGATGGTGGCCATTCTGAGTGGTTTCATCATCTTCCCGGCTGTTTTCAGCGTGCCTGGTGTCGAAGTCGATGCCGGTCCGGGGCTGGTGTTCATCACGCTGCCCAACGTTTTTCACATGACGTTCTCCAGCTATCCCGTGATGGGTTACATCTTCTCCGTTCTCTTCTATATGCTGCTACTGCTGGCTGCGCTCACGAGTGCCATCTCGCTTCACGAATCTGTCACGGCCTATGTGCTCGAGGCTACGGGCATGTCGCGTCGCACTGCTGCTGCCATCGTCTCGGTTTCCTGTATGTTGCTCGGTGTAGCGTGCTCGCTTTCATTCGGCCCGTGGAGCGATTTCAAGGTCTTCGGAATGAGCATCTTCGACCTTTTCGACTTCACGGCGTCCAAGGTTATCATGCCGCTCAGTGGCATCGTCATCTGTCTTTTTGTGGGATGGAAACTCGACCGCAACATGGTCCGCGATGAGATAACTAATCACGGCACGCTGCGTTTCCGCCTTTTCAGCACCTATATTTTCCTGATTCGCTACGTGGTGCCCGCCGTCATAGCCTTAGTCTTTGTGAACGAACTGCTGGGATGAATCGTCGCCTGCCGTTTCTCTCGAAGGCCGACCGTCGTGCATTGCTCATCCTTGAGTGGGTGCTTATACTGGTCGTTTTGGGCGTGGCTGTTTATGGATGGATGCAGCCTCAGCCTTCGGGACGAAAGGGTGCTTCTGCCGCAGCCGACTCCACTTCGCTCTCGCACCGAAATACTTATTCGCGCTCGGCTCCAGTCACTTATGCCGTGACCGAGGAACCCGTGGAGACGTTTCCCTTCGACCCGAATACGGCCGACAGCACCACGTTGCTTCGACTCGGACTCTCGCCATGGCAGGTGAGGTCCATCTATCGGTATCGTGCCAAGCACGGGCGCTACCATTCGGCTGAGGATTTCCGCCGTCTGCCTGGCATGACGGGCGAACTTTGGGAACGACTCGGACCGCAGGTGAGGATTGCCGAACGCTTCCGTTATCTGGAACCCACCCCGAAGTCTTCGACGTCGATGCCCGAGAAGCCTGCGCCTGTCGATACCACTCGCACAGCATCCCTTCCCACACCGCCGCGCGACACCCTCCGGCAAGTCCCGAAATACGAGCCGGGCACATTGGTGGACATCAACATGGCCGATACCACCGAGCTGAAACGCATCCCTGGCATTGGCTCTTATCGTGCGCGTAAGATAGTGGAATACAGGCAACAACTGGGCGGATTCGTCTCGGCTGAGCAGGTGATGGAGGCGTGCGAGATGCCCGACGAACTGCTCCAGTGGGTGTGCGTTTCCGCACCGTCGCCACGCCGTCTCAACGTCAACACGCTCTCCGTGCAACAGCTGATGAAGCACCCCTATCTCTCGTTCTATCAGGCGCGCGATTTGGTGGAGTATCGGCGCAAGCACGGCCCCTTGAAGTCGCTCGACGAACTTTCGCTGCTCTCGACCTTTCCACCCGAGGCGCGCGAACGGCTCAATCCTTATGTAGTTTTTGAATAGCTGCGAATGCCACATCTGTAAACATTTCGGCTGATTTTTGCTGATTTGGCTTTTCTGAGGCCTACCCAAAAAGGGGCGAAAAATGACGTTTTTCGCCCCTTTTTCGTGTCTTTTTCGCTCTGATGAAAAACTAATAGTTTGATTATCAATACTCTCGAAAATTGATTTTTTCTGCGCAAGTTGAACTTCGCTCTGAAATATCGGCAGGATTTTGCATGAAGACCGTGTTTCGAGGGTCAACGCACCGTGGTGCGACAGTCCGAACTCCACGCTCTTCAGCCCCTCGTCGAGTGTCTCTTCGTTTTAGAAAACAAAAAGTGTAATAGAAAACTCATTAGAGGATGACAAAAAGAAAGCCGCACCGACGCCGTTTGGGCGCAGTGCGGCTGCTTGTCTGTGTGGCTTATATTTGGTTGACTTTTGTGGGTTTATTCCTTCTCTTTCAGTGGGTTCCACCCTTGCGCTTTCAGCTCCATCTCCACTCCGTCGCGGCAGATGAGCGTGCGTCCGAGCGACTCTTTGGTGATGTATCCGATGATGTGGACGTCCTTCACCTGCTCCACGCGCTCGTTGTCGGTCAGCGGTACGGTGAAGAGCAGTTCGTAGTCTTCGCCGCCGTTCAGCGCGCAGGTCGTGACGTTCATGTTCAGTTCCTCGGCCATCGAAGCCGTCTGGTAGTCGAGCGGAATGCGCTCTTCGTAGATGCGGCAACCGGTGTGGCTCTGTGTGCACAGGTGGATGAGTTCGCTGCTCAGCCCGTCGCTGATGTCAATCATGCTTGTGGGACGGATGCCAGCCTCGGCGAGTGCCTCCACGATGTCTCGGCGTGCCTGGGGCTTCATTTGCCGTTCCAGGATGTATTCGTGTCCGGCAAAGTCGGGCTGCACGTCCTTGAGGCGCTCCATCTCCTGTGGGTTTCCTGAACGCTGTGCATTGGCCCACTGCTGGTTATAGACGGCCTTTTCGCGCTCGAGCAGTTGCAGTCCCATGTAGGCGGCACCCAGGTCGCCCGACACGCAGATGAGGTCGGTTTCGTGCGCACCGTTGCGGAAGACGATGTCCTCGGGGCGTGCTTCGCCGATGGCAGTGATGCTGATGGCCAGTCCGGTGAGGCTGCTGGTGGTGTCGCCGCCCACGATGTCGACGTGGTGCTCCTCGCATGCCTGCCGCATCCCTTCGTAGAGTTCCTCCATCATTTCGACATTGAAGCGTTTGCTGATGGCCAGACTGACGGTAATCTGTCGGGGCTTCGCGTTCATGGCATAGATGTCGCTCAGGTTCACCATGACGGACTTGTAACCCAGATAATGCAGCGGCACGTAGGTGAGGTCGAAGTGAACGCCCTCCATGAGCATGTCGGTAGTCACGAGCGTCTGCATTCCCTCGGTGGGAGCAATTACGGCGCAATCGTCACCCACGCCGCGTCGCGTCGTCTCGTTTTGAGGCTGCATTTGTTCGGTGAGGCGGCGTATGAGCCCGAACTCGCCCAGTTCTGATATTTCCATCTTTCAGAGTCTTCTGATCATTTCTTCCATGATGGCTGTCATGCGCGGCTGAGCCTCGTTGGCAGCCTTCTGTACGTCTTCGTGAGTCACCTTCATGAGCTTTCCGTAGGTTCCCAGGTCGGTGATGACGCTCACGCCGAAACAGCGTATTCCGCAGTGGCGGGCAACGATGACTTCGGGCACGGTGCTCATGCCCACGGCGTCGGCACCCCATCGCGCGAACATTCTGTACTCGCTCGGTGTCTCGAAGGTGGGACCCTGTGTGGCCAGATATACGCCGTGCCTCACCTTGATGCCCTTCTCGGCAGCTATGGCGTCGGCCATCTCGATGAGCTCGTTGTTGTAGGGCTCACCCATGTCGGGGAAGCGCGGACCAGTGGGGATGTTCGGTCCGTGGAGCGGATTTTCGGGCATGAAGTTGATATGGTCGGTGATAATCATGATGTCGCCGATGCGGAAGCTGGGGTTTGTACCTCCCGCAGCGTTGCTCACAAAGAGCGTCTTGATGCCCAGTTCGTACATCACGCGGATGGGGAAGGTTACCTCCTTCATCGTGTAGCCCTCGTAGTAGTGGAAGCGTCCCTCCATGGCCATGATGTCGCGTCCGCCCAGACGTCCAAAGACCAGTTGTCCGTGGTGACCCTCCACCGTGGACACGGGAAAGTTGGGAATCTCGCGATAGGGAATGGCCAGTATCTTCTCTATTTTGTCAGCCAGTTGTCCAAGTCCTGTTCCCAGGACGATGGCTGTCTCGGGCTTATTGGGCATGCGTTCCTTCAGCCACGCCGCTGTCTCAAGAATTTTTTCGTACATAACTCAGTATCTTTTGGTTAAACATGGTAGATTCGTTTCTCATTATCTCAACCTCAACGGGCAGGACATAGATTTTCTCTTTCAGTTCCTCGGGGAGGCTCCGCAGCATGAGCAAGCGGGCGGCATCCTTCTCGGTGGTTATCACGATGCGCGGCTTTGGCAGGCGGTCAAAAGACGTGCGGACGAGTTCGATGTCGCGCTCTGAGAAGTAGTGATGGTCGGGGAAACTGAGAGGTTGAATGCGTTCAGTGAATTGCCGCAAGTCGGCTTCCATCTGGCGCGGATTGCCGATGCTCGTAAGCAGCAGCACCGAAACAGGATTGGTCTTCAGCCATTCCAGTGGATGGGTCTGACTGCTAAAGAGTTGCTGCAGCAAACCATAGCGCAGTGTGCTGAAGAAGAGAGACTGGAAAGGTCGTAAGGCAAGCTTCTGCTGCACCACGCTGTAGTCAATGGGCGAGATGTTGCGGGGGCACTTGCTCACGACGACGATGTCCGCCCTGTGCTTGGCGCTGGCTGGTTCGCGCAGACGACCTGCAGGCAGCAGACAATCGTCCGTGATGAGGCGGTTATAGTCCACAAGCAGCAGGTTGAGTCCCGCCTTCACGGCACGATGCTGAAAAGCGTCGTCCAGCACAATCACTTCTACGTTGCTTGTCGCTTCGTCATGCTGCAGGCGTTCGATGCCGTGGCGTCGGTCGGCATCGACAGCAACAATGACCTCCTCGCCGAACTTCTGCTTCATCTGCCAAGGCTCATCGCCAATCAGTTCCATCGGAGTGTCATTCGCCGCCAGCCGGTATCCCTTGCTCTTCCGTTTATAACCTCGGCTGAGCACCGCCACCCTGTATTGCGAGGCAAGCAGCCGCACCAAGTATTCTGTGTGAGGCGTCTTCCCCGTTCCGCCCACAGTGATATTGCCCACACCGATGACCGGCAGTCCATACTCCTGCGACCTTAGCCAGCCGCGGTCGTACAGCCAGTTCCTCACCTCCACGCCCACTCCGTAGAGCCAGCTCAGAGGCAAGAGAAACTTCGATATATGGACAAAACCTTGGTCCATGCGGGCTGTTTATCAATGTGTTATTATTTGATTTCCATGTAGAAAGGCATGCGAGCCTGCAGACCATTGAGGTTCTCGGCAGACTTCACCATCATGAACATCGGGTAGAACTCGCCCAAGGTCGAGCGCATCTGGCTTTCCAGATAATTGTTCTTCTGCTTGTCGATGATGTTCACATACCAAGGCGAGGCTGCGGGATAGCGTCCCACTGTGTATTTCTCCACCTCAGCAGCTTCGGCTGCAGCAGCGATGGCATCGTTCAGGTCACCCAGTTCGTCCACCAGACCCAGTCCGAGTGCCTGCTCGCCGGTCCATACACGACCTTCTGCAATCGCCTTCACGCTGTCCTGCTCCATGCCACGGCCGTCAGCCACGCGGCGAGTGAACAAGTCGTAACCCTTTTCCACGTAAGCCTGCATCAGTTCCCCCTCCGTCTCGTTGAACGGGCGACCCATGGCACCGAAGTCGCTCAGTTTGTTTGTCTTCACACCGTCGAAAGTCACACCAAGTTTCTTCGTAGCCAGTTCGCTGTAGTCAGCAATCATGCCGAAGATGCCGATGCTGCCCGTCAACGTCGTAGGCTCTGCAATAATACGGTTGGCAGCGCACGAAATATAATAACCGCCGCTGGCAGCCATGCCGCCCATCGAGATCACTACGGGCTTCACAGCCTTCAGCTGCTCCACTTCGCGCCAAATCTGTTCCGAAGCGTAGGCACTGCCGCCGCCTGAGTTCACGCGGATGACTACAGCCTTCACGCGTTCGTCCTCGCGCAGCTTCTGCAAATCGTTCGTCATGCCCTTGCCCGTAATCTGGTGCGTCTGTTGCAAGCCGCTTCCCGCCTCGTCAACAATGTCGCCGTAAGCATAATATACTGCAATCTCTTCTTTAATCTTTTCTTTCAGCGTCTGTGCATTAGCCACATCTTTGATGGAGACGAACTTCAGCTTGTCCTTCTCGCCCAGTCCTGCGATGTCTTTCAGCGCCTGCTTCACTTCGCCGATGTAGTGCAGACCGTCCACCAGACCGTTCTTCTGCGCATCTGTCGGGTCGGTCAGAATTGTCTGGCTGTCGGCAATCGTGTTCAGTCGCTCCGTGTCCATGCCGCGGCTCTCGGCCACGTCTTTCAGCATCGTAGCCCAGATGTTGTTCAGGAAACTCGTCACCTGTTCGCGGTTCGCGTCGCTCATCTCCGTGCAGATATAGGGCTCCACAGCACTCTTGTACGTACCCACTTTGAACACTTGCATCTTGATGCCGATCTTCTCCAGCGCCCCCTTCAGGAAGTAGAGCCGAGTAGCCATACCGCTCCAGTCGAGCATTCCTTCGGGGTTGAGCCACACCGAGTCTGCCGCAGAAGCCAGATAGTAGGCACTCCGCGAGAACTGGTCGCCGTAAGCCACCACCCATTTGCCGCTCTCCTTGAACTTCACCAGGGCGTTGCGCAGTTCCTCTGTCATTGCCGGCGTAGCAGAAAGTCCGCCACCCTCCAGATAGACACCTATCACATTCTTGTTCTCTGCAGCATTCTCCAATGCCGTCAGCGCCTCCTGAAGAGCGATGGCATTTGTCTCGTTGCCCATCATCAGCTCTACCACATCGGGGGTCTCGTCGCCCTCCGAGCGTTCCACCATAGTGCCGTTGAGCGAGATGCGCAGAATGGAATTCTTCTCGATTTTGGATGTACCTTCGTCAGCCACCATGCCAGCAACCGAGACAATCGTAATGATAGTGGCAACGATGCTGAACAGGAACAAGCCTACGATGGTTGCCAGAGTGTACTTCAGAAAACTTTTCATTTTTTTGTTAGTTGTTTTGTTATTTTTGAATTGAAAATTTGTCCAAGTTGGTTACAAAAATACAAAGACTTTTCCTTTCGACCAAGTTTCTCGACCCTTTTCTGCGCATGCGCGCCGTCGCGAAGTCGAAACCAGACGCCGTTACGTCCAAAAACGCACCACGCTGCGACGGGCGTCGCAACGTGGTGCGCAGGCCTTCGCACCGTGGTGCGTCAAAGTGAAAAGCGTGGTGCGTCATCCGAAGGTGTTCCACACGCTGCGTGGTGTTCGCATAATTTGATGTCTCTATAGTGCCTTTTCGCCGACTTCTTTGTATCTTTGCAGTCGGAAAGATGAATAAATCTGTATTAGGAACGCTTGTCCGCCAGATTGGTACCTACCGATGGGCAGCTGTAGCCACGCCTGTGCTGACGGCACTGGAGACGGTGGCCGATGTGCTGATTCCCTACGAGACGGCGCTGCTCATCGACCGCGGTCTGTCGGTGGGAAGCATGCCTGATGTCTGGAAGTATGGCGCGCTGATGCTGCTCCTGGCCTTTCTCTCCCTGTTGCTGGGGGTGACGGCGGGGCGTGTCTCAGCCTACGCCTCCACGGGCTTCGCCGCCAATCTGCGCAGTGCGATATATGACCGGATACAGACTTTTTCGTTTGCCAACATCGACCGTTTTACTACGTCGGGACTTGTGACCCGGATGACCACCGATGTGCAGAGCCTGCAGTCGGCCTTCCAGCAAATTATGCGTGTCACGGTGAGGGCCCCTTTCCGCCTGTTGCTCTCGGTGATGATGTGTCTGGTCATCAATCCGCATCTCTCGCTCATCTTCGTGGTGGCCTTGCTGGTGTTGGGGCTGTGTCTCTACCTGATTATTTCGCGTGCCGCCGGCCTGTTTCGTCAGGTGTTCGCCCAATACGATGCGCTCAACCTGCGTGTGCAGGAGAATGTGCAGGGCATTCGGGTGGTGAAGGCTTTTGTGCGGGAGGAGCATGAGAACAGCAAGTTCGAGACTGCTGCCGAAGGGCTTTATCGCCTGTATACGCGGGCGGAGCGCCTGATGGCTTTGAACCATCCCGTAATGAATCTGGTGATGTACGGCTGCATCATCGCCCTCTCGTGGTGGGGCGCGCATTTTGTGGTGGGTGGTACGCTCACCACGGGTCAGCTCACTTCGCTTTTCACCTATATCATGTCGATTTTGCAGGCGCTGATGATGCTTTCCATGATATTTGTCATGCTGACACAGAGCGCGGCCTCGGCCCAGCGAGTGTGCGAAGTGCTTCACGAGGAACCTGACATCGTGAATCCCAAGCATCCGCTCATGCAGGTGACGGATGGCAGTCTGGAATTCCGCAATGTGCGTTTCGACTATGGTGGTGCCGATGGGTGGCAGAAGTCGAGACGCTCGGCGCTCTACAACGTGTCGTTCAGCATTCGTTCGGGCGAAACCATAGGCATCGTGGGCGGTACAGGCTCGGGTAAGAGCACGCTGGTGAATCTGGTGAGCCGTCTCTACGACCCGCGTGGAGGCGAGGTGCTGGTGGGCGGACATGACGTGAAGGAGTACGACTTGGAGGTGCTGCGCAATGCGGTCTCTGTCGTGCTGCAACATAACACGCTTTTCAGCGGCTCGGTGCTCGACAATCTGCGTTGGGGGCGTTCCGATGCATCGCTCGAGGAGTGCCAGTGGGCTTGCCGTCTTGCACAGGCAGATGAGTTCGTAAGCGAAATGCCTGAGGGATACGAAACGCGCATCGAACAGGATGGCGTGAATGTCTCGGGTGGTCAGAAGCAGCGTCTCTGCATTGCCCGCGCCTTGCTGAAGCGGCCTCGTATTCTGGTGCTGGACGATTCTACTTCGGCTTGCGATACGGCTACCGACGCACGCATCCAGCGCGCTTTCCGTGAGGAGTTGCCTGGTGTTACGAAGATTATCATTGCCCAGCGAATCAGCAGTGTTTGCCTCTGCGACCGCATTCTGGTGATGGACAATGGCGTGGTATCGGGTTTCGATACGCACGAAGAGTTGCTTCGGACGAACGATCTCTATCGGGAGATATGTGCTTTGCAGAATGCCGATAAGGGCGATTTTGATGTCCCTCAGACGGAGAAAGGAGGTGAGGGATGAGGCAACCTCAGTTTGGCGGACCGCGTGATAACGGGCCGCGCGCAGCAGGCTTTCAGCGTGCCAGCAAGGAGCAACGGAGGGTGATGGCGCGTCTCTTCCTGTTTGTGATGCAGAACTACAGGTGGAGCATCTTGGTCGTTCTTGCCTGCATCGCGCTTTCGAGTGTGACTTCGCTGGCTTCTTCGCTTTTCACCCGTACGCTCATCGACGATTACATTGCTCCGCTGGTGTCTTCCGCTCAGCCCGACTACGCTCCGTTGGCCATGGCTTTGCTGCGTTTGGGACTTGTTTTGATGTTGGGCGTTGTCTGTGGCTACACTTACAACCGGCTGATGATAAATGTTTCGCAGGGCACCATGCTGCAACTGCGCAAGCACATCTTCCGGCGCATGGAGCAGCTGCCCGTCTCTTATTTCGACCAACATTCTCACGGCGAACTGATGTCTGTCTATACGAACGACGTCGATTCGCTGCGGCAGATGATTTCTTCGGCCATGGCTCAGGTGTTCTCATCGCTGATAACCATCGTCGTGACGTTCACTTCGATGATTGTGCTTTCGGTGCCGCTGACGTTGGTGAGTGTTGCCATCGCAGCTGTGATGATGTTTGCCACGACGAAGCTCGGCAAGTGGTCGCGCGGCTATTTCCGCACACAGCAGGAGAGTCTGGCGCAGGTGAACGGCTTCATCGAGGAGATGGTGACCGGACAGAAGGTGGTGAAGGTGTTCTGTCATGAGAAACAGGCCATTGCCGATTTCGAGGTCATCAACGAGCGTTTGCGCGCTTCGGCCTACAATGCCAACAGGATATCGAGCATCGTGATGCCGGTGAACGGCAACCTTGGCAACCTCGGCTATGTGCTGATTGCGGTGGTGGGGGCTGCCATTGCGCTCTCACCGCAGCAGTTGTGGTCGGTGTCGCTGGGCACCATCGTGGCCTTCCTGCAGCTGAACAAGAGCTTCACTCAGCCCATTTCGCACATCAGCCAGCAAATCAATTCGGTGCTAAATGCCTCGGTGGGTGCCGAACGCGTGTTCCGTCTGGCCGATGCCGAGCCCGAGTGCGACGAAGGAACGGTGCTACTGACCGAGCCGCAGGGCGACGTTGATTTCCGTCACGTAGACTTCGGATATGTTCCTGAGAAGCAGGTGCTTTTCGATATCAACATCAATACGAACCCCGGTCAGAAAATTGCTTTTGTGGGAGGTACGGGAGCCGGCAAGACCACCATCATCAACCTGATAAACCGTTTCTACGACATTCAGAAGGGAGAGATTCTCTACGACGGCATTCCCATCATTCACATTTCGAAGCGCTCGCTCCGCCAGAGCATGGCGATAGTCCTGCAGGAGACGCATCTCTTCACCGGAACGGTGCTCGACAATATCCGCTACGGGCGGCTCGAGGCCACCGACGAGGAGTGCGTGAAGGCGGCACAGCTGGTGGGAGCTCACGACTTCATACGCCGTCTGGCCGATGGTTATCAGACGATGTTGCATGGCGACGGCGGAAACCTGTCGCAGGGCGAACGTCAGCTGCTGGCCATCGCGCGGGCAGCAGTCGCCAATCCGCCTGTGCTGATTCTCGACGAGGCAACGTCTTCGGTCGACACGCGCACCGAGCAGATGGTGCAGCGCGGCATGGATTCGGTGATGCAGGGGCGCACGACCTTTGTCATCGCGCACCGTCTGTCCACCGTCCGCAACGCCGACCAGATTATCGTCCTCGACCACGGCCACATTGCCGAGCACGGGACGCACGATGAGTTGCTTGCGCTGCGAGGACAGTATTATCAGTTATATACGGCCAATCAGATTCAGGACTGATGCGGAAAAGAAAAGCGGAAGGTCGTTGTGGCCCTCCGCTTTTTCTTATTCGTAGTGTCGTATCCTCACCTCGATTCCGTCTCCCTTCAGTGTCTCGGGCAGTTTCGATACGTCGGTCTGTCCGTAGTGATAGGGGAACACCACTTTCGGCTTTATTGTCCGTGCGGCCTTCACCAGTTGCTCCGGTGTCATGGTGTAGGGCTGGTTGCAGGGCAGGAAGGCGATGTCGATGCCCTTCAGCGAAGCCATTTCGGGAATGTCCTCGGTGTCGCCGGCAATGTAGATGCGCAGTCCGTCGATGTTCAGAATGAAACCGTTGTCGCGCCCCTTGGGGTGATACTGCTGGTGTCCCTCGGTGGTGTTGTATGCCGGCACGGCCTCCAGCTTGATGCCCTTGCTCAGTCTTGCGCTGTCACCGTTGGCCAGCACCTGTCCGTATCCGGCTTTCTCGGCACATCGGCTGTTCGTCAGCAGACGTGTGTTCTCGCCCGTCAGTTGTTGGATGGCCTCGAGGTCGAAGTGGTCGCCGTGTTCGTGGGTCACCAGGATGTAGTCCGCCTTGGGCATCGAGGTGTAGTCGATGGTGCGGTTGCCCAGTTTCTTCACGGGGTCGATCAGAATCTCCAGTCCATCGTAACTCAGTCGGATGCTGGCGTGTGTCAGTGCCCTGAACTCCACTTTCTTGCCGCCCGGCGTGGTAAAGATGTCCACCTCGTAGGGCGTGGCTGCTGCCGTGTGCAGTCCGCACAGGGCGAGCATGCAGGTTATTATGTTTCTCATTCTGTCTTGTGTTTTACTGTTTTCTTAGACCGCTCATGTGCGCGATGGTTTAATCTGACAGGTGTTTCTGGATGGTGTGAAAGGTGCGAATAATGTTTACACGTAGTTCGTCGGCGATTCTCTCGATTTTGAAAATTGAGTGACGCAGCACGCTTTTCCGACTGTCGCACCACGGTGTGTTGACCCATGAAACGTGCTTCGACTTCGCGAGAATCGGATATTTCCGGCCAAGACATTGCGCGACGCCGAAAATCGCAAAAATGCAAGTCGTTAGATTTTAGACATATAGAATGTTGACATTCCCCAAAACATCTCAAAAAGCACCAAAAAAGGACCAAAAACGGCCCTTTTTCGATGCACCCCACCGAGACGGAACGTCTCGATTTGGTAAAAAATACTTAATCCTGATTAGTCTCTTCGCTGTCGTCCCGATATTCGAGGATGTCACCCGGCTGGCAGTCGAGTGCCTTGCAGATGGCCTCCAGCGTGGAGAAGCGTACGGCCTTTGCCTTGCCCGTCTTCAGGACCGAGAGGTTGGCCTGCGTGATGCCTATTTTCTCGGCAAGCTCGCCCGACGACATCTTGCGCCGAGCCATCATTACGTCTACATTGACTATTATGCTCATGGTATCAGTTCGTTAGATGGTTAGTTCCTGGTCGTCTTTCAAATCCTTGCCCATCAGGATGACTTGCGAAATACCCATCAGTGCCAGACCTGTGATGATGAGCAGCGTGTTGCAAGTGTTCTCATACACGATGTAATAGTCAGCCAGTTGTATGTGGTTGATGGCCCACCGTGTGAATATGTAGCCTGTGCATAATTGGTACAGATAGAGGAACGACAGCAGGAAACCTGTTATCTCGAGCGATTTGGCTACGCGGGAAACGAAAACCTCCCCCTTGCGGATGTTGTATATGATTCTGAATGCCATATACATAATCCATAGAATGACAATTATATAAACCACGAAAATACATAAGGCTCGCTTTAGGAAAGGATTTTTCCACACCGCTTTAAGACCTGTTTCGGTTGTAGGAAACGCAACATTCACCTGTTTCATGGTGACTCTGTATCTTTGGCCATTCGCGGTAGAGAGTAGCATCTTTCGGTCCGGAATATCACATACCCTCAGATCTTTGGGCTTCACGGGTAGGGTGTAAGATAAGGTTCTCGTTTTGTGTATTGTGTAGCTGGAATCGCTGAGCTTCTCCGTGGTCTCAAATTCTGGGGGGGGCGTCACGAACTCCAGTTTCTCATCATCATACTCGCAATAGGGCGTTGTTTCGTATTTGGGCATGAAACGGTGCACAATCACTACCACTAATACAACCGCAAGCAGCGTACTGTAAATCTTAAGTTTTTTCTTCATAATTGATATAAGTTTATTGTTAAACGATAAATAATTTCGGTGCAAAGGTAAATACTTTCTTTTAATCTGCAAAAGAAAAAGAAGAAAAATTTATCGAAAAACAATAAAATTTCTATAAATCGTCCCTAAACAGGCATTGTAATCACGCCGGTCAATGGAATTTTAACACAAAAAATAAGCGATGTAGCCAATTGCCACATCGCTTATTTATCGAATTCAGAAAATGATTATAAGACTATTCCTCGAACTCGCGATTTGAATTCTATACGCTTCTCATTCAGCGGTTAATTCTACGACTCGGCTGTTGAGCTTATTGCCCGTGAAGAGGTCGAGTCCGATGTTCATCAGATAGTCACCGCTATAGGAGCGGTCCTTCACCCACGTGTCCTGTCCAGGCATCAGGTTAATCTCCTGAATGCGATAGCGACGATTTGGGTCGAGCCCGCGCAGGATTACGTTGTGTCGATACTCTACGGCACGCGGCTGAATGTCGAAGGTGAAGAGTACGGCGTGGCTTTTGTCTTTGGATACATAGGCCGATGCTGCATGTGTGCTCTGGTAGGGCGCGACGAGTCGATAGAGGTCGCCGTCGAGGATGACAGGCTTCAGGCGGTTGTAGTTGCGCACAGCCTCCTGAACGTAGGCGATGTCGCTGGCGGTCATGTCCGACAATTTGATATCGAACCCGAGTTTTCCCATCGAAGCTACGTCTGTACGGAACTTGACACTGGCCAGTTTGTTCCATGAAGTCACGTGGGCGCAGATGGTCTTCGAGGGATAGAAGAAACTGTAGCCGTATTGGATGAACAGACGCTCGGCAGGGTCGGTGTCGTCCGACGGCCAGAACTCCGTGAAGTACTCCAGCCCTTTATAGTCTATGCGACCACTGCCACCGGCACACATCATCATGGGCAACTTGGGATACTTGGCCTTGATGCGTTCGAGCACGCTATAGAGTCCGCGGACATAGTCCACGTAGAGATGTGTCTGGCGGTCCTTGAGGTAAGGCGAATAGGGGTTCATGATGGGGGAGTTGCAGTCCCATTTGAAGAAAGCAATGTCGGGGTACTTGGTCATCAGACCATCAACCACGCCGAAGACGAAATCCTGCACCTTTGGGTTGGTAAGGTCGAGTGTAAGCTGGTTGCGAAACTCCTGTGGGTCGCGGTTTGGAAACATCAGCACCCAGTCGCGGTGCTTCTCGAAGAGTTCGCTGCGCTGGCTCACCATCTCCGGCTCTATCCATATTCCGAACTTGATGCCCTTCTCACGGGCTGCGTCGCACAGTCGACCTATGCCGTTGGGCAGTTTGCTGGCAGTCTCCTGCCAGTCGCCCAACGCGGCATCGTCGTTGCTTCGGGGGTATTTGTTGCCGAACCATCCGTCATCGAGTAGGAACATATCGACCCCTAGGCGCACCGCATCATCCATGAGACCGATGAGGTTGTTCTCGTCGAAGTTGAAGTACGTGGCCTCCCAGTTGTTCAGCAGTGTCATGCGGTCGCCAGTGCCGTCCTTCACCTGATGCTGCCGCGCCCAGTCGTGGAGGTTATGACTGGCTTTCTCCAGTCCCGCATTACTGAGTGTGAAGAAGAAATCGGCCGTCTGGAAGGTCTCACCGGGTTGGAGCGTTCGCTCGGAGTACTGGTTGTTGATGCCTGAGACGACGCGCAGCCAACCCTCGCGATCCACCTCAAAGGAGAAACGGAAGTTGCCCGTCCAGCCGAGTTGACCGAGGAGCACTTCGCCCGAAGTCTCGGTGGAGGGCTGGTCAAGCGAGAGGATGAACTGTGGTGATGCAAACATGTCGGCCCGGCTGCCGAGGTTCGAATCCAGTACTTTCTTGCCGAATGCGAGTGGTATCGTGGTCATCTGCGCCTCGTTAATCCAATCACCGTTAAACTGCGTCAGGTAGTAGGCGGGTCGATAGAAATGCAGCATCGACGATGCGAACTTCTTCAGTTGGATGGGTTTCTTCTGGCGGTTCACGATTTCCGTCCACGTCTTGATGACGTTCTCGCGCCCGTAGGCTACATAATGTAGGCGCACGGTGAGCGGCTCGTTCTGGTCCTCCATCGTGATGATGGTCTCCTGCACTCCAGCTTTCGGCGACGTGGTCGTGTGCCCTGTGTGGCGCAAAAAAGTGGATGGGTTGCCGTCGGCGTGGATGATGTCAAGAGCCGGCTCGAAATAGACTTCGGGACCGTGGGTAATATAAACCTCACGACCGTCTTCGAGCCAGCCGAGGTCATTCGCGTCGCGGAAGGTCTTGCCCAGGTAAGACTGTGTCAGACGTCCGTCGTCCTTCACCTTCAGGATTAGGTCGATGTCGTCTGTCTGAATCTTAATCAATTCGTCGGCCATTGCGCTCGCCGCTGTCAGGACAAGAAAACCGAGAATGAGTGTTCTTATTTTCATATATTCCTATTTAATTATGCTGTATGTAGAATGGACTGACACTTGTTTTTTTGATATTCTCGCCGAGTTCTTTCTCTTATTCGTGCCGAGTTTTCGGCATGAGCAGAGCATTTTCACAGCAAACTTACACATTTTTCTGCATAATGACGTGTCTTTTCCTGGAAAATATAGCTGTCTGCCGAAACAATCCTTTATGAGTTTAGCATCGGTCCCGTTCCTTCCTCCGCTCAGATTTCACGCACCACGCTTTTCCGATTGTCGCACCACGTTGCGACGGGCAACGCACCACGCTGCGACAGCTGTCGCACCACGGTGCGTTTAACCCCAATCAGCCGTCAGAGCGACGAGAGGGCATTTCTTCTTGTTTTTATGCACGCGACATCTGTCATTCTGACATAAATCATAAAGACCGATTCGGGCTTGACGGCTGACTCTGAAGACGAATCTTTGGCTTTATATGCTTTTCGTCACCCGTTTGCAGCAAATGTGTCAAATTATAACGCGTGCGTCGGGTGTGTGTTTGCTGTTTCTTTTGTAAATTTGCACTCGTAAGCATGAAACATTAACTTCAATTCACCCAGGTATGAAGAAAATCATCCTATCTTTCGCCATCATGCTCGCAGGAGTTTGTACAGACTCGTTTGCAAGCGACATCCTTTGGTATCGCCAGCCAGCCACCCGATGGATGCAAGCTCTGCCCATCGGCAATGGCCGTCTCGGAGGAATGATATACGGAGGTATCAGTGAGGAACGTATAGCACTCAACGAGTCCACACTCTGGAGTGGGCAACCAAATCCTGACCAAGATAAGCCTTTCGGACGTGCACGCCTCGATAGTCTGCGACAGATATACTTCAGCGGAAAAGTAAAGGAAGGAAACGAAATCGCCTGGAATGCACTCAACGGCAACCAGACCAGTTTTGGCACACATCTGCCCTTGGGCGACCTCGTAATCAACTTTTCCGACATAGACGAAAAGAAGGTCACCGGATATCGCCGACAGCTTGACCTCACCACGGCTCTTGTCACCACCTCTTTCAAACATAATGGCGTGGAATACACGCGTGAGGCTTTCTGTTCAAACCCCGATGAAGTACTTGTCTATCACTTCGCAGCCAGCAAGCGCGGTAAGATATCTTTCTCGTTATGCCTCGACATTGAGAATGATCTTCCGACAACCTTCACTACAGAAACCGACAACGCGCAAGCCGCGATGCTCAATTTCACTGGCCAAGCCCTCTTCTCTATGCATGGCCCAGGTGGCGTACACTTTGCCGGCAGGGTTTACGTCAAGACACAAGGGGGTAAGGTGTTTGTGAAGGACGGGAAGCTCACTGTCAGCAGAGCCAACGAAGCATTGCTTGTCGTCGACCTGCGCACCGACTTCGAACGACCCCGCTATCAAGAGGAACTCAAGCAGGAAGTGACAGCTGCCTTGTCTAAGTCTTATTCCAACTTACGCGAACGTCATGTCGCTGACTATGCGCCAATCTACAACCGCGTATCACTCTCACTCGGTAGCAGTGACCCAGAACTTCCCACCGACGAACGACAGCACGCAGTCTGCGATGGTACAACCGACCCGTCCTTCGATGCTCTGTTCTTCCAGATGGGACGCTATCTCACTATCGCTTCCTCACGCCCGAGTTCGCCACTCCCTATCGCTTTGCAGGGCTTCTTCAACGACAACAAGGCCTGCACCATGCCATGGACCAACGACTACCACCTTGACATCAACACCCAGCAGAACTACTGGGCCACGGGCGTGGGTAACCTCTCCGACTGCGATGCACCGCTCTTCCGTTGGATAGCCTCGCTCGTTGCTCCCGGACAGAAGACAGCACAGACCATCTACGGTTGCAAAGGATGGACGGCACACACAACGGCAAACGTATGGGGTTACACTGCACCCTCGGGTTGCATTGCCTGGGGACTCCATCCCACTGCTGCCTCATGGATAGCCTCACAACTCTGGACCCACTACGAATACACCCAGGACCGCGAGTTCTTGCGCACCGTTGCCTATCCGCTGCTGAAAGGCAACGCCGAGTTCCTGCTTGACTATATGACCATCGATCCTCGCACCGGCCACCTCGTCACAGGACCCAGCATTTCGCCCGAGAATGCTTTTGCTGTCGATGGGCAGCACATCTCTGCTTCCATGATGCCTACGTGTGATCGCACCTTTGTCTTCGAAATCTTGAGTTCCACACTTCAGAGCGCCCGCATCCTGGGCGTTGACAAGGCGTTCGCTGATTCACTCGCAAGCGCCATTGCCCTTCTGCCCAACTATCAGATAGGGCGTGACGGCGGCATCATGGAATGGAGTGAGGACTGGGATCAGCCCAACGCCAACCACCGCCACACAAGCCACCTCATGGGCTTCTGGCCTTTCGGACAAATCACCCTTCAGCATCATCCCCTTCTGTCCGCTGCCGTACGTCGTACATTTGACCTGCGCCTCGCCGCTGAAGGATGGGAGGATACGGAGTGGAGTCGTGCCAATGCCATCGGTGTCTACGCTCGCCTCGCGGATGCCGAGGAGGCTTACCGCAGCGTGAAGACACTTGAAGGAAACCTCTCACGAGAGAATCTGATGACCGTCTCGCCAGGCGGCATTGCAGGAGCTGAAAACGACATCTATGCCTTCGACGGCAATCCTGCCGGTACGGCTGGCATGGCCGAAATGCTCCTGCAAACGCAGAACGGTGCTTTGCAACTCCTACCGGCACTGCCTAAAGCTTGGAGCGAAGGCAAATTCCGAGGTCTGCGTATACGTGGTGGAGCCGAAGTCTCAGCTGCATGGAAAGATGGCAAACTTCTCTCTGCCACAATCGAAGCCACTGCCGACAATGTATTTACGATAGAGGTCCCCTCCTATGGCCACTTCACAGCCAGCCTTAACAGTCAACCCGTCTTTCCGCGTGACGGTATGTGGCATGTAAATCTAAAGAAGGGACAATCCCTGCTCATTGTTGGCAATTGACGAGAATACGCATATAAATATTGCTATTTTTTAAAATCAGTGTAAAATGCACCAAGGTGTGGCAGAGTATCCCGAGAAGTTTCAATCCACGCCTCCGCATGGGAGGCGACCTCAGGATGGTAGTCTCTCTGTTCATAATCAACTGTTTCAATCCACGCCTCCGCATGGGAGGCGACGCGGAACAGGAGCATATCTACGAGACCGATTGCGTTTCAATCCACGCCTCCGCATGGGAGGCGACCCTTGCGGTTCTTCTTGATTCGCATCTTCTGGATGTTTCAATCCACGCCTCCGCATGGGAGGCGACTAGTGTGAGCCACAGCCTTTGATTCATTCTTTGTGTTTCAATCCACGCCTCCGCATGGGAGGCGACGTGAACAAGTGCCCATGTTGATCATAACACCTGGTTTCAATCCACGCCTCCGCATGGGAGGCGACGACATCTATACTACCCTCAAAGATGCAATCAATGTTTCAATCCACGCCTCCGCATGGGAGGCGACCTAAAGCGGATGCCCCAACCATAGTCGCCTAATTGTTTCAATCCACGCCTCCGCATGGGAGGCGACTATATTCTCTTTCTGATACACGCCTGTATCAATAGTTTCAATCCACGCCTCCGCATGGGAGGCGACCTTGCGGTTCTTCTTGATTCGCATCTTCTGGATGTTTCAATCCACGCCTCCGCATGGGAGGCGACAACACATTAACACGCAAGGTTTGCTTATCAAAGGTTTCAATCCACGCCTCCGCATGGGAGGCGACAAAGACAAATTAAAGATTGGTTTTGGTGTTCAAAGTTTCAATCCACGCCTCCGCATGGGAGGCGACCCTAGCAAAGATAACTCTTTGCGATTCATTTAGCTAACGGGGCATTTCTGCGAGATTATCAGATACCCCAGTATGTTTATTTTATTTTCAATATCATTCCAATCTAATACCTTGAATATTAATACGTGCGAAAACTCTGTGTATTTCGTAAAGCCCAAGGTTCGCACTATATGATAATGGCGTCATTCACGCAGTATGAAGTCTCTTTACCCATAGTCACTATCCTTCGGTTTTCATTCTTGTTCATGTAATAGATACGAATGCTGTCCAACTGGAGGTCGATGATAGCACTCAGTCGGTCTTTCAGCAGTGCCAATTGCGCCTCGGTAAGTTCGCACTCAAAGACAGAGTTCTGTACCCGCTGTCCATAATCCTTGCAGGCACGGGCCACCTGTCGCAAACGCTTCTGTCCTTTCTCGCTAACGGTATCTACGTCATATGTCACCAGAATATACATAGCTCATTCACTTATTTGATGATAAACACTGGATAGTCATCGATGTCTCCACGAATACATCGAGCCAAGAGTATGGCCTGACAATAAGGAAGCAGCCCGACGGGTATCTTCTCGTTGAGATACGGATGTACGAACTCCTCACGTTTGCGGCTCTGCCAAGCAGTGAGGAATGTCTTACGCCCGTTGTCGGTAAGCACTACGCCTTTCTCGCCTTGATACAGAAAGTCTTTGGGTGAAATCTGCCTGCGGTTGATGAGCGAGAGTACAAAACGGTCGCCCATATAGGCCCGTATCTCCTCTATCATATCAAGTGCCAGCGATGTGCGACCAGGGCGTAGTGAATGAAGGAACCCGACGTATGGGTCGAGGCCTACTGTTTCCAATGCTGCCGTCATCTCGTTTGTCACCAACGTATAGGCCAACGAAAGCATGGCATTGATGGCATCTTTGGGCGGCCGACGGCTGCGGCCAGAGAAGGGAAAGTCTCCTTTTTGCTGCAGGATGAGATGGGGGAACACCTCAAAATAACGGTTGGCAGCAATGCCCTCTACGCCCATGAGCGACCGTATGTCTGTTGTCCGCAGTGCTTTACGACGATTGACGTCCATGAAACTTGCAGCTTCCATCACCTCCTCGTTCTCACCATAGTCTCGAACATAGCGACGAAGAATATTCCTGCAGTTCAGAATCTTGCCCGCTATCATCAGTTTAGCCATGTGTAGAGACACATTTTCATCGTCGACTAACTGATACTGTGCCTTGCGTAGCAGGACATTGCCCTTGGTCTGTCCCTGTAACCGACTGACGAAACGACCGTTAGGCGAGAGGAACGTCAGCGAGACACTATTGTCGGCACAGAGCTTCATTAGTCCCGGACTGGCACCCATGTAGCCGAAGGTGACAATACCCTCTATATTTATTATAGGTATACGGAACACTTCCTGTTTGTTGACAGACACCACGACGTTCAGTCCGTCCTTGCTCAGATAGGCTTCGGGCGTGGTGACATAAAGCGTGTTAAGTAGTTTCCTCATAAAGATTCTTTTTCAGGTAGTGTGAAACACGTGAGCAGTCGGCCGTTTCTGGCATACAGATGTCCTTCAGCGAACAGCGGACGCAATGCTTCTCACGCTGAATGGCTGGCATACGACCAGAGTAGAATATGTCGTGCATCGCCTTGGCGCAGGAACGCACCGTGTTGCGCAATTCCTCGGTGATGGGAACTTCCACCCTGTGCTGTATCTCGCCATAGAAGAAAGCTCCGTAAAGGATATTGATGCCGTATTGTTCTTCCAAGCACATTGCCTGAGCTGCCAGTTGCACCTCATCCACTTGATTACGCTTTGACCGCCCATGCTTGTATTCTATGGGATAGGGCGTCCACAACCCAGGATAGCGGGGATGTGTGATGGCGTTTCGGTCATCCTCTGCGGGGCGTAGCTCCACTACATCGGTCAGTCCGTATAGTCCCAATTCGTGCGACGCGATGCTGACAGAGCGTAGTGCAATGTAGTCTCCGCACTTCTGGCGGTAGAACGGGGCGTCTACATGCTTGTGCATCAGACTTCCCTCCACCGTCAGGCGGTTGTCATCCCACTGCTGCTCCAGATGTATCAGTGCCCACTGCCGGGGACAGAAGCGGAAGTGCTGAATGCCCGAAAGCATGAGCATGTCGTCGTCGCTATAATACATGGCTCTAATCTGTCTTGTCAGTTGTTTCCTCATCAAACGGCAATGCACCAAGATATTTGTCGAAGTC
>CAJOLZ010000009.1 GCA_905235575.1 uncultured Bacteroidaceae bacterium | reverse complement strand
ATTGCGTCATGCCTCCAAACCAAGTATTGGTACTCGTCGGGCGCGCATCGGCGAAGGAGGAATCGAACACAACTTTAGTGATTGATACACCATACCAGTTGGGACAATTCGTTCCTGTGTTCATACTGTAGGTGGTTCCCGCGCGGCTGCTGCGCTTGTTGTCGAAGTAGAACGTCAGCGTCGTGTTCCCCGGCGTGTAGCAGGCGTATACCTCTCTACTCGTGAAATAACCCGGGTTGCTCGTACCGCCGTCGATGTGAGCTCGGGCGTGGTCGACGTTGCCAGCATCAAACCTCGTACCACTTCCACCCACAAGCTTCGTGCAGTTGTAGAACATACCCGTTCCTTTCGTCACCTTTCCTGTACTCCAGCGGTCGCCCACGTAAATAGTCTGCATATTGGTGCAATCATGGAACATTTGGCTCATATCCGTTACTATCCCCGTGTTGAAGTTGCTCAGGTCGAGGCTCGTCAGGCTGGAGCAGTAACCGAACATATATTGCATGCTGGCCACCTTCGCCGTATTGAAGGAGCTCAGGTCGAGGCTCGTCAGGTTCTCACAATAATCGAACATATATTGCATGCTGGTCACGTTCGACGTATTGAAGGAGCTCAGGTCGAGGCTCGTCAGGCTGGAACAGCCGAAAAACATGCTGTTCATATTGGTCACCTTCGCCGTGTTGAAATTGGTCAGGTCGAGGTCCGTCAGCTCAACACAGCCGTCGAACATTCCGGCCATGTTTGTCACGTTGCGCGTGTCGAAGCCACTCACGTCGAGGTCCGTCAGCTCATTACAGTCCGCGAACATCCATGCCATCGTCGTCACCTTCTTCGTGTCGAAGTGGCTCACGTCCAATGAGGTCAGGGCAAAGCATTCCTCAAACATGCCGGCCATATTGGTCACCTCACTGGTGTTCAGGTACTTCATGCCGGTGATGCCGTTCAGCGCGTTCATCTGGCCGAACCAGTAGTAGATGCTGGTGGGCCGCACGTCGGCAAACGACGGGTCGATGACCACCTGGGTGATTTCAACCATGCTCTCATCCAGGTACCAGCCGGGTTCCTCGTCGTCAGCCATGTTGATCGAGTAGGTCTTTTGTGTGCGGCGCGTGCTGCGCTTGCCGTCGTGATAGAGCCTCAGCGTCTTCTTGTCGGCAGAGAGCAGGGCATAGGGGACGGTCAGGTAGTCGGCACTCACGAAGAAGCCCGGCCAACCGTCGATGTCCAAGTGGGCGGCTTCCTCGCCGATGGAGTCGCCATCGTAATCGGAGTCAAAGGTCGTGCCCAATTCGCCGATGATGTTGTAGCAGTGATAGAACATTTTCTCGCAACGCTGCACATGCGTCATATCCCAACCTTCGCCCACGCTGACGGTGGTGAGCGAGGAGCAGTTGTAGAACATGTAGCCCATGTCGGTCACCTTGGACGTGTTGAAGCTGCTCAGGTTCAGTTCGACCAGCGAGCTGCAGCCGTAGAACATATCCGACATAGTGGTAACATTCGAGGTATTGAAGCTGCTCAGGTTCAGGTTGACCAGCGAGCTGCAGCCGTAGAACATGTCTTCCATGCCCGCGACGTTCGACGTATTGAAGGAGCTCAGGTCGAGGCGCGTCAGCAACTTGCAATCATTGAACATGTTTTCCATGTCGGTCACCTTAGACGTGTTGAAGTGGCTCAGGTCGAGACTCGTCAGCCTCTTGCAGCCGGCGAACATCTGGCCCATGTACTTCACCTCACTGGTGTTGAGGTACTCCATGCCCGTGATACTTGTCAGATGGTCCAGGCCACCGAACCACAATTCGGTGGACGTGGGACGGGCCGAGGCCATCGACTCGTCGAACACCACTCGGGTGATGTTCTCGGCGATATCGTAGTCATCCACCCATTCATTGTTCGGGGCAGTCAGCGCGCTGTAGGTTGTCTCGCTGTGCAACAGGCGCTTGCCGTCGGCATAGAACGTCAGCGTCTCACCGTCGGCAGAGAGAACCACGTAGGGGTCGCCCAGGTTCGTCAGATAGCCCGGGTTGTTATAACCGCCGTCGATGCGGGCCCATTCCTTGTTTCTATGGTTGACGTTATAGGACGTACCCTGTCCGCCAACGAGGTTGGTGCAGGCAGCAAACATGTCTTCGCTGCTTGTCACGGTTGCCGTGGTCCAGCCGCTACCTACCATGATGGTGTTCAGCGCGCGGCATTCGTCGAACATATAGCTCATGTTGGTCACCTTGGCAGTATTGAAGCGGCTCAGGTCGAGGGTGGTCACGGCATTGCAACCTTGGAACATGTACTGCATGGTTGTCACCTTGAGGGTGTTGAAGCCGCTCATGTTGATGCTGGGCAAAAGTCTGCAATAACTGAACATCGAGCTCATGTCCGTCACGTTGGAGGTGTAGAAGCCGCTCAAGTCACATTGGGTCAGCTTGTAGCACGACTGGAACATGCCTTTCATCGTAGTCACCTGGCTCGTGTCGAAGCTGCTCACGTTGACGCTCGTCAGCTCGTTGCAGCCCGAGAACATATAGCTCATGTTCGTCACGTTGGCGGTGTTGAAACTGCTCAGGTTAAGAGTGGCCAAGCCGCTACAGTTGTAGAACATATAGCTCATGTTCGTCACGTTGGCGGTGTTGAAACTGCTCAGGTTGAGGCTCGTCATGCTTTTGCAGTTGTAGAACATATAGCTCATGTCCGTCACCTTGGCGGTGTTGAAACTGCTCAGGTTAAGGCTGGTCAAGCCGCTGCAGTTGTTGAACATGCTACTCATGTTGGTCACCTTGACTGTATTGAAGCCGCTCAAGTCGAGGCTCGTCAAGCTGGAGCAGTTGTAGAACATGTTGCTCATGTTCGTCACCTTGGCGTTATTGAAGCCGCTCAGGTTAAGGCTGGTTAGTTTGCTGCAGTTGTAGAACATGTTGCTCATGTCCGTCACGTTCTCCGTATTGAAACTGCTCACGTCGAGGTTCGTCAACTTGGAACAATTGTAGAACATGTTGCTCATGTGCGTCACTTCCTCCGTATTGAAACTGCTCAAGTCGAGGCTCGTCAAGCTGGAGCAGTTATAGAACATGTAGTTCATGTCCCTCACGTTGGCGGTGTTGAAACCGCCTAGGTTAAGGCTGGTCAAGCCGCTGCAGTTGTTGAACATACTGCTCATGTCCGTCACCTTGGCGTTATTGAAGCCGCTCAAGTCGAGGCTCGTCAGATTAGAGCAGTTATAGAACATATTATGCATATCCGTCACATTCTCCGTGTTGAAGCCGCTCACGTCGAGACTCGTCAGGCTGGAGCAGCCACGGAACATGTCTTCCATGTTCGTCACCTTTTGCGTGTCGAAGTTCCTCACGTCGAGGCTCTCCAGGCTGGAGCAGTAACCGAACATGCTGTACATGTTCTCCACCTTGGCGGTATTGAGGCTCTCCAGGCTGGAGCAGTAACCGAACATGCTGTACATGTTCTCCACCTTGGCGGTATTGAAGCCGCTCACGTCGAGGCTCTCCAGGCTGGAGCAGCCAGCGAACATGCTGCTCATGTATGTCACTTTCTCCGTATTAAAGCCGCTCACGTCAAGGTTCGTCAGGCTCTCACAGCCATCGAACATGCCGCTCATGTCCCTCACGTTCTCGGTATTGAAGCCGCTCACGTCAAGGCTCGTCAGACTGGAGCAGTCAGAGAACATAGCTCTCATGTTCGTCACGTTCTCGGTATTGAAGCCGCTCACGTCAAGGCTCGTCAGACTGGAGCAGTTATGGAACATCCAACTCATGTCCGCCACCTTGCTTGTGTTGAGATTCTCCTTCATGCCTTGAATTGAGGTGAGATTTTTCATTTCATAAAACCAGTGATAGGTTGAAGTGGGACGTGCATCCTTGAACGAGGAATCGAAGACAACCGTGGTTACATTTTCATAGATACTACTTTGTTGTTGCCAACCGGGATAGCTGGAACCGCTAAAAAACAAACTGTAGGTCGTGCCGCGCGAGCTGCGCTGCGTGTCGTAGTAGAAGGTGAGGGTCGTCCCGTCAAGTGCAGCGTAGGGCGTTTGTGCCCACATGGTGAGGGGCGATGAGTGCTGCAAGAATCTTCATTAATGACGTTCTTTTCATTGTTGTTATTTTTTAAGATTATTTATACTTTCGTGCAAAAATACGAAGGATTGTTCTACTATGCAAAGAATTAGAGGATTTTTTTTGATGAATGCCCCTTTTCCGATGGGGGGCTGCGAGAGATTCGTGACAGGACGTTCGCTTCTTAGAGATTCATCGGCCCGATGGGCACTCTGCGCTCGGCTTTGCCGCTTCTGCCCGACAACGTCGGGTGTTGAAGAATGACAAGAAACGCAATGCCCTCTCAACACACTCCACACCCCCACAAAAAACGCACTGCGGTGCGACGGGCGTCGCACCGTGCTGCGACAGGCAACGCACCGTGGTGCGACGGGCGTCGCAGCACGGTGCGTTTTTCGGCACTCAACCGAAGAGTTCGCGGACAGCCTCTACGACGCGGCGCACGGGCACCAGTTCGATGGTGTAGTTTCGGGGGTTGATGCCCTGCATGTTGTGGGCAGGCAGGAGCATGCGGCTGAAACCGAGTTTCTGTGCCTCGGCAATGCGCTGTTCGATGCGCGCCACGGGACGTATCTCGCCGCTCAGGCCCACTTCGCCGGCCATGCACACGTCGGTCTCGATGGGCATATCTCCGTTGGAGCTGAGCACGGCGGCCATCACGCTGAGGTCTATGGCCGGGTCGGTGACGCGGAGACCTCCGGCGATGTTGAGGAACACGTCTTTCTGCGCCAGCTTGAAGCCTACACGTTTCTCGAGTACGGCCAGCAGCATGTTCAGCCGGCGGCCGTCGAAACCGGTGGTGCTTCGCTGGGCGGTGCCATAGGCGGCCGTGCTGACGAGTGCCTGTGTCTCGATGAGGAAGGGACGTACACCCTCGATGGCGCAGGCGATGGAGACGCCCGAGAGTCCGTCGCGACCTTCGGTGAGCAGCAGTTCGCTGGGGTTAGAGACTTGTCGCAACCCGCTGTGTCGCATCTCGTAGATGCCGAGCTCGCTGGTGCTGCCGAAGCGGTTCTTGATGCTCCGCAGGATGCGGTAGAGGTAGTGTTGGTCGCCCTCGAACTGCAGCACGGTGTCCACGATGTGCTCCAGCACCTTGGGGCCTGCCAGCGTGCCCTCCTTGTTGATGTGGCCTATGAGCAGGATGGACACTCCCCCACCCTTGGCATACTTGAGCAGGGCGGCGGCGCATTCGCGAATCTGTGTCAGGCTGCCGGGCGAAGACTCGACACCCTCGGTCTGGATGGTCTGGATGGAGTCGATGACGACCAGGTCGGGCTGCATCTCCTCTATCTGGAGGAAAATCTGCTCGAGCGACGTTTCGCACAGGATGTATAGCGAGGCACCGGGTTTCAGCCCCAGGCGGTCGGCACGCAACTTGATCTGGCGCGCGCTCTCCTCGCCACTCACGTAGAGCACGCGGCGGTCGGGGAGATTGAGGACGGTCTGCAGCACGAGGGTGCTCTTGCCGATGCCCGGCTCACCGCCCAGCAGGACCAGGCTGCCGGGCACCAGTCCGCCTCCCAGCACGCGGTTCAGTTCGTCGTCGTGCATATCCATGCGTGGCTCTTCGTCGGCACGTATCTCGCCCACCGCCACGGGACGTGCCCTGCGCTCGTCGGTCTGCCCTGCCGCCTTGAGGGCGGCCTTGGTGGCTGCCGCCACGGGACGCTCGGCACGTATGGTCATCTCCTTCATGGTGTTCCAGCGACCGCAGGCGGGGCACTTGCCCACCCACCGCACACTCTCCTGTCCGCAGTAGTCGCAGACGTAGATTGTCTTGTCCTTCGGCATCGTTGCTTCCTATATAATATATTATTTCCTGCGCAAATTTACGAAATAAATAGGGATTGCCCTACATTCTTTTGTGTATTTCCCTCTGCGGTACGGTTTTTTTTGTCTAACTTTGCGAATGGAAACAAACCTAAAAATAAATTTCACTATGTACAAGAAACTACAAAAAGCGCTATGGGGGCTGATGACGATGGTGGCTCTGACGGGCCTGACGTCGTGCGACGAAGATACCCAAATGTCATGGACCCTCTCGGGACAATGGTTCGGAGATTTCGGCATGTTCTACGACTACGAAGACCGTCTGGGACGAGTCACGACATACTACTCCACCGAGTCTGATATCTATTTCGAGCCAAACTCATCTTTCTCCACAAGAGGTGTCGGATGGCAACGTGACTACTACCGATACGGTCCCTACAAATATATGTACTACAAGTTCTACTGGTACGTCAGAGACGGCGTCCTCTATCTGGAGTACCCCTACGACCGCCAGCTGGACACCTATATCTATGACTATCGCCTGCGGAACGGTCACTTCATGGGACGACTGGGTGACAGCCACACCGGATTCGACCTCGTGAAAGTGGATATATACGACGATTGGTCGTACTATCTCGGAGAGCGAGACTATTACTACTACTATTACGACGAATATCCCCTCTATGCTCCATCGCGCAGCGCCGGCGAAGAGCCGCAACCCGAGGGACGCATCGTCCGCCGAGGCAACCGCTGGAACAGCGTGAACGGCGAGAAGTAAGTAATCAACTCAGGCTAAAAGAAAAACGGTTAAGGGCAAATGAAAATGCTCTTAACCGTTTTTGTTTGCTTTCGCTCCTGTCTTTATATATAAATTCGAATGGCCGATTCGGAAAATTCTAATGGCCGATTCGGGGCAAAATTCCACGCACCACGCTTTTCCGGCTAACGCACCGTGCTGCGACAGGCAACGCTCCGTGCTGCGACAGGCGTCGCACCACGGAGCGTTTCGTATCTGATGCAACTACTCCTCGACCACTGTCAGCTGCCACGGGTTGTCGATGGCCCACTGTGCACACTGCCGCGCGATGCGATATTCATCGTCCGACGCCTCCTCGGGCTGACCGTTGGGTTGGGGTGTGTTGCGCTCCGCACGCCATTCGGGAGTGATTTTCAACCGGCTCTTCTGCACGTCGATATCAATACCGTAGTGCTTCAGAACCACCTGTGTAGTCACGAGACCTTCGATGAGAGGCGGTATGCCTTCCTGCAGATGGAAGCCGTCGTTCACCAGATGTCCGGCCTGACCCAGACGGTCGAGCACGGTGTAGCGCGCATTCTGTATGGCGGTGCCGGCAGGAATCAGAATCTTCACCGCCGTCTCGTCCATGACACGCTGGCTCGACTCGTCAATTCGTGCCCACATCTCGTCGGTGGGCATGTCGCCCAAGTCGCGGAAACCAGTGCCGTAGGCCTGTGTGAGCAACCATGCCGGGGTGGCGTTGGGACGCACACGACCGAGGTAGGAGAGCAGTTCGTTCAGGTAGGGCTGATACGTGTCGTAGTAGCGCGAACGGGCGCTCTGCTGCTGCAGGATGATGATGTCCCAGTCCTGCTGCATGACACCTTTCTCCAGTGAGACGTCGCGCTCCATGGTCCATCGGCCCACCTCGCTGCTGAAGATATCGTACTCGTAGGCCGCTTCACCGCTCTTCATGTTCTGGTAATGACGCTCCAGCGAACAGCCGCCGATGTAAAGGATACAGAAGTCCACCTTCGTGCCGGGCGCCAGTTCTTCTATCAGGAAAGGCACATAAGAGAAGGCATCGCGGCTGAAAGAGTTGCCGATGGAGAGCACCCGCACATGGGCAGGGTCGGCGGCAAAGGCTGAGAGTACGAGCAGGAAACTCAGTCCGAAAGAAAAAATACGTTTCATGTTGTGAATTGTTTCGGGGTTATACATGGGCAAAGGTAGGGCGTTTTCCGCAATTTTCAAAACGATTTTCGAGGTTTTATTGAGTACGCGGCCTTCAACTCCGAGAAAATCGGGGCAAGTTTTGCTATTCTGCGCACTTCTTCGTATTTTTGCATACATTTATATCGTTAGTCCCATGAAACTCCAGACACTTAGCACCCTGCTTGCCGGCCTTTTGCTGGCAACGACTGTCTGTGCCCAAGAAGCCCAGGTGACCATTCATGCCGACCAGGGCAAGTACAAAATCAACAAGGAAATCTACGGTCAGTTTGCCGAACACCTCGGCAGCTGCATCTACGGCGGCCTGTGGGTGGGCGAGAACTCCCCCATTCCCAACGTCAACGGATATCGCACCGACGTCGTGGAAGCACTAAAGAAACTGCAGGTGCCGGTGTTGCGATGGCCCGGCGGATGCTTTGCCGACGACTATCACTGGCGTGACGGAATAGGTCCGAAGAACGAGCGCCCGACGCTGCGCAACAACAACTGGGGAGGCACCATCGAGGACAATTCGTTCGGCACACACGAGTTCCTGAACCTGTGCGAGATGTTGGGATGCGAGCCCTACATCAGCGGAAACGTCGGAAGCGGCACCGTACAGGAGATGGCACAATGGGTGGAATACATGACCAGCGAGGGTGACACGCCCATGGCTCGCCTGAGACGACAGAACGGGCGCGAGAAGCCGTGGCGCGTGAAATACTTCGGAATCGGCAACGAGGCATGGGGATGCGGAGGAAACATGACGCCCGAATACTACTCGAACGAGTTCCGCAGATACAACACCTACCTGCGCGACCAGCCCGGCAACCGCCTCTATCGCATCGCCTCGGGAGCCTCCGACTACGACTACAACTGGACACGGGTGCTCATGCAGAACATAGGTCAGCGCATGAACGCACTGTCGGTCCACTACTACACCGTGCGCGACTGGGGACGCAAGGGCAAGGCCACCGCCTTCTCCGACGACGAATACCTGCTGACACTCGACAAATGTCTCGACGTGGAAAACGTGATACGCCGCCACTGCCGTATTATGGACGAGACCGACCCACAGAAACGCATCGGACTGATGGTGGACGAGTGGGGAACATGGTGGGACGAAGAGCCGGGAACCATCGCCGGACACCTGTACCAGCAAAACAGCATGCGCGACGCCATGGTGGCCGCACTGATGCTGAACATCTATCATAAATTCACCGACCGCGTGCGCATGGCCAACATCGCACAGATGGTGAATGTGCTGCAGGCCATGATTCTCACCGACCAGAAAGGCACCGGGCACATGGTGCTGACACCCACCTACCACGTCTTCGAAATGTATAAAGATTTTCAGGAGGCCACACACCTGCCGCTCGACCTGCGATGCGATTCTGTCAAGGCCAGCAACGGCCACAGCATACCCCTCATCTCCGCCACGGCAGCACGCGCCAAGGATGGCTCACTCGTCGTGGCGATGGCCAACACAAGCCTGACGAAGGAACAGACCGTACAGGTGGGCATAGAGGGAGCAACGGCACACGAGGTGACAGGTAAAGTGCTGACGAGCAAGCGGATGAACGACTTCAACGACTTTGAGCATACAGACGTGGTGAAACCTGTCGAGTTCAAGGATGCCCGACTGAAGAACGGCACACTGACGGTGAAAATGCCCGTCGGAAGCATCGTGGTGCTGAAAGTGAAATGACCGTAGAGACGACGCCCACACGAAGCCGCATAAGACACACACCGATGACAAAAAAAGAGCTTTACGCACAAGTGATAGCACGCTTCCAGGAAGCCATGCCCGTGGCAGAGACGGAGTTGCACTACGAGAACCCGTTCCAGTTGCTGGTGGCAACCATCCTGAGCGCGCAGTGCACCGACCGCCGCATCAATCAGGTCACGCCACGTCTCTTCGAGGACTACCCCACTCCCGAAGCCATGGCGCTGGCCACGCCCGAAGTGCTGTTCGAATACATCCGCAGCGTGAGCTACCCCAACAACAAAGCGCGTCACTTGGTGGGCATGGCGCAGATGCTGATGCGCGAATACGGCGGCGAAGTGCCCTCGACAGGCGAAGAGCTGGAACGGCTTCCGGGCGTGGGACGTAAGACGGCCAACGTCATACAGGCCGTCATCTTCCAGAAGGCGCGCATGGCTGTCGACACCCACGTGTTCCGCGTGAGCCACCGCATCGGACTGGTTTCGCAGAAATGCACCACACCGCTCAGCGTGGAGCGAGAACTGGTGCGACACATCCCCGACGACATCATACCCACCGCCCACCATTGGCTCATCCTGCACGGCCGCTACGTGTGTCAGGCACGCCGACCGCGATGCGAGAACTGTTTCCTGCTCGACGTATGCCGACGTGTGGGCGTGTGACAGGAATCGCGTTTATGTAAAAGAATCGGACCATATCGAATTGAACCCATCTGCGAGGGGCATCGAAAACCGCTGTGAGAAGCAGTGAGAATCGGTGCCCCTCGTTGCGTTGTGGTGAAGGCCGAAAAACGACGCATCCGCAACCGCTTGATTCTCAGCAATCGCAAATTTTGCATCGAGCTGCTCGTCCTCGAAAAATTTGCGCAGGAAAACGCATCTGACGAAAACGCACCGTGGTGCGACACCCGTCGCAACGTGCTGCGTCACGCCTCGCAACAGGCTCCAACACCGTTTTCTGAATTTCCGGACGAAGCAGGAAGCGGAGTATGTAAAGATTATTGAGCGGCTGGAAGGACTATCATTCTTTAACACCCACTAACGTAGACTAAAGCCGGGCGTAACTCTGTGGGACGTCGAAGTTACGCTCGTTCGAAACCACGAAAAGAAAAATTTTGTTTTTCCTTTTGTGCTTTGCTCACTTATTTGTAACTTTGCCACCCGAAAAGGATAACCCCAAATTCATAAAAAACAAAAGCTATGACAATCAACGAGTACAACTTTGCCGGTAAGAAGGCTATTGTCCGCGTGGACTTCAATGTGCCCCTGGACGAGAATGGTAAGATTACGGACGACACCCGCATCCGCGGTGCACTGCCCACCCTGAAGAAGATTTTGGCAGACGGCGGTGCCGTCATCATCATGAGCCACATGGGCAAGCCCAAGGGCAAGGTGAACCCGAAGCTCTCTCTGGGTCAGATTAAGGACGCTGTTGCCGAGGCTCTGGGCGTTCCCGTAGCCTTTGCACCCGACTGCGCCAAGGCAGCCGACGCCGCTGCAGCCCTGAAGTCGGGCGAGGCTCTGCTGCTGGAGAACCTGCGCTACTATCCCGAGGAGGAAGGCAAGCCCGTGGGCATCGACAAGGAAGATCCTGCCTACGAGGATGCCAAGAAGGCTATGAAGCAGAGCCAGAAGGAATTTGCCAAGACCCTGGCAAGCTATGCCGACTGCTACGTGATGGATGCCTTCGGTACGGCTCACCGCAAACACGCATCAACGGCTGTCATCGCCGACTACTTCGACGCCGACAACAAGATGCTGGGTCTGCTGATGGAGAAGGAAGTTCAGGCTGTGGACAACGTGCTCTCGAACATCAAGCGCCCCTTCGTGGCCATCATGGGTGGTTCGAAGGTGTCGAGCAAGATCGGCATCATCGAGAACCTGCTGGGCAAAGTGGACAAGCTGATCCTGTGCGGCGGTATGACCTATACCTTCGCAAAGGCTCACGGCGGCGAGATTGGCGACAGCATCGTTGAGCTGGACAAGCTGGACGTTGCACTGGGCGTAGAGGAAATGGCCAAGAAGAACGGTGTGGAGCTGGTACTGGGCAGCGACTCGGTATGCTGCACCGGTTACGACTTCAGCACATTCTCCGTGAAGCCGGGTGCCGAAATCAAGGTGTTCCCCTCGAACGCCATCGAGGCAGGTTGGGACGGTCTGGATGCCGGACCCGAGAGCCGCAAGAAGTTTGCCGAGGCCATCAAGGGTGCAAAGACCATCCTGTGGAACGGTCCTGCCGGCTGCTTCGAGTGTGAAGAGTTCACTCCCGGTTCGCGTGCAGTGGGTGAAGCAGTTGCCGAAGCAACAGCTGAAGGTGCCTTCTCGCTCATCGGCGGTGGCGACTCGGTGGCCTGCGTGAACAAGTTCGGTCTGGCCGACAAGGTGTCGTACATCTCCACTGGTGGTGGTGCTCTGCTCGAGGCCATCGAAGGTAAGGTGCTGCCCGGCATCGCTGCCATCAAAGGCTAATGAGACGATTCGTCTATATACTGACAATGATATGGCTGGCCTCCTGTACGAAGCAGGAGGCCATGCTTTCTCTCGACGAGCAGGCACGGGCCGACTCGGCAGCACTCCACGTTGCCGTCATGCCCACACTGGGTAACCTGCCCGTATATTTCGCCGACCGCAGCGGACTGTGGGACACACTCGGACTGGACGTTCGACTGCTGCGCTACGAAGCCCAGATAGACATCGACACAGCACTCATAGGCCGACATGCCGAGGTGGGTGCCAGCGACCTCATACGCGCCCTGAGGCTCTACGACAGAGAAACACCCGTACGCGCCCTCTTCACCACGACAGAGCCCATCACGCTGGTGGCTGTCAAGGGAAAGCGCGTCAGCAAAATACATCAGCTGAAGGAACGCATGATTGCCATCAGCCGACTTTGCATCACCGACTATTGGTGCGACCAATTTATTGACACCCTCGGCACCGGACAACCCGACTACTATCGGCCCCAGGTGCACAATGTGAAGGTGCGTGCCGACATGCTGCGCACCGGTCTGATGGACGCCGCCATGCTGCCCGAGCCCTACACCATGTGGATGGCTGCCACGGGCAACGTACTGCTGCAGACATCGACCGACAAAGACCCGCAACTGAGTGCGTGGATTGCTCTAAGCGAGGCTCTGAACGACTCCGCACGGAGCAAGCAGATTGCGCTCTTCACCGAAGCCTACCGCATGGCTGTGGAGAGAATCAACGAGGGAGTGCAGGCCGACCTCGTGAATGACATCCTATGCGACGAATACGGACTGCCGCAGGAAGTGGCAGACTCGATACAACTACCCACGCTGAACACGGAAGGCTCTCCACAGCGCACCGACATCGACAAGGCCATCGAATGGCTGAAGGGTCGCCAGAGAATGCCTAAAGACGTGAAGACCGACAGCCTATTTATGCAATAAGACCTTACATTCCTTCGAACCATGATTGACATCTCCACGCTATATGCCATCCATCAGCAGGCCACAGAGGCGCTGCTCGACTTTCGCATTGCCGAAGGACTGCGAGGGCTGAGTGTGCTGATGCAGGAATGTGAGGACCAACAGCTGGCACGCGAGACGGAAGCGGCCACACAGGACTATGAACGCATGATGGACTTCCTGGCCCAAGGTGGGCAGGATGACAAGCACTCGGAGGTGCAGGACAGCCTGGTGCGCCATCTGCTGCGCACACTGGATGCCACCGTCAGACAAATAAGAATACAGAAAGCCGAAGACCTCTACAGCAAGGCATTCGTGCGGCTGAGGAACAATTTCGGGAGCGAACTGGCCGACGCGCTGCGACGACAATGGAACAACCAACAGGGCATGACGGAACGATATGAGACGCAAGACCTGCTGTTCGACCTGCTCTGGACCATGCCTATGTGGGATTCGCACCAGACCGCCGAGTGGTTCGAGTTCCTGAGCCGACTGGACGAACTGACACGCCAACACCTCGAAGGCGGAATAATTCTATCGCTCTGGGAGTATTTCGACGAAGAGAAACTCACCCTACTGCGACTGCTTGGCGAAAGCGAAGAGCCTGCCGTCCGCACGAGAGCCGTTACGGCCTATCTGTTGCTGACACTCAAATATGAGAAAAGACTCGCCCTGTACCCCGAAGCGGAACTCGACACAAAAGACAAGGAACTCGCTCGAATAGCTCAAGCAGTGCAGCGCGAACTCATATTGATGCAGGAAAGTCCCCGAGTGAACAAGGCCATCAACCACGAACTGGCGAGCCTGAACTTCCGCGAGATAGGCAACGAGGCGTTCCAGAACTCGCTGAAAGAAGCAATGCAAAAGTATGGGAAATTCCTTATGCTCGGCATCGACCTCGACCTCAACAAGGTATCGTTGCTTCACAGCTCGCGTTTCCTGCGCAGCATATCGCACTGGTGGGCTCCCTTCGACGAGAGTCGTCCCACGGTACAGGAAGTCTTCATCCGTCAGAATGGCGAGTATGCCGAGGGACTGCGCAACCTGTTCAGCCGCAGTACCGAATGCAGCGTCAACCGCTATGCCATCTGCGAAGCCATACAACAACATGTGGACCTGGCCTCGCTCGACCAACAGATGCTGCGATTCATGCAGCAACGCGACGAGGAGGACGATGATGACGACGATGACAAACCAAAGAAACCCGAGGAGACGAAGTTTACCCCTGTGCAAAACGAACGCAGGCTGATACGTGGCTTCGTGCAGAACCTCTACCGATTCTTCAATCACTCGCCGCTGAGCAACGAAGTCAGCAATGCATTCGAACTGAACTTGCTGCTGTCCGACAATCCACTGCTGCGCCCCATCTTCAACCCACAACAACTGACACAGACAGCGCACCTCCTCATCCATTTTCAACAGAGCAAGCCAGCATTCCACCTTCTGCAGGAAGTGGCAGAGACAGAAGGTGCATCAGCCGAACTGTTGCGTGCCATAGCACAATGCAAGCAAAGCGAAGGCGATCTGCCCAAGGCTGCGCAATACTTTTCACAGGCCGACTTGCTGCAAGAGGATGACCCATGGACACTCTGTCAACTGGAGATTTGCTACGCCAACATGAAACGCTACGACCGTCTGTGGGAAATTCTCCAGCGCTTAGACCGAATCCAACCCGAGGATGAAAGTATAACACGACGAATGGCTGCATGTCTGATAATGCAGGAACGACATGCCGAGGCGCTGAACTATCTCTACAAAGTGGAGTTGAGCGAGCACATCGACCCGTCGGTGATTACGCAGATTGCACTTTCGTCGGCTCACGTGAAACGCTTCGAAAATGCCGAGAAGTACATTCAGAAGCGGCTCGACATGGAACAGCCGTTGCTCAAAGAAGAACGTCTGAAGTTCGGTGCCATCTATTTTGCACAGGGACGATGGAACGAGGCACTTACCTATTTCCAACAGAGCGACTTGGCTGCTTACGACGAGTTTCGCCCGAATCTGCATTTGCTCGGCATCTCGACCCACGACGTACAGCTGATGCACGACATCATCGAACGAAGCCGTTGAGCCTTCCGACATAAGTTGTGACATAACAAGAAGCCCCGTCTCGCAGGGAGATTCCCTCACCGAGACGGGGCTTGCTGTTTGTCTGCGTATGGGTTAATATCCCAGTTCGCGCACGATTTCGCTTATCTGCTGCATGGTGGTCAGACGGGTGGGGACAAGCGGCAGGCGCAGCTGGTTTTCTATCATCCCCATTTCCGAAAGCATTGCCTTCACGCCGGCAGGATTACCGTCCACGAAGAGCAGTTTGAAGAGTTCTGTGAATTTGTGATGAATGCTGAGTGCCGGTTCGTATTCGCCTTTCAGTGCCAGACGTACCATACGGCTCATTTCGGCAGGCAGTGCATTGCCTATCACGCTGATTACACCCACAGCTCCCAGTGTGATGAGAGGGAAGGTGATGCCGTCGTCACCACTTATCACGTCGAAGTCCTGCGGCTTGTTCTTGATAATGTCATCCATCTGCGAGATGTTTCCGCTGGCTTCCTTGATGGCTACGATGTTCTGGAAGTCACGTGCCAGGCGCAGTGTGGTTTCGGCAGTCATGTTCACACCGGTGCGGCCGGGTACATTGTAGAGCACCACAGGCAGTGGCGATGCCTGAGCTATGGCGCGATAATGCTGATAGAGACCCTCCTGCGACGGTTTGTTGTAGTAGGGGCACACGCTCAGCACGCCGTCTATGCCACTCCAGTCTGTTGTCTGCAGTTCTTCCACCACTGCCGATGTGCTGTTTCCTCCGCAGCCCATGAGCAGGGGCACACGGCCTCCGACTCGCTGCACGAGGTGCTCTTTCAGTGCTTGTTTTTCTTGTTTCGAGAGGGTGGGCGTCTCGGCTGTGGTGCCCATGATGCATAGGAAGTCGGCTCCTCCCTTTATTTGATATTCCACCAAGTGGTTCAGTGCATCGAAATCGATGCTGCCATCGCTCTTGAAAGGTGTTACGAGCGCTATGCCGAGGCCGCGAAATCTATTTGAAGCCATACTGTGATTTTGTCATGTCTGAAAACGCTGCAAAATTACATATTTTCCATGGAACATGCAAGATGTTTGGATATTTATCCGTATTTTTGCAGTATGTAAGTAATTCGAAGTCTTTGGCAGAAATATGACAGAAGAAGAAAGAATACGCGAACTGAGAGAGTTGCTCCACCGCCACAATTATAATTACTACGTGCTGAACAGCCCCACGATTGGCGACCACGAGTTCGACCTGCTGATGCACGAGTTGCAGCATCTGGAGGAACTTCATCCCGAACTTTCCGACCCCAACAGCCCCACGCAGCGTGTGGGGAGCGACCTTGCCAACGACTTCCAGACCATTCCCCACAGCCGACCCATGCTCTCGCTGGCCAACACATACAACCGTCAGGAGGTGAGCGAGTTTTATCAGCGCGTTGCAGACGGACTGCATGGCGAGCCGTTTCAGGTTTGCTGCGAGTTGAAGTTCGACGGGCTCAGCATCAGTCTGCACTACGAGGAGGGACAACTGGTGAGAGCACTGACACGCGGCGACGGCGTGCAAGGCGACGATGTCACCCAGAACGTGCGCACCATACGAACCATTCCGCTCAGCCTGCCCCAAAGTATGGACTACCCGCCCGAGTTTGAAATCCGAGGCGAGGTGCTCATGCCGTGGACATCGTTCGACCGACTCAACGCACAGCGCGAGGCCGAGGGCGAGCAACTCTTTGCCAATCCGCGAAATGCCGCCAGCGGAACGCTCAAAAGCAAGAACAGCGCCACCGTGGCACAGCGCGGACTCGACGCATACCTATACTATCTGCTGGGTGAGAACATTCCGGGCGACAGTCACTACGAGAACCTGCAGGCCGCACGCCGATGGGGGTTTCAGGTGAGCGAGCACATGAAACTGGCATCCACACTTCAGGAGATATACGAATACATCGACTATTGGGACAAGAACCGCAGTTCGCTCCCCATAGCCACCGACGGTATCGTACTGAAAGTGAATTCGCTGGCACAGCAACGCAGCCTGGGCATGACAGCCAAGTCTCCCCGATGGGCCATCGCATACAAGTTTCAGGCCGAGCAGGCGCAGACCACCCTCCGACAGATTGTATATCAAGTGGGACGGACGGGCGCCGTGACGCCGGTGGCCAACATGGACCCCGTACAGCTGGCAGGCACCACCGTCAGACGTGCCACGCTGCATAATGCCGACGTGGTGCAGGCGCTCGGACTGCGCGTGGGCGATCAGGTGCTGGTGGAAAAAGGAGGCGAGATAATTCCGAAGATTGTGGGCAGGGCCGAAACGTCTGAGGCTGCGGAGGACGAGGCGCCCACCGCTTTCATCACGCGCTGCCCCGTGTGTCAGACACCGCTGGTGCGATACGAGGGCGAGGCCGCACACTACTGCCCCAACGAGAACGGATGCCCGCCACTCATATTGGGACGCATCGAGCATTTCATCAGCCGCAAGGCCATGAACATCAACTCGCTGGGGCCGGAGACTGTGGACGAATACTTCCGTCAGGGCCTCATCCGTGATGCCGCCGACCTCTACGAACTCTCCGAGGAACAGCTCTTGCGCCCCACGGGAGGCGACCAAAAGGGTGTGCGCAAAATCCTGCAGAGTATCCAGGAGAGCAAGCAGGTTCCCTTCGAGCGCGTGCTCTATGCCATCGGCATACGATTCGTGGGCGAGATTGCGGCCAAAACGCTGGCGCGAAGTTACGGCAGCATGGAGGCCATCGCCAGCGCATCGCTCGAGAGCATGTTGGAAATCAACGGAATAGGGACAGTCATCGCCCAGAGCGTGATTGACTATTTTGCCGAGGAACGTAACCGCCGTTTCGTGGAACGACTGCGCAGTCATGGGCTGCAGATGGCGCTGTCGCAGGAACAGCTGCAGGCCCAGAGCGACCGGCTGGCCGGACGCAGCATTGTCATCAGCGGCGTGTTCCACCACCACAGCCGCGACGAATATAAGACGCTCATCGAGCAGCACGGAGGCAAAAACGTGGGAAGCATCAGCCGTGCAACGTCGTTCGTGCTGGCAGGCGACAACATGGGCCCCGCCAAGTTGGAGAAAGCGCAGAAGCTGGGTATTGAAATAATGAACGAGGACGACTTCCTGCGGATGATTGCTGGGGAAGAAACCGAAAAGAACGATTAAACGTAAACATTTCGGCCGAATTCGAGGAGATTCACAATTTTGAGACGCACCCCAAAAGTATCGAAAATGATGCTTTTGGGGTACTTTTTTATGCCTTTTTCGGTTTGATGAGAAATTAAGTACCTGATTATCAAGACTCCTGAGAATCGTATATTTTTGAGCAAGCCGAGGTTTGCCCGGAAATATCGCCGTCTCGCAACATTAAGAGCACGCTTTTCGGGTCAACGCACCGTGGTGCGTCAGCCCGAAAAGCACGTTGCATCGGAGTCCGAAGAGTTTTCCTTCAAAATAGAACGCTTGAGATGTAAACATTTCATCCCAGCACCTACGCCTTGAAGTAGTAGATGAAGGTAGCAGTTCCCTCGAGCGTTTTCTTGCCCGTCTCCTGCACCTCGATGGTGAAACGGATGCTCACTCTGATGGCGCCGCGCAGGTTGGCCACATCCTCCAGCTTCGCGGTCATGCGTATATGCTGACCGCTCAGCACGGGCTGGCTGAACTTCATTCGGTCCATGCCGTAGTTCATCATTCGTTCCAGGTTGTTCACCTCCACAATCTGGTCCCACATGTAGGGCAACATGCTGAGTGTCAGATAGCCATGGGCGATGGTTGTGCCGAAGGGGCTCTCGCGGCTGGCACGCTCGGGATCGACATGAATCCACTGGTGGTCGAGGGTGGCATCGGCAAACTGGTTGATGCGTTCCTGCGTAATTTCCACATAATCGCTCACTCCCAGCGACTGTCCTACGAAGGGCAGGAAGTCCTCGTAGCAGTTAATCACGACCTTACTCATAGTCTGTCTTGTCTTGAATGGTTACACATGTTTTCGCTGCAAAGTTAGTGCTTTTGGGTGAGAACGGCACTAAGATGAGGAAAAAATAATTATTCTGCCACGAATTCCGACCATGAGCACATTCGTCCTATAAATATATTATGGTTAGAAAATGGGGTGCGAGGTTTGTTTTTCTCGGCGCTTATTAGTAACTTTGCGCCGCAAAAAAGAAGAAAGCATTTCATGAAGCCCATATTCATTGCCGGTCCGTGTGTGATAGAGGCCGACGAGATAATGCAGCAAGTGGCGTGCGAATTGACACGCCTTCGCAAGGCATACGACATCGAGATATACTTCAAGTCGTCGTTCGACAAGGCCAACCGCACGAGCATCCACTCGTATCGCGGTCCGGGAATGGAACGCGGACTGCAAGTGCTCGCCGACATCAAGGAGCGCTACGGGCTGCCCATCCTGACCGACATTCACGAATCGTATCAGGCCGAAGTGGTTGCGCAGGTGGCCGACGTGCTGCAGATTCCGGCCTTCCTGTGCAGGCAGACCGACCTGCTGATGGCTGCTTCGCGGACGGGGCGCATCGTGAACATCAAGAAGGCTCAGTTCTTGAGCGCGCCCGAGATGCGTCATCCCTACGAGAAATGTCTCGAAGCCGGAGCACGCGAGATATGGCTCACCGAGCGCGGCAACTCGTTCGGCTACAACACGCTGGTGGTGGACTTCCGCAACATTCCGCAGATGAAGCAGATATGTCCACGCGTAATCATGGACTGCACCCATGCCGTGCAACAGCCCGGCGGCGGCGGCGACCACTCGGGCGGCAACCGCGAATATGTGCCAGCGATGGCCCTGGCCGGCAAAGCCTTCGGTGCCACGGGATACTTCTTCGAGGTGCATCCATGCCCCGACGTGGCACTGAGCGACGGCCCCAACATGCTGCGCCTCTCCGATCTGGAAAACGTAATCAAGACCCTTATATGACACCCAACCGACAGATTGCAGAGAAATGCCTGCGCGACGAGGCACAGGCCATCCTCGACCTAATACCCCAGTTAGACGAAAACTTCGACAAAGCCGTAGACCTCATCCTGGCCTGCACGGGCAAGGTAATCCTGACCGGCGTAGGCAAGAGCGGACATATTGCAGCCAAGATAGCAGCCACCCTGAGCAGCACCGGAACACCGTCGTTCTACATCAATCCGCTCGATGTCTTCCACGGCGACCTGGGCGTCATCACACAAAACGACATCGTAGTGGGCATCAGCAACAGCGGCCAGACCGACGAACTGCTGCGCTTCGTGCCCTTCCTGCTCGACCGACACATACCACTCATTGGCATTTCGGGCAACGCATCGTCACTGCTGGCACGCTATGCCACGTGTCACATCACCGTGCGTGTGGAAGTGGAGGCTTGTCCGCTCAACCTGGCACCCACCAGTTCCACCACCGCGACACTTGCCATCGGCGACGCACTGGCATGCGCTCTGATGGAAGCACGCAAGTTCGGGCCAGACGACTTCGCACGTTATCATCCCGGAGGCGCATTGGGACACCGACTGCTCATCACCGCACAGGACGTGATGCGCACCGAAGACCTGCCCATTCTCGCCCCACACATGAAGTTGGGAGAGGCCATCATACGCATCAGCAACGGCATGCTCGGACTGGGCATCGTCATCGACGGACAGCAAATTCTGGGCATCATCACCGACGGTGACATTCGCCGCGCAGTGAACAAGTTGCAGGAGCGATTCTTCAACCTGCCCGTCGAGCAGGCCATGACACCCAAACCCATCTGCGTGGCCCCCACTGCAAAGGTCAACGAGATACTTGACATCCTCAACGAACGAAAGATACATGCCGTACTGGTGACCGACGGAAACGGACAGCTGATGGGCGTTGTGGACAACTTCCGCTGCATGATTTGAGATGCGCCACAAACTCCTCCTCATAATCCTTGCCCTCCTGACGGGCACAGTACCACTGACCGCACAACGCTCCCGACAAGAAACCCGGGTGGCATTGCGCGCGCTGGGCGTGCCTTTCTACGAAGACTGCAGCGTGGAACTACTGCCTACGGCAAAGGTGAAGTTCGATGCACTCTTCGAGGAGATACGTCAGGCGCAGAAGTACGTCCACATGGATTACTTCAAATTTCAGGATGACAGCATCTGCAGCGAGCTTTTCCTGCTGCTGGCGCGCAAGGTGAAAGAGGGAGTGAGCGTGAAAGTGTTGTTCGACGATGTGGGCAACAAATACAGCGACCTGCCGCTGCGTAGGGCGATGCTCGACACGCTGCGCAACCAAGGGGTAGAGATATTCCCCTTCGACAAAATGCGCTTTCCGTGGGTGAACCACCTCTTCCACCGCGACCACCACAAGATAGTTGTTATCGACGGGCACTGCGCCTACACCGGCGGAATGAACATCACCGACTACTACCTGTATGGGAAACCCTCCATCGGCGAGTGGCGCGACATGCACATGCGACTCTCGGGTCCCATCGTGGCAGGCTACGAACATATCTTCAACGTGATGTGGTACGACGTCACAGGGCAATTCCTGCCCGATGCTCCGGCCTCGAACTTCCTGCCCAACGGAGACATTTCCATGGCCATGGTGTCGCGAATGCCGAACCAACAGAGCAGCAACATGCGGGATGCCATAGCCGCTGCCATCGACAACGCACAAGAGTGCATCCAGATTGTGAACCCCTACTCTACCCTCACACGCACCGTACGTCAGGCGCTATATCGTGCGCTGCAACGTGGTGTGAAGCTCCAGTTCATGGTTTCATACAATGGCGATGCGCCCGTGGCACAGAACGTGCAGGCCATTGAAATGCACAAACTGATGAAACGCGGTGCCGAGATATACTACTATGAGAATGGGTTCCATCACGGGAAGGAGATGATGATAGACAACGACTTCTGTTTCGTCGGCACCACGAACATGGACGGCCGCTCGCTGCGCAACGACTACGAAGTGAGCGCTTTCATCTTCGACCAGACAACCACAGCCCAGCTTCAGGAAATCTTCCGTCAGGACATCGAAAGACACTGCTTCCTCCTCACGCCCGAGGTGTGGAAGGAGCGTTTTTCAACCGGAACACGTTTTGTCGGACGGCTGTTCACCCCCATACGCAGCTCGCTTTAACCCGAATCGTTCATTTGGATTTAAAGCATTCAAAAAACGCACCACGTTGCGACGGCTGTCGCAGCGTGGTGCGTTGCCCTTCGCACCGTGGTGCGTCGGGCGTAGAAGCGTGGTACTCCGCAGAGAGGTATTCTCAGCCCTCCAGAAAAGCAAGCAACTCGGGTTCGGTGGTCATCACGTATCGATAGGCCTGTGCGCGGCTGGCGTTGTAAGTCTGCTCGATGTATTGTGCCACTGGGTCGAGGTTGCCTTGGCGCAGGTTCTGGAGAGTGGTCTCGCTGATGAGGAGCACGTCGGTGGTGTCGTCGATGCGCGGATTGGCGTAGATGCCACGGTCGCCCAGCATCTGATAGAGACGCCGCTGGGGCGTCTGCGTATCGGGTGCCACGTAAAGTTCGCGTGTGTAGAGAGGATTGAGCCCCTGGGTGTAGTCCACGTGCAGCTGCTCATAGTGGGCAGCGGTGAGACGCAGGTCTTTCTGGATTTCGCGGGGAACGAGGTAGGGCGTGTAGTGCCCGGCGAGGATATCGTCGAGCTCGTCCTGACGTATGACACGCGGATGATAGCCGTTGAAAGCGAGCGTCTGCAGATAATCCATCTGGTCCTGCGGTGGGTCTTGCCCGAGGAGCAGATAGTGGACGTTTCGGCTCAGACGTGTAGAGGGTTTATAGTCGGCTCCCATGTCGCGCAGCCGTTGCTGCAGGGCGCGGGGGCTCTGCCGAAAAGTGCCGAGCACACAGAGAACGCGGTCGGTGAAAGGCGTCTCGGGGTGGAAGTCTTCGAAGAGATCGATCATGGGAAAGCTTATAAACTCACGAACTCAGATACGTCGGATTTAGTCGTCCTTTCGAGCCAGTTGCCGCACGGTTATCTCGCTGGTTACAGCACCACTGGTGAGCAGGAGCGTAGCCTCGCGCGGCGTATCGGTCGTATTGGGAACGAGGTTGAGCGTCACCTGACTGCGACCTTCCGCACCCTCGGTCTGAGCAGGTGTAATCCACGTGGGGTTGGACTCGCCCTTGAAACGAAGCGTCCAGGGGTTGTAAGTGACGAAGGAGAGGGAGTCGACGGTGAAGGAGGCACTGTCCTGAAGCGTGAAATTAGCCTCGAGGGGAATGGTGCTATACTCCGAGATGTAGCTGGTGGGAGTGGCCATCGGACGTGTGATGCGGAGGAAACCGAGCTGGACGTAGGAGGCGTAGGCCTCGTATTCGTAGGTATTCACGCGTACGTAGCCTCGGCGTGTCTTCCCGGTTGTGTTGGGTTCGAGGCTGAGAGGGATGGAATAAAGTACGAGAAGTCCATAGGTCTTGTCAATCTGCGTCTCGCCATCAACCTTTATCCATGGGGTATCATCGGGCGCTACCTTCCAGGTGTCGAAGGTGTAGAAAGCGACGCTGTCACGTGTCTGGTCGGCATAGAGAAGTCCATAGGTCTTGGGATGGTCCATCTGGAGGAGGTGCTGTTCATTGTCGTTGTCGCATGCGCCCAGCATAAAGGCAGCAACGAAAAGAATGGAAAGGGTTTTTAGCGTTTTCATTTTCTTTATTTTTGGGGTTGTTTACGTATTATCGTTCTAAGATATTCTAAAGCAGATAAGCGTCGGGACATCTCAATACCAGTCGATGTTGGTGGAGTAAGAACTCTGTTTCTTCCAACGTAGGGCATCGGCAAGCGTGCCGGCGGTGCACTGGAATGTGAAGTTGTAACTGGTGTAGGGCTGAAGTACGACAGAGCAACTCATGGTGAAGCAGTGAAGGTCGCGACTGATGGAAGCCGTGGTCATGCTGAGCTTGTGATAGTTGAAGTCGTAGCCCGAGCTGTAGTTGATTCGCCATCCCTTGGAGATGGTGAGGTTGCCCGAGAAGTTGAGTGTGTGTGTGAGTTTGTAAGGATAGCGCATCCGCTTTTCGCGAATACGTGCAGAGGTGTTCTCGCGCATCGATACGCTGTAGCTGACGGTGAAGTTCCACGGCAGGCTGAAGCGGAGATAGCCGTCTCCGTCCAGTTCGTCCTTGCCTTTGGATGAGCCTCCATTGCGTCCTCGTGCACGGTCGGGGTCGACGTTCTGCATCTCGGGGTCCACGTCGTCTTCGTACTCCTCGTCTTCGTCGTATTCGTCATCATCGCGGGCAGTATTTTTGTTTTTCTTGCGTTCCGAACCGAACCATTTCTTGAAAGTCTCGTTGTTGAACGTCTGCGACCAGCTCTGGCTCATGCCTTGGAAACGACCGAAACGTCCGTATGACCACTCCGTTCGGTCGCCCACATAGACGCGTCCGTTCTCATCGAACTGATAGGCATAGGTGGCGAAGACGGCATTCATGGAGAAAGTCTTACTCTTCGTGAGGCGCAGTCGGAGACGCATGGTGAGGTCGCTCCAGGGACGTGTCTTGGCTGCCATGTTGTACGAGAGCGAGCTGCCAAGTTCATCGATAAGACTTATCTTGCGAACTCCTGTGGAATCCTTGTCGGTCCTCACTTTCATCTCCACATTGTTCGATATGTCCATGCTGATGCTTCCTGTCTTTCCCGAGCCTGCGGTGCCGTAACTGCCACTGCTGAAGGGCGAATAGGTGACGGTGGATACTTTTCCGCTGGCATCGGTGCGGACATAAGAGTCGTAGAATCCGAAACGCGACTGGCTGAAGTCAGGTGCGTAGCTGAAACGGATGGAAGGCGTGAAGACGTGGCGGATGGCCTGTATCTTCTTGCCACCGAACCACGGGAGTGGCGTGTACGTACCGTAGAGCTTCGTGCTGGCACTGACGCTCATGTCGTAATTGTAGACGTTATAGAAGCCGTAGATGGTGTCGCGTTCCACTTTTTGTGCCTCGTCGTCCCACGATTGCATGATTTTGTTCGTATACATGCGGTCGGTGAAGTTGAACGAGGGGGTTATGTTGATGTAGTTGAGGACTGAGAACGTGGCGCTGATGGGCACTTGATGGCGCATTCCGTTCTTCCAATCCTTCACCAGCGAACTGTGCATCAGCTTGTCTTCTTTCGTGCTGATGCTGTTGGTTAGCGTACCTGTGTACGAAGCCGATATCTTCTCGTACCATCGTTCTTTGCCCACCATCTTTTTGCGTTTCAGAGGATAGAAGCGGTTGAGCGAGATGTTGAGCGTTGGCATGGTGAGTGAGATCATGCTGTCGCGCATGTTTTGCGAGAGGTTGAGACCACCGGAGAGTGTCAGACCGATGCTGTTGAACGTCTTGCTGTACGAGATACTGCTGGTGCGGGTGCTCTGCGTATAGCTCTCGGGGTTATACATGCTGGTGAGGTTGTTACGTTCGAAACTGCTGGTAGCGAAATTGACACTGGCCGAGAAGTTCTGCGTGGGATTAGCCTTGGCATCCTGACGATGAGACCATGTCACCTTGAAGTCCTTGCGCACAGCATAGTCAGGCATATTCTTCTCGCCCTCTTTCGTGTTCTGATAGTTTATGTAGACACTTCCGTTGTAGCGGTAACGTTTCCTGTAGGTGCTCTGTGTAGAGAGGCCCCACGAGCCTTTCGTGTATATTTCGCCGAGCACCTCCATGTCCACATAGTCGTTTATCGCGAAATAGTAGCCACCGTCGCGCAGATAGAAGCCGCGGTTTGTCTCGTCGCCATAGGTGGGCATGATGAAGCCGCTCGAATAGGAACTCTTGAAGGGGAAGAAGCCGTAGGGAATGGCGAGGGGCAGCGGGACATCCTCGACCACCAGATAGGCCGGACCGAAGACGACGTCCTTGCCCTGACGCACCTTGGCGCGTGTCAAGGCGAGATAGAAATGCGGATGTGGGGCGTTGCAGGTGGTGTACTTGGCGTTCTGGACATACATCACGCCCATCGAGTCGCGCTTGCCGTCCTGCGATATCATGAAACCTTCGCCCTGTTCGGTATATACGTTGGAAATGAAGGCCTTACGTGTCTTGAAGTTATAACTGATGCGGTCGGGCTCGTATTGGTCTTCTCCCTGCTTGAAGACGGGTTTCCCGAACGTGTTTCCCAGCGAATCAGCCGCGCCGGTGGCATGCACCACGCTACTGTCCAGGGCGATGGCGATTTCCTCGGCCGTAAGTTCCAGATTCTGGTAGTTCACCTTGCTGCTGCCGAAAAGCTGGGCGCGGTTACGTCCGTAGTCGAAGGTGATGCTGTCTTCGGCCGAATACGACACGGGCTCATCGAGCGCACTCTTGCTGCGCACCGAGTCGGTCTGAACCGTGTCCGTCTCGGTTGTGTCAGGTAAGATGGTGTATCCCTTCAGCGGAATGGTGTCGAGTTTCTGAACCGTAGTGTCAGGCTTCTGAGGTATAGAGTCAGGTTGCTGAGGTATGGTGGCCACCGAATCGGTGTCGGGCGCAGCCATCCACGCTACTGGACGGGACACCGCAGGGGCTCCTCCCGCAAACGAGAAGAGCAGCGAGGGCACCAGCAATGCAGCCACCAGAATTAACGCCTTAGTCTTCAATCTCAGATGTACACTATATACCAAGGTGCAAAAATACAAAGAAAAGTTGAGAGTTTCGGGGGCGCGGGGCGAGAGATTTGCCGTCGCGCCCCGTTTTTAATGAATTTTAGGAAATGTCGCAGGGAAAGAATAGGTCTGAACGTGGATGGCGAGGGCGATTGCTGTCCGATTTTCAGATGGAGAAAATCTGGTGCCACTGCATGAAGAGCGCGGCACATTCGTCGCCGAACTTGGCCAGGCTGCGCATCACCTGCTCGGGCGTCTTCTCCACCTCCAGCCGGCTTTTCGAATAGAACTTGTCGGCATAGCATATCACACGTTCCTCGGTCGTCTCGGGAACGAGGTCGCACGGGGGCAGTGGCAGTTGCTGGCGGACTATCATCTCGCGAGTAAGACCCGTGCCGGTATGACGTTCAGCCACGCGGGCATGACGCGGAAGTCCCTCGCGACGCAGTATATCGGCTCCCTCTACGCCGTGACGGATGTATGGTTCCGTGCCGTGACATTCGATGCCGGGCGCGTCGCAGCGGAGGATGCCGATGTCGTGGAGCATGGCAGCCTCGTAGAGGAAGGTGGTGTCGAGCTGCAGTTCGGGGTGAGAGACAGCCACCTGCAACGCCCGTTGCGCCACCTGGCGGCTGTGCACCGTCAGAATGTGCTCCAGAGCTGGTTCGTCGGCATAGTACCGGTGTATCAATTCCATCGGGTTCATGCAGCAAAGTTACTACTTTTTGGTGTGAAACGGAAATCCTGCTGTCGGAAAATGGTTTCGGAGGATGAGAAATGCGCTTGATTCGCTCTGCTTAAAAACGCACCGTGCTGCGACGCCTGTCGCAACGTGGTGCGACGGCCAACGCAACGTGGTGCGACACGATGAAAAGCACGGTGCGTTTCGGCAAGGGACAAAAAAGGGCGGCACAACAGCGGATGAACGGTGAAGAGAAATGCAGGCAGACATAAGAAAAAGGGAGGCATAACCTCCCCTTTTCCGCCATCGTCAAGCGTCAATATCTTCGGAATGACATCGGTTCCGTTCGGCGAAGCCTATCGACTCCATGAGAGGATATCGCGAGGCATGCGAGACAGCGCTTCGGTTGCCTCGGAGCCCTGGAAACACTGCACGATCTCCACTTCACACGCTACGGAATCTGCCTTCGGCCGCACCCCCACAGCCAGAAAGATGCCGTCCTGACTATATACATACTCGAACAAAAAATCATCGGAAGGAGCCTGATACCGCAATTCCTCGATTTCCGCGGAGGGAAAGAGCCATGCCACATCCATCAACTGCACGAGGCTGAGAGGCGTCTGTCCACCTACGATTCGGCTCTTCGTGGGGCGATATATCCACCGGCTGCTGCCATGAATGAGGAAGAGGACAGCCACCCCAATGACACAGATGCCGAAGAGCAGCACCAACGCACTGACCAGATTGTTCGCAAAGAGTTGCATGCGAGCTACTACGCACAGCACCAGGCCAACCAAGAGCTCTGCGCCATAGAAACAGGATTTCGCCCAATCGCGCGAACGCACGATTTCGGGATTCTGCCGCAGCAGAACCTCCCATATTGAATATTGTATTTCGGGATTCATAATTATCAGGTATTACAGAATGAAATTCATTAACCAATAAGAAAACAGGCCCGCCAAGTAACCGGCCAGTGCCAGCAGAGAGAAACGACGCAGGTACCAACCGAAAGTCATGCGCTCAAGCCCCATCACCACGACACCCGCAGCCGAGCCGATGATGAGGAGACTGCCACCCGTGCCGGCACAATAGGCAAGCAGTTGCCAGAAAACACCGTCCTGCTGATACATGGCGAGGTCGGGCGCACAACCGGCAGGCTGAATCTCATACATGGACATGGCACCAGCCACCAGCGGCACATTGTCTACGACGGAGGACAACAGACCGATGGCACCGTCGATGGCATAGACGTTGCCGACATGGACTTCCAGCCAATTGCCAAATGCTGCCAACGAACCAGTCTCACGCAATGCGCCCACGGACAACAGAATGCCCAGGAAAAAGAGGATGGTGGGCATGTCTATGCGCTTGATTGTCTCGGCCACACGAACGCTACACTCCTCCGTCGTGGGCACACGATGGCGTAACATGACCTCGGTGGATATCCACAACAATCCCAGCACTCCCATGACTCCCACAAAGGGAGGAAGGCCGGTAAGACTGCGGAAGACGGGCACAAGAACCAGCCCCAGCACGCCAATGAGCAGAAGCAGGATGCGACCTCGGCGCGAAAACTCCGAGGGTGTCTCGGACTGAGACACGACAGGGTCTGCAACACTTCCCGAGAGACGAGGCATGACCATCAGCGCCGGCACCAGCACACACACCATCGATGGCAGCAGAAGGCCGCGCAGGATACCCTGCGTACTCACATGTCCACCTATCCATAGCATGATGGTGGTAACATCGCCGATGGGTGAAAAAGCGCCACCGGCATTGGCTGCGATGATGACAATGCCCGCAAAGAGTGCACGCTGGGAAACATCCGGGATGAGGCGACGCAACATCATTACCATGAGAATGCTGGTCGTCATGTTGTCCAGCAAGGCCGAGAGGACAAAGGTGAGCACTACGGTGCGCCAAAGCAAACGGTGCAGGCTGGGCGTACGCAGATGGCTAATGAGAAAATTGAAACATCCGTTACTGTCCAGCACTTCAACGATGGTCATGGCGCCCATGAGAAAAAGTATGGTTTCGCTGGTCTCAGTAACATGAGTCGAAAAGACATCGGCAGCGCCCGAACCTGCCGAGGCCACGAAAAGCGACCAGCACACAACGCTCATCAGCAGAGCAACGCCGGTCTTGTTAATCCGGGTGACACCCTCGAGAGCTATACACAGATAGCCCACAAAGAAGGACACCAATATATAGGTATTCATCAATTTGTATTCTTGAATTTAGGTTCATACTCCACAGGAGCACACGGACGACACCGCATGCCCTGACATAAAAAAGGCACGATAAGGAGCAGAAAACGCTAAATTAAAAGCCTCCGCAACGCATATACATAATAATCGCAAGCGCGGGAGGAAAGATGTGCAAGGCCAAAACCGACCTTCTGAAGTATGAAAAAATGAGAGTGACGACCCTGGCGATGAATCTGCGCATGGCCAAGAGACGAACCGAACGGCTCTACACGCGACAGGCGGCGCAAGACTCGTGAGGTGAGCACCCTACACGCCGGGGCACATGGAGCTATGCGAAAGAGAGACTCAGCACGCAGACCACGATCGTTGCCATAACGTATATGCAACGAAAACGTGGCATGGCCGGACAATGGAGCCGCATGACTGTCGACAGAGACCATGACAGCACCCTCTCCCCGGCTCCATGCCACAGAAGGGCGACTCGTCAAAGTCACCAGCAAGAAGGCGAGGAAGAGACCTAACGGCCGCACGCCGCAGTGCATGACACGTTCTTTCATCTCAGTACATCGTACATTATTACGAATGACAAAGTTACGGAAAAAGGAGTAGAATGCAAAGGAAAAAACACTTTTCTTTGACCTCGTGAAATAAACCCTAATCGGTCTTTAGGCCGACAATGGTGCCTTTCCGCTTGTTTTTGAAGTCTTCTTATACCATAACAACAACTCTTGCGGCATCTTGCCGCCGACGCCTTGCTCACAACATTTGTCCCTCTAACATAAATCCCAAAGACCTATTCGGGTTGAAAACGCACCGTGCTGCGACGCCTGTCGCAACGTGGTGCGACGGCCAACGCAACGTGGTGCGACACAATGAAAAGCACGGTGCGTTTCGGCAAGGGACAAAAAAGGGCGGCACAACAGCGGATGAACGGTGTGTGTCGCCATGGGGTTGAGTTGCGATGCATCTGCATTCCGGGAGTGTCCGAAGATGAAGTTGACCGCTGTGGGACATAAGAAAAAGGGAGGCCTGACCTCCCTTTTTCTTATATGTGGCTATGCGCCAAAGTTGTCGAAACGTATCATGTCGTCTTCCACTCCGAGCGAGTGCAGAAGGTCGATGACGGTCTTGGCCATCATTGGAGGTCCGCAGAGGTAGTACTCGACATCTTCGGGTGCCTCGTGCTGCTTCAGGTAGGTGTCGCCCATCACGGGAGCAATGAAGCCGGCCGTGTATTTCACACCGAGTGCATCGGCCTTCGGATCGGGACGGTCGAGGGCCAGATGGAAGTGGAAGTTGGGGAACTCCTTCTCCAAAGCGAGGAAGTCTTCCATGAAGAATACCTCGTCGATAGCGCGTGCGCCGTAGAAGTAGTGCATCTCGCGGTCGCGGCACTGGCGTGTCTTCAGCATGTGCATGATCTGAGCTCTCAGGGGTGCCATGCCGGCGCCACCGCCCACCCAAATCATCTCACGCTGCGAGTTGTAGACGGGATGGAAGTCTCCGTAGGGGCCGCTCATCGTCACCTTGTCGCCCGGTTTGAGCGAGAAGATGTAGCTGGAGGCGATACCCGGGTTGACATCCATGAAGCCGGGACCTTGGTCCTTGGGCTTGAATGGCGGTGTTGCGATGCGGACGGTGAGCGTGATGATGTCGCCCTCGTCGGGATAGTTGGCCATCGAGTAGGCACGGATGGTGGGTGCGGGGTTGACGCACTTGAGGCCAAAGAGGCCGAACTTCTCCCATGCGGGCAAGTAGAGGTCGCCGATGAGGCTCTTGTCCATATCCTTGTCGTAGTCGATGGTGAAAGCGGGCACCTTTATCTGGGCATAGGAGCCGGGCTCGAAGTCCATGTGCTCGCCAGCGGGCAGCTTCACCTTGTATTCCTTGATGAAAGTGGCCACGTTGCGGTTTCCGATGACCTCGCACTCCCATTCCTTGACTCCCATTACAGAATCGTCCACGTGAATCTGCAGGTCGCCTTTCACCTTACACTGACATCCGAGACGCCAATGTTCCTTGATTTGCTTGCGTGTGAAGTGGCCTTTCTCCGAATCGAGAATCTCGCCTCCACCCTCAGGCACCTGTACCTTGCACTGCCCGCAGGAGCCCTTTCCTCCACAGGCACTGGGCAGGAAGACGCCTTCCTGTGAAAGTGTACTGAGCAGGCTGGCACCCTGACCGACGGAGAGGGTCTGTTTGCCGTTGATGGTGATATTGACGTTACCGCTGGGCGAGAGGTATTTCTTGGCCACGAGCAGGATGATCACCAAGGCGAGGATGGTGGTCAGGAATACGCCGATGCTTGTTAAAATCAAATTCAAATCCATTGTCTTCTTTCCTCCTTCGCTTTAGATGTTTAAACCAGAGAAACACATAAATGCCATAGCCATCAGACCTACGGTGATGAAGGTGATGCCCAGTCCCTGGAGAGGCTTGGGCACGTCGGCATAGGCCATCTTCTCGCGGATGGCAGCCAGACCCACGATGGCCAGCAGCCAACCGATACCGCTACCCAATGCATAGGCAATGGCATCGCCAAAACCGCCGATGGCCTGGGTGCTGATGGCAGGATCCATCTGCACACGCTGCTGCATGAAGAGCGAGGCACCCATGATGGCGCAGTTCACAGCAATCAGGGGCAGGAAGATGCCCAACGCTGCATAGAGCGAGGGACTGAACCTCTCCACTATCATCTCTACCAACTGCACAATGGCGGCAATCACTGCGATGAAAAGAATGAAGGCAAGGAATGTCAGGTCGACACCCTCGACAATGGCATTGGGACCCAGCACATAGGTCTGAAGAGCATAGTCGACGGGAACGGTGACCAGCAACACGAATGTTACTGCGACACCCAGCCCCAGCGCCGTCTTCACCGTTTTCGAGACGGCCAGATATGAGCACATGCCCAGGAAGAAGGCAAATATCATATTGTCCACAAAGATGGAGCGGACAAACAAACTAATCATGTGTTCCATATTACTTTTCCTCCTTGTTTATTGAGCGATGAGCCCAGATTACACATCCAACAATTATCAACGACATGGCAGGCATGGTCATCATACCGTTGTTCATATAGCCATGGTCGTAGCACCACTGCGGAACGACCTGATAGCCGAACAGCGTGCCGAAGCCGAGCAGTTCGCGTACAAAACCCACGATAACCAGTATCAGTGCATAGCCGAGACCGTTTCCGATACCATCGAGGAAACTCGGCCACGGGCTGTTCTGCATGGCGAAAGCCTCCAGACGGCCCATCAGGATACAGTTGGTAATGATAAGTCCTACATAAACGGAGAGTTGAACACTGACGTCGTAGGAGTAAGCCTTCAGCACCTGGCTGACGATGGTTACCAGCGCAGCCACTACCACCAGCTGTACGATGATGCGGATGCGGTTGGGTATCGTGTTGCGAAGCAGCGATATAATCACATTAGAGAATGCGGTGATAACCGTCACGCTCAGTCCCATCACGATGGCAGGCTCCAGCTGGCTCGTCACAGCCAAAGCGGAACAGATGCCCAGCACCTGCACGGCAATGGGGTTGTTCTTGTTTAACGGATTCAGGAATACTTCCTTATTCTCGCTTGAAAACAATTTACTCATATTCTTTCCTCCTTTTCTTTACTTGTTCAAGAAATCAATATAGGCCTGAAGACCCTGCGTTACCATGCCAGCCACACCATTGCTGGTGAGCGTAGCACCGGTAACACCGTCAATCTCGGTTTCGCTCTTCGATGCACCTTTCTTCACAACGGTCAGCGCCACCTGCTGTGGGTTGTCCGCAAAGAGAGGCTTGCCGTTGAACTGCTCCTGGAACCAGCGTTCCTTGATGCGGGCACCCAGACCGGCTGTCTCGCTCTCGTGGTCGAAGTAGGTTCCAAAGACATGCTGCTTGTCCTCATCGATGGAGATATAGCCCCAGAGGCCACCCCAAAGGCCACGTCCCTTCACGGGGAGCACATATTTGGTGGCACCGTCAACGGTTGCAACATAAACTTTTCCAGCCTTTTCCGAGAGTTCCTCGGTTATTGTCTCGTCATACTTCTTGTCGATGGTTTCTCCGCTGAGGCCAACGATGTTCAACGAAGTGAGTATCTGCTTCTTCGTGTCACGCAATACATTGGCATCCTGTGTCGGCTTCAACACCGAAGAGATGAAGGCCAGCAGGAAAGCCACGATGATTACCATCACGGCTGCATAGATGATAATGTAGGTATTTGTTTCCTTTATCTTTGAGATATTCATAGCTCGGTCCTCCATTATTTAGCGGCACGCTTGGCACGCATGTTAATATTTCGCTGCACGAAGCAATAGTCAATCAGCGGTGCAAAGACGTTCATCAGCAGGATAGCGAGCATCATGCCCTCGGGGAAACCGGGATTCAGCACGCGCACCATCACTGCCACCAGACCAATCAGCAAACCGTAGATGTACTTACCACCTTCGGTGCGGGCACTCGTCACAGGGTCGGTAGCCATAAACACGGCACCGAAGCAGAAGCCGCCCAGCACCAGATGTTCGTACCAACGAATCTCGGAAAGGCCCAGAGCCTGCATCAGATAGCCTGTCAGCGCTCCACCCACGAAGACGCTCAGCATGGTTTTCCACGATGCCACGCCTGTCCACAGCAGGAGCACTGCACCCAGTGCGATGGCTATCACGCTTGTCTCGCCCACGGAACCGGGGATGAGACCAGTGATGGCGTTCGTGATGGTTGTGCAGTCAAAGCCACTGAAGCCTGCCTCTGCAGCTTGTCCCAACGGAGTAGCTGCCGACAAGGCATCGGCTCCTGTCACGTCGAAACCTGCGCCCAGTATCTTCTGACCTTCCACCCAAACAGTGCTGTCGCCAGTCATGGCCGAGGGATAGGAGAAGAAGAGGAATGCACGGGTTACCAGTGCGGGGTTGAGGATGTTCATGCCTGTGCCACCGAAGATTTCCTTGGCAAGGATTACACTGAAGGCCACGGCGATGGCAAGTATCCACAGCGGAGTGGTCACGGGCACTATCATGGGGATGAGAATACCCGACACGAGGAATCCTTCCTGAATCTCTTCGTGTTTCCACTGAGCCACCACAAATTCGATGCCGAGACCCACTACGTAGCTCACCACAATCTTAGGCAGAACGGCCAGGAAGCCGAACCACCACATGCCCAGCCAGGTAGCCTCGCTCAGTTTGCCTGCTGCGAGGGCGTTCTGATAGCCGATGTTATACATGCCGAACAGCAGAGCTGGCATTAAGGCAATGACCACGAAGCTCATGATTCGCTTGCTGTCGATTGCATCATGAATGTTCACGCTTCCGGCCCGACTTGTGGTTCTCGGCACAAAGGCGAAGGTCTCCAGTCCGTCGAACAGGCTATGGAATGCGTGAAGCTTGCCGCCCTCCTCGAAGTTCGGCTTTATCTTGTCCAGATAATTTCTTAACGCTTTCATTCTTTAATAAATAAGGTATTTATGCATTTTCTTTTCTCAGGATATCAAGTCCTTCGCGAACGATTCTCTGCAGTTCGAGTTTCGAGCTGTCCACAAATTCTGCGATGGCGAAGTCCTCGGGAGCCACCTCGTAGATGCCCAGCGCCTCCTGGCGGTCGATATCTCCGGCGATGATGGCTTTCACCAGATAGCCGGCATAGATATCCATGGGGAATACGCGGTCATACTCGCCGCTCATAATCATGTGGCGCTCGCCGCCTTTCACGCGTGCATCCAGCACATATTCTTTCTTCTTGCCGAAGAGCCAGCTGCAATAGCTGCGGCTGGTGGAGAACTCCTTCAGGCGCGGCATGATCCACCCGAGCAGTTCGGCGTTGTCATCGCCCTCGGGTATCACGTTCACCTCCGTAGCGTGCGCAGCCAGGAAGCCGTCGGCCGTAGTCTTGATACCGGTCATCACGTTTCCGTTGATGATGCGCAGGTTCTTCGTCGTATCTATCTGACCTTGCAGGAGGGTGGTGAGTTTCTCGCCCACGAGCAGTTTTGCGTACGAGGGTTTCTTCACTTCGCTGCCTGCCAGTGCCACGGTGCGGGTCAGGTCCACTTTCTTTGTCCGGAAGAGTCTTCCCACGAAGATAACCTCCTCGGCTCCGAGTGTCCAAACCACCTCGCCCTTGTTGATGGGGCTGATGTGATTTATCTGCACACCCACGTTGCCAGCCGGTGCCGGTCCGTCGAAGATGGTCACCTCGCAGTTCTTGGCTGCCGTCAGTGCTGCGTTCGTCTGCTTGGGACTGATGCCCAGATAGACCTTGGCCAGTCGGCTCAGCACCTCGATACCTGCTGCGAAATCTGCCTCCTGTCCCTTCAGAGCTACCTCGAAGTCCTGGCTCAGCGGCATGCTGTTGAATGCACTCACGAAGATAGCCTTCGGCTTGTCCTCGGGATTAGCCACCACGTCGTAGGGACGGCTGCGGAAGAAAGCGAAGAGACCGCTCTCCATCAGCACGCTCTTGGCGTCGCCCTTCACGTCGAACTCGCGCGCCTCCTGCTTGCCGTCGGGTTTCACACGGATGCTCAGCAGCTTGCGGCGCTCACCCCGCTCAACCAGCGAAACCGTGCCGCTGACGGGGGAAACAAACTTCACCTCGGGATGCAACTTGTCCACAAACAGCGCATCCCCGACCTTCACCGCGTCACCTTCCTTGACAACCACCTTGGGTTTCACACCTGTGAAGTCGTCGGGCACCAGCGCATATTCGCCGGGGCACTCCACAGACGTAATCTCCGCAGTGGCCCGTCCTTTCAGATTCACGTCGAGGCCCTTACGTAATTTGATTACTTTTGCCATATCTTGAAATGATAGTAAGAATTGAGTTTCTAAAAAGCGCCACAAAGATAGTGCAAATTGTGCGAAAAAACAAATTTTATTTGTTCTTTTCCGAGACGGAGCCAATTTTCGGTGCAAGACAGCGTGAAAAAGGCCAGAAAGAGGCCAGGTCTGTGGGGCGTTTCGCAGAGCCGAATCACCGTCTTTTGAAGCAAGACGCACGGAATAGAAGCATCAGACATCGGTCAATAATCCTTACATTTCAAAGAATCTCTTTTGACGAAGAGTTCCAAAATCGATGACGCAGGCCGTTGCGATGAATGACGCACCGTGCTGCGACGGGCGTCGCACCACGGTGCGTTTTCGCCAAAAGCGTTTTCCTTCGCAAATTTCTCGGGAGCGAGAGTGCAAACGAAAAATTTGCAATTACTGATAATCAAGGGGTTGCAGGCACGTTGTTTTTCAGCCCTCACCACAGCGCAACGAGGGTCACCGATTCTCACATTTCCTCACACCAGTTTTCGATGTCCCTCGCAGAGACGACGCCCAACAACTAATCTTTTTTCCTTACAAAATATCTATTTCAGGAATTCTCTATACGCTCTTCGGTCTCGTTGTGGCAAAGAATGTTTGCAAAGGACATTACATGTAAAACGAACCTCGGCTGCATACGTTTCCCAATTCATAATGTGTAATTCCGCGAACCCTCATTGCAGAAGCAGAAGTGGCATAACCGAGCGCACAATACAGAATTATAATTCTGAGCGACCAAAGGCCGAAGAATCTCACACAGGAAGCCCACCTCTTAAAGATTCTTCATTATGCTCTGCGCTCGGCTTTGCCACTTCTGCCCGACAAAGTCGGGTGTTGAAGAATGACAATTGGTGAAAAGCTAAAATAAATTTTGCATTCTGCTCGCTTATTCGTAACTTTGACCCCGATTTGAGCGCATCAAAGGCATCAAAAGGCTAAAAAACATATTCCGCTGGACGGTGGGAGGGCTCACGGCTTGCTACCTGCTCATCCTGCTCCTATTCAGCATCCCCGCCGTACAGCAGGGATGTGGCGATGCCGTGGCCAACGCCCTCCGCGAACGCTTGAAGACGGAATTGCAGGTGGGACGAATCAAACCGGGACTTCCCAACCGACTGATTCTGGACGACATACTGATATACGACCAGAGCGATACCCTGATGCTGCGCGTGAGTCGCATGGCAGCCAAAGTAGAGTTGCTGCCACTGCTGAAACAACGCATCCGCATCCGTAACGCCCAACTTTTCGGAGCGCACGCAACGCTCTATAAGCCCTCGGCCGACGAGCCGCACAACTTCCAGTTCCTCATCGACGCATTCGCGAGCAAAGACACTGCCCGCACACCCATCGACCTTGAAATCGGCAGTCTGATTGTACGACGTTCGAGCGTCCGATATGATTGCTGGGGCGATTCGGCCGATGCCTCTCGCTTCAGTCCCAATCATCTGTCGTTGAGCGATATCAGCCTGAATGCGCAGATTCGGACATTCACACCCGACTCGATTTCGGTGCAACTGAAGAAATGCTCACTGCGCGAGGCCAGCGGCATACAGTTGGAGCGTGCCGAGGCGACGGTGGAGGTGGGGCACGGACAATCCGTCATCCGCAATCTCACAGTGGCACTCCCCCACTCCATGCTGAGCATCCCGCTTGTGGAGGCACGTCACGAGATGAGCCCGCTGCGGACGAAACCCGGCGTGTGGCTGAGGGGGACGACCTACGAGGGCGAGCTGGAAGGACAGCTCCGTCTGAACGAACTGGCACCGTTCGTTCCCAAAATGAAAGATGCGGTGGGCGGCATCGGCCTGAGAACGCACTTCAAGGGAAAGGGAACCGACCTGTCGCTGCCCAGCATGCTGCTCACGAATGCCAGCGGCGAAACGATGCTGAAAGCAGCGGTGGAGATGGAGGGAAGAAGTCCCATAAAGGAAGCCACGCTGAGAGCAGAAGGGCTTACACTCGCGCTGAGAGAGAACGACTTAGCGATGTTCGCGTCACTCCTGAATGGAGACGGAGCCGAAACGATGGAGCGCGCGAAATCGCTCTGCCCCATCGGCGGTGAGGGTCGTCTGGCATGGGAAGCCGGGACGGCATCGGCACGGATAGACCTGACGACGGCAGCCGGTACGATAAACGTGGATGGCAAAATGGCGGAAGGGAACGACGTGGAGGGAGACATACAGGTGACAGATATTCAGCCCGCACTGCTGATGCCGCAAGGAAAGCTGAACGACCTGGGGGCTTTGTCGCTCACGTCCAAAGTAAACGGACGGCTGAAAGGTGCCGACGGACGGCCGCAACTGCGAGCACAGGGCACTGTTGACGCAATCTCGTACAAAGGATATACCTACCGCGACATACGCTTCGAGGCCTCCACCGAAGGTCGCAGAATGGGGGGTAGCATCGGCATGCAGGACGAGAACGGCGATGTCGAAATTCAGTTCGACACACGTATGGGCGAAAGAAGGAGAACGCTCAACTGCTACGCCGCACTGGTAGGAGTGAATCCGCACGAACTGGGACTGACAGACCGTTTCGAAGGTGAGCACGTCACCCTCAACCTGGATGCCGAACTGGAAGGCAGTTCGGCCGATGACATGGCAGGAAGAATATACATCGGAAATCTCTGCATTCACTCGGAGGATGTCGATGACTATCTGGCCGACTCCATTGTCATCGAGAGCAACCCAGACGAAGGAGAAAAGCATCTGTGGGTGAAAAGTCCCTTCGTGACTGCCAATCTGGACGGTCAGTTCCGGTGGCGCAACCTGCCCGGCACGGTGGCGGAAATCATGGAAACCTACCTGCCAAGCGTCTTCCGCAAGTATGGACAGAGCGGAAAACTGACAGACGACCTGACATTCAGTGCCCACATCCAAGACACCACTTTCATGGAACGACTGACAGGAAAGCCGCTGCGCATTCCACAACCATCGACCATAGACGGAAAAGTGGACGGCAATCTGCGACTGCTGACGTTCAATGCGCAAGTGCCCGAGATATCGTATGGCGGAGAAGTTATGAAACACATCGACTGTCACGTGCAGAGTACGGCGCAGAACATGCAGATGAGTATGCAGATGGAACGCGAAGTGAAAGGCTTTCCGGTGCTGTTGGGAGTGAATGCCTATTCGAGCGACGACGAACTGCGCACTCGCTTCCACTGGGACAATACAGGGCAACAGACACAGATTGGCGAGTTTGACGTCACGGGACATTTCTACAAAGACCTTGCTGGCAAACAGGCCATCAGAGGCGACGTGAACCAGTCGAACCTCATCATCAACGATACGGTTTGGACTGTCCATCCTTCGAAATTCAACTATCACGACGGAATCGTCGAGCTGGACAGTTTCCGTGTATCAAAGGCTGAGAAGTATCTGTGCGTCAATGGACGGGTATCGGAAAACGAGAACGACACGCTGGTGGCCGACCTGCATCAGATAAGTCTGTCTTATATCTTCGACCTCATCAACTTCCACGCGGTGGACTTCGACGGCAAGGCCACAGGGCGCATCTATGCTTCGGGACTGAGAGAAAAACCTCATGCCGACGCGTTCCTGCAGGTGAAAAACTTCACCTTCAACGGTGGTGCAATGGGCGATATGGACGTCCACGGCAACTGGGGCGGGCAGGAAGGAAGCATCTATCTGGATGCGCTGATGAACGATCCGGCCGCCAACCACCAGACGACAGTGACAGGAACCATCACGCCCAACCGTTCGCACCCCAACTACGGTCTTGACCTCGACATCCGCACACAGCGATGCAACCTGTATTTTCTGAACAAATACACCCGAAACATCTTTGCAAATCTCGAAGGCCGAGCCACAGGACGGCTGCGCATATACGGTCCCTTCAAAGGCATCAACCTGAATGGCGACCTGGTGGTGGACGAAGCATCCACCCACGTAAATGCGTTGGGAGTGGACTACCGAATGGCTGGAGACAGCGTGATCCTGCGACCTGACAATATATGGATTCGCGGCGCACGCCTCTACGACAATCTGGGACGTGCCGGCATGAACGAACACTGTGCCATCCTTGACGTCCACTTGATGCACAACACACTGAAGAACCTGCGCTACGACGTGCAAGCCGAGGCGCGAAACGTGCTGGGATACGACTTCCGTGACTTTGGCGACATGAGCTTCTACGCCACCATCTACGCCACCGGAAACGTGAAACTGAGCGGGCGGCCCGGCGAGATGACGGCCGACATCAGCGGTTCGCCCATGCCCGGAAGTACCATCGTCTACAATTCCACCAGCCCAGAGACGATCACCGAAGCCGGTTTCATCACCTACGTAAATCCGAAGGAAGAAGGGCAGAAAGAGCTATCAACCGCCACCGACACTGAGGAAGAGACCACACTCGACATGCGGCTGAACTTCAACCTCAACATCACTTCCGATGCCACACTGCGCGTCTTGATGGATGCACGTTCGGGCGACTACATCAACCTGCACGGCAACGGGCACATACTGGCCAATTACTACAACAAAGGTAAGTTCAGCATGTACGGCACGTATCGTGTCGAGGACGGCATATATAAGTTGTCGCTACAAGATGTCATACGCAAGGACTTCCAGTTCCAGGAGGGTGGAACCATATCCTTCGGAGGTAACGCACAGCAGGCAGCCCTCAATCTGAAGGCCGTATACACCGTCCCCAACGTCTCGATGAACGACCTCTCGGCCACCAGTCTCGGCCTTTCCAACACGCGCGTGGATTGTATAATGAATATTGGAGGCCATGCCCTCGCACCGCTGGTGACGTTCGACTTCGACCTGCCGAGCGCCAACGAAGACGAGAAGGAGATGGTGCGGCAGATGATAACCACCGAAGAGGAGCGAAACATGCAGGTTATCTATCTGCTGGGCATCGGACGATTCTACAGCTACGAATCGCAATACGCCACCGGGAACAACCAGAGCACAAACGCCATGAACTCCTTCCTCAGCAGTTCCCTCAGCAGCCAGTTCAACCAAATCCTCTCCAACGCCATGGGTACAGACAAGTGGAGCTTCGGTGCCAACCTGCGTACTGGAGAGACAGGATGGGACCAGCTCGACGTGGAAGGAATCCTGAGCGGACGTCTCCTCAACAACCGACTTCTCATCAACGGAAACTTCGGATACCGCGAGAGCTACTATTCCACCAGCAACTTCATAGGAGATTTCGACGTACGCTATCTTCTGACACGCTCGGGAAGCGTAGCCCTGAAAGCATACAACCAGACCAACGACCGATACTTCATCCAGTCGTCGCTCACCACGCAAGGCATCGGAATACAATTCCAGAAAGACTTCAACCGCTGGCGCGAGTTGCTGCCGAAGAAGCGCAAGAAGAACAAAAAATGATGGGGCGGCAAGCCCCATGGATTCTGTCGATTACACAATTTGACAAATCGTGCAATCGGCTATATGGCGATGAATTATGACAGCAAGTTCTGCATGCGCGCCAGATATTTCCCGATGATGTCAAACTCGATGTTCACCACCGTTCCCGGAACGATGGCATGGAAGTTGGTATGTTCGTAGGTGTAGGGAATGATGCAAACCTGGAACGTATCCTCCGTAGGCCGACATACGGTGAGGCTCACGCCGTTCACCGTCACGCTGCCCTTGTCCACCGTGAAGTATCCGTGACTCACCATCTCGCGGTTCGCCTCATATTGGAACGTGTACTGATGGCTCCCCTCCTGGTCCTCCACGTCGATACAGGTTGCCGTCTGGTCCACATGTCCCTGCACGATATGCCCGTCCAGCCGTCCGTTCATCTGCATCGAGCGCTCCACGTTCACCTCATCACCCACGCGCAGCAGCCCCAGGTTGGAACGCTCCAGCGTCTCGCGCATGGCCGTCACCGTATAGGTGCCTTCGCCCAGCGAAACCACCGTCAGACACACGCCGTTGTGCGCCACGCTCTGGTCCACCTTCAGTTCGCCGGCAAAGGGGCAAGCCAACGTCAGGTGCACATTGTCCAAATCTCTCTCGATGGCCGTCACGCGCGCCATACCTTCTATAATACCCGAGAACATAAGCAGTCGTCTTTAGTTTGATTCATTTCGTTTCTCTCGCAGGACAAAGATAGAGTTTTTGCGTCACACCACAAAACGAAACACGGAAAAACTGAGGAAACCGTCTGTCCTGATATTGTATTTCTCGTCCTAATTTTCCATAGGAAGTCAATTTCATCGATATGAGAAAAACGAGGAAAGAACGCATGATGTTATGTTTACACTTTTCTGAGCGCAGAATGTCGCAAGGTTCTTTTTCTCGGGGCGCGGCACGATGTGCAGCTTGTCGCAACGTGGTGCGACGGGTGTCGCAGCACGGTGCGTTTTCGGAAGAAGCTCGTTTTGACGGGAATTTTCGGGCAGAGACGAGGAAAATGCAAAATTTGCAAGTGTTGATAATCAAGAGGTTGCAAATCCGTCGTTTCGAACTCTTCACTCCTGCGCAGCGAGGCTCATCCATTCTCACTTTTCTTCACACAGTTTTTCGATGCCCCCAGCTTCAGCTGAGGATAGAGCATCTTCCGATATCATTACATATTAAAGATTTCAAGTCATGCTGTACAATACATCGGTCGCGGTGCCATCGCCTGCAGAACACAGAGGTCTGGGGAAGGCAGAAGTGGCCTCTCAATACTAAAAAAACATAAAAAACGACGCGCGCACTATCATATATCTAAAAAAAGCCGTACCTTTGCAGCCATATTGGATAAAAGACTATTTTCATGAAGAAACTGAGCATCATCTTTGCGCTGGCGATTCTGTCAACGGGGCCGGCATGCGCACAGGAGGCGTGGAGCCTGCAAGACTGCATAAACCACGCTTTGCAGAACAACATTCAGATTCAGAAAAACCGTATCAGCCAGGAGCAGGGCGACGTGACGCTGTCGCAGAACAAGGGTGCACTGTTCCCGAGCCTGAGTTTCAGCACAAACCAGTCGATGAACTACCGTCCTTTTGAGGAAACGACGGCCATCGTGCAGAACGGACAGGTGACAAATACCTCCAACAAAGTGACCTACCAGGGGTCGTACGGACTGAACGCCAGCTGGACCGTGTGGAACGGTGGCATCAACCTGAAAAACATCGAGGCTCAGAAACTACAGAACGAGATAAGCCAACTGGCCACGGAGCAGAGTGAGCTGAGCATCCAGGAGGAGATTGCACAGCTGTACGTGCAGATAATGTATACCAAGGAGGCAAAGAAGGTGAACGAGATGCTGCGCGAGACGGCTCAGAGCCAGTATGACCGCGGCGTGGAGATGCTGAACCAGGGCCAGATGGCTCGCGCCGACCTGACGCAGCTGGAAGCCCAACTGAGCTCGGCCACCTACGACGTGACGAACAGCGAGGCCCAGATTGCCAACTACAAACGTCAGCTGAAAGCGCTACTCGAACTGGACCTGAGCATCCCCTTCGACGTACGTGGCGAGGCTCCGTCCGACGAGAAAGCACTGGCGCTCATCCCCAATGCCGAGGAAGCATACGAACGCGCACTGGCCACCCGCCCCGAGATTCGGAGTGCCGAGCTGAGCCTGGACGCAGCCGAAATGAGCCTGGACATAGCACGCCGCGGCTACCTGCCCACCGTGGGCGTGAGTGCCGGTGTGGGTGACAGCCACTACAGCGCCAGTCAGAAAAGCGCCGGGGCGCAGATGAAGCGCAACCTGAACGCCAGTGCCGGAGTGACCGTGAGCGTGCCCATCTTCGACAACCGCCGCACCCGCAGCAACGTGAAACAAGCCAAGCTGCAACGCGCCTCCTCGCAACTCGACCTGCAGGACCGCAAAAATACACTCAGCAATACCATCGAGCAATACTGGATAAACGCCAATTCGCAGCAACAGAACTTCGTTGCAGCACAGGCCCGCGTGAAAAGTCAGTTGGAGAGCTACAACCTGCTGAACGAGCAGTTCAACAACGGTCTGAAAAACGTGGTGGAAGTGCTGGAGGGACGCGACAACCTGCTCTCGGCCCAACAGGCACTGCTGCAGAGCAAATACACCACACTGTTGAACATCCAGCTGCTGAAATTCTACACTGGCGAAGAGATAGACCTTTGAAAAGAAAAACGAAAATTCATAAGCAAAATAACATGAAAGCGAAGAATCTCACCAAACTGGCTGCCATCCTGCTCGCTGCAGGAATAGCAAGCAGCTGCGGCAAGAAAATCAACCTCACATACACCGAAGTGGAAGTCCAGAAGCAGGACATCACCACCAGCGTGACAGCCACCGGAACCATAGAACCGGTGACCAGCGTCGACGTGGGTACACAGGTGAGCGGCATCGTGAGCAAACTGTACGTTGACTACAACAGCATCGTGAAGGCCGGCGACGTGATAGCAGAGCTGGACCGCACCAATCTGCTGAGCGAACTGAGCAGCACACAAGCCAACCTGAAGAGCGCACAGAGCGAGCTGGAGTATCAGAAGACAAACTACGAACGCTACAAGACACTCTACGACAAAGGCCTCATCAGCGCCAACGACTACGAGCAGGCACGCCTCTCGTATATCCGTGCCGAACAGACCGTGACGACACAGAAGGAGAACGTGAAGAAGGCACAGACCAACCTGGGCTATGCAACCATCACAAGCCCCATTGACGGCGTGGTGCTGAGTAAGGAAGTGGAGGAAGGACAGACCGTGGCTTCGAGCTTCAACACCCCCACACTGTTCACCATCGCACAGGACCTGACCAACATGCGCGTGATAGCCAACGTGGACGAGGCTGACATAGGCGAAGTGAAAGACGGACAGCGCGTGACATTCACCGTTGATGCCTACCCCGACGATGTCTTCAACGGAATGGTGACACAGGTGCGCCAGCAAGCCACCACCGAGAGCAACGTCGTGACGTATGAAGTGGTCATCAGTGCCCCCAACGAAGACCTGAAGCTGAAACCCGGACTGACAGCCAACGTAACCATCTATACATTGGAGATGAAAGACGTGCTTGCAGTACCCAACAAGGCACTGCGCTTCAATCCCAGCGAAGCCATGCTCAACAAGGGCGAGACCATCGTAGGCACCGATTCCAAGCTGAAAGTGTGGGTGAAGAACGGTTCTGAGCTGAAAGCATATCCCATCACCATAGGCATCACCAACGGCACGCTCACACAAGTGACGGGCGGAATAGACCCGGGAACGATGGTCATCACCGAGGCCGTGAGCAGCATGCCCGAAGTGGAAGAACAGCAGAACAGCAACCCCTTCATGCCACGTCCGAGAAACCGCAACAACGGTAACAACAACAACAACAACCGAAACAACAATAACAACAGGAGGTAAGCCTCTGGGCCATCCGCTTCACTTATGGAGAACTACGAGAAAAACAAAGTAGTCATAGAACTGCAAAACGTGAAACGCGATTTCATCGTGGGCAGCGAGGTGGTGAAAGCCTTGCGCGGCGTGAGCTTCAAGATTCACGAAGGCGAGTTCGTGACCATCATGGGCACATCGGGCTCCGGAAAGAGTACGCTGCTGAACCAACTGGGATGCCTGGACACGCCCACCAGCGGCGAATACATCCTGGACGGCACACCGGTACGCCAGATGCGCCGCAGCGAACGGGCCATCCTGCGCAACCGAAAGATTGGATTCATCTTCCAGAACTACAATCTGCTGGCAAAGACCACTGCCGTGGAGAATGTAGAGTTGCCACTGATGTATAACAAGAACTACTCGGCCAAGCAACGCAAGCAGGCTGCCATAGAAGCACTGAAAGCCGTGGGGCTGGGTGACCGTCTGGAGCACAAGAGCAACCAGATGTCAGGTGGACAGATGCAACGTGTGGCCATCGCACGCGCCCTGGTCAACAACCCCGCCGTGGTGCTGGCTGACGAGGCTACAGGTAACCTGGACACCCGTACCAGTTTCGAGATTCTCTGCCTCTTCCAAGACCTCCACCGCCAAGGACGCACCATCATCTTCGTGACCCACAATCCCGAGATTGCACAATACAGCAGCCGCAACATCATGCTGCGCGACGGCGTCATCTGCGAAGACCGTCTGAACGAAAACATTCAAGACGCCCGCAAAGCGCTGGCAGCACTTCCCAAAGACAACGACTGAGAGTGAACCACGCGAACCGGCGAATTAAGACAAGAACAACATGAGCATAAAGAACCTTCTGAAAGTGGCCTTCACGGCCATACTGAGCAATAAGTTCCGCTCTTTCCTGAGCATGCTCGGCATCATCATAGGCGTCGCAGCTGTCATCATCATGATGGCCATCGGTCAAGGCTCGAAGCAGAGCGTGCGCGCCGACCTGAGCAAGATGGGCACAAACCTGCTGACCATCCGTCCCGGAGCCGACATGCGAGGCGGTGTACGCCGTGACCCGAGCGAAATGCAGACTCTCAAGCAGAGCGACTATGAAAGCATCGTCGACGAAGCAACACTGGTGAGCCACACAAGTCCCGAGGTAACAAGCAGCGGACAAGTAATCTACGGAGCCAACAACACCACCTCATCACTCTACGGCGAAAGTCCCGAATATCTCGACATAAAGCTATGGAGCGTAGAGAACGGCGAATGCTTCACCGAAGAAGACGTGAAGAAGAGCGCCAAGGTGTGCATCGTTGGAAAGACCGTCGTAGAACAACTCTTCGGCGACAAGAACTTCGATGCCGTCGGCAAGACAATCCGCTTCAAGAGCATCCCTTTCCGTATTGTAGGAGTGCTGAAAGCCAAAGGCTATAACTCGTGGGGTATGGACCAGGACAACGTGATTATTGCGCCCTACACCACCGTTATGAAGCGAATAGCAGCCCAAACATACTTCAACAGCATTGTGGTGAGCGCACTGACGGAAGAACTTAGCGACGAAGCTATCGAAGAGGTGACAGGAATCCTGCGACGCAACCATAAGCTGAAAGAAGATATGGAGAACGACTTCACCATCCGATCGCAGCAGGAAATGATGGAAACCATGAGCAGCACGATGGACACCATCACTATCATCCTGGTGGTGGCAGCAGCATTCTCGTTGCTGGTGGCAGGTATCGGCATCATGAATATCATGCTGGTGAGCGTTACTGAACGTACTAAAGAAATCGGTCTGCGCATGTCTGTCGGCGCACGCGGCATCGACATCATGAGCCAATTCCTCATCGAGAGCATCATGATAAGTCTGACTGGCGCCTTTCTTGGCATTGCCCTGGGGTACGGCGGAAGTTGGCTGGCGAAGAACTTCTTCATGCTACCCAGCAGTGTGCCCCTTTGGAGCGTGGGCCTGAGTTTCAGCGTCTGTGCCTTCATCGGCATCTTCTTTGGATACGTTCCGGCTCGCAAGGCAGCTCGCATGGATCCAATAGAAGCACTCAGATACGAATAAGACAAGAATAACAAACACACAAAATAATTAATAGCGACATGAAAAAAATTCTTTTCGCAGTATTCATCGCTTTCCCTCTGTTGCTGACAGCCAAGGGAAAGACCGATGCGAAGTATCTCAAAGGCGCTGTGCCTGAGGTGAACGGAATTGTTACGTTCAGCAAGACCTTTGCCGTGCCCGGCAAGAGCAAGCAGGAGATATACGATGTGATGTATCGCTTCATGCAGGATTCCATTCTGGCAAAAGGCATCCCAGGCGAACGCACAAGTATCGTTTCTGACGGCAAGGAGGATGGTATCATCTCAGTGCGCAACGAAGAGTACATGACATTCCGCAAATTGCCATTGCTGCTTGACCGCACACGCTTCCGCTACCAACTCTCTGCCACGGTGACAGAAGGACAGGTGAACATGATGCTGACTCGTATCACCTATTACTACAACGAGGACATGGACGGTATGCGTGGCGAGAACTACAAAGCCGAAGAATGGATCTCCGACAAGGAGGCAGTGAACAAGAAGAACACAAAACTGTATCCCCGAAGCGGTAAGTTCCGCATAAAGACTGTCGACCGCGTGGAAGCCATCTTCGAGAGTGCAATGAACGCTTTTGAGGAGCCAGCACAGCCCACGCAGAGGAAACGTGCTACAACCGTCATCGAATAAGAACCGCAGGAATGAGCGACGAAGAGTATTATCGCCGAGGCAATGATTTCCGACGCCAAGGTGATTGGAAAAATGCACTGGAATGTTATGCCGAGGCTATCGCGCTGAACCCTGAGAGTCCAGCAGCCAAGGCACGCGAAATGCTGCTCAACATTCTGGACTATCGTTGCCGTGCGATATACAATCCCTAAACGACTGACTGCGTCTGAGAGAAATAATTAAATAATCAATGTTTAACACAAAGCCCTGTTGGCAATCCGAGGACTGAAACTGAAGACTTCAGACATCAGCCTCCGGTCACTGCCGTCGGGCATAAAAAAGAGGTAAAAAGATTATGGGCAAGACAAGAGGTGCCATAGTGGTGGACACAGAACGATGCAAAGGCTGCGGCCTGTGCGTAGTAGCCTGTCCACTGCACATAATACACCTTGCGGAAAAGTCCGTCAACATGAAAGGTTATTCGTATGCTGTGCAGGAGGACTGGACATCATGCAATGGTTGCACTTCGTGCGCCATCGTATGTCCAGACGGATGCATCAGTGTTTATCGTACGAAAGAAGCCTAAGCCAACTACAATTTAGCCATGGCACAAGAGAAAGAAATTGTTTTAATGAAAGGTAACGAGGCCATCGCCCACGCAGCCATCCGCTGCGGGTGTGATGGTTTCTTCGGTTATCCCATCACGCCACAAAGCGAGATTTTGGAAACACTGGCGCTTGAGAAGCCTTGGGAGACCACCGGCATGGTGGTGGTGCAGGCCGAGAGCGAGTTGGCCAGCATCAATATGGTTTACGGCGGCGGTGCAGTAGGAAAACGAGTGATGACATCGTCGAGCAGTCCTGGCGTAGCACTGATGCAGGAAGGCATCACCTATATGTCTGGTGCCGAGATACCAGGTGTCATAGTCAATGTACAGCGCGGAGGTCCAGGACTGGGTACCATCCAGCCCAGTCAAAGCGACTATTATCAGAGCACACGCGGCGGAGGCAACGGTGACTACAACGTCATCGTGCTGGCACCGGCCAGTGTGCAGGAGATGGCCGATTTTATGGATTTGGCTTTCACGCTCGCATTCCGTTATCGCATGCCGACTATGATTCTCTCCGACGGAGTTATCGGGCAGATGATGGAGAAAGTGGTGCTGCCACCCTACAAACCACGTCGCACCGAAGAAGAGATACGACGCGAATGCCCATGGGCAGCCAATGGATGCAAAGGACGCAAGAACAACGTGCTCACCTCGCTCAGTCTGGACCCTGCATGGATGGAACGACACAACCAACACCTGCAAGAGAAATTCCGCACCATTCGCGAAAACGAGGTGCGCTATGAAGAATATCTTACCGAAGATGCCGAATATCTGATAGTATCCTTTGGCAGTGCAGCACGCATCGCTCAGAAAGCCATCGAGATTTGCCGTCAGGAAGGCCTGCGCATCGGCATGTTGCGCCCCATTACACTATGGCCTTTCCCCGCACATCAGATTCAGGCTCTCTCGGAACGCATGAAGGCCATACTCTGTCTGGAAATCAACGCCGGGCAGATGGTGGACGATGTGCGGCTGAGCGTCATGGGACGATGCCCCGTAATACACTACGGACGCATGGGAGGTATGGTGCCCACGCCCGAAGAAGTTGTGGAGGTAATAAAGAACAAACTGACCGTTAAATTCTGAACTTCATGAGCAAAACGGAAGAACTCACCTTGGAAGAACAAGTGGAACAGATACGTCGTAAGCGCAAGAAACGTGGTTCGAACGACGGAGTGCGTCGCATGCTCAACATCGCATTCCTGTTGCTGGCCTTTGTCGGCATCGTATGGTACTATGCCGACGGGCAACATCACCTGGCTGCACTTTCGGTTATTGCGTTGGGCATGGTACTGAAAATCGTGGAGTTCTTCGTACGCTTCATGGGATGAAGAAAACTGAATAAGAATAAGGAAATGACAAGAGAAGAAATCATACAGCCCTCCAATCTGGTATATCATAAACCCACGTTGATGAACGATGTGCCCATGCACTATTGCCCGGGCTGCAGTCACGGCGTAGTGCATAAACTGATTGCCGAAGTGGTGGAGGAAATGGGATTGGCAGACCGCACGACAGGCATTTGTCCTGTGGGTTGTGCCGTTTTTGCCTGCAACTATATCGACATCGACTGGATAGAAGCTGCCCACGGACGTGCACCGGCTGTAGCCTGTGCCGCCAAGCGTCTCAATCCCGATCACTTAGTGTTTACCTATCAGGGCGACGGCGACTTTGCCTGTATAGGCACCGCAGAGACCATTCACAGTCTGAACCGTGGTGATGACATTGCAGTCATCTTCATCAATAATGCCATCTACGGCATGACGGGCGGACAGATGGCCCCGACAACATTGATGGGCATGAAGACCTCCACATGTCCTTATGGACGTCAGGCCGACCTGCACGGATTCCCGCTGAAGATAACGGAGATTGCTGCCACACTCAACGGCACATGCTACGTAACACGTCAGGCTGTGCACACCGTGGCTGCCATCAATCGTACAAAACGAGCCATCCGTCAGGCATTCCAGAACTGCATGGAGCATCGCGGTGCATCGCTCGTAGAAGTTGTCAGCACCTGCAGCAGCGGCTGGAAAAAGACACCAGTCGAGGCCAACAACTGGATGGAAGAGGAGATGTTTGCCAACTATCCCCTTGGTGACATCAAGAAGAAAGATATTGAAAGATAAACTACACAAGCCCTTTCACACAATGAAAGAAGAACTTATCATAGCCGGATTCGGCGGACAGGGTGTACTCTCGATGGGAAAGATTCTGGCCTACAGCGCCCTGATGGAGGGTCGCGAAGTTTCGTGGATGCCTGCATACGGTCCGGAACAGCGCGGCGGTACGGCCAACGTGACCGTCATCATCAGCGACCAATCCATATCGAGTCCCATCCTGAGCACATTTGACACAGCCATCATTCTGAACCAGCCTTCGCTCGAGCGCTTCGAACCGACCATTCGTCCGGGCGGTACACTCATCTACGACGAGTACGGCATCTGCAAGCCCCCCACGCGGAAAGACCTCAACATCTATCGCATCAACGCTATGGACGCAGCTGCTGAGATGGAGAACGTGAAGGCTTTCAACATGCTTGTGCTGGGCGGATTGCTCAAAGTGCGCCCCATCGTAACCATCGAGAACGTACTGCAAGGACTGCGCAAGACATTGCCAGAACGCCACCATCATCTCATTCCCATGAATGAGAAAGCGCTGCGTAAGGGCATGGAAATCATCGAACTGATAAACGACTGACACCCGTTCCGTATGAAGAATCGCCTACGTCTCCTCGGTTTCCTGTGTGTCGGCCTGTGCCTTTCCGCACAAGCCCAGATATACAATGGGGCTGATAACTATGGCGACGACTTTCAGTCGGACGATTTCAACCGTTCTTCCCGGGGCGAGAAACGAGGCAGCGACCGATTTCTGGTGGGCAACGACACCAGCGAGGTGAGCAATATCCCCGTCGGGCAGTTCCAATGGTGCATCGAACCGCGACTGGGCTCCGTCATCGATGCAGAGAACAACGACACGGTGGTGCACAACTTCCAGAATTTTCCCCTCACTGAGGGATACACTGGACAGTATAACTTCCTGGGCAATCTGGGTGCGCCGCGTCTGAACCGCATCTTCCTGTTCCGCGAAAAGACAGACGACATCTTCTTCGTTGAACCATACAGCTACTTCCGCCATTCGCTGAGCGATTTCCGTTTCACCAACACACTGAGCCCCATCACCAATCTCGCCTATCACAAATGCGGAAACCGCGAGAACGGGCAGGACCGTGTGAGGGCCTATTTTGCCACCAACATAAACAAGTTGGCCGGAATCGGTTTCAAACTGGACTACCTCTACGGACGCGGCTATTACAACAACCAAGCCAACAGCCAGTTTGGGGGCACACTCTACGGATATCATCGCGGCGACCGATACAACATTCATGCCTATCTGAATATCAATCACCTGAAGATGAGCGAGAACGGAGGTATCGAAGACGACCGATACATCGAAGACCCGCAGAGCTTTCAGCAACGATACAGTTCGAAGGACATCCCTGTAACGCTCTCCGACACGTGGAACCGAAACCACGAACAGACCTACTATCTGACGCATCGCTACAATCTGGGATTCTATCGCGACATAGAAGTGCCTGACTCGCTCAAACCTCAGGAACCGAGCGCAAGCACGTTGCTGCTCGACCTCCCGGACAGCGTCCGCACCGTGCTGCGTCAGGACAGCGTGGCCATGGCTGCGGCCGTCGATTCGCTGCGTCAGGAGTGGCGCAACTCGCTATACACCCCACAGGAGTTTGTGCCGGTGACGAGTTTCATCCACACCATGCAGGTCTATCACCTGACACACGGCTACCTCTCGCACAACACGCCTTCGAACTTCTACACGAACCACTACTACGGCTCGTGGAACGATGTCAAGGACGAGACGCGCGCACTGAGATTGCGTAACACCGTGGGCGTGGCGCTGAGCGAGGGATTCAACAAGTGGGCACAGTCGGGAATCTCCATCTACGGCACACATCAGCTGAACACCTACACACTGCCCCAGATGCTCGGCGAGGACATCATGAAGGACCATAAATACGTAGAGAACGACATCTCCGTGGGAGGTACGCTGAGCCGACTGCAGGGACGCCTGTTCCACTATACGGCCGACAGCGAGTTCTGGCTGGTGGGACCGAAGGTCGGTGACTTCAACATCGACGGAAAGGCCGACCTCGACCTGAAACTCGGGAAGAAAGACACGTTGCTCGTGGAGCTGCAGGCCTATGTCCACCACCAGAAGCCCGAGTTCTATCTGCGTCACTATCACAACCAGGCCACGTGGTGGGACAATACCGGCCTCGACCGCGAACTGCGCACCCGCTTCATGGGGTCGCTCAACCTGCGGCGCACCAAGACACGCCTTACGGTCGGCGTGGAGAACATGACGAACTACACCTACTTCGGAATACGTAACACACTCAGGAACGGAGCCGAACCGACGAGCACGCTGACTGCCGACTACACCCACGACGTGGCTGTCATGCAGGAGAGCGGAAGCGTACAGGTGTTCAGCGCGACACTGGAACAGAACCTCAAATTCGGTCCCGTACACTGGGACAACGAGCTCACCTATCAGAAGACGTCCGAGAAGACCGTGCTGCCGCTGCCCGACTTCTCGGCCTACACCAACCTATACCTCCTGTTCCACGTCGCCAAAGTGTTGCGGGTGCAGGTGGGAGGCGACATGCGCTACTTCACATCGTACTACGCACCCGACTACGCGCCCAGCATCGGACAGTTTGCCACGCAGGATGCCAATTACGCCCGTGTGAAGATAGGCAACTACCCCATCGTGAATGTCTATGTGAACATGTTCCTGAAACACTGCCGTCTCTACCTGTCGGTGAACCATGTCAACGAAGGCGACGGCCACTCCTTCTGGGCACCCCACTACCCCATCGACCCACTGACGTTCCACTTCGGACTGAGCTGGAATTTCTTCAACTGATGGAGCTGCGAGTGCAATAAAACGTGTCTGAACGGCCGAGTCGCGACAGAGGATGACAAAGTCAACCGACGGAGCCCTACATTATATATTATTACGCATGAAAAAAGACGTCTTTTCCCCGAACCGTTTCGCCGAATTTGGCAGGCTGCGAAATGCACCACGCTGCGACAGGCTGCGCACCACGCTGCGACGGGCTTCGCACCACGGTGCGACAGACGTACTTCCACAGTGCTACAACTGCGCTGCCCACATCGGTCTCCTTCCGACCGTCACCGATGCGCCTGTCAGCCAGCCTCATAAGATACGAAACATCATCCGCCATCATAAAAAAACACTCACACCTTGACACCCACTCACCTCCGACACATCCACTGGGGCTTCATAGGTTGCGGCGAAGCCACCGAAAAGAAGAGCGGACCTGCTTTCACGCAGATTGCCGGCTCCAGCGTCAGCGCCGTCATGAGCCGTAACAGGGAAAAGGCACAGTCGTATGCCGAGCGGCACAACATCCCCCGATGGTACACCGATGCCCAACAGCTCATCGACGACCCACAGGTGGACGCCGTCTACATCGCCACGCCGCCCTCGTCGCACGCCACATATGCCATCATGGCCATGAAAGCCGGCAAACCTGTCTACGTCGAGAAACCCCTCGCCAGCAGCTACCTCGACTGCCAACGCATCAACCGCGTCAGTCAGCAGACCGGCATCCCCTGCTTCGTCGCCTACTACCGCCGCATGCTCCCCTATTTCCTGCGCGTGAAAGAACTTGTACGCCAGGGAGCCATCGGCAACGTCATCAGCGTGCAGGTGCTCTTCTCAGCCCCGCCGCGCGACCTCGACTACAACCAGACGAGCCAGCCTTGGCGCGTGCAGCGTGACATTGCCGGCGGAGGATACTTCTACGACCTCGCGCCTCATCAGATAGACATCCTGCAGAACATCTTCGGTCCCATCGTACGTGCCCGAGGATACTCCACCAACCTGGGCGGACTCTATCAGACCGAGGACAGTGTCAGCGCCTGCTTCCAGTTCCACAACGGCCTCCCCGGCAGCGGCTCCTGGTGCTTCGTCAGCCACGAGAGCGCACGCACCGACCGCATCGTGCTCACCGGCGACCGCGGACAGCTCCACTTCTCCGTCTATACCTACGAGCCCATCACGCTGCACACCTCGGCAGGAGAAGAACAGATAGTAGTGCCGAATCCGCCCTACGTACAGATGCCGCTCATCCGCAACGTCGTGGAACACCTCCAGGGCATCGCCGAATGTACCGTCGACAGCGTCAGCTCGACCAGCGTCAACTGGGTGATGGACCGTATTTTAGGAAAGATGTGATGATGACGATGGAGCACAAAGGTACGGAGATAAGAAACATCTTCCTCGATTTTGACGATACGCTGTACGACACGCTCGGCAATGCCAACATAGCGCTTCGGGAACTATTCGACGAGTTCGAATGGAGTCGCTACTTCGAGCGACTGGAGGATTTCACCGTCCCCTACTGGGAGACGAACATAGACCTGTGGACACAGTACGCACAAGGCCACATCACACGCCCCTACCTGATTGTGGAGCGTTTCCGACGTCCACTCTCACACGGCAAGGGTCTCACAGCCACGGAGGACTACTGTCTGAAGGTGAGCGACCGCTTTCTCGACCTCTGCAAGGTGAAGCCAGGTGTCGTTGAGGGTGCCCACGAAGTGACAGACTACCTGCGACAGCGAGGCTACCGCATACACATCTGCAGCAACGGATTTCACGAGGTGCAATACAGCAAGTTACGCGCCGCATCCGACATCCTGCGACGCGTAGACAGCGTCATCCTCTCGGAGGACGCCGGCGTCAACAAGCCGCACCCCGATTTCTTCCGCTACGCTTTCAGCCAGACAGGCGCCACACCACAAGACACCATCATGATTGGAGACAACCTGGAGACCGACATACGCGGTGCCCATCAAGCCGGCATCGCCACCATCTACTTCAACCGATACCCCGACGAGCAGCACGACACCGAGGGTATCGTCGACTACGAAATACGCTCGCTGCACGAAATCAAGCAGATACTCTGAGCACTGACATCCAAGTTCTATCTCCAGACAAGCCCGATGAGCCGGTTTACATGAGTGTACTGGGTACCGATATGGCTTGAAAAATATCCCGATGCCCGCTCGCCGAAAAAGGCAGATAGTTTTGTCCTACGCACAGGAAGGACATAGTCGGCGAGGTCGGCATCGAGATAATTACACCGCGAACCGCAGAAAAAAGTGGACGGGACGGCGCACGTCAGCTCCATCGGCGGTTCTTTCTTCAATTTGTTTTCGTTAAGTCGCGCGACTTAGCCTAACCCCAGAGGCGTGGAAGCGCTGCAAAAGGCAGGTCTTCTGACTTTGTCGTCGATGTAGCAAACGTCTTCCCGAAAAATCTCAGTGACGTTGTGTTTGCCATCTCTGCGACGGACGACTTACAGCTGCGGGACAGTTGGGGACTCTCACCCCATTCCCTTTTAATCACTCCCTGGGGAGCGAACCAATTGCGATGCAAAGTTACTCCATTTCGACGAGAATGCCAAGCATGCGACACTTTTTCTGCGGATTTAAGCGGCAGGCCTTCCACTTCGACGGATGCCTGAGGACGCAAATAATCCTTACACCCAGTTTGTCGTATTTCGTTCCGAAGTTCGAGAAACGGCAATTCGGTGTGTTCCGCAGACTGTCGCACCACGTTGCGACGCCCGTCGCAGCACGCTGCGTTTTCGGAAGAAGTGCATTTCGGAGGGAAAATGTCGGGCGAGAGGAAAATGATGCAGAAAATCGGAGCGCTGTAAATCAGACGCTTAGAATTCTGTCGAAATCCACACTTCACAGCAACGCAGCGTAGGCCATCCATTCTCACTGCATCTCATGCCCGTCCGAGACACCCCTCGCAAGCGAAAGAAGTCTCCCATCTTCCGAATTCAGAACAAAACCTCGCCCCTATTTTTTCTTTTTCTGCACGCGAGCGCGTTCCTTATCGTATTTCTCCCACAGTTTCTGCTGGGCCGTCATCGCCTTCTGGGCCTCGGTGCTGGCTTCAGCGGCCGCCCTTGATGCAGCCTCATCTTCGGCCGAGGCGTAGGCATGCGAAAACTGCTTCTGAAGGTCCCAATATCCACGGGTGAAGTCGGGGAACTGCACGGCGGCATTATTATGGTCCATGCTGAGAGCACCCAGCTCGGCCAGAGCACACCACTCGGCCAGGTCATAGACATCGATGTCGAGCGGCAGGCCATTCTGGAGGCAATAGACGAGGCGCGAGTCCATGATGAAGTCCATTCCGCCGTGGCCACCCACCTGCTTCGCCACCTCGCCGTAGTATTTCAGTATGGGATGCTGATACTTGGCCTCGAGTTCGGCCTGTTGTGCGTCGGACATGAAAGTGTGTGTGTCCAGCTGGTCGATCTGCGGGATGCCCGTACTCTTCATGGCACTGCCGGCGAGGGCATAGTGCGGTTCGGGATACTTGGTGGCGTAGCCCTTCGAGCCATAGAGCTTGTAGAGGCGATTGTAGGGCGCATAGGTCAGGACGTCGTGCTGAATTTCCACCACCTTGCCTTGAGCCGTACGTATGAGGGTGGTGGTGTGGTCTCCGTTGCGGAACTCAGGGCAGTCGCGGCCCGTCCGCTCCTCCACCAACTGTCGTCCCACCACGCTCTTCGTATCCATGGCCACCAGTGTCGTGAAGCGGTCGCCACGGTGTATGTTCATGGCCTGTGCCACAGGCCCCAGCCCGTGTGTGGCATACACGTCGCCGCGGTTCTCCATGTTGTATTTCAGTCGCCATCCGAGGCGGTCGGGGTCGCTGCCGTCGGGGTTCTTCCAATAGGCGTCCCAGAAAGGCGAGAGGTTATGGATATAGGCACCTTCGGCACGCAGTATCTCTCCGAAAACGCCCTGCTGGGCCATGTTGAGTGCCGTCATCTCGTACCAGTCGTAGCAGCAGTTCTCGAGTATCATGCAGTGCTTGCGGGTCGACTCGCAGAGGTTCACCAACGCCCAGCACTGCTCGAGGTTCATGGCACTGGGCACTTCCACCGCCACGTGCTTGCCGTTCTCGAGCGCACACTTAGCCACGGGGAAATGATGCATCCAGTCGGTAGCCACATATACGAGGTCGATGTCGTCACGTTTGCAGAGCGCCTTGTATCCGTCGGCACCGCTATATACGACGGCAGGTGGCAAACCTGCCTTGCGCAGGTATTGCTGGCAAGCCTGGGCACGCTTTTCCTCGTAGTCACAGAGTGCCACAATCTGAACGCCCGGTATGTAGGTAAAACGACTCACTGCACCGGGTCCACGCATACCCAATCCGACAAAACCCACACGCACGGTGGAGAGGCGCGGGGCTGTGAGACCCACGGCGTGTTGCTGACCGGCAGGACGGGAGGGCGTATCGATGACGATGGTGCCTTCGTCCCAGTGCCACTGTGTGGAAGGAGAATGGCTCTGAGCCAAAAGCAGACAGGCACCACACAAAAGCAGGAGTACGACGGAGATAATGTAAGAAAGCTGTTTCATAGTCTGAAAATATAAGTATTCCGTTTTGATTGTTTTTCCGACGTAAAGTTAACATTTATAAGCGAAAGCCGCATCCGGGCGAGTGTGAATAAACCTTAAAAATGCGTTTTTCGGAGCGACGAGGCCGTCTTATTCGACAAAAAAGAGTATTTTTGCATGATAAATGGGCGTGAAAGATTTGAAGACGAAGAAAGCACTGCTGGGTCTGACAGTAGACGAGCTGAAAGACGTTGCCGCAGAGGTGGGGTTGCCTGCCTATGCCGGAAAGCAGATGGCGCGGTGGCTGTATGTGCGCGGAGTGAACGACATCGGGATGATGACCGACCTGCCCAAGAAAGGCCGCGAGACGCTGGCTACACTATACGAAGTGGGCATGGCCGCCCCCACGGACTGCCAACGCAGCACGGACGGAACGGTGAAATACCTCTTCCCCACCGAAAACGGGAGAACCGTGGAGACGGTGTTCATCCCCGACGGAGAACGAGGCACCCTCTGCGTGAGTTCGCAGATAGGATGCCGAATGGGATGCCGCTTCTGCATGACAGCACGCCAAGGCTTCGAAGGAAACCTGAGCGTACGCGACATACTGAACCAACTCTATTCGCTGCCCGAACGCGAACGACTGACAAACGTGGTCTTCATGGGTCAGGGCGAACCGATGGACAATCTGGATGCTGTGCTCAAGGCCACGCGACTGCTGACAGCCGAATATGGATGGGCGTGGAGCCCGAAACGCATCACCGTATCGACAGTGGGTGTGGCACCGGGACTGGAACGCTTCCTCGCAGAGAGCGAATGTCACCTGGCCATAAGTCTGCACAACCCCTTCCCCGACGAGCGACGTGCTGCCATGCCAGCCGAGAATGCTTACAGTCTGACAGACTTCATCGCACTGCTGAAGAAACACGACTGGAGCCACCAACGACGGCTGAGCTTCGAATATATCGTCTTCGAAGGGCTGAACGACATGCCGCGACATGCCCGTGAATTGGCACGACTGCTGGGCGCAATGGCTTGCCGCGTGAACCTGATACGCTTCCACACCATCCCCGACACGCCCTACAAGGGGGCCTCGGAAGAGAAGATGACGTGGATGAGAGACTACCTGACAGCCCACGGAGTGACCACCACCATACGCACCAGCCGCGGCGAAGATATCATGGCTGCCTGCGGACTGCTGAATACTGCAAAGAAACAAGAAAACAAAATAATATGAAAGCCTCAAAGACAATCCTCGGACTGGCATTGCTACTCTGCATGGCCAGCAGTTGCCAGAAAGGCATGATTTATCCGATGGCCAGCGGACGTCCCTATGAAGTGCTGGTAATCATAGACAACAAACTGTGGGAGGCTCCCGCCGGAAGAGCCCTCTTCGACGTGCTGGATACCGACGTACCCGGCCTGCCGCAATCGGAACGCTCCTTCCGCATATCGCAAGCCGAACCTCGGAGATTCGACCAGGCACTGCGCATCTTCCGCAACCTGATTATGATAAACATCGACCCGAAACAATTCACGCAGACACGACTGAAGTTCATGCGCGACAAGTATGCCAAAGACCAGATTGTGCTGACATTCAACTCGCCGAGCGAGGAAGACCTGCGGCAATACTGTGTAGACCACAGGCAAGACATCGTGGACTTCCTGACGAAGACCGAGATGAACCGACTCATCAAGCAACTGGAGAAGAAACACTCGAAGGTGACAAACGACCTGGCATGGCAGAAATTCGCATGCCGGATGTTTGCGCCCGACGAGCTGAAAAGCTATAAAACTGGCGAGAACTTCTTCTGGACCAGCAACAACACAGCATCGGGCCTCGAAAACATCTGTATGTACAGCTACGAATACGAAGGTCCGCAGACATTCACAAAAGAGTATGTGCTGAACAAGCGCGACTCAGTGATGCGCGAGAACCTGCCTGGCGAGCGGGAAGGGATGTATATGCAGACCGACACGCTCTATACCGACGTGAAGCCTATCGTAGTACACGGCGACTACGCATTGGAAATACGCGGACTGTGGATAATGCGGAACGATGGCATGGGAGGTCCCTTCGTGAGCCACAGCCGTGTGGACAAGGAAAGCAACCGCGTAGTAGTGGTGGAAGGCTTTGTGTATGCCCCCGAAAAGATGAAACGCGGACTGATGCGCCGACTCGAAGGTTCACTCTATACACTGCAACTGCCAGAGGAGCAATACTCTCTGGAAATTGAGACTGGCGTGGACGAAGAAAAGAAAACCGAAACAGATACAAAACAATAACGCAATGGAAAAGATTAAAATAGGAATCACACACGGCTACACAAACGGCGTGGGCTACGAAGTGATACTGAAAGCATTTGAAGAACCCACACTGCTCGAAATGTGCACTCCCATCGTTTACGGAAGTCCCAAAGTGGCCTCGTACCATCGCAAGTCGATGGGTCTGACCACCAACTTCGCCACCATCCAGAAAGCCGAGGACGCTCAGGACGGACGACTCAACCTGATGGAATGTATTCAGGATGAAGTGAAGGTGGAACTCGGACAGAAAACACCAGAAGCAGACAACGCGACGACCATCAGTATAGAAGCAGCACGACGTGACTATGCCGAAAAATGTTTCGATGCCCAAGTGATGGCTCCTGGTGATGACATCGCAGAAAGCGACGGACTGACCCTGCTCATAAACGAACGCATGAAGATTGCGTTTGTTACAGATCAGCAGCCTATGAATGAGGTTGGGAAGAACATCACCGAAGAACTGTTGACCGCAAAACTGGAGGCGCTGGACAAGGTTCTGAAGCGTGACTTCGCCATCTCGGGACCGCGCATCGCCGTGCTCGCCCTCAATCCCGAACCCGGACACGAAGAAGAGGAAATACTGAAGCCTGTCATTGCCAAGGCTTCCGAGAAGCACATTCTGGCCATGGGACCGCTCTCGGCCGAATCCATCTTCGGTACAGAAGCCTACAGCCACTACGATGCCATACTGGCACTCTATCACGACCAGGGCTATGTACCCTTCAAGTTGCTCACATCGGATTTTGCTGTCAAGCTTCACATTTCGGGGGACGCACTGACATCAGCCCCAGTACAGGATGCCGAACTTGCCAAAGCAGGTAAGGGCGAGGCAAACATCACATCGTTCTGCAATGCCATATATACGGTTACCGACATTCTGCGCAATCGTCAAGACTATGACGAAGCACATGCCAACCCTCTGCCCAAACTTTTCCACGACAAGCGCGAAGACAACCGACGAAGTGCACCTGCGGAATAGATTTAAGTCAAGGACACACAGGCTTTCCCCAAGAAAGAAGGTCCACAAAGCACTGAATATCGGGAAAAAGGCGTAACTTTGCACGCCGAAGAGACACATCTGTACATGGAATGAGAAACGATATCGACCTAAGACAACTGAAACTACGCTATGGCATCGTAGGGCGCGACGAAGCGCTCGACGAGGCATTGAGCACCGCCGTACAGGTGGCCCGCACAGACCTCTCTGTGCTCATTCAGGGTGAGAGCGGCGTAGGAAAAGAGGTCATTCCGCGAATCATCCACGACAACAGTCTGCGAAAGAACAAACGATACATTGCCATCAACTGCGGAAGCATTCCCGAAGGGACCATCGACAGCGAACTCTTCGGACATGAAAAGGGTGCTTTTACCAGTGCCATCGGTGAGCACGAAGGATATTTCGGAGCAGCCGACGGCGGCACACTCTTTCTGGACGAAGTAGGCGAACTGCCCTTGAGCACCCAAGCCCGACTGCTGCGCGTACTGGAAACCGGCGAATACATTCGCGTCGGGAGCAACGAGCCTCGTCATACCAATGCACGCATCGTGGCTGCCACCAACGTTGACATCCCCAGCGCAATCCGCGAAGGACGTTTCCGCGAAGACCTCTATTATCGTCTCTGCACCATCAACATCAAGCTGCCGCCACTGCGCGACCGCCACGGAGATGCCGTCCTGCTGTTCAAGAAGTTTGCGCTCGACACAGCTGCCAAATACAACATTCCCGAGCCCATCCGCCTGACCACGAAGGCAGAGGAAGTGGTGAACCACTACAAATGGCCCGGAAACATCCGACAGTTGCTAAACGTCACGGAACAGCTGAACATTCTCTCCCAAGAACGAAGCATCACACCCGAAGTACTTGCAAAGCTCGGCATCGTTCCGAACTCCGACGAGGATACAAGCATCGCCCCCATCGCCACAGGAAAGAGCAACACGGGAGGCCATGACTACGAGAACGAGATAAAGTGGCTGGCACGAGCCGTGATGGAACTGCGAAACGAGGTGAACGAACTGAAGGCCATTGTTCAGGCCGACGTTCCACAGAAGACCACACCACTGCCGCCAGCCATCAAGACTTCGCCCACACCACCTGCCACCTTCACCGTGACCAGCCGGACTGTACAACCCACAGAAGAAAATCAGGCGCGCCCTGTGGAAGAGGAGATACAGACCGCAGAGGAGATAGTCGAAGACGAGAATCTGAACCTCTTCGAGATGGAAAAACGCAACATCATCAAGGCACTGCAACGCTCACATTATCGTCGGAAGGCAGCAGCCGAAGACCTAGGCATCAGCGAACGTACACTTTATCGGAAAATCAAGGACTATGGCATCGAGGAGTAAGATTATCGTTCTTGCCAGCCTCACTGTCCTGTGCCTGCTGGCCGCCTGCAAGGTGGAGTACCGTTTCAATGGTGCCAGCATCGACTATACAAAGACCAAAACCATACAGATTGACAACTTCCCCATCCGCAGTGCCTACGTATGGCCGCCCATGCAGAGCATATTCCAGACAAAGCTCACCGACATCTACGCGCATCAGACCAAACTGCGGCAGGTGAAGAAAAACGGCGACCTCCAACTGGCAGGCGAGATCGTTGGCTTCGACCAGTTCAACAAATCCATTTCAAGCGACGGATACAGCAGTCAGGTACAGCTGAAACTCACCGTAAACGTGCGTTTTGTGAACAACGCGAACCACGATGAAGACTTCGAGAGACAGTTCTCCGCAACAGCAGACTACGAAGCTTCGCAACAGTTGACAGCCGTACAAGAGGAACTCGTAAACCAGATGTCGAAAGACATCACCGAACAAATCTTCAATGCTACCGTCGCAAACTGGTAAGCACATATAGCCCGAGGAAGACAATGCAACGCCGACTGACCGAATACATCCGCAAGCCCGACACGATGGACCAGCAAGCCATCGCGCAGCTGCGCACCGCCGTACAGCGGTACCCCTACAATCACTCGGCCCGAATCCTCCTGCTCCAGGCTCTGCACCGTCAGCACGACACCACCTTCGATGCCGAACTGCGTCGCAGCGCCCCCCTCGTGCCTAACCGGCAAGCCATCTTCCGTCTCATCGAAGAGAAGAACTATCAGAACGATCCTGCACGCCTCCGCTATACGATAGCTGACGAGGACAAACAAACCGACGACACAGCCGAGCAACTCATCGACACTTTCCTCAACACAGTACCCGAAGAACCCCAGCCCTCTCATCGTCCAATAGCTGTCGATGCCACACAAGACTACATAAGCTATCTTCTGCAGACTGCGCCCGAAGATGAACAGCAAACAGCGCCATCGGTCGACGAACACGGCATCATCGACGAATATCTGGAGAAAGGGAACACACGCATTCTTATCAGCGACGAGAAAAAAGAAGGTCAAAGCGAGGAAAACTCCAATCACACGGCGCAGAGCGAAACACCTTCGGAAAACGAGATTCTGACCGAAAGTTTGGCCCACATTTACATCAAACAAGGCAAATTTGAGAAGGCAATCGAAATTATCCGCCGCCTATCCTTGAAATATCCAAAAAAAAATCGTTACTTTGCAGACCAAATCCGCTTCCTCGAGAAGTTAGTGATAAATAATAAGAACAAATAAACATAAAAAAGACATGTACACTTCAATTGTAATTCTCGTAGTAATCGCATCCGTGCTGATGTGTCTCATCGTGCTCGTTCAGGAATCCAAGGGCGGTGGCCTTGCAGCCGACTACACCAACAACAACCAGATTCTGGGCGCACCCAAGACCACAAACTTCATTGAGAAAGCCACTTGGACGCTGGCCGCAACAATGATAGTGCTCAGCATCATCAGCGTAGCATTCCTGCCCAGCCGCAGCCAGAACGCATCGGTGATGGAAGCACCTGCCATCGAGCAGAGCGCCACCAACCCCAACAACCTGCCCGGCATGACACAGCCCGCAGCCACCGACGCACCTGCTGAGGCTCCTGCTGAAACTCCTGCCGAGTAACAGCAAGACATAGTTCCATCAATGGGCTGCATACTAACCGCCGACAGCGGTTCTACGAAGACACACTGGATACTGACCGACGAAAAAAATGGCACTCTGGAAGTCGCAACCGCAGGTATAAACCCTGTGCGCGACACCCAGAGTGCCATTTTTTTGTTGCTTCAGCACGACCTGCTCACACAGCTGCCCACAGACGACATCTCTGAAATCCATTTCTACGGAGCTGGCTGCATACGCCCCTACTCCGAAAGCGTGCGCGCAGCCCTGCACAGCACATTCCCCGAAGCGCGAATCAGCGTGAACAGCGATCTGCTGGGAGCAGCACGCGCCCTGCTCCGCAATGAACCCGGCATAGCCTGCATACTGGGCACCGGCTCCAACTGCGGACGATACGACGGACATCAAATAGCCGAGAGTGTGCCTGCGCTGGGATACATCCTCGGCGACGAAGGCAGCGGCGCTGTGCTGGGACGGACACTCGTGGGAAGTCTCTACAAAGGGCTGCTGGGCGACGAGCTGCGGAGCCAGTTCGAAGCCGAATACCGAACGAGCCAAGCCGACATCATAGAGCGAGTTTACCGCGGTGCGCAGCCCAACACCTTCCTCGCCTCGCTGACACCATTCCTGGCCCACCATCGCAACGAGCCAGCCATCCACGAGCTGCTGTGCGATGCGTTCCGTCAGTTTGCGCGACGAAATCTCGCCCGTTTCAGCCCCCAATACACCACTGCAAACTTCGTGGGAAGCATCGCCCACGTCTTCCAACTCGAACTGAGCGAAGCACTCTGCGCCGAAGGACTGCAACTGGGCCGCGTATTGCGCAATCCGGCACCCGAAATAGCCCGTTTCCACGCCGCAACGAAACACTGAAACAGCCTGAAATGGTTAAAAAATCGCTTCTGAATGTTCAAATATGTTAAATAACATAAAACGAAACTTGCATCCTTGGACAAAATCTCGTAATTTTGTTCTCGTTATCCTGAAAACAATCTTTTTACCTTAAACAAAAACTAATACCTAAGGGAAAGAGCCGGAGGAAGCTGCGAAGCCACCTCCGGCTTTAGTTTTATATCTCTGTATCTTCATGTTACAACCGCCCAGTCATGCAGCCAAACGGGAGGATAATCAGGAAATTAAGGCGAAAGATTCTGCCGTGGTATAAAAAGACTCGGCGACAAGAGGTCAGGCACCTGTGTCTGCCCGACACTTGATTAGGGCTGAAAACGCAGCGTGCTGCGACAGGCAACGCACCGTGGTGCGCAGGCCGTCGCACTGCGGTGCGTCGTACAGAAAAGCGTGGTGCGTTTTCGACCGTCCTTCGTGCCGACGTTTTCGCACCCAACTGCGTATGCACAAAAAACGGGAGGCCATCAGGCTTCCCGCAGCGATTGGTTTATGTCGGCGATATATTGCAGCAGTTCTTCGCGCCCCTCCCGCGTCTCGGCGCTTGTCAGGAAGTGTGGCGGCAGTTCCTCCCACTGCTCGGAGAGGACTTTCAGGAATCGGTCTACGCTGGCGAGGTTGCGAGCGCGCGACTGCTTGTCGGCCTTTGTAAAAACGATGGCAAAGGGCACTCCGTTTTCGCCAAGCCACTCGATGAAATCGAGGTCGATGCGCTGTGGCTCGTGCCTGACATCAATGAGCAGGAAGAGGCATGTCATCTGCTGTCGGCGCAGGATGTATCCGGATATCATCCGCTGCAGTTTCTCGTGCTCGCTCTTGCTACGCTTGGCATAACCATAGCCCGGGAGGTCGACAAGATGCCATGCTCGGTTGATGAGGAAGTAGTTGATGAGCATGGTCTTCCCGGGTGTAGCGGACGTCTTGGCCAGTTTGCTGTAGCCGGTGAGCATGTTTATGAGGCTCGATTTGCCGACGTTGCTGCGCCCGATGAAGGCGTATTCAGGCATGTCGGTGGACGGGCAGAGCTCGACGCTCGGCAGACTGGTCTGGTATTCGGCTTTATCGATTTTCATATGCGCATCTTAGAAGTTGTAGCTCATTCCGATTCCGAGGTTCTCCTCGAGACGCATGCCCTTGTCGGAGCGAACCTGATCGTCGTAGGGGGTATGAATATAGAGGTTGGCGTTGAAATACTTGTAGAAATTGAATGAGAAAGTGTTGGACCAATCGATATATGTCTTGTGGAGATTACTGAACCAATAGACTTTTCCTTTCCAGCGCACTTGGTTGACTATAGGCCATTCGTAGTTGAGGGTTATGGAGGGACCGAAGGAGTGTGAGGAGTGGTGTCCCTCGTGAATGCCGTAGCGGGTGACAAGGCTGCGTCGCTGTACGTACCTTATAAAATATGCGAGGGGCTGTACGTTGATGTTGCCGGAGAAAGGTCTCTTCTTGCCGTATTTGAACGAATAGTCCATACCAGGACCGATGGTGACGTCGAGGGGCGAGAGGATGTCTTCGTAAACTTTGTCGGTGTTGGGCGAATAGTTGGGCACCACCTTGGTGTAGAGTCGCACCTTGACGGTATAGGAGAGTGTCTTGTATGCTTTCAGACCAGCCTGGGTGTTGTATTCAATCTTGTTGTCGGTAGGTCGGAATGTGCGGTTCTTGTCCGTCTTGCTGGTCTGGAAACCGAGGCGGAAGTCGAGATTGTTGTCCCAATAGAACTTCTTCTCGTTGTTGTACTTAGCATTGACGTTGAAGGTGAAAAGTCCCGAATATCGGTCCTCGCCGCCCGGCCAGTTGTCGGAATATGCCCACTGGTTGAAGTTGACTCCGACACCTCCGGGGAACTTCCAGAAGTTGGGACGTCGTGTCTTCACTTCTGCTTTTTCGTCGGTTTCCGGTTTGAGTGTCGCAGCACCAACCTTGGTGGAGAGTTGGTCTTCGGTGTGTATTTTTTCGGTGATGTCTTCTCGCAGCTTGCCTTGCTCGCGCAGCATGTCTTCGGTCTGTTCCACAAGTGCCGGGTTCTCGGTGTAGAGACGTGCAAGGGCGCGGTTGGAGGCCTCCAGACGCAACTCCTGTGTGTCGCCCGACGTTGTCGTCTGACCCATCATCTGACGGACGGGCGACGAATAGAGGGTAGGAGAAAGGAGTATCTGAAAGAGGTAAGCGTCGGGGACGACAGCGGGAACGGCATTGACATTGGCGGTGTCACGCTGGTCGGCAAGGAACTGGAGCGCGTTCTCGTACTGAGTGCGCAGGGAGGAATAGATGGTGTCAGGCTGGGCAGGCTGGGCACTTGCGGCTTTCGTCTGAGAATAGAGTAAAGTGGGTGTTACTAATGTAAGCAGAAGAATAGAAATACTGTGTCGGAACATCATTTAGAATGTTTAATTTGTGAAATTTCAAGGCAAAGGTACGCATTTTTGGCGGTAAACACGGTATGATATGGAGTTTTTTTCGTAATTTTGCAGCTTAAAAGAAGTGAATCAAACATAGAAAACATAAACAATCATGGCTGCTGAGACAAAATACATTTTCGTGACGGGAGGCGTGGTGTCTTCGTTGGGCAAGGGCATCATTTCGTCATCTATCGGCAAACTGCTGCAAGCTCGCGGATACAATATCACGATTCAGAAATTCGACCCATACATCAACATCGACCCGGGCACGCTGAACCCCTATGAGCACGGTGAGTGTTACGTGACCGTGGACGGTCGCGAAACGGACCTCGATCTGGGACACTACGAACGCTTTACGGGCATTCAGACCACGAAGGCAAACAATATCACTACGGGGCGTATCTACCAGAACGTCATCGAGAAGGAACGCCGTGGCGACTATCTCGGAAAGACTATTCAGGTGGTTCCGCACATCACCGACGAGATAAAACGCAACATCAAGCTACTGGGGCAGAAGTACAAGTTTGATTTCGTCATTACTGAAATTGGCGGCACCATCGGCGACATTGAGAGTGCACCTTTCCTGGAAGCCATCCGCCAATTCCGCTGGGAAGTGGGTAAGAACGCCATCAACGTGCATCTGACCTACGTTCCCTATCTGGCTGCCGCACACGAGATAAAGACTAAACCCACGCAAAGCAGCGTGAAACAGTTGCAGAGCCAGGGTATCCAGCCCGACATTCTGATTCTGCGCACCGAGCACCATCTAGACAATGCCATCCGCTGCAAGGTTGCACACTTCTGCAATGTTGACGAGGACGCCGTGATTCAGAGCGAAGACATGCCCAGCATCTACGAAGTGCCCGTAAACCTGCAAAACCAAGGGCTCGACGAGATTATCCTCAAGAAACTCGGCATCGAACCGGGTGAGAAGCCTGGTCTGGGTCCGTGGCGAAACTTTCTGGACCGCCGCAAGAACGCAAAGAAGATTGTGCACATTGCGCTGGTCGGGAAATATGACTTGCAGGACGCTTACAAGAGTATTTTGGAGAGTCTGGCTCACGCCGGGACTTATAACGACCACAAGGTGAAGGCTCACTTTGTGAACAGCGAGAAGATAACAGCCGCCAACGTGGCCGAGAAGCTGAAGGGAATGCAAGGAGTAGTCATCTGTCCGGGCTTTGGGCAGCGCGGCATCGAGGGTAAGATAATTGCAGCCGAATATACTCGCACCCACGACATCCCTACCTTCGGGATCTGTCTGGGTATGCAGATGATGGTCATCGAGTTTGCGCGCAATGTTCTCGGATACCCCGATGCCAACAGCCGCGAGATGGATCAAATGACACCTCACAACGTCATTGACATCATGGAGGAACAGAAAAACATCACGCAAATGGGTGGAACGATGCGTTTGGGAGCATACGAATGTGCCATACGCAAGGGAAGCCGAACCTGGCAGGCCTATGAAGAGAAAACGGTTGTGAGCGAGCGACATCGCCACCGCTATGAGTTCAACAACCAATATATGACCGAATTCGAGGAAAAAGGAATGCAATGCGTAGGAGTGAATCCCGAAAGCAATCTGGTGGAAATCGTGGAGATTCCCAATCTGAAATGGTACATCGGCACACAGTTCCACCCCGAATACAGCAGCACCGTACTCAAACCACACGCACTCTTCATGAGTTTTGTTAAATCATGTATTGAAAACAATTAGCAGATGGACAAAAATACAATCACCGGACTAATCCTTATCACCCTCGTAGTGGTGGCTTTCAGCTGGTTCAGTCGTCCCAGCGAAGCCGAACTCCGACAGATGGCTGAACGCGACAGCATCGCCGCCGTCGAACGTCAACAAGCCGAAGAGGCTACCAAGGCACAACTGGCGGCACAGGCCGAAGCCGCAGCAGCCGCATCCACAGACAGTTCCGCACTCTTCTTCGCACAACGCGAGGGAACGGAGCAGGAAATCGTGCTAGAAAACAGTGTAGTGAAAATAACGCTCAGCACCTTGGGCGGTGCGGTGGAACAAGCCGAGCTGAAAGGCTTCGACAGCCGCTACGGAGGAAATGTAACCCTCCTCTCGCGAAAGGACGCACAGATGAGCTTCGCCTTCGAGGGCAAGCAGGAGAACATCATCACCTCCAATTACTTCTTTAGACCCGAAGCCGTGACGGACACCAGCGTCACCATGATGCTGAGTCAGCCGGGAAGAATGCTGGCCATCAGCTACCAGCTGCGCCACGACTCCTACATGATGGACATCCACATCACCACCCAAGGACTGGACGGATTCTTCTCGCCCAGCACCAAGACGATGAGTGTGAACTGGACCGACCGCATCTTACAGCAAGAGAAGGGCTACGACTTTGAGAACCGCTACAGCACCCTCACCTATAAGCGGACCGACAAGGGCACCAAGCATCTGAAAGAGACACGCAACGATGACAAGACGGTGGACGAGCAGCTCGATTGGATTGCCTTCAAGAACCAGTTCTTCAGCGCTGTAATGATTGCGCCAGACAATTTTACCGACGCCCATCTGACCAGCATTCAGGAGACGGAGAAGAAGTCAGGTTACCTAAAGACATACGAGGCCGAGGTGAAGACAGCCTTCGACCCCAACGGAAACCAGCCCACACGCTTGCAACTGTACCTCGGACCGAACGACTTCCACAAGCTGAAAGCTCACAACAAGCAGAGCATCGCCCCGAAAGACCTCGAACTGGAAAGGCTCGTCGACCTGGGATGGCCGCTGTTCCGATGGATTAACCGCTGGTTCATCATCTACCTGTTCGACTGGCTCACCGCATTCGGCCTTCCGATGGGTATCGTGCTGCTCCTGCTCACTGTCATTGTCAAGTTTTTGGTTTATCCCACCACGAAAAAGAGCTTTATGAGCAGTGCCAAGATGCGTGTTCTGAAACCACAGATTGACGAGCTTAACAAGAAATATCCCAAGCAAGAGGACGCCATGAAGAAGCAGCAGGAGATGATGCAGATTTACAATCAATATGGCGTAAGTCCCATGGGCGGCTGCCTGCCGATGCTGATTCAGACCCCCATCTGGATTGCCTTGTTCAACTTCGTTCCCAAAGCCATTGAACTGCGAGGACAAAGTTTCCTGTGGGCCGATGACCTGAGCGCATATGACGACATCATCCGATGGGGAAAGAATCTGTGGCTCATCGGTGACCACCTAAGCATCTTCTGTCTGCTGTTCTGCGCCACAAATATCATCAATACATGGATTAGCATGCGTCAGCAGCAGAACCAACTCACTGGCGAGCAGGCACAGCAGATGAAAATGATGCAATACATGATGTACTTCATGCCCATCATGTTCTTCTTTATGTTCAACAACTACAGTTCAGGTCTGTGCTACTACTACTTCCTCTCCGGATTGCTCAACATCTTGATGATGTGGTATCTCCGCAAGACAACCGATGACAGCAAGCTCTTGGCCAAACTTGAGGCTTACAAGGCACAACATAAGAACGACCCGAAGAAGACTTCTGGCATGGCAGCACGTCTAGAGGCTCTGCAGAAGCAGGCACAGATGATGGAAGAACAGCGCCGTCAGCAGAACAAATAAAAGAGTTCAGTAAAACATCACGTTTCACATTTCACCATTCAACGCTCCGTGAAAATAGGATTCGACAACGAGAAATATCTCAGGATTCAGTCGGAACACATCCGCAATCGCATTGCACAGTTCGATGGCAAACTTTACCTCGAACTGGGTGGCAAACTCTTCGATGACCATCATGCGTCCAGAGTGCTCCCAGGTTTCAAGCCCGACAGCAAGTTGAGAATGTTCGGTCAGTTGCGCGACAACATCGAGATTGTCATCGTAATCAGTGCCGACGATATTGAGAAGAACAAAGTGAGAGCCGACCTGGGCATCACCTACGACGAAGATGTGCTTCGTCTGCGCGACGAATTCATGAAGCGCGACTTCATGGTGGGCTCGGTGGTTATCACACATTACAACGGCCAACGTGCCGCCGACCAATTCCGCCATCGGCTCGAACGCATGGGCATCAAGTCATATTACCATTATCTCATCGACGGCTATCCCCACAATGTCGAACTTATCGCCAGCGATGAAGGCTTTGGCAAAAACGACTATGTCGAGACGTCGCGCGAACTGGTCATCGTCACAGCTCCTGGTCCCGGTAGCGGCAAGATGGCCGTATGCCTCTCGCAGCTTTACAACGAGAATGCACGCGGAATTCGTGCCGGATACGCCAAATTTGAGACCTTCCCCGTGTGGAACCTGGCGCTGAAACATCCTGTGAACATCGCCTACGAGGCTGCCACTGCCGACCTGAACGATGTAAACATGATAGACCCATTTCATCTGGAAGCCTATAACAATATCGCCGTCAACTACAATCGCGACATCGAGATATTCCCCGTGTTGAACGCGCTCTTCGAAGGAATCTACGGCGAGAACCCCTACAAGTCGCCCACCGACATGGGTGTAAACATGGTAGGCTTCTGCATCAACGACGACGAAGTGTGCTGTCAGGCCAGCCGCGACGAGATTATCCGCCGCTATTACACCGCCACCAACAAGTTGGCAGACGGAGCCGACAACGAACGAGAAGTTAACAAAATCCTCCTGCTGTTCAACCAGGCCAAGATAACAACAGCCTACCGACGAGTGACCGTGGCGGCATCCACCAAACAAGAGTTGAGCGGACACACAGCAGCTGCAATCGAACTTGAAGACGGTACAATCATAACTGCCAAGTCGTCGCCACTTCTCGGTTGCAGTGCAGCCCTGTTGCTGAATGCCACCAAGCATCTGGCAGGCATCAGCCACGAAGCAAAACTCATACCTCAAAGTCTCATCGAGCCCGTACAGAAGACCAAAATCGAATATCTGGGAGGCAAGAACCCACGCCTGCACACCGACGAAGTACTGGTGGCGCTGAGCATGTTGTCGAAAGACGACGAGCAATGCCGCCGTGCGCTCGAACAGCTACCACGACTGCGCGGATGTCAGGTACACAGCACAGTCATGCTGAGCGAAGTAGACCGAAAGATCTTCAATAAGTTGGGATGCGGACTGACATGCGATCCAGTCAAGAAGAAATGAATTGTGAATTATGAATTATAAAACAGTCCTATTTGCCGCACTACTCATGCTGACAGCCTGCGGCACAAACGATAAACCGATGGAAATCGGAAAGCACATCGATTTCAAGCTCAATGCCGACCGCATGACACCCGAAGCCCTATGGGCCATGGGACGCATCGGCACCTATGCACCCTCGCCCGACGGCACTTCAGTAGCCTATCAAGTCACCTACTACAGCGTCGAAGCCAACAAGAGACACACCGTTCTATACCTAAAAGACCTTGAAGGAGAGCCCCAGTTGCTCACATCAACAGACCAGAGCGAGAGCGATCCCACATGGATTGACGACAAGCACATCGCTTATCTCAGCGGAGGCCAGCTCTGGAGCATGAACGTCCAAGGCAAAGAGCGCAAGCAACTCTGCGAGACCCAAGGCGACGTCGAAGGCTATATTCTCTCGCCCGACCGCAAGAAAGTCATCCTCATCAAGTCCGTCCCCTATCACGATATCATACAGGAGCGCCCCGCCGACCTGCCCAAGAGCACAGGCCGCATCATCACCGACCTCATGTATCGCCATTGGGATCACTACGTAGAAAGCATTCCACACCCCTTCGTGCACAATCTGGAGACAGGCGACGAGTTCGACATTCTCGAAGGTCAGCCCTACGAATGCCCCATGGAACCGTTCGGAGGTGTAGAACAACTCGCATGGAGCCCCGACTCGAAGTACATCGCTTTCACGTGCCGTACCAAGACTGGGCTGGCTTACAGCATATCAACGGATTCAGACATCTTCCTCTACGATGTCGAGGCTCACGACCTCACATCCACTGAGCACACACGCAACCTCTGCAAGAGCGGCCTTCCCTTTGATGCCTTACCCGATGGCGCTGCCGAAGGTCAGTTCGACCCCACCAAGACGCTCAAGAACCAAGCCATCAACACACTCGGCAAAGACAAAGGCGAAGACATGCAGGTTGGCTACGACCAGAATCCCAAATTCTCGCCCGACGGACGCTACCTCGCATGGCTCTCCATGGAGCGCGACGGATACGAGAGCGACCGACAGCGACTCTGCATCTATGACCTACAGCAGGACACCAAGACCTATGTTACCGAGACCTTCGACTCCAACGTCGACGATTTCTGCTGGGCACCCGATTCACACACCCTCTTCTATATCGGTGTATGGCATGCCACCGAAAACCTCTATCGCACCAACCTCGAGGGCGAGGTAACACAACTGACCGATTATCAAGCCGACTTCGGGTCGCTTCAGATGTTAGACGACAAACAAATCCTTGCCGAACGCCACGACTACATGCACCCTGCCGACCTCTACATCGTCACACCCGGCTCCAACAAAACCGATACGGATATCAAGCAATTGACTGATGAAAACCGACACATCCTCAGCCAACTTGACGAAGGCAGCTGTGAGGAGCGATGGATTGAGACCACCAGCGGTGAGCAGATGCAATACTGGATAATCAAGCCACCCCACTTCGATGCTTCGAAGAAATACCCCACCCTTCTCTTCTGCGAAGGCGGTCCCCAGAGCCCCGTTTCACAGTTCTGGAGCTACCGATGGAACTTCCGCATCATGGCATCGCAGGGCTACGTCATCATAGCCCCCAATCGCCACGGACTGCCAGGCTTCGGTAGCCAGTGGTGCGAAGAAATCAGCGGTGACTGGACCGGCCTCTGCATGGATGACTATCTGCGCGCCATCGACGATGCAGCCGAGAACCTACCTTATGTCGACCGTGACCGACTGGCAGCCGTGGGAGCCTCCTTCGGCGGTTTCTCCGTCTACTATCTCGCAGGGCACCACCAGGGACGCTTCAAGTGTTTCATCGCCCACGACGGAGCCTTTAACCTCGAGGCCATGTATACCGAAACCGAAGAAAACTGGTTCTCAAACTGGGAGTACGACGATGCCTACTGGAACAAAGACCGCACCGCCAACGCCGACAAGACCTACCGCAACTCGCCGCATCTCTTCGTCGACAAGTGGGACACCCCCATTCTCTGCATCCATGGCGAGAAGGACTATCGCATCAACGCCACACAAGGCATGAGCGCCTTCAATGCGGCACGCATGCGAGGCATCCCGGCCGAGCTGCTGCTCTACCCCGACGAGAACCACTGGGTGCTCAAACCCCAAAACGGAATCCTCTGGCAGCGAACCTATTTCGAATGGCTTCAGCGCTGGCTGAAATAAACCCTGCCGACCACAAAACACATTTCATACAGCGCGTCTTCCCCAAACGGAGAGGGCGCGTTTTTTCGTTGGCATGCACGCACACTGATTGGGGAAGAAAAACGCACCACGTTGCGACGGGCGTCGCAACGTGGTACGCAGGCTGTCGCAGCGTGGTGCGACATACGTAGGATTGAGGTGCGCTTATTCCGGTTCTCTTTCAGTCGTCACTTTCTCCCTCACACGCCGTTCTTTCATGCCGGCGGAGTTGCTGTTGAGGATGAGGTTCACGATGCCCACTGCGTCAGTGATGGTTATCTCACCATTAAGTGACAATTAAAAAATATAAATCTAATACCCTTATAGTGCTTGGCCTTTATTTCTTGAATAATTTAGCTTGGTGACCGAAGGATGTAAGCATTCGGTTCGTGGCATCACAGAAGAACTGGAAGATGGCTTGTCGATCATCCTCACTTATATATGACAAAGGGCGTTCCTCATAAATGCGACATGTTTTTTTTTCATCCAGATGCTGCCAAACAAATTTGGCACCATATTCCTGCTCAATAACATCTTTTTGAGTGATTAAAGCATCAAAAATATTCTTGTTTTTCTCTTGGTTTCCAGAATTGATATTTGCTTCGATACGGCAACTATCTTTGGTTACAACAATGTTAACCCTAGTACCAGGTATGCCTTTGATTGATTTTCCAATCCATGTATCAGAAGTCGGCATAGATTTGGCATAAACGCCGTTGTTTGCCTGGTTGTATTCTATGAACTGCTGCCAGAAATTCAACTTCTGTGCCCCTCCCTGCGTAAGAGAAGAAGATTTCTTCATGCTCTTAGCCCAGTCATTGGGGCGTTCTACGATATTGAATTTCACAGCAGGATCCGACTTCCCGATACGCCACAACTCTATTTCAATGAGGAAGAAGGCACATTTATCATCGGTATGATTATTTAGCCATTCAATAGCCTGCTTGTGTTCGTCACGAGCACGCTTTACAATCCAGATGATGACTTCGGCATCCTTGCCGGAAGCATAGGTGATAATCTTACCGAGGTGGTCGTGGTTGGTGTCCTCCAACTGGTTCTCAATGATGATTTTTCTTCCAGTACCTTCTTCGGTAGCGAAAATATCAACACTAAATTCACCCACGTTAGACTCTTGTTCTTCCAAAACAATGTCTATACCGATGTCTTCACTGAGCCTGGAAATATTTTCTTCTTCAGCAAGCCATGGCGTAAAGTCCTTTGCTTCATGTTTCCAGATGGAGCGAAGAACTCCTCCTTCGTCATCAAGGTCGGGTCTTCTTTCTTGGCAGCCAGACGCTTCACATACCTGAGTACCTTCGCCATCAATACCTCGTCGTCGGCTATTTTCCCCATTGCGCGAAAGAGTTCGGCATGCAGTTGTAATGCTGTCATAATCCTTATATTTTAACCGTTCTGCTGGCAAAGGTACGAAATATAATTTAAGAATTAAGAGTTGAGAGTTAAGATTTTTTCGTTGGCATGCACGCACACCGATTGGGGAAGAAAAACGCACCACGCTGCGACGTCCGTCGCAACGTGGTGCGCAGGCTGTCGCAGCGTGGTGCGACATACGTAGGATTGAGGTGCGTTTATTCCGGATCTCTTTCAGTCGTCACTTTCTCCCTCACTCACCGTTCTTTCACGCCGGCGGAGCTGCTGTTGATCTATTTGTTAAAAGGAACGGCAAAGCCCTCGCATTTTTCTCTGACCGTCAGGTCGGTCAGTAATGTTATCAGCATATAGTAAAGTTATTATTTTCCAAACAATTCCGAATGTGACCCCAGTCGGACTAATTCAATAATGTCGCTATCAGGGTCAACCCATATAAGAAGGAAATCACCCTGAATATGACACTCCATGCACCCCTGATAGTTGCCGTGGAGCATGTGCGGATTGTATTCTGCTGGGATGGGTTGCTCATGCTGTAGCATGTCTAACACATCGTGCAGGGCTTTCATCTTCTTTGGATTATTCTGATGACGCTTAATGTCCTTCTTATATTGGGTTGAAAGGAATAGTCGCTTCATAGTTCAATGCCGAGGTCATTAAACATCTTGTCTACGTCATCGTACACGTCCTCTGCCGGATACTCTTTACGGTTCATTGCCTCCTTGATGGCTTCCTTGGTCTCCTCGTTAGGCTCATGATAGACAATATCGAGCAGAACGCTCTCTACATAGTTGTTCAGAGTGCGGTTCTCGCGTGCTGCATTGCGTTTCAGCCCCTCCAGGAGGTCGGCACGCAAACGGAAAGATGCGGGGCGACGAATAATTGTTGTTCCCATTGTTTTGTAATTATTTGTAATACTTCTGCATGCAAAAGTATTGCTTTTGTATGACACGACCAAATTATTGCTTCGTTTTTTGTGGGTTAGTATTCTTTGGGCAAAAGTATGATATGCGGAAATGTCGAGGTGGGCATCGGAGGACACTTTCTCTTTTCGTTGGCATGCACGCACACCGATTGGGGAGGAAAAACGCAACGTGGTGCGACGCCTGTCGCAGCGTGGTGCGTTGCCTGTCGCAGCGTGGTGCGTCAGCGTGCAAAGCACGGTGCTTGGAAAAACGGCGTTTTGCGTCTGTGCCGAAGAATATGAGCGAATGCCACGGAATCAGCCCGAAACCTCATCTGGAGAGAATTGAATTTCGGTCAAGATTCTTGTTTTTCTGCCTGCTTATTCGTATTTTTGCACCTTGAAACAAAAAATTTATCCTAAATAGCAATGACTACAACCATTCAAAAGACGTTGCGCGATTCGGCGGCCATGCGCTGGACTGCGCTGCTGTTGCTGGCTTCGGCCATGTTCTGCAGCTACATTTTCATGGACATCCTCTCCCCCATCAAGGATTTGATGCAAGAGACTCGCGGATGGGATTCGAAGGCTTTCGGCACGATGCAGGGGTCGGAGGTTTTTCTGAACGTATGGGTTTTCTTCCTCATCTTTGCCGGCATCATTCTGGACAAGATGGGTGTTCGTTTCACGGCGGTGCTCTCGGCTGCCATCATGCTGGCTGGTGCCTGTGTGAAGTGGTATGCGGTGAGCGATATGTTCGTGGGAAGCAGCCTGGAGGCCTGGTATGACAGCCACCTGAACTGGGGGCCGCTCTTTGGCGTGAGCTGGCTGGACATTCTGCCTTTCTACGACGGGATGCCTGCTTCGGCTAAGCTGGCAGCCAGCGGATTCATGCTCTTCGGGTGTGGCTGCGAGATGGCCGGCATCACGGTGAGCCGCGGTATCGTGAAGTGGTTCAAGGGTCGCGAGATGGCACTGGCCATGGGTAGCGAGATGGCGCTGGCACGTCTGGGCGTGGCAACCTGCATGATTTTCTCGCCGTTCTTTGCCCGTCTGGGCGGTCAGGTGAGCGTGAGCCGCTCGGTGGCATTCGGTGTAGTGCTGATGTGCATTGCTCTGATTATGACGATTGTTTACTTCTTCATGGACCGTACGTTGGATGCGCAGACGGGCGAGGCTGAGGAGAAGGACGACCCGTTCAAGATTTCGGATATCGGTCGTATTCTCACAGACTCAGGCTTCTGGATTGTGGCGCTGCTGTGTGTGCTCTACTATTCGGCCATCTTCCCCTTCCAGAAATATGCGGTGAACATGTTGCAGTGCAACCTGACACTGACGGAGCCTGCCGAGGGTTCGTTCTGGGCAAGTTCCACGGTGACCGTCGTGCAGTATGCTGTCATGCTGCTGGTGGCTGCTGCCGGTTTCGCAAGCAACTTCCAGAAGAAGAAGAACCTCAAATTCACGTTGCTGGGCGTATCGCTGGTGGCACTGGTGGCTTATTGCTACATGGGCTTCATGCGCCAGACGGCCGAGAGCATCTTTGCGGTGTTCCCACTGCTGGCTGTGCTCATTACACCCATTCTGGGCAGCTATCTGGACCACCACGGCAAGGCTGTGAGCATGCTGGTGCTGGGCTCGCTGCTGCTCATCGGCTGTCACCTGACGTTTGCGTTCGTACTGCCGCTCTTCAAGGGCAGTGCCGTGGGTGGTGTGGTGATTGCCTATGCTACCATCCTGGTGCTGGGTGCCTCGTTCTCGCTGGTACCAGCCTCGCTGTGGCCTTCGGTGCCTAAGCTGGTGGATGCAAAGATCATCGGTTCGGCCTACGCACTCATCTTCTGGATTCAGAACATCGGTCTGTGGCTCTTCCCGATGCTCATCGGACAGGTATTGGAGAAGACGAATCCGAAGGGTGCGAGTGCTACGGAACTGGACTATACGGCTCCCCTGGTGATGCTGGCTGCGCTGGGCGTGGCTGCGCTGGTGCTGGGTCTTGTGCTTAAGGTGGTGGACCGCCGCAAGGGCATCGGACTGGAACTGCCTAACATAAAGGACGAATCATCATTCACAATAATTGGCGAACATTAAATTTTAATACTATGAATCTAAGTGGAAGACGAGAAAGCTCGAACGTGGAAGACCGCCGCGGCATGAGCACTGGAGCAAAAGCGGGTATTGGCGGCATCGGCGGCATTCTGCTGATTGTCGTTATGACACTGATGGGAGGCGGCAACCTGGGCGACGTTCTGACGAACGTGGTCGGCCAAGGCGGTCTGTCGGCTCTGCAAGAGGAACGCGTGGACGGTCAGCGCGAATTTACGGCCGAAGAAGAGGAACTGGCCAAGTTCTCACGTCAGGTGCTGGCATCGACGGAGGATGTGTGGACAAAGGTTTTCAAGCAGATGGGTCGCACCTACGAGCCTCCAACGCTGGTGCTCTTCACCAACAGCGTGAGCAGTGCTTGCGGCGAAGCGAGCGCATCCGTGGGTCCGTTCTACTGCTCGGGCGACCAGAAACTGTACATCGACCTGTCTTTCTTCACCGAAATGAAGTCGCAGCTGGGTGCCGACGGCGATTTTTCGTATGCCTACGTGATTGCGCATGAGGTGGGTCACCATGTGGAGAACCTGCTGGGTACGCTCAACGATGCACACGCCCAGATGAACCGCGTGAGCAAGGTGGAGGCCAACAAGATAAGCGTGCGTCTGGAACTGCTGGCCGACTACTATGCCGGCGTGTGGGGCCACTATGAGAACGAGGCCTTCGGCTCGCTGGAGGCTGGCGACATCGAGGAGGCCATCGACTGCGCCGAGAAGATTGGCGACAACTACCTGCAGAAGAAGGCGCGCGGCTATGTGCAGCCCGAATCGTTCACCCACGGAACCAGCGCGCAGCGCATGAAGTGGCTGAAGAAAGGACTTGACACCGGCGACATGAGAACATCGACCTTCAACGTGCGCGAGGCCGACCTGTAACACGCAGCCCGAGATAACACACAGACGACAAGACATGCCGTGCATCCACCCGATGTGCGGCATGTCTTTTTTTGTGCCGAAGTCTCGCCAGCAGCACGAGATGGTTCTATGTCATAAAATCGGAAGAATTTCGTTCCACAGACAACGAGCAGGGGCGTGAAAAGAGGTGTGAGGAAGCGTGAGAATGGATGCGTTGGGCTGCGATGTGGTGAGAGACTGATTATGACGCGAATCTAACCACTTGATTATCAGTATTCCGTTTTTCTGCGTTTTTCTGCCTGTCCCCTACTTTTAGGCGAAGGAGCAGGCACTTTGCAAAAACGCACCGTGGTGCGACGCCTGTCGCAGCACGCTGCGTCAGACTGCGAAACACGCTCCGCAGCCAAAAATTCTTTTCCGAAAGAAATTGCGCAGCGAAAATTGTCAGGATAATTCACACTTCAGGAGAAAATGAGCGGCAGATTGTTTCTGTGTTTGCCGGAAAGTGTGTAACTTTGCATTTCGCACCCTTGAAAATAAAGATGAGCGTTTTCGACCTTACATCCAAATATCAGCCCACGGGCGACCAGCCGGAGGCCATCCGCCAGCTGGCCGATGGTGTGCTTTCGGGAGTGCCTGCGCAGACGCTGCTGGGCGTCACGGGCAGCGGCAAGACGTTCACCATAGCCAACGTGATTGCGCGCGTGGAGCGGCCTACGCTCATCCTCTCGCACAACAAGACGCTGGCGGCTCAGCTCTACGGCGAGATGAAGCAGTTCTTCCCCAACAACGCCGTGGAATACTACGTCAGCTACTACGACTACTATCAGCCCGAGGCCTACATCCCGTCGACCGACACCTACATCGAGAAAGACCTGGCCATCAACGAAGAAATTGACAAACTGAGGCTGGCAGCCACCAGCGCACTTCTGTCGGGACGCAGGGACGTGGTTGTGGTGAGCAGCGTCTCGTGCATCTACGGCATGGGCAATCCGGCGGCTTTCTACGAGAACGTCATCGAGCTGCGCGTGGGGCAACACATGGACCGCAACGACTTGCTTCGGCGGCTGCTGGACAGCCTCTACGTGCGCAACGATGTCACGCTGAGCCGCGGCGAGGTGCGCGTGAAGGGCGACACAGTGGACGTGGCACTGGCATACAGCGACTCGCTGCTGCGCATCACCTTCTGGGACAACGAGATAGAATCGCTCGAAGAGGTGGACCCCGTGAGCCTCTATCGCATCGGGCGTTTCGACGATTACAAGATATATCCGGCCAATCTCTTTATGACGAGCCACGAACAGCAGGAGCAGGCCATCCGTATGATTGAGGACGATCTGGTGGTGCAGGTGGCATACTTCGAGGAGATGGGCAAACCGCTGGAAGCGAAACGATTGCACGAACGTGTGACGTACGACGTAGAAATGATTCGCGAACTGGGACACTGCTCGGGCATCGAGAACTACAGCCGCTATTTCGACGGACGCGCTCCCGGCACCCGCCCCTACTGCCTGCTCGATTTCTTCCCCGACGATTTTCTGTTGGTCATCGACGAAAGCCATGTTTCGGTGCCGCAAATCGGTGGCATGTACGGCGGCGACCGTGCCCGCAAGAACAACCTCGTCGAGTATGGCTTCCGTCTGCCGGCAGCTCGCGACAACCGTCCGCTGAAATTCGAAGAGTTTCGCGAGATGACCAATCAGGTGATTTACGTTTCGGCCACGCCTGCCGACTACGAACTGGCCGAGAGCGAAGGCATCGTGGTGGAGCAACTCATCCGCCCCACAGGTCTGCTGGACCCCATCATCGAAGTCCGTCCCACGGAAAATCAGGTGGACGACCTCATGGAGGAGATACAGGTGCGCATCGAACGCGGCGAGCGCACACTCGTCACCACCCTCACCAAACGCATGGCCGAGGAACTTTCGGAATATCTGCAACGCCACGGCATACAGACGGCCTACATCCACAGCGAGGTGGACACGCTGGAGCGCGTGAAGATAATGGACAACCTGCGCGCCGGTGTCTATGATGTGCTGGTGGGGGTCAACCTGCTTCGCGAAGGGCTCGACCTTCCCGAAGTGTCGCTTGTGGCCATCCTCGATGCCGACAAGGAAGGCTTCCTGCGCAGCCACCGCAGCCTGACGCAGACGGTGGGACGTGCCGCACGACACCTGAACGGGCGCGCCATCATGTACGGCGACCACATCACCGAAAGCATGAGACAGACCATCGAGGAGACAAACCGCCGCCGCGAGGTGCAGCTCAAATACAACGAAGAACACCACATCACGCCGCAACCCATCCGCAAAGAACGCACGATGGGCAATCTGATTCAGGCCGGACAACAGGCGGAAGTGCGCGTATATGTGGAGCCGGAACCGCAGATGACAATGGTTGCCGACCCGTTCGTGGAAATAATGACCCGCGAACAGCTCGAGAAGTGCATCAAGACGACACGAAAGAAAATGGAGGAGGCGGCAAAGAGGCTCGACTTTGTCGAAGCAGCTCAACTGCGCGACGATATGCTGCGCATGGAGGCACGATTAAACTCGAATCAGTAGTTTGGATTTAGGATAGACACCTTTGTCAATCAAAAGACTGATTGGGATTAAAAGAAAAAAGGAGTAAACAAGCCCGCGACTTGTCTACTCCTTTTCTTTCACACTGAATTCACATCCGCAGTATCGTTGGTTGTAGAAGGCATATTCCTTCAGCAACTGATTGCGGCGTTCCTGCAATCCACCCTTGCGCCAGTTCTGTGCCCAGAATGTCGTACCAGGCACCGCAGCCTGCGCCGCCAGCCCGGCACGGTTGATCTGTTCGAGGCTTTTCCAGCGTGACGACGCCAGCGTGGTGGCAAACATCTCGATGCCGAGCCGCTGTGCCTGGTGCGCCGCAGCCGTCAGACGTATGGTGAAGCACTGCTCACATCGGCGGCCGCGCTCAGGTTCGCGCTCCAAACCACATATCTGACCGAGCCACGCTTCGTGGTCATAGTCACCGTCAATCCAGTCGATGGAAAGACTCTCAGCATGCCGTTTGCTCTCCGTCTTGCGTATCTCGTACTCCTGCAGAGGCCAGATGTTGGGGTTGAAATAAAAGATGGTAGGCTGAATGTCGTGCGCCAACATCCACTCCACGATTGCCGAGGAGCAGGGCGCACAGCAGGCATGCAAGAGCACGCGACTGGGATAAGTAACGAGAAGTTCTTTCTTCATCCGTCGATGCATTTGCGTCTCGGCGATGTCTTACCTATTTCTTTTGCCACACGCGCACGTAGTCAACCTCCATCGTCAGAGGGAGGGCACTCTCGTCGATGCCACGATAACCGCCCCAGTCACCACCCCATGCCACGTTGAGGATGGGATAGAACGGTGTGAGGAAAGGCCATGTATCGTTGTTGCCAGCATGGTCGTTCTCGAAGAAAAGCTGCTCTTTCCCGTCCACGTAAGTGCGGATGTAGTCGGCTGTCCACTCGAGCGCATAGACATGGAAGTCGCTCTCGGCCGTTGGGATGAGCATCTCGTGTGTCTTCTGCGTCTTCATCGGGTGATTGTAAGCCTTGCAATGGATGGACGAGGAGACGTAGTTGGCGTTGGCCCCC
>CAJOLZ010000008.1 GCA_905235575.1 uncultured Bacteroidaceae bacterium | reverse complement strand
TCTGCAAAGCACTGCAACCGTCGAACATGTTGGACATGTCTGTGACTTTCATGGTGTTCATGTACTCCAGATGGTTGATGGTGGTGAGTTCGTCCAAGTCGCGGAAGAAGAGACCTGTCCTTTCCAGACCCTGGTAATCAGCAAACGAGGGGTCGAAGTCGACAATGTGGATATCCGATCTGCCTGACCACTTTGGCTCATCCCCGTACTCCAAGGGAATGACATTAAATATCGTGCCAGAGCGCGTGCCGCGCTGCGTGTCGTAGTAGAAGGTGAGCGTCGTCCCGTCGAGTGCGGCGTAGGCTGAGAGAGGGAACGTGAAGTAGCCCGGGTTACTTGTTCCACCGTCGAGGTGAGCATAAGTGGCTGTGACGTTCGACGAATTAAACACCGTGCCGTTACCGCCCTTCAGACTTGTGCAACCATAGAACATGTCGGTCGATTTAAGTCCTGTCTTGTCCCAGTTGTCGTTGCAATAGATGGTTGTAAGGGCGCTGCAGCCTCTGAACATCCAACCCATGTACGTCACGTTGGCGGTATTGAAGCCGCTCACGTCGAGGCTCTTCAGACTGGAGCAATAACCGAACATGGCGTACATGTCCGTCACCTTGGCGGTATTGAAGCTGCTCAGATCGATGCTCGTCAGGTAGGGGCAGTTATGGAACATATATCTCATGTTCGTCACCTCGCTTGTGTTGAGATATTCCTTCATGCCTTGAATTGAGGTGAGATTTTCCATGCTTGTAAACCAGAGACAGGTTGAAGTGGGACGGGCGTCCTTGAACGAGGAATCGAAAACAACCGTGGTTACATCTGCAGATTTGCCGTCTGTATACCAACCGGGCCAGTTCTCACCGCTATTCAAGTCGTATTTCGTGCCAGGGCGTGTGCTGAGCTTGTTGTCGCAATAGAAGGTGAGTGTCGTGTTATTCTCCGTGTACACGGCATAGGCCTCCTGTGCCAGCATGGTTGGTGAGAACAGCAGGATGAGTGCTGCAAGAATCTTTTTTAATGACGTTCTTCTCATAATTGCTTGTTTTAGGTTTGTTTTTCTTTCGTGCAAAAATACAAAAGGTTGTTATACTTTACAAGAATTTTGGTGATTTTTTTGAAGAATGACTCTTTTTCCTATGAGGGGTCCTCTTAGAGATTCATCGGGTCACTTCGTTCGCCTCTGAATGACAAGAGGGGGCGATGGCGAGTCATAAATCACAAAGCGCAATACCAGGATTGTCATTCAGAGCGTAGCGAAGAATCTCACCGAGGACGCTCGCATCTTAGAGATTCATCGGCCCTTCGGGCACTCTGCGCTCGGCTCTGCCGCTTCTGCCCGACAACGTCGGGTGTTGAAGAATGACAAGAAACGCAAAGCCCTCTCAACACCCTCCACACTCCCATAAAAAACGCACCGTGGTGCGACACGTGTCGCAGCACGCTGCGCAGGCTGTCGCACCGTGCTGCGACATGCGTCGAAGCACGGTGCATGATTTGCAGTCGTCTTTTGGTCGTCCAGACGAGCGATTCGGGAGAAAACGAGGGACGAGGGTTACTAAATGTCAGCGATTTGTTGGTGCGAAACAGAAAAATGTATAATTTTGCAACTCGAGCAGAAAAGAAAACTTCATAAGAATAGCATCATGAAACATCAACTGAGAAGTGCCGTGTGCACAGAGGGTCGCCGCATGGCCGGTGCCCGCGCCCTATGGGTTGCCAACGGAATGAAGCGCGAACAGTTTGGTCGCCCCATCATTGCCATCGTAAACTCGTTCACACAATTCGTTCCGGGACACACTCATCTCCACGAGGCCGGTCAGATTGTAAAGCAGGAGATTGAACGCCTGGGCTGCTACGCCGCCGAGTTCAACACCATCGCCATAGACGACGGCATCGCCATGGGTCACGACGGCATGCTCTATTCGCTTCCCTCGCGCGACATCATCGCCGACTCGGTGGAGTATATGGTGAATGCACACAAGGCCGATGCCATGGTCTGCATCTCGAACTGCGACAAGATAACGCCGGGCATGCTGATGGCTGCCATGCGTCTGAACATCCCTGCCGTCTTCGTTTCGGGAGGTCCCATGGAGGCCGGCAAGTATAAGGGCGAGAACCTGGACCTCATCGCTGCGATGGTGAAGGGTGCCGACCCGACGGTGAGCGACGACGAGCTGGCCGAGGTGGAGAACCGCGCCTGTCCGGGCTGCGGTTGCTGTTCGGGCATGTTCACCGCCAACTCGATGAACAACCTGACGGAGGCCATCGGTCTTTCGCTGCCCGGCAACGGTACCATTCTGGCCACACACAAGAACCGCAGACGGCTGATGGAGCAGGCGGCACGTCAGATTGTGAAGAACGCACTGGCTTATTATGAGGAGGGCGACGAGAGCGTGCTGCCCCGTTCGATAGCCACACGACAGGCCTTCCTGAACGCCATGACACTCGACATAGCCATGGGCGCATCCACCAACACCGTGCTTCACCTGCTGGCCGTAGCACAGGAGGCTGGCGTGGACTTCACCATGGCCGACATCGATGCCCTCTCGCGCAAGACACCCTTCCTGTGCAAGCTGGCTCCCAACAGCCAGAAATACAGTGTGCAGGAATGCGGACGCGCCGGAGGTATGCTGTCGCTCCTGGGCGAGCTTGCCAAGGGCGGGCTTGTGGACACCAGTGTGCGCCGCGTGAACGGAGCCACCCTGAAGGAGGACATTGCCCGATATGCCATCTCGGACAACGACCAGCTGAAGGAGCCGAACGGCGGAGAGATGTCGCCCTGGGAGATTTACACCTCGGCACCGGCCGGCGTCTTCTGCAACAAGCTGGGTGCGCAGGAGACATACTATCCCGACCTCGACACCGACCGTGAGACGGGCTGCATCCGCGACATCGAGCATGCCTACACGAAAGACGGAGGCATGGCTGTGCTCTTCGGCAACATAGCCCAAGACGGCTGCGTCGTGAAGACAGCCGGTGTGGACGAGAGTATATGGACCTTCAGCGGTCTGGCCGTGGTGTTCGATTCGCAGGAAGATGCCTGCGAAGGCATTCTGGGCGGACGTGTCAAGAAGGGCGACGTGGTGGTCATCACCCACGAAGGTCCCAAGGGCGGACCGGGCATGCAGGAGATGCTCTACCCCACCTCGTATATCAAATCGATGCACATGGGCAAGGAGTGCGCCCTCGTCACCGACGGACGTTTCTCGGGCGGCACCAGCGGACTCTCCATCGGTCATGTCAGCCCCGAGGCTGCCAGCGGTGGCAACATAGGAAAAATTGTTGACGGTGACATCATCGAAATCGACATCCCCAACCGCAGCATCAACGTGCGCCTCTCCGACGAAGAACTGGCGGCACGCCCACAACGACCGCTGCAGAGGAAGCGCACCGTGAGCAAGGCCCTGAAAGCATACGCACAGAGCGTAGCCAGCGCCGATAAGGGCGGCGTGAGGATAATCAAAGAGGATTGACTCAATGTCAATCCGCGCCTCAAGCCGGGGAGGAAAGTGCCCTTTCCGACGGGGGAGAGCGTGAGGATAATCGAAGATTAAGGATTGACTCGATGTCAATCCGCGCCTCAAGCCGGGGAGGAAAGCGTAAGGATAACCGATAGCATAAATGTCGAATTATCCTTACGTTTTTTATTGTTAGTTATGTTTCATCGGGCATTGCATTCCCACGCACCACGCTTTTCGGTCTGACGCAGCGTGCTGCGACAGCCTACGCACCACGCTGCGACGGGCGTCGCACCACAGTGCGTTTTGGAGGACTCTAAGAGGGGACGTCCTCCCAGACATTCAACCTCCTTGGTCGCCCTAAGGACCGATTCGGTAAAGAAAAAAGAAATTCCGCTTGCTTTTTACCCACATATTTCGTATCTTTGCAGGCCAAGGAATGCATGAAGTATAACACCTAATAAAATTTGAGCAAATGAAACGATATCTTTGTATGATGGTCTGCGCTGCCCAGATGGGAGTGGCGCTGGCACAGGCGGACTGGACACAGGCCCGTCGTGAGATTCATGACAACATCTTGCTGTGCAGCAGCAACTTCACAGCCTATGTGGACCCAGCTCCTGACTACCGTCTGACACGTGCGCCGAAGGGATATGAGCCTTTCTACATGACGCACTACGGGCGCCACGGAAGCCGCTGGATGTGCGGTGACAACGAGTACACCGACGTGATAAATCCGCTGCGCGAGGCACGCGAAAAGGGAAAACTGACAGCCGAGGGTCTGAAGCTGCTGGCTGACCTTGAGGAGTTTCACAAGGGTTGCTACAAGCGCATCGGCGACCTGACGACCGTGGGCGAACGGCAGCATCATCGCATCGGCCGCCGCATGACAGAGCGCTTCCCCGAGATTTTCGGTGCCAAGAATTCGCAGGTGCATGCCCGCAGCACCACCGTCATCCGCTGCATCCTGAGCATGGAAGCCGAATGCGAGGAGCTGACGGCCTTCAATCCCCGACTGAAAATCCACAACGACGTGAGTGATAGTTTTCAGTATTACCTGAACGGTCCCTCGGGACGATTGGTGAACGAGGGCACGCGCAAACGCGGCGATGTGGTGGAACGCTACCGCGAGAAGTGGGTTCACCCCGAGCGTTTCTGCTCAGTCATCTTCAACGACCCCGAATATGTGCGCGACAATGTGAACCAGAGCCGACTGATGCGCCGCACGTTCAACGTGTGCTGCAACATGCAGAGCCACGACGACGGACTGGATCTGTGGCACTACTTCACGGAAGAGGAATGCTACGACATCTGGCGCACCATCAACCTCGACTGGTACACCAACTTCGCAGCCGCTCCGCTCACGGATGGCGTAGGTCCTCACCGACAGGACAATCTGCTGCGCAACTTCCTGGAGACGGCAGACACCATCGTGGGCAGCAAGACTTTCCGCGGCGCGACGCTGCGCTTCGGACACGAGACGTGCGTAATGCCCATGGCTGCCCTGCTGGAATTGGGCGAGGCAGGTGCCGAGGTGGAGAACCTGGACACGCTGGACCGCGTGTGGGCCAACTATCGCATCTTCCCCATGGCCAGCAACATACAGCTGATATTCTATCGCCCGAAGAAGAACCGCAAGGGCGACATCCTGGTGAAGGCGCTGCTGAACGAGCGCGAGGTGAGTATGCCCGCCACGCCCGTGCAGTATCCCTATTATCGGTGGGAGGACCTGAAAGCATACTACAAGTCGAAGCTGGAGCTCGCAATAAACTGACATAATCGCAGAGCGAAGCACCACGCTTTTCTGTCTGACGCACCACGATGCGACAGCCTACGCACCATGCTGCGACGGGCATCGCAACGTGGTGCGTTTTTAGTCTCTTTATATCTCAATCCACGTCGGAAGAGCGTTTCAGTCGAAAAAAATAAAACAAGTTTTGCTTTTCTGCGCGCTTATTTGTACTTTTGCAGGCTGAAAAAAGGCTGAAAGACGATGAAGCAGGATAAGACAACGAGCAAGGAACCCGGAAAACTGATATCGGGCGCCGAGGCTTTAATGCGCAGTTTGGAACACGAGGGAGTTGACGTGCTGTTCGGATATCCGGGCGGCGCCATCATGCCCACCTACGATGCACTCTATGACCATCGGGAGACATTGAACCACATCCTGGTGCGCCACGAGCAGGGAGCAGTACACGCAGCCCAGGGCTATGCCCGAGTGAGCGGCCGCGTGGGATGCGCCATAGTGACGAGCGGTCCCGGTGCCATGAACACCATCACGGGCGTGGCCGATGCCATGATAGACAGCACCCCCATGGTGGTCATCTGCGGCCAGGTGGGCGTAGCCATGCTGGGCACCGACGCGTTTCAGGAGGTGGACGTGATTGGCGTAACACAACCCATCACGAAGTGGGCTTATCAGATACGCCGCGCCGAAGATGTGGCATGGGCCGTGAGCCGCGCCTTCTTCATAGCACGCAGCGGACGTCCCGGTCCCGTGGTGCTCGATTTTGCCAAGAACGCACAGACGGGCATGGTGGAATATGAGCCAGCCGACGTGAACTTCATCCGCAGCTACAAGCCTGTGCCGGTTCCCTCGGACGAGACCATACGTCAGGCCGCCGAGATGATAAACCAGAGTCAGCGACCGCTGGTGCTGGCCGGACAGGGTGTGGAACTGGGCGACGCTCGTCAGGAACTGCTCCAATTCATCGAGAAAGCCGACCTGCCCGTGGGCTGCACACTGCTCGGCCTCTCCGCACTGCCCACCGGACATCGCCTGAACATGGGCATGCTGGGCATGCACGGCAACCTGGCTCCCAACGTAATGACCAACCAGTGCGACTTGCTCATCGCCGTCGGCATGCGCTTCGACGACCGCGTGACGGGCAACCTTCAGACATACGCCCGACAGGCTAAGGTCATTCACTTCGACATAGACCCAAGCGAAATAGACAAGAACGTGCGCACCAACCTAGCCGTGGTGGGCGACTGCAAAGAGACGCTGGCTCGTGTGACAACCCTGCTCGACAAGAAGAGCCACTCGGAATGGACCGAGGCCTTCCGCCCCTACGCCGAGAAAGAAAACCGCATCGTTATTGAACCCGCCATACACCCCACCGAGGGTCCGCTGCTGATGGGCGAGGTAGTGAGAGCCGTCAGCGAGGCTTCGGGACACAAGGCTGTGGTGGTGACCGACGTGGGCCAGAACCAAATGTTTGCCTGCCGTTACTTCCAGTACACCGAGGGTCGCAGCGTGGTGACCAGCGGCGGTTGCGGCACGATGGGCTTCGGACTGCCTGCAGCCATCGGAGCCACCTTTGGCACAGACCGCACAGTGTGTATGTTCTGCGGCGACGGAGGACTGCAGATGACCATCCAGGAACTGGGCACCATCATGGAACAGAAGGCTCCCGTGAAGATCATTCTGCTCAACAACAACTATCTGGGCAACGTGCGACAGTGGCAGTACATGTTCTTCGGGAAACGCTACAGCTTCACGCCCATGCTCAATCCCGATTATGACAAGATCGCCTCGGCATACGGCATTCCGTCGCGGACCATCGTGGACCGTGCCGACCTGCAGGAAGCTGTGCACGAGATGCTGAGCACCGACGGCCCCTATCTGCTGCAATGCGCAGTGAAGGACGAGGACAACGTGCTGCCCATGACACCGCCGGGAGCCAACGTGGACGAAATGATGCTGGAGATTGAATAGAAGAGAAAGGGAAGCTGATGAATACAAATAAGAACACCGGCGCCGTGGAATGCGGCAACTGCAGCACCTGTCAGAAGTGCGGACAGGCGGAATGCCCCGAAGGCAAGAAGTTCTACACAATGATCATATACAGCGAGAACTTCGCAGGTATATTGAATCAGATAACGGCTGTCTTTACCCGTCGGCAGGTGAACATCGAAAGCCTGAACGTATGTGCCAGCAGCACACCGGGCGTACACAAATACACCATCACGTGCTTCTGCTCAGAGGAGATGGCCATCATGCTCACAAAGCAGATTGAGAAGAAGATTGACGTGCTGCAGGCACACTATTTCACCGACAAGGATATCTTCACGATGGAGGCCTGTCTGCTGAAGCTCAGCACACAGCACATCATGGAGAACCCCGAGGTGGGACACATCGTGCGCCAGCACGGGGCACGCATCGTGGAAGTGAACCCCACTTACAGCATCGTGGAGATGAAGGGTTCCACGGACGACATACTGTCGCTCTTCCGCAAGCTGGACGAACTGAAAGCCGTGCTGCAATTTGTGCGCAGCGGTCGCATTGCCGTAACGAAACTGCGTGTTGAACTGCTCGACAAATACCTGGCCGAACGTGAACGTGAGCAGTAAGATAGACAGCTACGAAGTGAAGGTGGAGCCGTTCCACGTTGACTTCCGCGGACGTATGTTCCTGGGTATCCTGGGCAACCACATGCTGAACGCAGCCGGACGCCACTCCCACCGCCGCGGATGGGGCATCACCGAACTGAACGAAGCTCACCACACATGGGTGCTCAGCCGACTGAGCATCGAGATGAACGAGATGCCGCAGCAATACGAGACGGTGCGCATTGACACATGGGTGGAGGGCGTGATGCGTCTGTTCACTCACCGAAACTTCGCAATCCTGCGTCCCGACGGCACGCCCTACGGATACGCCCGCAGCGTTTGGGCCATGATAGACATGGAAACACGCAAACCATGCGACCTGCTCCAACTCTACAACGGCGACATCCTCAACTACGTGGTCTCGGAAGAAGAGAACGTATGCCCCATCGAAGGGCACAGCCGCCTGAGACTGAAGGAGCCGCAACTGTGCCGAAGCATCGACACGTATTACAGCGACGTGGACATCAACGGCCACATCAACAGCATCAAATACATCGAGCACATCCTCGACCTCTTTCCGCGCCAACGCTTCGAACAGCAGAGCATCAGACGTTTCGAGATTGCCTATAAGACAGAGGCATATCTGGGCGACCGCCTCGATTTCTACATCCAGCAGGAGGATGAGGACACGGTGGACGTGGAGGTGAGGAAGTCCGACGGCGAAGTGGCATGCCAGGCTCGCGTTCAGTTCCGATAGGCTACACGCTGCCATGCGCCAAGCAACCCTTCTTCTGACCCTGGCCTGTCTCGTGCTCATCACGAGCTGCACGCCTTCCACCCAGAACGGACTCACCATCGAGGCTGTCAACGATTCGACGTTTTCCTATCGTATAAAGGGAAGGGAAGGCAAAATAACACTCACAAGAGATTCGATTTTCCGCGTCTGCCACTTCATAGGCGACTCGCTGGCAGACACATGGAAACTGAAAGACCCCGTCTATCGCTTTGACTGCGGCGACCTTACCGGCGATTCGCTGCCCGAGATAACCGTCGGTGTCGTTCGCTCCACACGCTACCGCCCCGAGCCCGACAAACGGCTTTTCATCTTCAAGTTGTGGAAGGGCAGGTTGATTCGGCCGCTGTGGATGGGCTCGCGACTGGGACTGCCGCTCGAGGATTTTCGCGTGGAGCGCGACTCGGTGCCGCACATGATTCACACATGGGAGCGCCAGCCCGACGGCACGATTGTCCAGGCGATATACCGCCAGAAAGGTTTCGGGCTGAGATTCGTCAATTACCTCAATTAGGAACTTTAAGTCCAAAACGGTCTGTGCGACAATTTGCGCACCACGTTGCGACAGGCAACGCACCACGTTGCGACAGGCTGCGCACCGTGCTGCGACACGCGTCGCACCACAGTGCGTTTTCGGGCGCTATTTTCATTCCATAATGAATAACACACATAATACACAACAAAAAGTGCTTAATGCACAATTATTTTATGTAAAGTTGTTTCGTTGTAATTTATTTCATAAATTTGTCGGCGTAAACCATCGAATGAGCTGACCATCGGTCTGTCTCCTTCACACAGGTCATAAGAAATTAAAAAATTGTCTGTAATATGAAACACGTATTCTGTATGCTCACCCTGACGCTGGCATTGGCGTCGTGCGGAAAAAAGGCCTCGCAGGCCGAGGCTGGGGCAAACGAAGAGAACACAAGCGAGACCGCAGGGCTGCACGTAGAAGGCAAGGACTACAACCCGAAATCGTTTCTGCTCACCGAAAAGACACTGCCGAAACAGGTGGACCTCTCCACCGACATCAGCGAAATGACCTATGCCGAGCTGCGACTGATGAAGAGTTACGTCTATGCCGTGCATGGGTTTTGGTTCCTCGATGAGGAGGTGAACAAATTCTTCCAGACCAAATGCGAATGGTACGAAGCGACATGCTACGATTATCTGGAGAAGCACGACTGGAAAGCGCTGCTCGAATACGACAAGGCAGGCCTCTCGGCAGAAGAACAGGCATTCGTGGACAAGATTGACCAGCGGATGAAGGAGATGGAAAAGTTCCGCGCCGTGAAGAGCGAAGACATCGACCTGCTGAATCCTGCGCTGACAGTGAACATGTTCCAGCTGGACAATTATCAGCCCGAGTTCTACGAGAGACTGAACGGCACGAACTTCTGCATCACGCCCTCCGACATGCAGCAACTTTTCAACGTCTATGAGGTGAACGACTACCAATGCATGCCCAACTACATCACGACAGACGTCTATCTGCAGGTCTTCCACATGTACTTCAGTTATGTGCTAAAGTCGCTGGAACGCCACAACTTCACCGAACGCCTCCACAAAGTCTGCCAGCTGATGAACCAACGTGCCATGGAATATGCCGCACAGGCCTCGGAGGGCGAAATCCGCAACCTGGCCGAGTTCAACGCAGCGTTCTTTGCCGTGGCCGACCGCCTGCTCACGGGCAAAGAACAACTGCCCGTTCCCGAGAGCTACGGCCAAAAAGTGGCAGCAGAACTGCGCAACATTCAGGCCGAACAACCGACGGCATCGTCGATGATGCCCTGGCTCGACGTCTACTTCAACTACGACCTCTTCCGTCCGCGCGGCCATTATACCCGCAACGAGGCTGAGCAACGCTACTTCCGCGCCATGATGTGGCTGCAGACGTGCACCTTCTGCCGCGAGAGCCAACAGGCCACCAAGTACGCCGCAATGATGGCCTACATCATCCGCTCCTATCAGACAGCCGGCACGACCGTCGGCGAGGATGTCAGCGAAACACTCTCCTTCCTCATGGGCGAACCTGATAATGTATCGGTCTTCGACATGGCAAAACTCATCGGAGAAGGACAGTTCACGACGCTGAACGACCTGACCGACGACGGCAAACTCAAGTGGCTGGACGAACAACTGAAGGTGCTCTTCCAGACGCACAACCGCATCACGCCGAAGGTGGTACTATCCTCGTGCAGCGACAAAATCAACTACATGCCGCAGCGCTACTCGCCTGATGCCGAGATTCTGAACCAGATGTATGACGAGACACCCAATGCCAAGCATGCCTACCCATCGGGACTGGACGTATTTGCTGCCTTCGGTTCAGCTGAAGCCGACAATATAATAAATAAGGTATTCGATGTTCCGGCACAGTGGAAAGCATACAAAACCGAAGCCGAGAAGATGAAGCAGCACTTCAGCAACTACGATGCATGGGACAACACCATGTATAACAAGTGGATTGAGTGCCTGGTGACCCTTCAGCATGAAGACAAGAACCAACCTGCCTACATGCAGACTTCTCACTGGCAGCGCAAGAATCTGAACACCGCACTGGCTTCGTGGGGTGAGCTGAAGCACGATGCAGTCCTATACAGCGAGCAGCCCTTTGCAGCCGAATGCGGTGCAGGAAGCGAGTTCCCAGATCCGATTCTGGTGGGATACATAGAGCCAAACATCCAGTTCTGGAAGAAGATGCGCGAACTGCTGACCCTCACACGACAGCTTCTCGAGAAGCATGCGCTCATGGACAAACCACTGGACGAGCGCACAACCCAGCTGGAAAACCTCATCGACTTCTGCATCAAGATAAGCGAGAAGGAGCTGGCCGGCACCACGCTTGAGGAGAACGAATACAACCATATCAAGTATATGGGCTCCGAGCTCGAGTGGTACACACTGAGCATCATCGACCCCGATGTGCAGCCCGACGGCTGGGAACTGGTGAAGGGACCCGAGCGTTCCATCGCACTGGTGACCGATGTATTCACACGCAATATCCCCGAATGCGAGAAGGACGGAATCCTGTACGAGGCGACGGGAAATGCCGATGTCATCTACGTCCTGGTGGATATCGGCGGCAAGACCTATCTCACACGCGGAGCCACGTTCAGTTACTATGAGTTCGTGAACCCGATTGGGCAGCGGCTCACCGACGAAGAGTGGCAACAGCGGCTGGAGAAGGGCGACGTACCCGAGCGTCCCAAATGGATGCAGCCCTATATCATCAACAGCAAGCCGACCGTGAATGAGGGCTCCTTCTACGGCTCTGGCTGTTAGTCTCCTACTGATGTTCCTCTCCTGTTCCCGTCCCCCTCAGGGTGGGGACGACGGAGAGGTCGTCATTCTGTTTACGGGTGACGTGTTGCTGGATCGAGGCGTGCGTCCGACGGCCGAAAAACGAGGAGTAGGCTATCTCTTTGAAGAGGTGCAACCCTACTTCGAAGAGGCCGATGCGGTGGTCATCAATCTGGAGTGTCCGCTCACAGACACCGTGTTGCCCGTGAACAAACAGTATATCTTCCGTGCCGATGCCGACTGGGCTTCGGAGCTGCGGCGTGTAGGAGTGACCCACGCAGCGCTGGCCAACAACCATACCATCGACCAAGGTCGAGGCGGTCTGCGTGACACGCATCGTCACCTCTGTGACGCAGGCATCACCCCGATGGGTTACGGTCTGTCGCAGGCTGAACGCTTCTCCCCCACCGTCATCAGCAAGTCCGGCCAACACATTGCCATCTTCAACGCCCTCGACCTGCCGCTGGAAAACTGGCTTCCTGCCGAGGATGCCCCCGACATCTGCCAGGCCACAGGCGAGCAGTTGGCGCAGGCCGTACACGAATATCACAGCGCACATCCCGAGACACGCATCGCAGTGGTGCTGCACTGGGGAACTGAGTTTCAGACACTTCCCACCATCCACCAACGCCGCATGGCACGCAGGCTGTCCGATGCGGGAGCCGACGCCATCATTGGCCACCACCCCCACGTGCTGCAGCCCATCGACTCCATCGGGAGCACGCTCGTCTTCTATAGCCTCGGCAACTTCGTCTTCGACCAACAGCCTCCCCTCGCCCGCACCAGCATGATGGCACGCCTGCATTTCCGCGCCGGCGAGCCCGTTGCATGGGACACCATCTCCGTGCAGATTGTGGGCAACCGCCCCGTGGTCAAGGAGCCGTAACGGAAGCGACAAGCATCGGGGAGAAGAAACGCTTCGATTTCAGCAGAATAGGCATCCGATTCAGAAAGTTGGGTGATTCGGGCAAAAACGCACCGTGGTGCGATGGCTGTCGCAGCGTGGTGCGAAGGCCGTCGAAACGTGGTGCGACAGGCGTAAGACTGCGGTGCGTTTCGCGACGAACTTTTCGGGCCGAGAAAAAGGAGACTGAGCAGTATCTTTTCGCTCGCCTGTTCCGAAACTTTCGTCACCATCGGGGAACGAAGAAAATACTTTCGCCCGAGAATGTAATTTGCACGCGCGATATGTTGGTAGACTGAAAGTTTCTTCGTAACTTTGCCCCCGATTATGCGACACGCCCTCGCAGCCGCTGCCGTGAATCGGAAATAGAGAAGTGAAGAATATCTAAATAAATTTTTTAAGACAATGGCAAAAATGAATTTTGGCGGAGTCATCGAAGAAGTGATGACCCGCGAGGAGTTTCCTCTGGAAAAAGCACGTGAGATTCTGAAAGACGAGACCATCGCCGTGATTGGCTACGGCGTACAGGGCCCGGGCCAGGCCTGCAACCTGCGCGACAATGGCTTCAACGTAATCGTTGGCCAGCGTCAGGGCAAGACTTTCGAGAAGGCAAAGGCCGACGGATGGGTGCCCGGCGAGACACTCTTCTCCATCGAAGAAGCAGCCCAGAAGGGAACCATCGTGATGTGTCTGCTCTCCGACGCCGCCGTGATGAGCGTATGGCCCACACTGAAGCAATATCTGACCCCCGGCAAGGCCCTCTATTTCAGCCACGGCTTTGCCATCACTTGGAACGACCGCACAGGATGCGTTCCCGCAAAGGACATCGACGTGATTATGGTAGCCCCGAAGGGTTCGGGTACCTCACTGCGCACCATGTTCCTCGAAGGCCGCGGACTGAACAGTTCGTATGCCGTATACCAGGACGCCACAGGCAAGGCTCTCGACCGTACGCTGGCTCTGGGCATCGGCATCGGTAGCGGCTACCTCTTCGAGACCACCTTCCAGCGCGAAGCCACCAGCGACCTCACCGGTGAGCGCGGTTCGCTGATGGGTGCCATCCAGGGTCTGCTGCTGGCACAGTACGAAGTGCTGCGCGAGAACGGTCACACCCCCTCGGAAGCCTTCAACGAAACCGTAGAGGAGCTCACACAGAGCCTGATGCCGCTCTTCGCTGCCAAGGGTATGGACTGGATGTATGCCAACTGCTCGACCACAGCACAGCGCGGTGCCCTCGACTGGTATCCCCGCTTCCACGACGCCATCAAGCCCGTCGTTCAGCAGCTCTACGCCAGCGTGAAGGCCGGCAACGAGGCTCAGATATCCATCGACGCCAACTCAAAGCCCGACTACCGCGTAGGACTGGAGAAAGAACTGGCTGCACTGCGCGACAGCGAAATGTGGCGCACAGCCGAGGTCGTACGCCAGCTGCGTCCCGAGAATAACTAATCCGAATTTCATACAAAGGGGCAATGGATAAGTGCATCCATTGTCCCTTTCTCATATTCCAAAACATTCCCTAAACAATCAATGCCATGAAAAAGCATGCCATCATCAGCCTGCTGGCCGCAGCATTTGCGACCATCGGCACCACCGAAGCCAGCAACATCAATCCCCCCACCATGGGATGGAGCTCGTGGAACACATTTGCACTCAACATCAACGAAGAGCTCATCCGCAGTCAAGCCGATGCCATGGTGGCCACAGGACTTGACAAGGTGGGTTACAAATACATCAACATCGACGACGGATACTGGGACGGACGCGGCGACGACGGCCACCTGCGCCTGAACACGAAACTCTTCCCCAACGGAATGCGCTCGCTCGTGGACTATATCCACTCGAAAGGTCTGAAAGCCGGCATATACAGCGACGCCGGAGACAACACTTGCGGCTCGCAGAACCGACACAAATGGGGTATGGGCGTAGGACTGGCAGGCCACGAGGATGAGGACTGTCATCTGTACTTCATAGACTGGGACTTCGATTTCATCAAGGTGGACTACTGCGGTGGCAACCACATGGGACTCGACGAACGCGAACAGTACACGAAAATTTCCAACGCCATCAAGAACTGCGGAAAGAAAGGCGTGGTCTTCAACGTATGCCGCTGGGCCTTCCCAGGCACATGGATAAGCGACGTGGCCGACTCATGGCGCACCACGGGCGACATCAACAGCTCATGGGGTTCCGTGAAGGCCATCCTCTCCGAAAACCTCTATCTCTCTGCCTATTGCCACGACGGGCACTACAACGACATGGACATGCTGGAGGTGGGTCGCACAATGTCAAAAATCGAAGACGAAACTCACTTCGGCATGTGGTGCATCATGTCTTCGCCGCTGCTCATCGGTTGCGATATGGCCAACATCAAGCCCGAATCGCTGAAGTTGCTGTGCAACAAGGATCTTATCTCCCTCAACCAAGACCCGCTACACCTGCAAGCCTATGTATCCGAAAAGCAGGGTGAGTGTTACATTCTTGTGAAGGACATCAAGAAGCTACACGGCAAGCAGCGTGCCATTGCTGTCTATAACCCCAGCGACCAGACGCAGCGTGTCGACCTTAAATTGTCTGACCTTGAGCTTGGCGGCGACGTTGTGCTGCGCGACTGCATCACGGGTGCCGTCTACGAACTAAAGGAACAGCCTAACAAGAGCGCTACGCTGGGCATGGAGTATCCCGCCCACGGCGCGCGTTTCTTCATTGCCGAGTGCAAGAAACGCCTCGAACGTACCACCTATGAAGCCGAGACAGCCTACCTGCCCATGTATCAGGAACTGCGCAACAACCAAGCGACCGACCTGAAGCAGAAGTTTGGTGTCGAAGCTACTGCAATCTTCCGCGGTAACTCTGCCGCTACGGGTGGCTACACCGCATCGTACCTCGGCATGAGCGAAGAGAACGACCTGCAGTGGCAACACGTATATGTAAAGAAAGCAGGACGCCATAGGATGACGATTGCCTTCTTCTCCGGCGAGGAGCGACAGATGGATGTCAGCGTGAACGGACAGAAGGTAAAAACCATCACCGTGCCTGCCCGCGACTGGAATGTGCGGCAAACTGTCTTCGTCGACATCAATCTGAAGAAGGGCGACAATGTCATACGCATCTCTAACGCCACGGGATGGGCACCCGACATTGACAGCATGACGCTCGCCAGACGTTGAAAGACGAAGTGCATAAATATCAGAATTTAGAGGATTTTTGGACATCTCAGTCCCTGGCGGAATGTGAGAAAACATAACTTTGCACAGAGTAACATCCAAAAATCCATACAACAATGAGGAAAATTCTGACCATTTTATGCCTTGCGCTTGCCACAACGGCAGCCTCGTCACAAACCATTCGCAGCGAGCAGAGAAGCATCCGCATCACCCTCCCCGACAGTGTGCGAGCCAAGACTCCCACTGGTCGCGTGAACATTCTGCGGGCCGAAAGCCGCGTAGGAAAGTACGTCCTTGTGGGAAAGACGAAGACCGAGACGTTCACCGACAAAAAGCTGAAGGCCAATCCTGCCACCTACTATTATCGCGTGGAGGACGAGCAGGGCAATCTGCTGATGACAACCTCGCTCACCGAGGAGATGTTCGGTCCCAACGTCCTCGTCTTCGGGCCGAAAGACGACATGACGACCGTCGGAGGAGAGATTAACGCGCTGCACGAGAAGATGCTGCACGACCAGTTCAGCCGCAACCGCTATGCCGTGCTGCTTCTGCCGGGCGACTATCGCAAGGCGGGACTGCTCAATGTGCCCTACTACATGCAACTGGCCGGACTGGGCCGAACGCCATACGAAGTGATGGTGCACAACGTGCACACCCCCTCCCCGATGCGCGACGACAACGGCACCTGCACCTTCTGGCGTTCGCTGGAGAACCTCTCGGTGCGCGGGGTGCAAACGTACACTGAGGAGGAAACCTTCAAGTGGGCTGTGTCGCAGGCCGCACCGCTTCGCCGCGTCCACAGCGAGCGAGTGATGCGAGCACAATGGGGCAACGGCTGGGTGAGCGGCGGTTATGCTGCCGACTGTCACTTCGAGACCGCCGCGGGCAGCGACCATCAGCAACAGTGGTACTATCGCAATTCCGTTCTGGGAGGCGGCCGCGGTGACTTCCGCGAGGAGAAGTACAACTACTGCTTCCAGGGCGTGGAGCTAGGTGACGTCGTTGACAAGTCCACCTATCGTGACAACTGGGCCGAAGGCGGCAACGTCACCTTCATCCCCACCACACCCATCGTGCGCGAAAAGCCATTCATCTTCGTCGACAGCGACGGACGATACAAGGTATTCCGTCCTGCACTGAGACATGACAGCAAGGGCCTCTCCTACACCCACGAATCGATGGGCAAGGGCGAGACATTCGACGTAATCGAGGACTTTTTCATCGTCAAGGAAGGCACCTCGGCGCGCGAGATGAACCGCCAGCTGCAGCAGGGCAAGCACCTGCTCTTCACGCCCGGCATGTTCACCCTCGAGGAGCCCCTCCACATCACACGGCCGGGCACCATCGTTCTCGGACTGGGCTATGCCACGCTCATTGCAGGCGAGGGTCAACCCACCGCCATTCTGGTGGACGACGTCGATGGCGTCACGGTGGCGTCCATCATGCTCGACGCCCACTACAGCTCGGCCTCGCTCATCCAGGTGGGAGCCGAAAAGACCTCCGTGCGCCACACCGAAAACCCGACGTTGCTGGCCGACATCTTCGTCCGCGTGGGCGGATTCCGTCCGGGCAAGGTGGAGGTGGAAGAGAGCATTCTCATCAACAGCAACGACGTCATAGGCGACCATTTCTGGATTTGGAGAGCCGACCACGGCGTGCGCGGAAGTGTGGGCTGGGATGTGAACGTGGCCCCCTACGGACTGGTGGTGAACGGCGACCATGTCACCGTCTATGGCCTCTTCAACGAGCACTTCCAAAAGTATCAGACACTGTGGAAAGGCGAGTACGGCCGCACGTATTTCTACCAGTGCGAGTCGCCCTACGACGCCCCCGACCAGGCATCGTACATGAGCGAGAACGGCACGCGCGACGGTTATGCCGCCTACAAGGTGGCCTCCACCGTGCAGCACCACTATGCCACCGCCTTCGGAATCTACGACGTGCTGCATCGCGAAATACGCATCCACAGCTCGGTGGAGGTGCCCGAGAACGCACCCGACGTGCGCCTGCACAACATCTGCAACAATTCGCTCTCGTCGCCGCCAAACCGAGGCTACGGATTCGTGGTGAACAATCATGTGAAGAGCACCTACAACACCCACCGCGACAACCGGACCTACGTGGTGGACTTCCCACAATAAGAGAAAAAACACAGGCCCCTGCCACAACGATGACAAATCGAAAGGCAGGGGCTTTTCTGTGCACCGCAGTCCTACGCCTGACGCACCGTGCTGCGACAGGCAACGCACCGTGGTGCGATGGGCGTCGCAGCACAGTGCGTTTTTAACACGTATGACGGATTCGGGTTTAACCCAAAACAGACAGCAAAAAGAAATGGCGAGGAACATATCGCGTTCCTCGCCATTTACAAATCATGTAGATTCGTATCTTACCACTGGTCGTTCCAGACGTCGCGGCTTGCAGGGCGACGCTCTTTCACGTCGGCCGAGGTGACACCATTCGAGCTGCTACGCCCACCGTTCTCTATGCTGTCGGCAATAATCTGTTCGGTGCTCACCGTCACGAGCGTGAGCATCGGGCGCTGATATATCTTCTTCATATTCTTACTGTTTCGTTAGATTTCACATAAGTTATTTTCACTTCACCACCTTGCGGCCGTTCACCACGTAGATGCCCTTCGGCAGGTTCGGCAACTCGCCCTGAACGATGCGTCCGTTGAGGTCGTATATAACGCCGGCCTGTTCAGCCTTCACCGTCTGCACGCCCGTGACATCGCCGCTGCGCAACACCTCTCCGCGGACCTCTGCTCCGTCGGGAATCTGCGACACGTCGAAGTAAGCACGGTTGGCACCCAGCGTCACATCCGAGTCGACCTGATAGATTTTTCCACCACTCAGCACGTAGGAGTTCTCACCCTGCGGTGCCAACGTCTCGGTGAATGTGCCCACCAGCGCATTCCCACTCACAGGCTCAGCTACGGCCGCACCCGTGTAGTAGGCTGTCAGCTCGTCGGAATTGGCCTTGAAGATATAAGCCACACCAGCCTCCAGCGGACCTTCCACCTCCTCTATGATGACGCTCTTCAGCTCGTCGTCCTCAACGTGCTTGCCAGTGACGACATAGAACGTGGCACCACTCGCATACGAAACGGCATAGGGCAGACAGATGGTGCCATAGTTGCCGGGAGTGACGGTGCGGGTGTAGAGAGGTTTCTGGATGGTGATGGGACCGATTCCTACATTGGAACCCTTTGTATAAACCAAACGTACATAACGGGCATCCGTGGGCAGAATCTTGGTGGATTTGAGCGTCAGAATATCGTCCTGAGCGCCGGAAATTTCGAGTTCTTCCGAATCAGTATAGTTCTCTCCGTCGACTGAACTCTTTATGGTTATCTTCGAATTATCTGGACCGCCCACCATTTTGACACCAATGGTAATCTCACCCATCGGCTCCTCGGTCCTGATTTGAACATAATCACCATCGTTGCCAAATTTAATCTGATAGGGATTGTGAACCTCGGCATAGTCGGTACTAATCCACGACGGAGTTACACCATCCATGGCTTTGAGACCGTTCTGGCCACCTCCCTCCCAAATGAAGGGCAGTATGGCATAATCGAGTCTTTGGCGAGCTTGTGTAACAGTGACAAACTTATCCTCAGCTCCCGGATATGAAAGTGTTATTGTGGCTGTACGCGATTCAAAAGAAGTATTTGCCGTGGTGGAAAATATCACCTGATTATCAGCCACCTGGATGTCACTAATCCAATCCGCATCGGTGGTTGCAGAAAGTACTCCACCGTCGGTCGGATATGAGACATTATATAAAATTACCCCCCCACTGCATCATTCACAAGGCTTACGTCCTCGGCATTGATTTCGGGAGGAAAGATTTCAGCAACCAACTTGTATACTTTTATCGCATGTGGATATGTACTTAGGTTTGAATTTGCATATGCCTTATATAAATACGACGACTTCGATGTGTAACCCAAGAAACGATTACCCTCATTTCTAATTATAACAGTTCCATTAGACTGAAAATTGAATGTCCAATAACCAGCCTCAGAAGAAGTTTTTACCAAATTTACCTCTGTGTCTGATGAGGAACTCCCTAAATAGGGGTATAGTCCTGTATCATTCGTATTTTTCATATAGTACCCAGTAGAAGCTTTTACTAAAGTCCATACATAAGCCTCTGTTCCCGTAAGTCCGGAAGTTTGGTAATCAGCAGTCGTTTGGAGCGACTTTGAAGTGATTCGATTGCTCATTACATGACCAGATTGCTCGAAGACATACATACCTGCCCCTACCGAGGTCACTTGTTCTAATCTGTAGGTCGCCTCTCCCCACACGTCACCGATGGCCACGCTGAGAAAGACGAGCAGGAGCGCAACCCGGAATTTTGAAAAGTAATTTTGCAACATAACTGATTGGTTTTTGATTTTAATGTATCTTCACTTAAGACTCTCCAGAATACGTTTCAGCACCACCGTAGCTGAGATTTCACGGTTGGCGGCTTCGGGAATGACGAGCGACGTGGGTGCCTCGATGACGTCGTCGGTCACTATCATGTTGCGGCGCACGGGCAGGCAGTGCATGAAGTGGGCGTTGTTCGTCCAGCTCATGTGCTCGGCATCTACGGTCCAGTGCATCATCGTGTGATAGTCGTGCAGTATCTTTCCGTAGTCCTCGGGGCTGGTGACGCCGGGGCAGCTCCAGTTCTTGGCATAGATGAAGTCTGCGCCCTCGAATGCCTTCATTTGGTCATACTCCACGCGAGCTCCCTGCACAAAGGCCGGGTCGAGTTCGTAGCCCTCGGGCTGGGTAATGACGAAGTCCACGTCAGCTGCATTCATCCACTGAGCAAAACTGTTGGGCACGGCCTGCGGCAGCGAACGAGGATGAGGAGCCCACGTGAGGACGACCTTGGGACGAGCCACTTTCTTGTGCTCTTCGATGGTGATGAGGTCGGCAAAAGCCTGCAGGGGATGCACGGTGGCTGTCTCCATGGCGAAGACGGGGCGGCCGCTGTATTGCACGAACTGGTTGAAGACGGTCTCGGCATAGTCATACGCACGGTCGGTGAGGCCGGCAAAGGAACGGATGCCGATGACATCGCAATAGCTACCCATCACAGGAATGGCCTCCAGCAAGTGCTCGCTCTTGTCACCGTCCATGATGACACCGCGCTCTGTCTCCAGCTTCCATGCACCGGCGTTGACATCGAGCACGATGACGTTCATGCCCAGGTTGAGTGCCGCTTTCTGCGTGGAGAGTCGTGTACGCAGGCTGTTGTTGAAGAACACCATCAAGAGCGTCTTGTTGCGTCCCAGCTGTTCGAATTTGTAGCGGTCGCGCTTTATTTCCTGCGCTTCCGCCAGGGCACGACCGAGGTCGCCGAGATCTTGTACGTTGAGAAAACTTTTCATGTCTTTATCGTTTTATTGTCTTAACTGTTTAATGGGAATGTCAATACGGGCTGGTTCCTCTTCTCAGGCGTTGCTACGGGCACCTCTCTGTCGCTTCGCAGGAAGGGTTTCTCACTATAGAACAGGTAGGGGCCGGAGTTTATATTAGTGCATATATAGCGGGCCGCCGACGCGTCGGTGAGGGGCAGGGGGCTCGAGCCGACCCCAGACTGATTGTTGAACTTGAAGTTGTCCATCTCCGGCAATCCGACGCGTATCTGAGGGGTGAAGGTACGGGTGTGCTTCTGCTGCGAACTGGCCAGGTAGCCAAAGGTGGCGATGATGTCGGCCTTCCATGTCTCCTGCACGCGGAAACTCATGAAGTAGGGCTTCACATCCTGCTTCTGCAGCTCGGCGAAGTCGGCCGTCAGCTCCTCACGGAGGACGCGCAGCAGGGTGTCTGTCTCTGCCGTGTTCTGCGCCATGGCTCCTGTGCTTAGCAGCAGTATAATCAAGATGTTTAATGCACGCTTCATATTGTTTTGACTTTTATATAAGGATCTTCCCTTCTGTCCATCATGCCTCTCCACTATGCCCGGATCTGTCCTTCGCCACGAATGAGCCATTTGTAGGTGACTATTTCTTCGAGCGCCATGGGGCCGCGGGCGTGCAACTTCTGCGTCGATATTCCTATCTCGGCACCGAGACCGAACTGGGCACCGTCGGTGAAACTGGTTGGGGCATTGTGATAGACGCAGGCGGCATCTACCTCGTGCAAGAAACGGCATGCTGCGTCCTCATCCTCCGTGACGATGGTCTCGCTATGCCCTGAGCCGTAACGGGCGATGTGACTGAGTGCCTGGTCGAGAGAATCGACGACACCCACGGCCATGCGCATCGAGAGAAATTCGGTTCCGAACGATTTCTCGGTGGCCGGCACGATGTTAGGCAGGGAGTTCAGAGCCTCGAAGGCGCGCGAGTCGGCCTCGATGACTACCCCTTTCTCGACAAGCGGACGACAGAGCGATGGCAAGGCGGAGAGGAGGTTGCTGTGGACAAGCATGCAGTCGAGCGCGTTGCAGACACTCACCCGGCGTGTCTTGGCATTCAAGACGATGGTGGTGGCCATCTGAAGGTCGGCGGCACGGTCGACATAGGCATGCACGACGCCGGCTCCAGTCTCGATGACCGGCACACGTGCATTGGTGCGTACATAGTCAATCAGTCGCTGACTGCCACGGGGAATGATGAGGTCGACGTAAGCATGGGCTGTCAGCAGCTGGTCGGTGGCCTCGTGGCTGGTGAGCAGCAGAACGGTCTCCTCGGGAAGACCATGACGGCGCAACACCTCGTGAATGAGCGAGACGATGGCCTGACAGGTGTCTCTGGCATCGCTGCCACCCTTCAGTATGCAAGCACTTCCGGCCTTCAGACAGAGCGAGAAGCAGTCGAAACAGACGTTTGGACGCGCCTCGAAAATGATGCCTATGACACCGAACGGCACCGAAACGCGCGTAATCTGAAGCCCGTTGGGCAGCGTGGACTCACGCAGAACGCGTCCCAGCGGAGATGGCAACGAAGCCACGGCACGGAGGTCGTGAACGATGTCGGCCAGACGCTGTTCGGTAAGACGGAGTCGGTCGTAACGCGGGTCGTCGGGCGACATGCGCTGCAAATCGGAAGCATTGGCCGAAAGCAACGCCGGCACGGACTGCTCGGTGGTGGAAGCCACATCAAGGAGAATGGCTTGGATGGCCTCGTCCCCAATGGTGAGAAGCTTGCGTCCGGCTTCGCGCACGGCAGCAAAAGAGGAGGTATAATCGGTCATGGTTGGAAATGAGTAAATGGTACGGATTGAGGTTGCCACAGCAAATCAGTGAGAATGTTCTCACGCTTGCCATTGGCAATGTAAACATGAATGCCCGCAGCAGCAACCTGCAGTGCGATGCCACACTTGCTCTGCATGCCGCCACGTCCGGCGGAGGAATGTTCGTCGGAAATGAACGCGGAGACATCCTGCCCCGCAACAACTTCATGAATGAGCTTGGAGGCAGGGTCGGCAGGACTGCCGTCGTATAGTCCGTCGATGTTGGACAATATGATGAGCGCCTGGCACTCCATCATCTGGGCGATAAGTCCGCTCAGCTCGTCGTTGTCGGTGAACATCAGCTCTGTGACGCAAACGGTGTCGTTCTCGTTGACGATGGGCAAGACACCGTGGGCAAGCATGGCCTGCATGCACTGGCGCTGGTTCTCATTCTGGCGCGGCGTGGCGAAGTTCTCCTTCATAGTAAGCACCTGCCCCACATGGATGCCGTGGTCGCGGAAAAGTTCTACGTAACGTCCCATGAGTTTGGCCTGACCTACTGCCGAGAAGAGCTGACGCTGTTCAACGCTATCCATCTGCGCAGTCTCGGACGCAAGCAGGTGCATCTCGCTGCGCCCACTAGCAACGGCACCGGAGGACACAAGAATGATCTCAATGCCGGCGCGACGGAGGTCGGCAAGCTGGTCGACCAGAGCTGACATGCGGGTGAAGTCGAGGGTGCCATCGGCACGCGTCAGGACATTACTGCCCACCTTGACTGCTATTCTGTGAAAGGATTCAATCATTTTTTCTGTGGTAAGGCGGCCAGCAAGCCGCTGATGACTGCTTTGGTGAATCCAGCCTCCTCCATCGCGTTCAAGCCACGTATGGTCAGTCCGCCGGGAGTTGTAACCTTGTCAATTTCGGCCTCGGCATGAGCACCCTCGCGCTCCAGCAGGCTGGCAGCACCGCGCAGTGTCTGTGCCACGATATGCTGAGCTTCGGAAGCACGGAAACCGAGCTGCACGCCGCCTTCTGTGGCTGCCCTGACATAGCGCAAGGCATAGGCAATGCCACACGAAGCAAGCACCATGCCGGGGTTCATCAGACGCTCCTCCACAAGCATGGCATCGCCCAAGGGACGGAGGACGCCGAGCAGGAAGCCATCCATCTGAGGTGTACTGCCTCGCGATGCGATGAACGTCATGCTCTCGCCCGTGGCTATGGCTGTGTTAGGAATCAGATAATAGTAGGCACCGCCGCGCGAAAAGAGCGATTCGAGGTCGTTGAGCCCTACCCCACCGACCATCGAACAGATGGTCTGGCGGCTGTAGTCGATGTGCTCACGCAACTGCCCGGCAACCTCGGCAAGTTTCCAAGGTTTGACGGCCAGCACAATGACATCGGCCTGCTGAATGCACTGCACGTTGTCGGTGGTGATGCGGATGTCCGGCACTACAGCTTGCAGCGCCTGCAACTTCGGCAGAGAGGGATTGCTGACGGTGATGTCAGAAGGGTTCACCTGCTGACCGCGAGCCAAGCCCAAAGCCAGCGCGCCTCCCATATTCCCTGCGCCGATAATCGAGAATTTCATATCAATGGATTTATTTATTGTTTGGCTGTTGCATCATTCTGACGTATCTCAACACGACGAATCTTCCCACTGATGGTCTTGGGCAACTCATCGACGAACTCGATGATGCGTGGATACTTATAGGGTGCCGTGGTGTGCTTAACATGCTCCTGCAATTCTTTGACTAGTTCGGGCGATGCCTTCTGCTTCCATTCGGCACCGAGCACCACGGTGGCCTTGACCACCATTCCACGTGTATCGTCGGGCACGCCGGTGATGGCGCATTCGACCACGGCAGGGTGTGTCATGAGTGCACTCTCCACCTCGAAGGGACCAATGCGATAGCCCGAGCTCTTGATGACATCGTCGGCACGTCCCTCGAACCAATAGTAACCGTCCTGGTCGCGCCATGCCATATCGCCTGTATGATAGTATCCGCCTTCCCATGCCTCGCGGGTGAGTGCCTCGTCACGGTAATACTCGCGGAAGAGTCCGAGAGGACGCTTTCCTTCGTGAACGCGAATGACAATCTCGCCCTTCTCGCCATCTTCGCATGAAGTGCCGTCAGGACGAATCAAGTCTACATCGTACTGTGCATTGGGCTTACCCATGCTACCGGGCTTTGGTGTCATCCATGGCATCGTTCCCAACGTCATGGTGGTTTCGGTCTGTCCGAAGCCTTCCATCAGGCGAATGCCCGTGAGTTCAAAGAAACGCTGATATACCGCAGCATTGAGTGCCTCGCCAGCCGTCGTACAGTAGCGCAAGGCTGAGAGGTCGTACTTCGAGAAGTCTTCACGAATAAGGAAACGATAGACTGTGGGCGGCGCACAGAACGAAGTGATGCGATAACGCTCCATCTGACGCAAGATATTGTCGGCCGTGAACTTCTCATGGTCATATACAAAGACACAGGCCCCGGCAAACCACTGACCATAGAGCTTGCCCCATACAGCCTTACCCCATCCGGTATCGGCAACGGTCAGATGGATGCTGTCCTCGCCGAGGTTATGCCAGAAGACGCCTGTTGTGAGGTGACCTATGGCATAGAGAAAGTCGTGTGCCACCATCTTGGGTTCGCCTGTTGTCCCGGATGTGAAGTACATCAGCATGATGTCGGAGTTGGTGTTCACAAAGGCAGGACGTACAAAAGCCGGAGCTTTCGCCATCTCAGCATGGAAATCGTGGAATACGCATTGCGACGTGGCTGCAGGCAATGCAACGGGAGCGTTTCCATTGCCTACCACAACAACCATCTCAAGTGTAGGGCTCTCGGGCAAGCACTTGCCTATCTCACCCATCACATAAGCGTCTTCGAGACAAATGATGGCTTTCACCGACGCTGCGTTGTTGCGATAGATAAGGTCGTGCTTCGTGAGCATATGGGTAGCAGGAATGGCCACGGCACCTATCTTATGCAGAGCCAAGATGCAGATCCACCATTCAACGCGACGCTTCAAGATGAGCATCACCATGTCACCACGGTTGATGCCCAGCGTGAGAAAATAGGATGCGGCCTGATCTGTGAGTCGTTTCAGATCGGCAAACGTATAGCGTTGTTCCCCGCCTTGGTCATTGGTCCACAGAAGTGCCAGCTTGTCTGGTTTCTCCTGTGCCCAGGCATCCATCACATCGTAAGCAAAATTGAAGTTTTGCGGCACGATGAACTCAAGGTGCTTCTGATAGTCCTCCTCAGAAGTGAAACTTATCTGTTTTAAGAATCTTTCGAGCATGGGACGTTTGTTTTAGATGATAATTGCCAAGAACTTGACGGGATGTCCACCAAGAGCGCGCATCCCGTGCGGTTGAGTGGCATCAAAGTAGATGCTGTCACCCACATTCAGTATGAGAACTTTCTTACCTATGGTCAATTCGAGTTGTCCTTCGAAAACCATATTGAACTCCTGTCCGGGATGAGAATTGCTCTCACGCGGCGCATCCTCGGGCTTAGGCTCAACCGTAACGATGAACGGTTCGGCCTTTCTACCTCGGAAACCACTGGCCAGACTCTCATAATGATATGCCTTGCGGCGTTCTACACTGAGACCCTGCCCGTTGCGTGTAAGGAAATAATTGCTCATGTGAGGTTCCTCGCCGAAGAGCAACACATCGAGATCTACATCGTATTCGCGAGCAATCTTCTGAAGGTTAGCCACCGAAAGTTCACTCTCGCCGCGCTCCATCTTTTCATATTGCTCCACGCTGATGCCACAGAGGTCGGCCACCTGCTGAGCCTCGATGTCCAACACGTCGCGCAAGCCTTTCAAGCGCTGTCCTATCTGCTTAATGTCTTCTGTCATCGGTAATGTGTTTTTAGATTACTTTCTGCAATTTCTCGAGGAACACGCTGGCCTCCACCATCGAGAGGCAGAGAGGCGGCAAAAGGCGGAGCGTGTTCGTACCAGCGCAACCCGTGAAACAATGCTCTTCGAAGAGCAAACGGTTGCGTATCTCTTTATATGGCTCACTGAGCTCAATGCCTATCATCAAGCCTCGGCCACGCACTTCCACTATCTTATCGCCCACCATCTGCTGCAACTCACCAAGCAGGAACTCACCCACCTGACGGGCATTCTCAACGAGACCTTCCTGTTCGATTACATCAAGAACTGCCAACGCAGCTGTGCAGGCCAAATGATTGCCGCCGAACGTGGTGCCCAGTTGACCATAAACAGCATTAAATGTCGGCGAAATCAGCAAACCGCTCATAGGGAAGCCGTTGCCGATGCCTTTGGCTACTGTTATCAGGTCGGGAGCCTGCGTTTCCTTTTCACTCTCGTCGTAGAGATACTGATGGGCAAAGAACTTGCCACTACGTCCATATCCACACTGAATTTCGTCGCAGATGAGCACCGTTCCAGTTTCTGTGCACAGACGGCGCAGACCTTGATAAAACTCAGGAGACACCAGGCGTATGCCACCTACACCCTGGATGCATTCGATAATGCAACATGCTACATCACCCTTGCGCAGTTCGGTTTCCCACGCAGAAAGGTCGTTGAGAGGCAAGAAAGTGACATGTCCACAATCGTTGATAGGCGCAACTATCTTGGGGTTGTTCGTTACTTCAACAGCCAGACTTGTTCGGCCATGAAATGCCTTCTGAAGACTGAGAACACGGCTTCGTCCCGTATGAAACGATGCCAGCTTCATCGCGTTTTCGTTGGCCTCAGCACCGCTGTTCACAAGGAATAGACGATAATTCTCATAACCGCTTGCCTTGCCCAATCGCTGAGCCAACTCCGATTGCAATTTGTTTACGACCGAATTGCTGTAAAAGCCCAGACGTTGCAACTGAGTCGTCATCTTGCTCACATAATGCGGATGACAATGGCCGATGCTTATCACGGCATGTCCTCCGTAAAGGTCAAGATATTCCTGTCCCTCTTCGTCCCACACGTGGCAACCTTTTCCTTCTACAATGTTTACAGGAAAGAGGGGATATACATCAAATAGTTCCATATTCAAAATGCGCTTGCTTTGAGATTCAGACCCATGGTTTCCTCGAGCCCGAACATCAGATTCATATTCTGTACTGCCTGTCCTACGGCACCCTTCAGCAGATTGTCGATGCAGGATATCATCAGTAACTGATCGTCAAATCGTTCCACATAGACCACGGCTTTGTTTGTGTTTACCACCTGTTTCATGTCGGGCGACTTCGTAACGAAATGTGTGAATGCTGCGTCGCGATAGAAGTCGCTATATACCTGCTGCACCTCGTCTATCGACTTATTGCAGGTGGCATAGGCTGTCACGAAGATGCCTCGCGTAAAACAACCACGCTGTGGTATGAACAGCACGCGACCGTCGTAGCCCGGATGCAACTCCTGCACCGTCTGGTTTATCTCCAACAGATGCTGGTGAGTGAAGGTCTTGTATACCGAGATGTTGTCGTTTCGCCACGAGAAGTGAGTGGTTGCGCCTGGCTTCTGTCCAGCGCCCGTGCTTCCGGTGATGCCATTCACATGTATGTCGCCAGAGATTAGGTTCTCCTTCAGTGCCGGGAGCAGTGCCAGTTGAATACAAGTGGCAAAGCATCCGGGGTTGGCCAGGAGACGACAGTCACGCGTGGCTTCACGATGAATCTCAGGCAGACCATAGGTCCAGGGGAAGTTCTCAACGCCCTGCGGACATACACGGAAATCCTGCGCCAGGTCGATTATCTTCACACGTTCGGGAATAGAATGTTCCCTCAGGAAGGCCTCGCTTTTGCCATGCCCGAAACAGAAGAACACCACATCCACCTGCTCAAAAGGCAATTCGGACGAGAATCTCAGTTCGGTCTCGCCAGTCAATCCCTCGTGCACGTCGGCCACCAGATTACCTGCATTGCTCTCGCTGTTGGCAAAGACAATCTCTGCCTCAGGGTGATTCAGCAAGAGACGAATCAGTTCGCCACCCGTATATCCCGCAGCGCCAAGTATGCCTACACGTATCATTTTCTTTCCTCCGGATGTGCAAGATAGTAGGCACGCAGCGGCGTGGAGGTCACCTTGATAAAGCCTTTGGCGTCCTCGCTGGTCCATGCCTTTGCTGTTTCACCATACTCGCCCAGTTTGTTCTTCACGAGGTCGTCGGGCGTGTCGCAGCCTATGGTCTGGAACGAATAGGGTCGAAGTTCGAGCGTAACGACACCGTTCACATTGCGCTGGCTGCTCTCGAGCATAGCCTCCATGTCGGGCATCACAGGCTCCAGATACTGACTCTCGTGCAGGAACATGCCATACCAGTTGGCAACCTGGTCTTTCCAATACTGCTGCCATTTCGAGAGTGTGTACTTCTCGAGGAAGCGGTGGGCACCGATGATGAGCATGGGCGCTGCGGCTTCGAAGCCCACACGTCCCTTAATGCCGATGATGGTGTCTCCCACGTGGCAGTCACGACCGATGGCATAGGCGGCACCTATCTTCTCCACGGCCTGTATGGCTGCTATCTTGTCGTCGTATTCCACACCGTTCACGCTGCAAATCTCTCCTTTCTTGAAACCGATGCTCAGCGTTTCAGGTCCTTCCTTGGTGGGGTGTTTCAGATAGGCACTCTCGGGCAGTCCCTTGGTGCTGTCGAGAATCTCGCCACCGCAGATGCTGGTGCCCCAGATGCCCACGTTATACGAATACTTGAGTTTCGTAAAGTCGGCATAGAAGCCATTGGCGTTCAGATAATCCACTTCTTCCTGACGGCTCAGGTTGCGGTCGCGTGTCAGCGTAATTATTTCCACACCGGGTGCCATCACCAAGAAGGTCATGTCAAAACGTATCTGGTCGTTGCCGGCTCCGGTGGAACCATGTGCGATGGCATCTGCACCAATCTCCTTGGCATAGCGTGCGATGGCCAGTGCCTGGAAGATGCGTTCGCTGGAGACGCTGATGGGATAGCAGTTGTTGCGCAGCACGTTTCCATAGACCATGTAGCGCAGACTTTTCTCGTAGTATTCCTTTGTCACGTCGAGTGTGACATACTTCACAGCCCCCAGTTTGTAGGCGTTCTCCTCGTTTTGCTTCAGTTGTTCTACACTGAAACCGCCGGTGTTGGCACAAGCGGCATACACTTCGTAGCCCATTTCGCGTGTCAGGTACATTACATTGTAACTGGTGTCCAGACCTCCGCTGAAGGCCACTACTACTTTCTTCTTCATACTTTTATTTATTTTTATAATGCGTTTTCTGTATCTATCTTTCTTATTCTCTCCATAACTTCGTCGGGAATTTTGGCCGGCAGATGCTCTTCGGGATCGTAGAGCATGGCGGTGCAGATGCAGTATCGGCGGCCGGTGCGGTGGAGCACATCCACGTTCACACATCCCTCACATCCGCGCCAGAAGGCCTCGTCGTCGGTCAGGTCGGCAAAGGTCACAGGCTTGTAACCCAGTTGTGTGTTCATGAACATCACAGCGGCACCGCTCGTCAGCGAGAATATCTTGGCATGCGGCCAGCGTGTGCGAGCCAGCGTGAAGGTCATGTCCTTGATGCGTTTCGAGAGTCCGAGGCCACGGAAATCGGGATGCACGATGAGTCCCGAAGTGGTTACATAGCGCTTGTTTTCCCATGTCTCGATATAGCTGAAGCCGGCAAATGTCTCGCCCTGCAAGGCTATGACGGCCTTGGCTTCGCGTATCTTCGAACTTACATATTCGTGGGTGCGTTTGGCAATGCCGGTGCCGCGCACCTTGGCTGCGTCTTCGATGGTCCGCAGGATGGTATCAACATATTTTTCGTGGCGTTCGTCGGCCACCATCACATCAATCTGTATATCTTCGTTTGTCATTATTGTTATTATATTTTTCCTCGCAGCGAGGGAATTATCTCTTGAATAAGTTGCAACACGTCAGGCCGTTGGGCCTCCTCAGCAAGCACCACAAGCACCGTATCGTCGCCGGCAACCGTTCCCAGGAAGAGGGTCTGGCGAGCGCAGTCGATGTCGTAGGCCACCATACTTGCATGCCCGGGTGGAGTATGCACCACCATGAGTTGCCCTGAAAACTGCACGCCCCATTTGCTCTGGTTTATCTCCTCGCGAGAGGGGGCAGGCACATAGTGATTCTCGCTGGGAAGGGCATAGACCGAACGGCCATCCCGTGCACGTACTTTACTGATTCGCAGTTGTTTAAGGTCACGACTCAGTGTCGTCTGAGTGCAGGCAAATCCAGCCTTATCCATCTCCACCATCAGCTCATCCTGACTTTCGATGGCTTGGTTGCCCACTATCATACGGATTACCTGAAGACGCATCCGCTTGTCTTGTCTGTTTTGCATATTTATTTTATTTCGCGTACAAAATTACAACATTCCTTGCATAAAACCAACACACGCGGACTAAAATATGCATAAATGGCTGCGATATTTTTGCATATACCACCCTATATTGAATAAATATACAAAGAATCATTTATGCAAGGTGGTAGTAAATTTTGTTTTGGAGGATAAAGAGAAATCCCCAAATATCTTTTTGGGGATATGGATATTTGGGGATTTTTGCTGTGGTGTCACCAGGAATCGAACCGGGGACACAAGGATTTTCAGTCCTTTGCTCTACCAACTGAGCTATGACACCAAAAAATGCATTTCTGGGAGGTACCGAGGCGTATCATCCCGATTTGCGGTTGCAAAGGTAGGGAGTTTTTTCCATCCGTGCAACTTTTTCGTGAATTATTTCAAAAAAACTTGTATCATGTGCGTTTATTCGCGAATTTTGCGTAACTTTGCAGCGCCGTAATAGGCAATCGGAAAGTAGCGCAGTTGGTAGCGTACTACGTTCGGGACGTAGGGGTCGGGAGTTCGAGTCTCCTCTTTCCGACCGAAGGGCGACAATCGGAATAAGCTGATTGCCGCCCTCTTTTTGTGCCTTCCGGAAACGCACTGCGGTGCGCAGGCTGTCGCACCACGCTGCGACAGGCAACGCACCACGGTGCGACGGGCGTCGCAACGTGGTGCGTAAAACCCTAATCGGTCATCAGGCCGACAAAGGTGCCTTTCCTCTTGTTTTGAAGTCTATTTATACCATAATAACAACTCTTGCGGCATCTTGTCGCTGAGACCTTCTCACCGTGGCCTGCCACGTCCTCGAAGCTTTCAACGACAATCTACTCGCAACATTTGTCACTCTGGCATAAATCCGTATGACCGATTCGGGTTAAATCAAATCAACCACCATCAGCGAATCACCACTTTCCTTACACCTTCGGGCGAGTGTTCGATGTAAATGCCGGGAGCGACATTGCTGTCTGCTATCCGTTTTCCACTCAGGTCGTAGTAGGTTGTGCGCTCCGTCGGCACAATGCGAACGGGCCGCAGTGCCGTTGCGTCCGGTGCCCAGCGGTCGTCGATATCGATATCCAGCAGATGGAGGTCGCTGGCGCCTGACAGTTCCGTGGAGGTCTCGCCCAGCCATCCGCAGTACTGATTGACGGCGGTATAGACCTTGAAGAAATGGGCTCCGGGCAGATGGACACGCTGACCGCTGGCATCGACAGCCCAGTCGATGTTGAAACACGAACGGTCGTCGCTGTTGGGATGGTTGTCGGCGTAGCCCCAGGGATAGACATACTGGATGTAGTTTGAAGCGTCGCCGCTCAGATCGAGAAAATTGTCGGCCAGCAGGGTGCCTTCGAAGGTCAGCTCGTCCTCGTCGAGCCACTGCGGATAGTAGCTCTGGTTGTGGAACACGTTGCGTGCGACATAGCCCTGGCCGCCCTGGTTGTCGGTCCAGCGCACGTAGGTGGTATCGCTGACGAGCGGATTGCTGTCGGGCGTGGGTGTCTTGTTTTCGTCGGGCCGATAGTAGGTGATACGGTAGGAATGTGTCGTAGCCGGACTTGCATACTCGCTGCCAGCCAGTTCGTACCACGGGTCGTCGGGCTTGCCGTTGCCGTTGGCGTCGTAGCTCACCATGACGATGCCCGGCTCCGAAGAACCTTTCTCGCGTGGGTCGTCGGGATTGGGGGTGCTGTCGGAATAGAACGCATTTCCCAGCACGCGGAAGTCCATCTTTCCGGGAAGATTCTTCACCATGTGGTCGAAGCCGAAAACGATATAACCTCCGTAACTGCCGAGCGAGACCAGTGTTCCCTCGCTACCAGCCAATGCGCGCTCGGCCTTGCGAGCCATGCTTTCCGAGGTGTCTCCCTCCTGATAGGCAGGAATATAGTTGACGAACTGACCGGGCGCAGGACGGAACTCATAGACCTTGCTGAGATAGGGCGACTGAGCATGCGCCGTTGTACTTCCTACGAGAACCAGCGCCACGAGTGCTACTGAAAAATGGTTTCTCTTCATACGGGTTCGGTGGAATGACGGTTATGGTTGGACGTATTTTCTGCCGTTCTTTATGTAGATACCCTTGCCGGGGGCTGCAATACGGCGCCCCTGCAGGTCATAAAGAGGCTCCTCGCCATCGACGAAAGACGGACGGTATATCTTCTCGATGCCGACGAAATGCTGTCCGTCGGGCGGAAGGGCGAGGAAGTGACCGGGATTGATATAGACCTTATACCGCCCCTGCAGCACTCCGTCGGGTGTCCATTGACAGAGCTGTCCGGCACCTGCATAGTTCCCTGCATCGGTGGCATAGATGTATCCCGTGTAGGGGTTGACGTACACGCCGTAGGGCTGATTGAAAGCCTCGATGTCCTGCAACACGGTGCCCGGCATATCCTGACTGATGCCACTTGCACCACCCGAACGCATGACTTCGGCCGGATCGATGACGTTGTGGTCGAAATGATATTCTGCTGTGAAATAATTGAAGCGCGAACCTATGGCAAGGAAACGTCCGTCACGCATGGCGGTACTGTAGGTTGCGGCAAATTCGAGACGTACGAAGCAGTCGCTGTCGTCACCGCGCAAGGCCTTTTCGCAGTCAAAAACGAAGCTGCAAGGAGCATACTCGTAGTAGTCGCCAGGCGAATTGATGAGCAGATACTGACCGCTCTGCGACATCTTTCCGAAGAGGTTGCCCTGATGCAGGTCGACGGTACGCACCTCCTGCATGGTCTCGGCATTGACGATGCTGACCGTTGTCTCATATTCGTGCCTTTCCTCAAAGGCATAACCACCCGTATTGGCCACGAAGAGATGACCGTCGTAGTAGGCGATGCCCTCGGGTTCAAAACCCACCTCGGTGGCAGCAACCACCTTGAAGGTGTTCACGTCAATCTTTGCCACGTAGCCCTTTTCGAACTCAACAAAGCCTCGTTCGGTGCCGCACTCGTGACCGTAGCTGGTCACATAGACAAACTTTCCATCGGTTGCGAGCTTGCGGTTGTTGGGAATATCCTCGGTGGCAGCCACTGCTGTGCCGTCGGGACGGATGAACTGCACGATGTTCGACCAGTTGATGGCAATGGCGATGAGGTTATCGTTCACCTGAATGATGTCATTCGGTGTGTCGCCCAACTTGTCTCCGTTCACTTCGCGGAACCATTGGTTGCTCTTGACTTCTCCGTCCTCGAAATAGGTCACACGGCCGTTATCGGACTGCCAGAGGCCTTCGTTCAGCAGGATGATGCGCTCCTGTGCCGTTGCGACATGGGCCAGCACAAGGCCGAGAATCAGCGAAAGTAGTCTTCTCATAATGCAAATGTTAGGGTGATTTTATAGTTGCGTCCCGGCATGGGATAGCGCGGGATGTGTTCATATTGCTCGTCCAGCACGTCGCAGACCTCCAGACAGAGTCCCAGCGATGTCTTTCCGACCTCCCTCGTATAGTTGAGTTTCATGTCTATATTATTATAAGGTTTGAGGATGTCCTCAGGGTCGGCATAGCTCCACATGCGTTTGCCCACGTGCATATAGGAGGTGGTGAACTGCAACGAGCGCCATTGTATGATGCCCGTCAGCGTGTAACTGAGTTTGGGCGAGTAGCAGATGGGCTTGTCGTAGGTGTCCTCGTCGTCGGGGTCGGTGCGGTTCAAGTCGTTCTGCCAAGTGAGGGAGGTGAGGAACGAGAAGGCCCAGTCGCCGGTGTTGTAGCGTGCCGAACCCGTGGCATTCAGACCCTGGCAGAAGGTGTAGCCATAGTTCATCATCGACCATGAGTAGGTGCCTTTCAGCGGCAGGCACACGATGCGGTTCTCAATCTTGTTCTGATAGATGTCGGCCTGTATGGATGCGTTCCAGTGGTGCGTATTGTAATGATACTCGGTGCCGATGTTCCATTGCTTGGTGAACTCGGGTTTGAGGTTGCGGTTGCCCACCTGCGTATAGTAGAGGTCGTTGAGTGTGGGTGCGCGGAATATCTCCTTGTACCATGCCCTCAGTGTCACGCCAAAGAGTGTATAGCCCACCGAGACGGCCGGCGTCCAGCGGTCCAGCGGGTCGGCAGCCCCCGCATGGACGAACGTCTCGTCGTGATAGTGCTGGTGGAGCACCGAGGCTGCTGCCTGTATGTTCTTGTAGTTCACCTGGGCAGCAAGCACCTGTTTCTGGTCCAGACGGGTCACATCCTCGAACATTTTCAGGTCGGCCGTCAGCTTGCTGTACCTGACATCGTAACTTGTGGAGAGCACGAGCCACTGCCAGGGTGTGTAGCTGTAACAGAGTGCACCGTAGCCGTCCTGCTGCCTGTAGTGGTTGTTCACACGGGCTGTATTCTGGTTTTGAGGATAGTCGGTGCAGTATCGCAGATACTCACGGGTATATTTTGCATTGGCCTTGAAACGGTGGTGCGAGAGGAATTCCTGCTGATAGGAGGCTTGCACGAAGAAATCGCGGTCCCACTCGCGCCCCACGTTTACATACCTGTCGCTCAGTCGCCGTACGATGCCGCCCGGGCAGCCGCGTTCCGAGTCGTAATAATAGACGTGCGACGAGAAACCGCCCTTGAACAGCGCGCCTTCGATGCGTCCGTAGCGGATGTCGCTGTTGTCACGATGCCCCACGGTGTCCTCGTATTCCGAGTGGTAGCGGAAGGGATAGTCGCCCTTCGAGTCGGTGTATTCGCCATCCAGAAAGCCGCTCCAGCCATGTCGGGCAAACTGGAGGTTGCTCTTGACCATATAGGTGGAGAACGAGGCGTTGCGTAGTTGCACCGAGAGGGAATCGCTGGTGGGACGTCGGGTACGCATATAGACCGTAGCGCCCGAGGCATATTCGCTGGCCGACTGGCAGTCGTCCAATTTGTTGGCATTATAGAGCGAGACGGTCTCCATCGACGAGAGCGAAAACTTGCCGAGGTCGACGGTGCCGTTCTGTGCGTTCGTGATGCGTATTCCGTCGAGGTAGATACCCACATGCTGCGCGCCCAGCGAGCGTACGTTGATGGTCTTCAGACCGCCCATCCCGCCATAGTCTTTTATCTGCACGCCGGCGAAGTACTTCAGCGCATCGGCCACCGAGGTGGTGGACAACGCCTGCAGCTCGACCCCGCGCAACGTCTGCGCAGTAGCCAGCGGACGCTTGCCATATACAGCCACCTCGCGCACCTGGTGCACCGAGTCTGAGCCGACCACATCCGGCGTCTCGTCCGTCGCACTTGGCGATGTATGGGCCGAGGCATGGCCGAAAGTAAGCAGCAGCAACAACTCCGGGAGTAATGCTCTTCTCATTTTTCCTTCAATTTCAACACTATCTCCTTCCGGCCTAATCCGAGAGGCACGTGGGAGCCTTCCTTGCGGCAGGTCTTCTGACTTATCGCCTGGTAACAAGCGTCTTCCCGATCTTCTCAGTGACTTTTTGTGCTTGTCCCGTCATAAGGGCGACTCACAGCTGCTGGACAGTCAGGGTTTTGCACCCCGTTCCCATTTTAATCGACAGTCGAACCACAATTCTGGCTGCAAAGATACTACATTTCGACGAGATACATCCCCTTTTTGCAGTTTATTTCTCCCTGTGCTCCGTTTTAACATTCTTTTCAACATGATTCAACTGGGACTACAGAAGCGCTTTTTGACGCACCACGCTGCGACGCCCGACGCACCACGTTGCGACAGCCTGCGCACCACGCTGCGACACGCGTCGCACCACAGTGCGTTTTCAGGCCGATTCAGACGAGCAGATTTGCGACTTGCTTTCTCGGAACGAAAGTCACGCCGCACAGCAGGCTCAGAGAGCCATGAGCACACGCCACACGGCTACGATGTGACACACGGAACCGGCCAGGACGAAAAAGTGGAAGAGGCTGTGCATGTAAGGGCGGCGATGGAGCGTGTAGAAGACCGCGCCCGTGATGTAACAGACGCCCTCGGCCACAATCCACGCCATGGGGAGCGGACCGATGTTGTGCAGCAGGGGCTTGAAGGCCACCAGCGCGCTCAGTCCCATCAGCACGAAACAGACGGTTTCTAGGTTGCTGTGCTCTTTCAGATGGCGGAAACTGGCCACCGTACCTGCAAGCGCGCACGTCCAGATGAAGACAAAAAGGCAGACTCCCCAGGCGCCTTCGTGCCACAGGGCCAGGAGCGTGAGCGGCGAGTAGCTTCCGGCGATGTGCCAATAGATGGCGGCATGGTCCCAGCGGCGCAGCACTTCCTTGCCCCGGTGATTGGCTGGCCAGGCGTGGTAGAGCGTACTGGCGACGTACGAGGCCAGCATGCCGAACAGATAGAGCGACACACCGAAACTGGCCCACCCATCAGCATGAAGGGCACACCACACGAGCATGAGCGTGCCCACCACGACGCCCATCAGGATGCCGGCGCCGTGAGACCACGCATTGAGCAGTTCTTCACGTTTCGTATATATAATGGCCATAACTTCAGATTCTCTCCTGCAAAGTTAGTCATTTTTCGCCGGATTAGCGTTAAACTACGTTAAAAAACTCGCATCTTTGTTCGTTGTTCAACAAAAAAGGCATACCTTTGCAGTGATATCGAAATAATATCATAACGAAATAACTTTCACAACCAACGGAAGAAACATATAACAAAGTAATAACCAAACAAAAAGACAAAAAGAAAATGAACGGACAGGAATTTGAATTCAGAGGTGGCTCATTGAACGGTTTTCTGATGATTGCCATCGACATCGTGCTATGGTTAGCCTGCGCTATCTCCTTCGTCGTAGGTACCTTTGCCAGCAACGGTTACCTCGTGGTATTGGGTGTCATCTTAATTTTCGTAGCCATCACCTGCAGCTGCGGTTTCTCGAAACTCGAGCCCAACGAAGCCAAAGTGATGACATTCTTCGGTCGCTATGTAGGTACTTTCCGCAAGACGGGTTTCTACTGGCTGAACCCCTTCATGAGCGTGAAGAATGTCAGTCTGAGAGCACGTAACCTGAACCCCGACCCCATCAAGGTGAACGACAAGTCGGGCAACCCGGTGCTCATCGGAGCCGTCGTGGTATGGCGTCTGAAAGACACGTACAAAGCCATCTTCGACATCGACACTGAGATTGCAGGACAGGCTACTGGCGGCAACTCGGCCACAGCCCGCATGAACAAGTTCCAGAACTTCGTAGCCGTACAGAGCGACAGTGCACTGCGCGAGGTGGCTGGCATGTATGCCTACGACAACGACGGAAACGGGGAACAGACTGTGACCCTGCGTGACGGCAGTGCTGAGATAAACGAAGTGCTGGAGAAGAAACTGAACGAACGCCTGGTAATGGCAGGTCTGGAAGTGCTGGAAGCACGCATCAACTATCTGGCCTATGCACCCGAAATTGCAGCTGTCATGCTGCGTCGTCAACAGGCTGACGCCATCATCTGCGCCCGCGAAAAGATAGTGGACGGCGCCGTATCGATGGTGAAGATGGCACTCTCGAAACTCTCCGAAGAAGACATCGTAGAGCTCGACGAGGAGAAGAAAGCAGCCATGGTCAGCAACCTGCTCGTAGTGCTCTGCAGCGACGAACCGGCACAGCCCGTCATCAACAGCGGAACACTGAATCACTAATAGGACCTCTCCCACTCAATCCGAACAGACATGGCTAAGAAAGAGGGGAACGAAACGAAAAGCTTCATCCTGCGCATCGACACTGCCACCATGAATGCAATAGAAGCATGGGCGGCCGATGAGTTTCGTTCCACCAACGGACAGATTCAATGGATTCTTTCCGAAGCGCTGAAGAAGAGCGGGAGAAAGAAGAAGTAAACACCTTTATCAAAATAAAAAAGCGCAGCTTCGGCTGCGCTTTTTTATTTTATCCCACGTACCTTATAAATATAGTCGCGAGCCGCATTGACTCGCTGCAACTTTTGTTCGGCGGTGCGACGAATATCCTCACCGAGACTTGCCACACGGTCGGGATGATAGAGCATGGCCATTTTCTTGTAGGCTGCACGCACCTCGTCATCAGTAGCTGTGGGCGACACCCCAAGTTCTGCGTAAGCCTGCTGCAAAGCCGAGGGCGGTGGTGCGACAGAGGGTTCGGACTTGTAAGAAGAGGTCGGCGCACGACGCACAAAGAGGGAGTCGAGCAACGCACCCACTATGAAGCCCACGAACGCACCGCGAAATCCTCCGCGAAGCATTCCCAAGAACATGCAAATCCACTTGCCGTAACCCGGCGAAAAGATGAATATCATCTGCCTGAATCCTTATCCTTTTATCATTTTCACGAGCACAAAGGTACGAATAAGCCATCGAAAAGCAAAATATATTTTGTTTTTCCTTCTCCATTCCCGAGCACTTCCGGACGGTATTCAAAGTAGCGAAAACGCACGTTCAAACACGAAATTATTCCTTACATTTATCTCTCCACAGTTTCGAGGAAAACTGAATTCCGGGCATCGCAGTGTGCTTCGTCAGATGACGCACCGTGGTGCGACGGCTGTCGCAGCACGCTGCGTTTTTGTGAAAAGCGTGTTTCTGCAGGAAAAAGACGAGGAAACATTCTTCTACGCAGAAATTCGCAACGTTGATAATCAGACGGTTATATTCCCGTCATTTCCCAGCACCCAACACAACGCAACGAGGGGCACCGATTCTCACTGCTTCTCACAGCGATTTTCGATGCCCCTCGCAGATAGAAACGAAGTGGAATCTTCCGATTTTCTTACTTAAACAGACGTGGTGCAAACATCGAGAGATAGATGCGCCAGTTGCGCCAGATGTGGCCGCCTGCACTCTCGAAATACTCGTATTTGTACCCCTTCTGGTCGAGGTAGGCACGATAGGTATCGTTCTGGTCTTTCAGGAAGTCCTCGCGTCCGATGGCAATCCAATAGAGCGAGGGCTTTGCAGCGAACACACTGGATATCATTTTGTTGGCTTCGGGGTCGTTGGCCAACTGCTCGCGCAATGATGCACGGTTGTCGTTACCCATCCGTATGGCTGCCGAGAAGAGGCCGATATAGTTGAAGCGACCCGGGCGCAGGTTGGAGATCATGAAGGTGTGGTAGCCGCCCATACTCAGGCCACAGACAGCGGTGCTGGCGGCATCTTTCTTTACTTTGTAGTGGTTCTCGACGTATTTCATGATATCGTCGAAACTCTTCTCGTAGGAGGTCTTGGGGCGGTCCTTGCGGGCGAGTCCCGAGAGAAGGGGCGAAGCGTCGTCGCTGGCATTTCCGTTGGGCATCACCACAATCATGGGCTCGGCTTTTCCGAGCGCAATCAGGTTGTCCATGATTTGCTGCACACGTCCCAGCGTAGGCCATGCCTCCTCGTCGCCACCTGCGCCATGCAGCAGGTAGAGTACGGGATAATTCTTGCCCTTGTCGTAGCCGGCAGGCGTATAGATGCTCATGCGGCGCTGAATGCCCAGCTGGGGCGAGTCGTACCACACTTGGGCCATGTTTCCGTGGGCCACGTCGTGGTTGCCGTAAAGATAGCCCTGGTCGCCCACCTCCTTGGTGACGATGAAGGTGCTCATGAACGAACGTACGTCACGGCTTCGTTCGATATTCGAGGGGTCGAGAGCTTCCACTCCGTCCACCACGAAGCGATAGTTGTAAAGTTCGGGCGCGAGCTGACCCGTGGTGTACGACCATCGGTCGCCATCCTTCTTCATCTCGGCACGCTGCCCTTCCACACAATCGCCTACGACATAGACCTTCTGTGCTTCGGGAGCACGCAGGCTGAGGGTGACGGTGCCATCGGCATTGAAACGGGGTGAACCCTGGTCACGGCGCTCGAAGATGGCCTCCTGAGCCATTGCGCCGGAGCATGCCAACCAGAGGGCCAGCATAGTAATAGAAAGTTTGTGTCTCATAGTTTTGTTTAGGTTTATAATGGGTATGTTTCAGTGCAAAGTTATGATTTTTTATGCAATATGTTTCCTTTTTCGGCAAAAAATCATTAAATTTGTCGGGAAAAGACAAACATACCTGCCTCGGGAATGACGTTGAACGACTGGAAAAAGAAATATATCGTGACATTGCTGGCCATGTGGTGGATGGTTGGAGCATACGCAGCCGGCATCACAGACCTGCGCGTGAACCGACTGAGCGAACCTACCGGCATCACACGCACGGCACAGTTCAGCTGGTCTGTGACATCGGACAAGAGCGACGTGGTGCAGACGGCCTACCGCATCACGGTGGCCACCACTCCCGAGGGTCTGAAGGGGGGCACGGGACAACTGTGGGACAGCCAGAAGGTGGAGAGCGCCGAGACGCTGCAAACGGGCTACCAAGGACGGCGAATGCCATACGGAGCCATCATATACTGGCAAGTGGAGGTGTGGCTCAGCAGCGGTGAACACGCCGTAAGCCCCGTGCAACATTTCCTGACAGGACTGCGGATATCTGACTGGAAAGCGCAATGGATAGGCGTGGCGGACTTCGAAAACATCATCTTCGACGGAGACCGCCAAGACCTTCCTGCCCGATACGTCCGTCGCGAATTCGACATACCGGCACGTGTAAAAAGAGCCACACTCTACGTGAGCGGCATGGGTCACAGCACCACCTATCTGAACGGACAACGTGTGAGCGAAGACATCTTCGGGACTGTTCTGTCAGACTGGAACAAGACGGTCTACTACAACACCATCGACGTGACATCCCTCGTGCAGAAAGGCCACAATGCCATCGGCACCGAGCTGGGCAACGGATTCACACTGGGACTGCGCAAGAACTATCGTAACTTCGGAGGCCCGAGAGTGATGGCACAGCTGGTGGTGGAAACCGACGAAGAGACCATCACCGTGGGCACCAACCGCGAATGGAAAGCGACCAACCGTGGGCCCATCAGACGAAACAACATCTTCGACGGCGAACTGTACGACGCAAGGCAGGAGCTGGGCGACTGGACACGAGCAGGATATGACGACAGCAAATGGACGGCAGCCGACGTGATGCCCGTGCCCGAGGGGACAATGATGGCTCAGCCCAACCCCGGCATACGCACACAGATGGAAATACATCCCATCGAAATACGCGACATGGGAAACGGACGGTGCATCATCGACATGGGACAGAATATGGCCGGACAACTGCGTGCAACACTCAAGGGCGAAGCTGGACGGCAGGTTGTGATACGCCACGCCGAACTGCTCACGCCGCAGCGAGACAGCCTCTACGTCGCAAACCTCCGTTCGGCACGATGCACCAACACCTACATCCCTGCAAACAACAAGACATTCACCTATCAGCCGCATCTGGTCTACCAAGGTTTTCGTTACGTAGAAATCAGCGGACTGTCCGAAATGCCGAAGACAGAGGACATCACCGGATGTGTGCAATATGACCAGATGGAACAGAGAGCCAGCTTCGAGTGCGACAACGAGTTGCTCAACCAACTGCACAAGAATGCACTCTGGGGCATACGCAGCAACTATCACGGGATACCTACCGACTGCCCACAGCGCGACGAACGTCTTGGATGGACGGGCGACCGCGTGACGGGATGCTATGGCGAGAACATACTGATGGACAACGGGGCGCTCTATTACAAATGGCTCAACGACCTGACCGATTCACAGAACGACATGGGACAGATTGCCCATCTGGCGCCCGAATACCGCAGCGGAAGGCACGACGGCGTGACGTGGCCCGGCGCCTTTGTCTATGCAACCTATATGCTCTACCGACGCTACGGCGACATGGATGCGGTCTTTCGCTTCTATCCCTATCTGCAGAGATGGGTGAATTACACTTTCGAGAAGACACAGAAAGACAACATACTGACGGTGGACCGCTACGGTGACTGGTGCATGCCTCCTGAAAGCAAAGAACTCATCCACAGCAAAGACTCGACACGCGTGACCGACGGAAAGGTGCTCAGCACGACGGTGTTCTACGACATTCTGCGCATGATGAGCGAGATGGCCACACGCATAAGTAACACTGCCGACGCAAGCTACTACGCACAACTGGCTGCACAGATAAAGGCTGCATACAACAAAGAATTCTTCGACATAGAAAAGGCACAATACAGCAACAACACTGTGACGGCCAACATTCTTTCGCACGAACTGGGTCTTGTGCCGCAAGGATTCGAAGAACGTGTGATGCAGAACATTGTCGACGTGACAGAGAGTCAGTTCGACAGTCATGTGTCGTGCGGCGTGCTCGGCATTCAGCATCTGATGCGCGGACTGACACGCAACGGCCACCTCGACCTCGCATGGAAGATTGTCAACCAGCGCACCTATCCCAGCTACGGATACATGATAGACAACGGCGCCACAACCATTTGGGAACTGTGGAACGGCAATACGGCCGACCCCTCGATGAACAGCGGCAACCACGTGATGCTGCTGGGCGACCTCCTGCTTTGGTATTATGAGGACCTGGCTGGCATCCGCAACGCAGACGATGCGCTGGGATACCACAAGATCTACATGGCTCCATGTTTTCCTGACGAACTTCACCACGTGAAGGCTTGGCAAAAGACTGCCAGCGGCATGGTGCGCAGCGAATGGACACGTCAAGACGAAACGCTCAACTGGCAGATAGAAATCCCGGCCAACACCACTGCGACTGTATGCATCCCCGTCCGCTTCGGCATCCACCCCACGGCTGGCGAAGCCATTCATTCCGTCGAGGAAAAAGACGATGTGATTCTGGTTGAAGTGGGCAGCGGCAAGCATACGTTCGCATCCTGAAGACCGTTCTGCGGCACACGATAAAGAGACGAAACGAAAAACACGAAAGAATATGATAGTAAACGACCTACAGCGTCTGCGCTGGCAGATATTGGACGAAGCACTGCGCGACCCCGTGATGGAGTATTTCATGGGCGAACGTACGAAGACCAACGAGACGGGCAACACGCGCAGTCTCATTCACTACGTAAATCAGCGGCTGAAACAAATGAACCGCCAATACAGCTGCAGCAAGCGTATGTTGCAGAACGATGTCGCGCTCTTTCAGCAGAAAGGGGCACGCCTGGAGCCTCGATTCCGTCGCGGCCACAAACGTATCCTGCGATATATCAACCTCGAGTGGAAGAACCCACTGCTGCGCCCGGCACGTTCGCTCATGGCCGACGAGGCTGAGACGGTGCCGCAACCTGCATCGGTGCTGTTGCCCACAAGTGGTGAGACTGCCAACGTGACGCTGCGCATCACAGGAAAGGCTGACGACCTGCTACGCATGCTGGGCTCGCCCACCGTGGTGCAGCGACAGGCTGATGGCGAGAGCGGCGTGGAGACAATCACGCTGCAACTGCCGCTGAACGACGCTACGAAAGCCATATTGCTGGGGATGGGCACCGTGGCCGAGGTGCTGGCACCCGAGTCGTTGCGCAGCGAGTTTCGCGATACGGCCCAGGCGTTGGTGAAAATATACAAGAAGGTCGGGACGGGAGCGAAGTCAAAGACAACAGAGCAACCCTCGCTCTTCGGCGAGTTGTTCTGATTCGGTTCGGGGACGAAGGCCTTTTCGCCCGACGTCATTTTACGTTGCGTAAGGAGAAGGATGCTGCCGTTGGCTGTCGTCGCACGCTTTCTTCAGATGACCACGGCAGTTCCGCTGGTAGCCACCATCAGCATCGACCCGTTGCTGCCAACGGTTTCATAATCTATGTCGATACCCACAATGGCATTGGCACCCATAGCTTCCGCGCGTACCGTCATCTCCTTCATCGAAGCGTTCTTCGCCTTAATGAGCACTTTCTCATACGAACCGGAACGTCCGCCGAAGACATCGCGCAGCCCGGCGAGGGCGTCTTTTACGAAGTTAGCGCCGATAATTGATTCGCCTGTCACCACGCCTTTGTACTCGCGGATGGGGTGACCTTCGATTTGTGGGGTTGTTGTGAGTATCATATACGCATTCTTTTATTTTTTCTTGTTCTTGGCAAATTCTTTCTTTGCCTTCTCATACAGCTTTTGGAACTCGGGTTCCGACATCACACGTGCGAAGGTTATGCTGCCGGCCACACGTCCCATGTCCACGTCGCTCTGGTAGTGGAAGCCCACGATGACGCGGCTCTGTCCCAATTCGTATGCCACCTTCATTATCTGCTCCGTATGCGCGGGATCGATGCTGGCAAGCGTCAGTCCGACGAGCCACGAGGCGTGTGTGTGCCCCGAGGGATAGCTGGTGAAGTCGGTGGGGCTTTCATGGCTGGGCACGCCCGACCGTTCCTTATACTGCTGATAGGGGCGGATGCGGTGGAAGAAGGCCTTGGCGCTGGCCCCGGCCTGCTGCTCCGTGAGGTGGAGACGCGAGAAAAGGCGGTACAGCTCGGGGTGGGTCTCAGGAGTAAGTTCTACACCCACAGCCGGACTGTAGCGTTTCATGAAGTAAGCAGCATTGATGCCGGCATCATCTACGGCCTGCTGTCCGCGCTCGGTCTGACGGATGGAGAGGCCCCATCGATATTGCGTCCAGTCGGAGAAAAACAGCGGGTCGTTGAGTTCGGGCGGGTTGGGCAGCACGTTCTCCAGATGGGGTGCCTCCTCGCGTGTAAAGAATGGTTTGAACTGTTCCTTCGTCACGTCGGCCTGGGCCAGCACAGCCGCAATGTTCAGCGTAATGGCAAAAGCCACCAGTATTTTCCGTTTCATATTTCTTTCGATATTTGTTTTGTGATACATTTCCTTCGTATGCACTGCAAAAATACAACCATACGCGGAGAAATGCAAAAATTGGCTCGATTTTCTCAAAAGAGCGCAGCCGCGGATAGCCCCCATTTGTAAGTATTTCGGCGATTTATCAGAAATGGTGAGCAAGATGGGGCATCGAAAAGCGGCGTGAGGAATTGTGAGAATAGATGCGAGGAGCTGCGACGATGTGAGGAACTGAAAACGCCGAAAAACTAACCGTCTGATTCTCAGCAATCCGATTTTCTGCGAAATTTCTTCCGTCGCCGAAAAACAGGCCAGAAAACTTATTGTTTGCAAAAACGCACCGTGGTGCGACAGCCTTCACACCGCAGTGCGTCATGCGTCGGAACACGTCGTGACAGCCCAAAATCAGCTTTTATCAGAAATACGCAAAGAGATTTGTCACGAAAAGGTCATAACATCTTATTATATCTCTTCCACACGGACATAGTTGTTCAGGATGGCATAGACCGTGAGGCCCGAGAGAGAGCGGATGCCCGTTTTCTCCTGAATGTTCTTGCGGTGTGTGATGACGGTGGTTGTGCTGATGTTCAGCCGGTGAGCTATCTCCTTGTTTATCAGTCCACGGACGAGGAGCGAGAGCACCTCAATCTCGCGCGCCGTCAGGTCGGGCTCCTGCTGCGTGTTCGTCTGCCGGGGCACCTTCGCAAAAGCCGTTCCGTGGAAGGGTTCGTGCTGTCTTTCGTCGCCGTGGTGGCCTCCTGCGGTGCGCATTTTCAGTATCTGCTGTATCAGTGCATGCTCGTCCTGGGTGACGTCGAGCGCCGGCACACCCAGATGGGCTGCCTGCTCGCGCCCATGCACCAGTAGCACCACGCGATGGCCCAGCTCGCGAAAGAAGTTCACCTGCTGAAAATAGATGGAGGAGGAAACGAAATAGTGGACAAAACCGAAGGGCGTGTCCTGCATCAGTTCCCGAAACGAGCCGAAACAACGCACGGCAGCTCCGGGCACCATGTCCTGCAGCACCTGACGCAGCCCCATGCAAGTGAGCGTATTGGCGTCGATGATGGCCAACTCTATTTCGGCGTTCATGCCGCAAAAATACAAAGAATTATCCGTATAAGACGGAGACAGAGAGCAAAAAGGTCATTTTCGACGAATCTTTATGTTAAAGTTTCATGTGGGCGAGGATGGGACTTGCAAGATTAAGATAATTTTATTATCTTTGCACCCGAGAAAGAAGAGACTTTACACGAGCATGAGTAATCAACGATATATGATGCGCGGGGTGAGCGCAGCCAAAGAAGACGTTCACCGCGCCATTCAACACATTGACAAGGGGCTCTATCCGCAGGCATTCTGCAAGATTATCCCAGACATTCTGGGCGGCGATCCTGCATACTGCAACATCATGCACGCCGACGGTGCGGGCACGAAGAGCAGTCTGGCCTACGCCTACTGGCGCGAGACGGGTGACCTCGATGTATGGAAAGGTATTGCGCAAGACGCGCTGGTAATGAACACGGACGACCTGCTGTGCGTGGGCGCCGTGGACGGCATCCTGGTGTCCTCGACCATCGGGCGCAACAAGATGCTCATCCCCGGCGAAGTGATCAGCGCCATCATCAACGGCACTGACCAGCTGATGGAAGAGATGCGCCAGATGGGCATCGGCATCTACGGCACCGGCGGCGAAACGGCCGACGTGGGCGACTTGGTGCGCACCATCATCGTGGACTCGACCGTGACGTGCCGCATGCGCCGCGCCGACGTCATCGACAACGCAAACATCCGCCCCGGCGACGTCATCGTGGGACTGAGCAGCACGGGGCAGGCCACCTACGAGCAACAGTACAACGGCGGCATGGGAAGCAACGGACTGACCAGTGCACGCCACGATGTGTTCTGCAAACTTCTGGCCGAGAAATATCCCGAGACATACGACCACGCTGTGCCCGAGGAACTGGTGTACAGCGGCACCTGCCAGTTGACCGACCAGATAGCCGGCACACCGCTCACGGCTGGCAAGCTGGTGCTCTCCCCCACCCGCACCTATGCACCGGTGATTCGTCGGCTGCTCGACGAGATGCATCCCGCCATACACGGCATGGTACACTGCACAGGCGGCGCACAGACGAAGGTGCTCCACTTCGTAGGCGAGAACTGCCGCGTAGTGAAGGACAACCTCTTCCCCACCCCACCACTCTTCCGCCTCATACAGGAACAGAGCCAGACCGACTGGGCCGAGATGTACAAGGTGTTCAACATGGGACACCGCATGGAAATCTATGTCAGCCCCGAAGATGCCGAACACGTCATCGACATCAGCAAGAGCTTCAACATCGACGCCCAAATCGTCGGCCACATCGAGGAAGGTCCTCGCAGCCTGACCATACAGAGCAAATACGGCGTATTCAACTACTAAGACAATAAACAAACGAGTTATGAGAAAGATTATACAGAAAATCAGTTGCATGCTTGCGGTGCTCGTACTTACGGTGCCAGCACATGCCGTAGTTCTGCGTGACTCCATCCGCAGCCAGGTGCTCGGCGGCGTAACCAGGTACTACATGGTATATCTGCCTGCAGGATTTCAGCAGAATGCCGACCGTCACTATCCCGTCCTCTATCTGTTGCACGGATACACCGACGACGAACGTGCATGGCAAGACAAGGGTCAGATGGACCGCGTGTGCGACGAACTGATGGCCACCGGCGAGGCAAAGCAGATGGTTGTCGTGATGCCCTGCGCAGGAGGTCCCGACACAAGGAACACATGGAACGGATACTTCAACATGAAAGGCTGGTCGTACGAAGACCACTTCTATCAGGAACTACTGCCTGCCGTCGAGAAGAAATACCGCGCCGGAGGCAGCCGTGAACAGCGCGCCGTGGCAGGACTCTCGATGGGCGGAGGCGGCAGCGTAGGGTATGCAATGTCACATCCAGACATGTTCGCAGCATGCTATGCAATGAGTGCATGGCTCACCTCAGGCATAAATCCCAACGTGCAGGACAATGACAAGCCGGGACTGCTGAACAATGCCGTCGGCATCCACAACCCCATCGAGAAGCTGAAGAACATATCGCAGGAGGAAGAGAACAAACTCAGAAGTATTGCATGGTTCATCGACTGTGGAGACGACGACTTCCTCTTCGACCAGAACATCGACTTCTACAAGGAAATGCGCCAAAGGAAATTCACTGTTCAGTTGCGCGTACGTGACGGAGGCCACACCTGGGAATATTGGCACAACGCCCTGCGCATGTGCCTGCCTTTCGTCTCAAGAAACTTCAAATGAGACGTGCGTGACAAGACTCCACAGCACACACAAGATATCTGAACACAAAAGCAGCAACCCGATATATGGAATATCTCATTGGCATCGTTCTCCTGATTGTCATGTTCTTCGCATGGAGACAATTCTATCTGACCAATAAGCGTAAGCACAGGCATGGCAGGAAGTAACAGTCTGCTGGACAAACTGGAAGGCCTCGTGGCACGCTACGAGGAAGTAGCCACACTGATTACCGACCCAAACGTAATCGGCGACCAGAAACGCTACGTGAAGCTCACCAAGGAGTACAAAGACTTGGGACGCATCATGGAGGCGCGTAAGGAGTATATGGGCTGCATCCAAAACGTAGCCGATGCAAAGGAGATGATGGCAGTGGAGGATGACCCCGAGACACGTGAGATGCTGCGCGAAGAACTGACCACGAGCGAGAAACGCATGCCAGAGTTGGAGGAGGAAATCAAGTTGCTGCTCATCCCTGCCGACCCCGAAGACGAGAAGAACGTCATCATGGAGATACGTGGTGGTACAGGCGGTGACGAAGCTGCGCTCTTTGCCGGCGACCTCTTCCGCATGTATAGCAAATATATCGAGATGAAAGGCTGGAAGATGGCCGTGAGCAGTTACAGCGAAGGTGCCGTGGGAGGCTACAAGGAAATCATCTTCAGCGTGACAGGCGAAGGCGTCTACGGAATCCTGAAATACGAAAGCGGCGTACACCGCGTGCAGCGCGTGCCAGCCACCGAAACGCAGGGACGCGTGCACACCTCGGCAGCCACCGTCGCCGTGCTGCCAGAAGCTGAGGAATTCGATGTGGAGATAAACGAAGGTGCCATCAAATGGGACACGTTCCGTTCGAGCGGTGCCGGCGGACAGAACGTGAACAAAGTGGAGTCCGGTGTAAGAGCCCGCTACATGTGGCGAAACCCCAATACCGGTCTCGAAGAAGAGATACTGGTGGAGTGTACCGAGACACGCGACCAACCCAAGAACAAGGAACGAGCTCTCGCGCGCCTACGTACATTTATATATGATAAAGAGCACCAGAAATATCTGGACGACATAGCCAGCAAACGAAAGACAATGGTATCGACTGGCGACCGCAGCGCTAAGATTCGCACCTACAACTACCCTCAGGGACGCATCACCGACCACCGCATCGGCTATACCATCTACAATCTGGCCGCCTTCATGGACGGCAACATACAAGACTGCATCGACCACCTCATTGTGGCCGAAAATGCAGAACGAATGAAAGAAAGTGAATTGTAACATGAACAGAGAACAACTCATTGAGAACATCCGAAAGAAACGTTCCTTCCTGTGCGTAGGACTGGATACAGATGTAAAGAAAATACCAGCACACCTATTACAAGAGGAAGACCCTATTTTCGCATTCAACCGCGCCCTCATCGACGCCACGGCTCCCTACTGTATCGCATACAAGCCCAATCTGGCTTTCTACGAAAGCATGGGAACGAAGGGATGGACAGCCTTTGAAAAGACTATCAGTTACCTGCGCGAGAAGTATCCCGAGCAGTTCATCATAGCCGACGCCAAACGAGGCGATATCGGCAACACCAGCGCGATGTATGCCCGCACATTCTTTGAAGAGATGGACGTAGATGCAGTCACCGTAGCGCCTTATATGGGCGAAGACAGCGTAACGCCATTCCTCGGCTACGACGGCAAGTGGGTTATCCTGCTGGCGCTGACGAGCAACAAAGGAAGCCACGACTTCCAGCTTCTGACCTCAGAAGAATCTGGGGAGTCTCTTTACAAGACCGTGTTAAAGAAAAGTCAGATGTGGGGCAATGCAAACCAAATGATGTATGTGGTGGGAGCTACCCAAGGAAGAGCCTTCGAGGAGGTTCGCCGCATCGTTCCCGACCACTTCCTGCTCGTGCCTGGCATCGGTGCACAGGGCGGCAGCCTCGAAGAAGTATGCCGTTACGGGATGAACAAGAGCTGTGGGCTCATCGTAAACAGCAGCCGTGCCATCCTGTATGCCGACAGTAGTGAGCGTTTCGCAGAGGTAGCAGCACAGAAAGCACATGAAGTGCAACAACAAATGGAAATCGAATTAAACAAATATGGAATTTAGTGCCGAAATGATTGCAGGCTTGGTGCAGGGTACCATTGAAGGCAACCCCAAAGCCGTTGTGAATGATTTTGCAAAGATTGAAGAAGGCCGGCCCGGATGTATCAGTTTCCTGGCCAACCCTAAATATGCCCACTATCTGTATGAGACGAAAAGCAGTGTGGTACTGGTGAACCGAGACTTTGTTCTCGAAGGCGAGATACAAGCCACCCTGATTCGTGTGGACAATGCATACGAAACCGTAGCCAAGTTACTCACCATCTATGAAAGCATGAAGCCCAAACGTGCAGGCATCGACCCACTGGCATTCGTAGCTTCCACGGCAAAGATTGGCAAGGATGTATATCTGGCACCCTTTGCAGTCATCGGCGAGAATGCGGTTATCGGTGACGGAGCACAGATTTACCCTCATGCCACGGTGGGCGACAACGCCAGCATTGGCGAAAACACCATCCTTTACAGCAACGCCGTAGTCTATCAAGGCTGTAAGGTGGGCAACCGCTGCATCCTGCATGCCGGTTGTGTCATCGGCGCCGATGGCTTCGGCTTTGCTCCCACAGAAGAGGGCTACGAGAAGATTCCACAGATAGGCATCGTAACCATAGAAGACGACGTCGAGATTGGAGCCAACACGTGCGTTGACCGCAGCACGATGGGGAGTACCTACATCCGCCGTGGCGTGAAGTTGGACAACCTCATCCAGATTGCGCACAACTGCGAAGTAGGCGAACACACTGTGATGTCTTCGCAAGTAGGCGTAGCAGGCAGCACCAAGATAGGTCAATGGTGCATGTTCGGCGGACAGGTAGGCATCGGAGGACACTCCACAGTGCCCAACAAAACCCTTGTCGGCGCACAAGCCGGTGTCTCAAGTACTGTAAAAAAGGAAGGCATGACGTTGCAAGGCAGCCCAGCCATCGACGCCAAACACTTCTGGCGGTGCAGCGCAGTCTTCAAGAACCTGCCCGACATGTGGAGTGACATGAATAACCTCAAGAAGCAAATGGCCGAGCTGAAGAACCAGCTGGCACAGCTCACAGAATCCAAATAAAGAATATGTTTAAGCAACACACACTAAACGAAAGTTTCTCGTTAAGCGGCAAAGGACTTCACACTGGTCTAAAACTGACAGCGTCTTTCAACCCCGCACCCGAGAACCACGGATACAAGATTCAGCGTGTCGACCTTCCAGGTGAGCCAATCATCGATGCAGTGGCCGAGAACGTGGTGGACACACAACGAGGCACCGTGTTGGCTCAGGGAGAGGCTCGTTGCAGCACTGTGGAACATGCCATGGCAGCCCTCTATGCCCATGGCGTGGACAATGTGCTCATCCGTGTTGACGGACCCGAGTTGCCTATTCTGGACGGTAGCGCAGAACTATACGTGAAGGAAATACTGCGCGTGGGTCTCAAGGAGCAGGATGCACCGAAAGACTATTTCATCATCACCAAGAAGATGGAGTTCCGCGACGAGAAAACGGGAGCATGCATCACACTTCTACCGGACGAAGAGTTCTCCATCACAAGCATGATTTCGTTTCAGGGCAAGGTGCTCAGCAGTCAGTTTGCCACGCTCGACAACATGGAAGACTTCGATGCCGAGGTTTCAGCAGCCCGAACTTTCGTCTTCGTACGCGAGATTGAACCGCTGCTGATGGCTGGCCTTATCAAGGGAGGCGATCTGGACAATGCCATCGTCATCTACGAGAACCAGACAAGCCAGGAGAACCTCGACAAACTATGTCAGCTCACAGGTGCCGAACATCACAACGCCAACGAACTGGGTTACCTGCAGCACAAGCCCCTCGTGTGGGAAAACGAACCTGCCCGTCACAAACTGCTTGATATCATCGGTGACATGGCACTCATCGGGCGTCCCATCAAAGGACGCATCATTGCCACTCGTCCCGGTCATACCATCAACAACAAGTTTGCACGTATCATGCGCAAGGAGATACGCAAACACGAGGTGCAGGCGCCCCACATCGACATGAACAAGGAACCTGTTTGGGACGTGAACAAGATTCGCGAACTGCTGCCCCATCGCTATCCCATGCAACTCATCGACCGTGTGATGGAACTGAAGCCCAAAAGCATTGTGGCCATCAAAAACATCACCAGCAACGAGCCTTTCTTCCAGGGACACTTCCCTGCCGAGCCAGTTATGCCCGGCGTATTGCAAATAGAGGCGCTGGCTCAGGCTGGCGGTCTGCTGGTGTTGGGCGGCATGGAACAACCCGAACAATGGAGCACCTATCTGCTGCACATTGACAACGTGAAGTTCCGTCGCAAGGTGGTACCAGGCGACACGCTCGTGTTCAGGGTTGACATCATTGCGCCTCTCCAGCACAACATCGGCACCATGCAGGGCTATGCCTTCGTAGGCGAGAACTGCGTAATGGAAGCCACATTCACTGCACAAGTAATCAAAAACAGATAAGTACGTATAAATATGAGTAAGATAAGTCCCCTGGCCTATATCCATCCCGAGGCCATCATCGGCGAGAACTGTGAGATTGGTCCCTTCTGTTTTATCGACAAGGGAGTGGTTATCGGCGACAACAATACATTGATGAACAGTGTCACCGTGCTCTACGGTGCACGCATTGGCAACGGAAACATCTTCTTCCCGGGCGCAGTCATCAGCGCCATTCCGCAAGACTTGAAGTTCCGAGGAGAAGAGACCACGGCCGAGATTGGTGATAACAACAAGATACGTGAGAATGTAACCGTCAATCGCGGAACGGCCGCTAAAGGCAAGACCGTAGTGGGCAGCAACAACCTGCTCATGGAGGGCATGCATGTGGCACACGACGTATTCATCGGCAACGGATGCATCATCGGCAACAGCACCAAGCTGGCTGGCGAAGTGATTGTGGATGACAACGCTATACTGAGTGCCTCGGTACTGATTCATCAGTTCTGCCGCATCGGCGGATATTGCATGGTGGGCGGCGGAACACGCTCCAGCCAGGACATCCTGCCTTACAGCCTCATTGCACGCGACCCTGCTGCGTTCTGCGGACTGAACACCGTGGGACTGCGTCGACGCAACTTCGACCGCGAGATTATCGACAACATACACAAGGCTTACCAGATTATTCTGCAAGGCACAGGCAAGCTCACCGACCTTCTCCTGCGCGTTGAGGACGAGATACCCATGAGTACCGAGATTCAGTACATCCTCGACTTTATCCGTTCCAGCAAGCGAGGCTTCATCCGATAATCTGCCATGACACAGAAACTAACCCTTTTCAGTCAGGAAGTCGAAGATTTCGTATTGGAAATCAAGATTGATGCCGACGCCACTTTCCGCGAGCTTCACGACCTCATCCTCGATGCCTGCAAGTACACCGACATGCAGAACCACACGTTTCTCATCTGCGACGAGGACTGGCGCGTCAGGAACTTTGTACGGCAGACCGACCCCAACGACGTGTCGAGCGAAGAGGACCTCTTCCTGATGGCCGACACCCCTGTCAGTGATTTTCTGGAAGACGAAGGTCAACGTCTGGCATACATCTTCGACCCGGCAGGCAAAAGGTTTTTCCTGATGGAGCTCACCGAAAACATCTTCGGCGAGCCACAGCCTAAACCCGAAGTAAGCCGTCGTCATGGCATTGCTCCTGCACAGCATCTCAAGGCCGAACAGGACACCGACGCACCGGAGACAATATCCGAACACGCCGAGGAATTCCGAGGCAGCGAGGATGTTGACGAGAGCGAACTCGATTTGGAAGGTTTCGAGATAAGCGAATAAACAAGCGCGAGGCATGACACTCTTCGTCCTGTTAGGCCCCACGGCAGTAGGCAAGACGGAGCTCTCGCTGAAAATCGCCGAAACGCTGGGCTGTCCGATTCTCAATTGCGACAGCCGACAGCTATTTCGCGACATGCACATCGGTACGGCGGCCCCCACTGAAGCACAGCTGCAACGCGTCAGACACTATTTCGTGGGCACGCTGGCCATTGGAGACTACTACAGTGCTGCGCGTTACGAGGCCGAGGTCATGCAGCTCATCCAGGACCTTTCTCCCACCTATTCCAACTTGCTTTTATCGGGCGGCAGCATGCTCTACATCGATGCAGTCTGCAAAGGTATCGACGACATACCCACCATCGATACCGAGACCCGCCGATTCGTGCGCGAAAGATTCGAGCAGCAGGGTCTGGAGCCGCTGACAGAGGAACTGCGAGTGATGGACCCCGAATACTATGCAATAGTTGACCGCAAGAACACACAGCGTGTAATGCACGCACTGGAGATATGCTACGCAACCGGGCGCACCTACACATCCTTTCGCAAGAGGGAGTGCAGGGAGCGCCCTTTTCGTATCGTGAAGATTGGACTGCAACGCAATCGCGACGAACTCTTCGCGCGCATCAATCGCCGTGTGGACGAGATGATGGAGGCCGGACTGCTCGACGAAGTGCGCACGTTACTTCCCCACCGCGATGCGAACGCCCTCAACACGGTGGGCTACAAAGAGCTTTTCCGCCACCTCGACGGCGAATGGCCGCTGCAGATGGCCGTTGAACGAATCAAGAAAAACACGCGCGTCTATGCCAAGAAACAGATGACATGGTTCCAGCGCGACACAGAGATACGCTGGTTCGATGCCGACGACGAGCAACTCATCCTCGAATACGTGGCTGCTCAGGCTGAGACAACCACTCCACCCACCCAATGAGCATGGAGAAGACACTCGACACTTCCACACCCGAACTGCGCAACGCAGTCTCGCTGATACGCTTCACTCATCACTCGCTCTTCCTCACCGGAAAGGCGGGCACAGGCAAGAGCACATTCCTGCGCTACGTCGTCGAGCAGAAATGGAAGAAAAGCGTGGTGCTGGCACCCACTGGAATCGCCGCCATCAACGCCGGAGGAAGCACGCTCCACAGCTTTTTCAAACTGCCCTTCCACCCGTTGCTGCCCGACGACCCACGCTTCGCACCGTCGCGGCTGCGCGATTTTCTGAAATACCGCAAGAACCATATCAAACTGCTCAACGAGGTCGAACTCATCATCATCGACGAAATTTCGATGGTGAGGGCCGACATCATCGACTTCATCGACCGCGTGCTGCGCGTTTTCTGCCGCAACATGCGCGAGCCCTTCGGCGGCAAACAGGTGATGCTTATCGGCGATGTCTTCCAGCTCGAACCTGTGGTGAAGAGTGACGAATGGGAGATTCTGAGCCGTTTCTACCCCAATCCCTATTTCTTCTCGGCCCGCGTCTTCCGCGAAATGAGGCTCGTGAGCATCGAGTTGAAAAAAGTCTTCCGACAGAAAGATGCCGGCTTCATTGCCGCGCTCGACCACATACGTGCCAACCAGGTCTCTGAAATCGAACTGCAATTGCTCAATACGCGTCACGAAGAGAGCCCGAAACGGCGCACGAACGACGAGCTTAACATCCTGCTGGCCACGCGCCGCGATAACGTAGACCACGTGAACCAGGAAGAACTCGAACGTCTGCCGGGCAAGGCCATCATGCTGCAAGGCCGAGTCGAGGGCGAGTTTCCCGAGACGTCACTCCCCACGCTGCTACAGCTCGAGGTGAAGGAGGGCGCACAGATTATCTTCATCAAGAACGACCCCGAAAAGCGCTGGGTGAACGGAACGTTGGGCATTCTGACGCACATTGACACGAAGAGCGGAACACTCGGCATACGCACCGACGACGGACGGGAGGTCATCGTCGAGCCGGAGCGATGGAGCAACATGCGCTATGAGTACAACGAGCGCGAGAAGCGAATCGTAGAGAAAGAGCTGGGAACCTTCACACAGTTCCCCATCCGTCTGGCATGGGCCATCACCATCCACAAGAGCCAGGGACTGACATTCCCACGCGTCACCATCGACTTCTCGGGCGGTACGTTCGCCGGCGGACAGGCCTACGTGGCACTGAGCCGCTGCACCTCGCTCGAGGGGCTCACACTGTGCCGACCGCTACAGCGCTCCGACATTTTCGTGCGGCCCGAGGTGGTGGAGTTCGCACGTCATTTCAACGACGGGAACGACCTCCAGCGCGCCCTGCAGACGGCCAAGGCCGACACCGAATATGCGGCCGCAGCACAGGCCTTCGACAAGGGTGACATGAAGGAATGCCTCGACCACTTCTTCGTGGCCATACATGCCCGCTACGACATAGAGAAACCCGCTGCGCGACGCCTCCTGCAGCGAAAGCTGAACATCGTGAACCGCCTGCGCGGAGAACGCGACGAGATGCGGCGACGCATGGAGGCTCAGAATAAAGAACTGCAGGCGCTGGCACGCGAATTTGTGGCACTGGGTGACGAATGCGTCACGCAAGCACACAACGACAAGGCTGCCGTGGCCAACTATACGAAGGCCCTGCGACTCCACCCGACGAGCATCGATGCACTGGTGAGACGCGCCGACACGCTGATGCACATGAACCAGCACCACGAGGCCATGCACGACCTGAACGAAGCCGTCCGTCTGGCGCCGTCGTCGTTCAAGGCCATCTTCAACCGCGGCCGCGCATTCATGGAACTCAACCTGTGGAGCGAAGCCATCAACGACCTCCAACGGGCCACCAGTCTGAAACCACAACATCCGCGCGCCTATCAGTTGCTGGGCGACGCACACGCACGTCTCGGAGACGAGGAAACAGCGGCCATGTATTGGCAGCTTGCAGAGGAACTGAAGAAGAAAGGAAAGCGAAGCTAAAATATAATCATTTTTTACCGCAGAGAAGAATTCCCTCAAAGTGAGGTGCACCCCAAATGGACCGATTTCGGGCACATTTTGGGGCTTTTTTGTGCGATTTCAGTTCCAACGAAAATTCAACCGATTGATTTTCAGCGCACCATTTTTCTGCGAAATTTTCCGCTGCAGAAAAGGCTGACGCCATTTAGACGATTCTCGTGCAGGTATAGCACATTGGGGACAGAGACGCACCGTGGTGCGACAGCCGTCGCAGCACGGTGCGTTTTTCGTCGGAAAACAGAGAACGAAAAAACGCAAAGAATTATGTAAATAATATTCGCATAACACAAGCATGGTTTTCACATCATAAATTTCGCTCATTTCAGGGTATCGAAATTTTGAAACACGGCAAACTCGAGCAGACGAATAATTCAGGTTTAACCCTAATCGGGAAGTAGGATTTAAGTCAGAGTGAAAGATGTTTCGAACAGGTTGTTGGTAGCGTCTTCGATGGCGTAGCGGGCTACGGTGAGGAGACGCTGGCAATAAGATGCAGAAAGAGATATCGTTATGGCATAAAAAGACTTCTCATGCAAGAGGAAAAGCACCTTTGTCGACCTAATGTCCGATTCGGGTTAAAACACCCATCTGGGGACAAAAAAATGAGAAAGAACATGAGAGTTGAGCCCGAATCGACGGTTCAACGGCACTTTTTTGAACAAAAAACCGCCCAAGACAGCCGCGAAAAGGGTCAAAAAGGGCGAAAAGTGTTAAATAACGTTAACACATAAGCAAAATAGGTGCCCAGTGTCGCGCTGTATTATAAAAAAAACATAAATTTGCTTTGGTAAGTGGCACAAAAGTGTGAAAAACCTTAAAGAAACTAAAAACAATTCAATAACAATAACACTAATTTAAGCGTATGAGAAATCGTTTTAGCAAATGGAGCAGACAGTCATCAAAGATGGCGTATCTGTTGGCATCTTGCGGACTTCTGTATGCATGTCAGGATCCGTTCACACTCGACGATGAAAAACCGTCGTGGCTGAACACCAGCATCTACCAGAGTTTGCAGGATGGCGTTGAGCACACTCTCGACGACGGAACCAAGAAGACGCTGACGTTCAAGACGTACCTGCGGCTTCTGGAAGACCCCGACGTGAACCCCGAGAATGTGCGTCCACTGAGTGATGTCTTGGGTCGTACCGGTTCCAAGACCGTCTTTGTGGCCGATGACGAGGCCTGGGAAACATTCTTCCGCAACAATGCGAAGCTTCCCGAAATCAACCCCTGGCACAACGCGACAAGCTATGAAAACCTGTCGCTGGCACAGAAGAAGCTGCTGATTCACACCAGTATGCTGAACAATGCCATCGTGATGGAAAACCTTGCCAGCAGCGAAGCCACCGGTAATTCACGCCCCATCCGCGGTGAATATATGCGCCGCTACACCGACGTGGAACTTACCGACACCATTGCTTTTGACAAGCCCGAAGACCTGCCCTACAGCTACAGCCAGAACGACAAAGACTACTGGGCACGCTTCCGCGGCGATGCGAATCCCGAAGATCCCAGTCAGGCCAACGAAGGTGGCCTCTATCTGGCCAAGGACGGAACACTGCCTATGATGCTCCACTTCACCAGCGAGCACATGGCAAAGAACTCCGTTACCGACGATGACTTCGCCAAGTTCATGGGACGTGAGCGCATCACAAGCGACGTACATATCTACGACGCCCTCCTGATGGACAAAGACGTTGTCTGCGAGAATGGATACGTGAACGTAACTGAAAAGCCCCTCGTGCCCCTGTCAAACATGGCCGAGGTGATTCGCATCAATGGCAAGACAAGCATCTTCAGCCATATGATCGACCGCTACAGTGCACCGTTCTATTCATCCGCCCTCACGCTTACCTATAAAAATATAATGAAGCAGCGCGGCATCGAATGGACCGATCAGGACTCCATCTTCGTAAAGCGCTACTTCTCGGATAACAGCGTCGGACGCCAGGCACTCGCCTTCGAGCCCGGTCCGGAAGGAACCTTGCTGCCCTATCAGCCCTATATCAAGCCCAGCTCGGCAGACGTAATCCCCAGCCTGAAATTCGACCCGGGATGGAACGAATACCGCGACGAGAGTGGTGTGGAAAGAGACATGGCAGCCATGTTCGTGCCCAGCGACTCAGCACTCTGGGAGTACTACACCTCTGGTGGTGGACGCCAGCTCATTGAAACCTACGCCAATGCAGAGAGCCTGCCCGGCCTGATTTCCATGCACACAAAGGGTGCCCCCTTCACCAAGGAAATGCTCAATGCACTCTACGCACAAATCGACCAGATTCCTCTGGGAACCCTGCAGTCACTTATCAATATCATCATGCAGCGCTCCTTCACCGGTTCGGTTGCCAGCAAGATGACCAAGCTGCGCGACGACGCTCAGGAGCAGCTCTTCTATGTAGAAGACATCGATAAGATTGACACCTGTCTGCTGGCCTGCAACGGAGCCGTTTACGTGATGAAGGACATCTACGGTCCTGCCGACTACACGTCCGTTACCTCGCCCGCATACATCAGTACCACCAACAGAGTAATGAAGTGGGCCATCTACAACGGTTCTAACAGCACCGAGACAGACCGAATGGGACTTAACTACTATGCATACCTGAAGGCCATGCAGAGTGAGTTTACATTCTTCCTGCCCAGCGACGCTGCCCTGCAGTTCTACTATGACCCCATCTCATTCAAGAGCACGCAACCCCGCCGTGTAGCTTTCAACTACACGAACGCAAGCATGCCTATCAATTCCACTTGCTACACATACAACCCCAAGACCGGAGAGTTCGGCCGTGCATATTCCAGTGCCGCTGCAAGATTGGATAACAGTGAGGTTGTGAACCGTCTGAAGGATATGCTGGAAAGCCACACCATCGTACACGACGGCACCAACCCCATCCATGGCGAGGACGAATACTTCCTTGCTAAGAACGGAACCGCAGTCAAGCTGGAGCGCGACGAGAACGGAACCGTCACAAAGGTATGGGGCGGCTTCCAGATTGAGAACACACGCCAGAACATCCCCAACGACACCACTGGTATTAAGGTTTGTAATGTTGTGAAACCCTTCGAGGCTCTGAAGAACGGACAGACCTATGTTCTCGACGCTCCCATGGTTCCGACCTATCGAAGCGTATACAGCATTATCGCTGACACTGAGCAGGAGTACGGCGATGATAACCCCTATTCCAAGTTCTATGATCTTTGCCAGGTTGACGAGCAACTTATCTACAAGTGCGGTCTCGTTGACATCAATCTCATCCCGAACCAGAAACAGCAGGAGGCTGCCATAAAGAAGTATAGGATATTCACACAGGACAATGGTCTGGATCAGAATGTCCAGTTCTTCAACAACTATCGCTACACCTTGTTCGTTCCCACGAACGATGCAATTGATGCAGCCATAGCCAATGGCCTGCCGACATGGGATGACATCATTGACGACTATACAGAACACTGTACGACCGAAATGATTTGGGACGACCAAGCGCAAGATTCTGTAGAGGTACTTACCGACATTCTTGCTACAGCTGAGGACAGTTTGCGTATTCAGGCTAAGATTCTCTACCTGACCAACTTCATCCGCTACCACTTCCTGGACAACTCAGTATTTGCTGACAAGAGCGCCCTGCCCGAAGAAGAATGGGTTACCTCAAGTTACGACAAGGAACTGGGACTGTTCTGTAAGGTACACGTGGAGCGCGTGAAGCGAGGTGGTGAGACCATCCTGCGCGTATGTGACGACACACGCAACGCGAGCGGAGACCTTAATCATAAATGGCTGGAGACCGTAGGTGAGAAGAACCTGCTGGCACGTGATATTTCATGTAACACCAACCCCGTGGGACGTCCCATGGCTGTAAGTGGTAACTTCATCACACTCGATGCATCAAGTGCTGCTGTAATCCACAGCATACCCGGTGTGCTGAACCACACAGAACCTGGTGAAGACGGTCGCTATGACAATACATGGGCAACACCCAGCAAGTGTAGAAAATATCTCGAGAGATACGCTATCAAAGAATAAAATCTATTGACTTATGAATAAAATAACTAAGCTTATATTGCTCTGGGTTGTTGTCTTAATGACACTCCCCGCAAGCGCCCAGCAACGGAATATGCGTATCTCCGGTACCGTGTCTGACGACATCGACGTACTCCCCGGCGCTACCGTTGTAGAGAAAGATAAGAATAACCGTATTGTCACACAGACCATCACCGATATGAATGGTAACTTCACCATGAATATCAAGGACCCGAACAATACGCTGCACATCAACTTCGTGGGAATGAAGGAATGGACAACGAAACTCGGTTCGAAGACTGTGTATGACATAAAGATGGAAGACAACACGAAGACCATGACCGAAGTCGTGGTGAAGGAACGCAAGAAAGCCGCTACCACAGGTCTGGAAATCCCCGAGCGTGAATACGCCGGTGTTGTTCAGAAGTTCAGCATGGAAGACGTGGAAGGTCTGGCATTCGAATCTGTTGACCAAGCTATGCAGGGACAGATTGCCGGTCTGGATATCGTGCCCAACTCGGGTAACCTGGGTTCAGGTACAACCATGCGTCTGCGTGGTACATCTACCATCAACGGAAATGCTCAGCCTCTGATCGTCGTTAACGACCACATCTTTGAACTTCCCGACGATGCACAGGATATCAACTTCGAAACGATGGATAACGAAGAGCAGTTCTCAACGCTGCTGAACGTGAACGTCGAAGATATCGAAAGTATCACCGTGCTGAAGGATGCCGCATCGGCAGCCAAGTGGGGTGTAAGAGGTTCGAACGGTGTAATCGAAATCAAGATGCGCCGTGGTCAGCGTGGTCCCACGAGAGTAAACTTCAAATACAACTTCAAAGGTACATGGCAGCCCGATGGTTACAAGATGCTTGACGGTGACGGATATACCATGATGCTCAAGGAAGCTTACTACAACCCCTATCAGCAACCCACAAACATGCTGGAGCTGGACTACAACCAGTCGTACCCATACGTTTACAACCACTACAGCCACAACACCGACTGGCTGGACGCTGTAAGACAATTCGGTAAGGAGCACAGATACCACGTGACACTGTCTGGTGGTGGTGAGAAAGCACGATTCCGCATCGGTGCCGGTTACGACCACAGTACAGGTTCCATCATCGGACAGGTGCTTAACCGTTTCACCACATCAACAGCACTTGACTACTTCGTGAGCGACCGTATCACCTTCAAGAGTAACGTCAACATGACGTTCACCGACAACAAGAAGAACTACGGTAACGACATCCTTTCCCGTGCATACACAGCCATGCCTAACATGAGCATCTATGAGTTCGACGCACGTGGCATTCGCACAGGCAACTACTTCAACATGCTGCCCATCGCTGCCATCATGACAGAAGATGCAAACGACCAGATTAATAATAATGGTATGTATACATCTTACGAACTCTTCGATATGTTCAACAATGGTAACCCCGTTGCACGTGCAAAGAAAGCATGGAACAAGGAGAAGCAGTACAACCTGACACCGCAGTTCAGTATCGAATATAAACTGCTCGGCGTTGACGACGATCACCATCGTCTGAACTACGAGGCAGACGTTCAGTTGGATATCTTCAACACCAGTAGCGACGAGTACTGCCCCAGCGAACTCCGTCCCATGGCATGGATTTGGGGTGGCGACAACTCGACCAACGGTCTCGTGAACGAACGAAACTACGTGAGCAACAGCGAGTACAAATCGATGCAGTTCTCAACACGTCACGATTTGAAGTACTATTCGGCATTCAAGAACAAAGACCATAGTCTGGGCGGTTTGGCACGTTTCGAAATGCGTACCGGTACCAGCTCGACACAGGGTCTGGGTCTGTGGAACGTACCCGATGAGATTACCGACCCCACCGTTATCGCACTTCTGCGTAGCGCATCAGCCGGCAATGGCGAATGGCGTAGCCACAGCTTCTACGAGCAAGCTCACTACTCATATAAGAGTAAATATAGTATTGACGCATCGTTGCGTACCGACGGTAGCACAAGCTTCGGTAAGGGTCACAAGTATGGCACATTCCCCGCAGTGGGTGGACGTTGGAACATCATCGACGAAGACTTCATGAAATGGAGCCGCAGCATCCTGAGTATGCTCTCCTTCCGTCCCACCTGGGGTATCACTGGTAACACCGGCGGTGGTGGTTACGACCAGTTCAACCGCTATGCAGCCAGCGGATACTACAACGGACACTCCGTGATTATACCTGAAAACCTGTCACTGACAGAACTCCGTTGGGAGAAGACCAAACAGTGGAACCTTGGTTTCGATGTGAACTTCTTGGATGACATGCTGCGTTTCCAGTTCGAGGTTTATAACAGAAAGACCACCGAACTGCTGATGGGCGGCCTGCGTATCCCAAGTGCGAACGGTTTCTCGACACTCAGCAAGACAAACGCCGGAACACTGCGCAACAAGGGTTGGGAGTTGAACGGAAGCACGGACAGACTCCTGAAGTTAGGTAAATTCTCCGTGAAGTTCCGTGGCAACATCGCACAGAACTTCAATGAAGTTGAAGAGATGCACCCGCTGTTGCTGGAAGCACTGAATGGTTCAGAAACTTACCAGCCAGGCAACCTCTCCTATAACCAGCGTGTTCAGATTGGCAACGCATTGGGTTCCATCTACGGTCTGCGTTACAAAGGTGTATACAAATATGACTACGACCACAACGGCTACACCAGCGCATCGTGGAATGCCTATGGATATGCCGAGAGCGTACCCGACGGCAACGGCGGTTATCGCAACAGCACATCGCCTGCCGATGCAGCAGCCGGTGGTGACGGATGGCACTACACCTTCAACAGAAGCAAAAACCAATGGGAACAGGACTACAAGATCAATACTTCGGCAGCCGCAGAGCGCCGTGGTGACATCAGCACCTGCCCCATCGCTTACGATGCAGACGGCAACATGCTGACCGATGCCAAGGGTATACCCCTTCCCATGTACTACTGCTACAACGAGACCTATCGCTATCAGTTCCAGGGTGGTGATGCCATCTATGAGGATATAAACAGCGACGGACAGATTGACCGCTACGACATGGTTTATCTGGGCAACTCGAACCCCAAGTGTAATGGTGGTTTTGGTGCAACCTTCTACTACGGACGTTTCTCCATTAACACGGGTCTTAACTTCCGTATCGGCAACAAGATTGTGAACATTGCCCGTATGAACTATGAGAGCATGCTCAACAACACCAACCAGAGCTACGCTACAACATGGCGTTGGCGCAAGAACGGCGATGAGACAGTCATCCCGCGTGCCCTCACATCAAAGAATGGTTTCCGCAGCTACAACTCACTGCCCAGCGACCGTTACGTAGAGAAAGGTAACTATCTGCGCTTCCAGTATCTGCAGGTAAACTACGACTTCGACGTGAAGAAACTCAAGAAGTATGGTATCAAGTCCCTGAAGCTCTATGCTTCGGTTGACAACCTTTGGGTATGGACCAAGTATACAGGTGTAGACCCCGACGTATCAGTAGGTGGTTTCGCCGTAGCATCGGATAACAGCCGTACACCGCGTAGCAAGTCATTCACATGTAGTGTAAATATCGGTTTCTAAATTAGTACGACTATGAAAAAATACAATAATTTCAAATACGCCTGCCTGTTGGCCTTGGTAGCGGTAAGTTTTTCCTCTTGCGATGATTGGCTGACCGTCTATCCTCAAGACCGTGTGGTAGAAGAAAACTTCTGGGAAGACAAGAACGACTTGGAAGGTGTGCGTTACGCTGCGTACAAGCAAATGGCAGCATCGGTAACCAAGATGGCCATTTGGGGTGACCTGCGTTCAGACTCATACATCCTGAACCCAGTGAACACGAACAATGCTCAGGCTAACCGTGACAGATATCAGGAAATCATGCAAGGTATGCCCGACTCCAGTATGACAGAGTTCGAATGGGATGATTTCTACAAAACCATCAACTACTGTAACAAGGTGCTCCAGCATGGAGAGGAAGTGCTTGAGAAAGATAAGCAGTTCACATCGGCTGAATGGATGAGAATGCGTGCCGAGATGATTGCTATCCGAGCCCTGAACTACCTCTATCTGATACGTGCATTCAAGGACATCCCCTACACGACAAAGGTTATCAACAATGACTCGGAAATCGAATCCTTCCCTCTGACAATGCAGCTTGATGTACTCGACTCCATTATTTTGGATTGCGAAAGCATCGTCGGACAAGCCCGCACAAGCTACACACAAGTCAGAGATACCAAGGGTATGATTACCAACACTGCAATCTATGCAATGCTTTCTGACATGTACCTCTGGCGTGCATCGCTTCGTCAAGGTCGCTTTGGAAAGAACGCTTCCGACACCGTCGAAGTTGATACTGGCTTCATAGCTCACTCAGTGGTAGGTGACTACACACTCTGTTCTGAGTATGCCGACAAGTCTTTGGAGGAACTGGAGAAGCAATACAAAGAGTTGCTTAACCGCACTCCCAGAGTCGGTGATGTAAGAAGAGAAGACTGGGGACTTGGAGACATCTACAAGATGATCTACAACGACTTTGAGGGCGTAAGCAACGGAATGCCCCTCAACATGGAAGCCCAGAATAACATTTTTGCCAGAGCCGAAGGTTATCGCTCAGGTAGCACAGGTGACGATGAAGGTCAGAACAGTATCGAAAGTATTTTTGAGATACAGTTCAGCAGAACCGACTCACGTGCAAACCCCATCGTGAATTCACTTTACGGATATTCGAACGGCACTCACCTTGCTGTGAGCGAGGATGCTCTCGGAGAAGCCTTTGGCGGAAAGGGTAGCGATAGAATGAAGTTCGACAGCCGTGCTTGGACATCTGTGACCGATAAGATTCGTAACGGAGAAGAAGGCAGAGGCAACGCTGCTGGTGGTAACAACGCATCTGCTGGTGGTGGTGGATACTATTGTGTGAAGTACATGCGTCCGGATGTTGAAATAACCGTTTCCAATCCGAAAGAAATCACAACGTATGTATCGTCGACCTCCTACAACAACTGGATTATCTATCGTATGACCGATGTGATGCTGATGAAGGCCGAAGCACTGGCCTGCATTGGTGGTGCTGATAACAACAAACGTTGCCAGCAGATTGTGAATGCCATCCACCGCCGTTCATTCTGTGACTACGAGCAGGGAACTGTTCCCGTAACAGACGTAAACCAGAGCTCAACCATTGGCAATGCAGCCAGCACAGGTACAGACTATGTAAGACTGGTTATGAACGAACGTCAGATAGAGTTAATTGGCGAGGGAAAACGCTGGTTCGACCTCGTACGCTATGCCGAACGTAATGCCAACAGCCAGAAAGAAGCTGCCGACGAGCGCGAAAGCACCGACGAGCAGTTCGTTGGAGACGGACAGACTGGTGTAAAACTGATGGTTGAAACATTCCTGCAGAACACTTACAAACAACTCTACCCCGTACTGAGGAACAGGTTCAAGAATCGCTACGGCCTCTACTGCCCCATCTACTACATGGAGGTAAAGGCAAGCGATGGCAAGATAACCCAGAATCCTGTATGGAACAAGTCGAAGTATGACAATTGATTCTGCACAGAATATTCATGAACATCCAGTATTGAGATATCACAAAAACAATGTCAATGCCTATCCTTTCGGATAGCTGATTAGACAAAAGAGAAAAGACACTATCCGAAAAAGGAACTAATAAAGAATATAATATGGCAAAGAAAAGATTAAACAAGTACCTCGGCGCACTACTCATGGGAGGTGTCATAATGGCAATTCCCAGTTGCTCCGACTACGATGATCATTTCCTCCCTGATGAGTCTGAAGGGGCAATTGTCACAGAGACACTTTGGGAGCAGATCAAAAGCGACCAGGAACTGAGTCGGTTTGCTGCAATTCTTGAGAAAGCAAAGTATTACAAAGACAACACGCACCCCGTTGCGACATATACCTATGCCGATGTGCTGAAGAGCGGCCAGGTGAGCACGGTATGGGCGCCGGTCAACGGTTACTTGACTCAGGAAGAATGCGACTACTGGCTTAAGATGTGTGAGACCAACGGATACATCGTTGAACAGCAGTTTATCCGCAACCACATCGCCCTGTGGAGACACAACCTCACAGGTGGCGGCGCAGACACAATAAAGATGATGAATGCGAAGAACATTCTCTTCGACCGCGATGCCGAGACAATAGACGGTATCAAGATTAAGGAGAAGAACATCCCCGCCATTAACGGTGTGCTGCACAAAATAAACGGCAAGACCACTTTCGAGTACAATTTCTACGAATACATCAAGTATGCAGAAATGACTCCGAAGTTCAGCGATTTTGTTATCGGATATGATACCACAATGTTCAGCATTGAGCGCAGTATCGAAGGTCTGCCCGACGAGAATGGAAACCCCACGTACGTCGACAGCGTATACTACACCACAAACCGTTTGGTAAACAGCAGGTCATGGCTGCCGAACACAAACGCAGAGAAGTGTATGAATATCGTGAAAGGTTTCGGAAACAACAGCAATATCATGGCTGAGGACTCTGCCTATATCATGGTAATACCTACAGACAAAGCTATAGAGGAAACCTACGAGAAGCTGAAGGGCTATTACACATACGCTCCGACCTATGAGGATAAGTCAAAGGGTAATATAAGCCCGGCAACCACTATTACGCTGAAGGATTATGATCCCGACTCTCTGCAGCGTCTCAATATCATGATGGATATCGCCAGCCCGCTCGTTTACAACATCCACAGACAGCCCAAGATTGGTGGATATGAGTATGGAGCACCTTGGACGTTGGAGAAGTTCATCGAGACAAGAGGTGAAGGAGCCGAATACCTGATTAACACCTTTGGCGATACTATCCGCAACGTTGTTGATGGTGATAATATCATCTGGAACAAGACATCGCTCTTCAATGGAAATTTGCAGAAGATGAGCAACGGATATGCCTATTTGGCTGACAAATGGGCCTTCCCCATTGAATACTACAAGCCCCCCGTTATCGTGGAAATTGGCGGTTATATGTTCTATGGTACTTCCAATACACAGTATTTCGCCGGAAGAGTTGAAACCAAATCGTTCAACAACACCGTCTTCGCGGATGTCACCAACAAGTATGGCAAGGTTGGCAAGAACAACTTTATCTCCTTCAAGAACGGATCATCCAACCCGAAGGGTGAAATCATTTTGCAAGGAAATGTTCGTGAGCAATATATGCCTACAGAATCTCAGGTGATGAGCGGCAAGTACGACATCTATGTGGTTATGGTTCCGAAATGGTATAGCGACATCTCTGATGCCGGAGAAATAGACTCCCTCTATTACGATGAAGCTTACGTGGATTCCATCGCCGGCTTGTGCAAGAACAGAATTAAAGTTCAGGTACGCTACAACAGCGGAGTGGGAACAAAAGACGCAATGTATCCCGCCTCGGTCAACGCCGCACCTGATATCGAATATGACGGAACTAAGGTGGACACTGTGAAGGTGCTCGAAAACTTCACTTTCCCCTATTCTTACAAGAATCTGCGCTACAGCTACCCAACGCTTATAATCCAGAGCAGTGGAACCTTGAGAAGCTCCGACCTCAAGAATGGCTACATACGTGATCTCTACATAGATCAAGTCATACTCAAGAGTAAGGAAGACAATAGTGAAATAGTTATTGCGCAATAAATACATTACGACAATGAAAAACGGAACAAGCAATACAATTCTGCAAAAGGTATTGGGCACGACACTGTGCTTCATCCTGCTCTCCTGTCTCAACATTCAAACGATGATGGCACAGGACGAGGAAGATAACGACGATGCCACCATACGCCGTATATATTCCAAGAATAGAACGCAGACAAAGAAATACGAGACTAAAACCGTAGAAGGTATCATCACCGACGACGCTACCGGTGAACCTATGGGCGGTGTACGTGTACAGGCCTTCGCTCAGGAAGGTTACTCTACGCTGACCGCTGAAAATGGTAGCTATAAATTGGATATACCTACATTCTCCGATGCAGTCTATGTCTATGCTGAGGGATACGCACCCCTGCAAATAGTTGTGAAGGATGGCAAGGCTGATGGCAAACTTATCAGCACCGACTTCAAAAGCTTCTACACAGAGGGTACCACCATCACCTCGCAGAACACTCTGTTCGTAAATGAATCAAGCGGAGTAACTGTAGAGAACGACATCGAAAACAAGTTGGCCGGAGATATTTATACCGTCAACCGTAACGGCATGCCCGGTATGGGACTTTACATGAATATCCGCGGTGTCAACTCCATCAATGCCAACGCACAGCCTCTCATCGTTCTTGATGGCAACATCATCGATCCGCAGTACGACCGAACCACTCTGCATGAGGGTTTCTACACCAATCTGATTTCAAGTATCGATCCTGAGAACATCGAGAGCGTGCAAGTTCTGAAGAATGCCACTGCATTATATGGTGCAAAGGGTGCAAACGGTGTGATTATCATTACTACCAAACGAGGAAAGAGCATGGCTACGAAAATTGGCGTGCGTATCTTCGGTGGCGTTGAACTCACTCCCAAAAAGCTCGACGTGATGAACGGTGACGATTACTCCAACTACATCTATGATGTGGCCAGCACCGTTAAGAACTTCCGAGTGACAGACATCACGAACTATCGTTTCCTGGACAAGAGTCCTTCGAACTACTACCGCAACATATTCACGAACAACACCGACTGGCAGAAGGATATGTATCGTGATGCTGCATTCACACAGAACTATAAGATTAACGTGGAAGGTGGTGACGAAGTTGGTATGTATGCCCTCTCGCTGGGTTACGTAAAGAGCCAGAGCAACAGTAAAGGTTCTGACATGGATCGTCTGAACCTGCGCTTCAACACCGACATTAAGATTACAGAGAAACTCTACACGGGTCTGGACATCGCCTTCAACCAGAACTCCTACAACATTCTGGACAACGGATGGAGCGAGGACTATTCCATGCAGAACATCGGTTCCACCAATGTGCTGGGTTTGGTTTCTGCACCCTTCCTCAGTCCCTACGCCTACTACTACGACGAGTTCTCTACAACTGACATTCCATCTGAGCGTCTGAAACTCTCGAAGGAATATGCCGGTAAATATGCCAGCTCAAGCAACGGCCAGTGGGTGCAGAACCCCTTCAGCTTCTCCAATCAGCTGAACACCTCTGGAAATCGCGTGAATGAGGCACTGCGCAACCCCTACTGGATTCTGAGAAATGGTAAGGGCAACAACAAGAACTACTCTCAGGTTACACAAATGGGGCTCAACGTAAGTCCTAAGTACCAGTTCAACAAGAATCTTGCCATTAGCGACCGTTTCAACTTCAACATGGTGCGCAACAACGAGAAATACTTCCTGCCCATCGCCGGTACCACACCGTTCAATCTGCAGGATCTCGGTGACATCACCAGTGTTCTGAAGACACAGTTTGGAAAGGAAACCACACTGCAGAACGACCTCCGCATCGCATGGAGCAACAATTATGGTGCACACACCGTGGGTGCATTCGGTGGCTGGCGCTACAACAACTACTCATTCAGCTTCAACTACATGAGCGGTTACAACAACGAGAACGACAAGCTGCCCAACTTGAGCAAGAACATGCAGTATGTGAACTACGGCGGTACAAACGACAACTGGATAGACATGACGTACTATCTGAACGCCAACTACAACTACAAGAACCGCTACTTTGCAGAGTTCACACTTAGCAGCCAGGCCAGCAGCCGTTTCGGTGACGACACCAAAGACGGTTTCCAACTGGGCGGTGTCAGCTGGGGTCTCTTCCCCTCACTGCAGTTAGGCTGGTTGATAACCAACGAGAAATGGTTCCGTACAGGCCGTGGCATCCAGTATCTGAAACTGACTGCCGGTGTAGACCAGAGCGGTAATGACGACCTCGACTACTATGCAGCTCGCACCTATTGGGAGAGCCAGTTGGTAACCCACAACACTGTAGGTCTCGTGCTGAAGAACATCGAGAACAGTACCATCCAGTGGGAAACAACCACCAAGTACAACATCGGTCTCGAGGGTAATTTCCTCAACAACCGTCTGCATGCCGGTCTTGACCTCTTCTGGCACAAAACCGACAATATGCTGACCATCAAGCAGCTCCACTACATCTCTGGTATGCGTGACTACTGGACCAACGAAGGCGAGATGAAGAACAGAGGTTTCGAAGCCAACGTGAACAGTATCCTCATCAACAAGAAGGACTGGAAGTGGGAAATCGGTGCCAGCATGGGTCACTACAACAACCGCGTAACCAAGCTGCCTTCCAGCAACTCGTTTGAAATTGCCGATGTTTACGGTGGCAACAAGCAGACCATCAATGGCTACACAAGCAGTGTCTATGGTACTGACAACGTGCTGACCGCTGTAGGTTATGCCATGGGAAGCTTCTACGGATGGCAGACCAACGGCATTATTGAAAGTGACGAGAAAGCCAGAACTGCCGGTGCAATGGGCTACCTGAAGTATCCCACCGGACTTGCTGATGAAACCAAGAAGTACTACGACTTCAAGGCCGGTGACGTTCGCTTCGTCGACCAGAACAACGATGGTGTTATTGACGATGCCGACAAGGTGGTTCTTGGAAATCCCAACCCCGACATCTACGGAAACATCTACACCAGCCTGACATGGAAGAACCTCCGTCTGGACGCCAACTTCAAGTATAGCGTAGGCAACGACATCTACAACTATCAGCGTTCCATCATCGAGGGTCTCAACACCACGTACAACCAGAGTACGGCAGCTAACCGCCGCTGGACCTACGAGGGTCAGCAGACCGACATGCCCAAGGCATGCTACACCTACAGCGACGACTGGCGCAACAACGAGCGTATGTCGGACCGTTGGATTGAGGATGGCAGCTACCTGAAGCTGAAGAACGTACGCCTCACTTACAAAGTTCCCTATCGCAACTCATGGTTGCTGGGTCTGAAGATTTGGGGTGAAGCAAACAATGTCTTCACGGTAACCAAGTATCTGGGCACCGATCCTGAGATGAGCAGCTGCAACAGCATTCTCTATCAGGGCATCGACACAGGTATGATTCCCGCTGGACGCAGTTTCAACGTAGGTGTATCCATCGACCTCTAATCGTGTGAACAGTCAACGCATATAAATTTCATAAGATACCAATAACGATTATGAAAAGAAAATCAATTATAAGCCTGCTTATCTTCGGCTTGGTAATGGGTATGATGACTACCTCCTGCGAAGATATGCTTACGCCCGACAGCGAACGTCATCAGTACGAGGTAGCTCAGGACACCCTTTATTCCTACTGGGGCATCCTGAAGTCTCTCCAGAACATCGCTGAGCGTTATGTGATACTCAACGAATGCCGTGGCGATTTGGTAGGTGCCAGCGAATACGTGAGCGATACCATTGCAGCCATCATGAACTTCGGACAGAGTCCCTATCAAGACAAGTACGTAGATGGAGCCTGTGCCTATCTGCGTGCCAGCGACTACTATCATGTAATCAACAGTTGCAACGCCTACATAGCCATGTGCGACACATTCCGCATGACAGGTCTCGACCAGAGATACATGATTAAGGAGTATGCCCAGGTGGAGGCCATCCGTGCATGGACCTACATTCAGTTGGTAAATGCCTACGGAGAAGTTCCGTTCTATCTCGAGCCGCTGCTTACCACAGACGACATCAACAATTTCATCAACAATCCCAAGCACGAGACAGTCAATCCACAAACGCTGTGCGACAAGTTGATAGACCGTCTCATCCCGATGGAGGGTATAGAGAAGCTCTATGGCTTCCCCTCGTACCAGAGCTATGGCGGCAATTCACTGGTATGCCACAGTTCGAAGTGCATGTTCCCCGTAAGTCTGGTGATGGGTGACCTCTATCTGATGAAGGGCCGTGAAGGTGAAACTGAAGCGTTTGAAAAGGCAGCCCAGTGCTACTACAACTATCTGAACACCCGCGAATGTGGCCCCATTACCCCAAGCGGATTCTACAGCCGTGGAGATGAAATCGAAGGCGAAGACGAACCTATCTACGGTCATGTTGGTAACCCCTTCACCGAGACAAATGCCGTAGCGAGAGCCACTGAGTCCATTACATGTATCCCCAGCAACCGCGGACGTTTGGATGGTAAGGTGAACACTGACATCAACCGTCTCTTCGGTTTCAAGGCAGCCCTCAGTTCGAACGGTAGTGGCGACGCTTCCAGATCAAGCATCACATTGTCGGCCTTCTCCGAGCGCGAGCTGATTCCCAGCCGTCGTTACGAGGCATTGTGCGACTCTGTACCCTATGAGGTTTACATTGGTGTCGATGCCAGAAACCCAACCGGTGCTGTTACCATCGACGGAGAGACACACAACACCATCGCAGTGCTTCCCCGTGTAGGCGATGCACGTCAGTCCTGGGCTCCGCAATACACGTTTGCCGTGGGTGAAAGCACATTCTATGGCAAGTTTGTCAACAAGCAGAACCCCGACGACCTGGCATGGCCGCAAAGCATCCACAACCGTGCCAACAGTGCTAGCTTTACGACTGTATATCCTATGGTCTATCGTAAGTCTACCGTATGGCTGCGCTTTGCCGAGGCACTCAACCGTGCCGGTTTCCCCAGCTATGCCTTTGCCATCCTGCAGAAGGGTCTGTGCAACAACGATACTTGGATTCCGCAGAGACCAATCGCCTTCGAGGATATAAACAATGTTATATGGTATGACATTGATGATTATGCTGCATGGAGAGTCGACCAAGGCTACGATCCAATAGAGGTAACATATGCATATGTTGACAGCACCCTGATGGAGTTGACAGAAGACGAAATCCCCACAAAGATTGGTCTGAGATATACCTTCAAGACAAAGTCACAAGAAGAAATGGAAGCATACGCAGACTCTGTAGCCGCAGAAGGAATCGAAGGCTCGGTAATAGAACTTGCCACAGATTATCAGAACTATCCTTCCGCAGCGACAGCAGCCGTGTGCTACTTCCTGGATCGCCGCGAGGTAGAGAAAGCCGAAGTAACGCCTTACCTCTATCTGAATACCGAATACATGAAATCCACTGCTGGTGCTCATAATATATTCTATAAGCTGGATACATACAACCGCAACACATTGCAAGGAGTTGTTCAAACAGGTTCTGAAGATGAGACACTTACTCTGGGTATTCACTCGCATGGTGGTGGCCGATTGGCATACAACGAGCATGACAGCCGCTTCAACTATGTGGACATGGTAATCAAGAAGGCCAAAGAGAACTATGGAGTAACTCTCAACAAGGAAGCTATCTACTCTGACGGCAATGAAGCAATCGTACAGAAGTGCGTAGAAGACCTCATTATCGACGAAATGGGTATGGAGCTCGCCTTCGAGGGCACACGCTTCAGCGACCTGAGCCGTGTGGCTCTGCGCCGCAACGATCCCAACTATCTTGCAGAGCGCGTTGCACAGCGTAATGGTTATATGGACCAGTCGCTTTACAACCTGCTGTCTCAGCCCAAGAACTGGTATCTGCCCCTCCCCCAGGAGTAAGCAAGAAAAGCTGAAATACACTTAAAGATGAAGCCCGCCGGACTGATGTCCGGTGGGCTTTATTATTTCTTTATGTAAACATCGGGATAAGCGATATACCCCAACGACAGATTTGAGGATAAGATCTAATGAAGGATTCGGATGATTCGTATGGAGACAAAAAAAAAGATTCAATACCTTCACAGGCCCTGAATCTTTACCTTAAAAATCTAATACCATGAAAAACACTTTGCGGTGCGTACGGGACTCGAACCCGTGACCCCATGCGTGACAGGCATGTATTCTAACCAAGCTGAACTAACGCACCATTAAATTTAAGAGCGGTAAATGAGACTTGATGTCTATTTCACTTTATTCACTCCGTGAGCGGCAAACGAGACTCGAACTCGCGACCCCGACCTTGGCAAGGTCGTGCTCTACCAACTGAGCTATTGCCGCAGACCTACGCTCGCAAACAAGCATTGTGGGTAGAGATGGATTCGAACCACCGAAGGCGTAAGCCAGCAGATTTACAGTCTGCCCCATTTGGCCACTCTGGTATCTACCCAGTCCACTGACTCGCATCAGGTGTGACTCCTGCGGGATTCAAACCCACAACCTTTTGATCCGTAGTCAAATGCTCTATTCAGTTGAGCTAAGGAGCCGTCCCTCATTACCGTGGGCGCTGACGGATTCGAACCGCCGACCCTCTGCTTGTAAGGCAGACGCTCTGAACCAGCTGAGCTAAGCGCCCAAAACGAGAACGTTTTTTGAAAACCGCGCTCGGTATCGTTCCGTTTTGCGAGTGCAAAGGTAGGGCATTTTTTTCAACTGGCAAAACATTTGGCATTTTTTTTTCAAAAAATCTTCTGAAGTCGCTTTTCGACCCGTGTTTTCGTGCTGTTGCGACATTATAATCCGCGAAGTCCAAGAAAGCGGCGTGCCGATATGCACCGCAGTGCGACGTCTGTCGCACCGTGCTGCGACAGGCTGCGCACCGTGGTGCGACGGCCGTCGCACCACGGTGCGTTTTCAACCACTCTTCACCACCCTGTTTCGAGCATGATTTGCGATTAGTAGATTTCGCGCAGGCCGATGCACAAGAAAATTCGTCAGAAGGCGCCGTATTCGCCCATTATTTCGTAACTTTGGGGCAAAAAGAAGACGCAAGGATGAGAGACAGACTGCGAAACCTTTCCGTATGGACTCTGCTGTGGCTGCTTCCGGCTGCTCTGGCGCTGGCCGTGGTGCGGCTCGAGGGCGACGTGCTCTATCGCGCCCAGGAACTGAGCCTGTTTCTCACCACACGCCATTTCTTCTCGACGCAAGCCGTCTATCCGGGCGGTCCGCTCTCGTGGCTGGGCTGTCTGGCAACCACCGTTTTCTACTCGCGCGCATGGACATTCGTCATGCTCTCCGTCCTGTGGGGGCTGTGTGCAGTGCTGGTCGGCCGCCTATTCCGCCTGCGTGGCTGGTGGCGCCTCATGGGTGTTGCACTTCCGCTGGCGCTGGCGGCGTGTCTTACGCAGACGGGATACTGGCTCTACTGTCAGAAGCTCTCGGGCCACATGATGGTGCCCACGCTCGGTGTATTGCTCGCGCTCCTCATTGCACTTTTCGGGCTGACGCTGCGTCGCCGCAGCCCCTGGCTTTGTGTGGTGTGGATGATACTCTCGGCCTCGGCCGGCTATCCCCTGATGGGAGCCTACTCGTTTCTGGCGACGGCGCTGATGGTGTGGCCCGGCGAGTGGCGAAGGGACGGATGGGCGAGTCGCATGGTTGTGCCAACCGTGGCGGCTGGGCTGCTCATCGCGGTGGTGCCGTGGGTTTACTATCACGTGTATAGCCAGGTGGAGCTGTCGCAAATCTATTGCGCCGCCATGCCCACCTTCGGAATCGACAGCAACGATTTTCCCCAATACCGACTCCCCTACTATGGCATCATGCTCTCGCTCGTTCCAGCCATGCTTTGCGCACTGAAGCCCGAACGCTTCCTGCCGAAACATTGGCATGCGGCAGCCATCTCGTTGCTCGTGCTCGCAGCCGCCCTTGTCGGATTGAGACGGGTGTGGTATACCGACGCGAATTTCCACCGCGAGATACGCCAGAGCCTGGCCATCGAACGGCAGGACTGGGAAGGCGTATTGCGCATAGCACGCGAGCGCACAGACGAGATGCCCACACGCATCATGGTGCTCAACCGCAATCTGGCACTCTTCCGGCTGGGACGCGCTGGCGACGAGGTGTTCCACTATCGCGAGGGCGACGCACTGCCCAACGCGCCATGGCCCGTGAGCATTTCGAGGGTCAACGGACGGCAACTCTACTACCACTACGGGCTCGAGAATTTCTGCTACCGCTGGTGCATGGAGCAGGGCATCGAGACGGGGTGGAGCGTCGACGGACTCCGACTGATGGCCAAAGCCTCGCTGCTGAACGGCGAGTATGACGTGGCGCGCAAATACCTTGGGCTGCTGAAGCACACCCTACACCACCGCGCATGGGCCGAGCACTACGAGACTTACCTGAACCATCCCGAACTCATCCGCCAGGACGCCGAGATGGAGCCCATCACCCACCTGATGGAAGGCGACAATCATCTGGACACGGACAACATGCACGTGGAAAACTACCTCGTGAACACTTTCTCCACCAGCACAGGCTCCGACCCACTGCGCCAAGAGCTCAACTTGCTCTTTGCCATGCTCTCGCGCGACATTCCCACCTTCTGGCAACGCTTCTTCGAATACGTCCCCACCCACGCGCAGCAGCACATGCCGCTCCATTTTCAGGAGGCAGCCTATCTCTACGGGCAACTGGAACACACGGTGGACACCAGCCACATGCCCTTTGACGACGAGGTGCGGCGCACGTATGCCGAGTTCATGCAGTTCAACGAACAATGCGGCACGATGACGCTGGAACAGAAGAAGAAAGCCTTCTACCCAGCCTACGGCAAAACATTCTACTATTACTACTTCCTCGTGCGAGGCCTCACAACGCTATGAAAAGACTTCTCCTCACACTCCTGCCCCTGCTTGTACTGGCCTCTTGCCGCCACGCCACCGTGCCCGCGTCGTATTCCGAGGCAGACAGCCTGCCGCATATCTATCCCGAATATACCGAGGTGACCGTTCCGCGCAACATGGCTCCGCTGCGCTTCCACATTGAGGAGGAGGGGAAAGACTTCGTGTGCAACTTCTCCACTCCGGGCAGCACGCTCACCTTGCGCGGCTCCGACGTTTGCCCCAGCATAAAGGACTGGCAACGCCTCACCGACGGACAGCAGGAGATAAGGGTGGACATCTACGTACGCTCTGACGAAGGCAAGTGGCAGCATCTCCGCCCCTTCGCCATCCACATCTCGCCCGACGAGATTGACCCCTACATGGCCTACCGCCTCATAGCACCCTCGTACGTGGCATACGAAGACCTCACCATCTGTCAGCGCAACCTCACGAACTACGACGAACGCGTGGTCTATGGCAACATGATAAACAGCAAGGAAAGCGAGGGACAGTGCATCAACTGCCACGCCTTCCAGAACTACAACCCCGACAGAATGCAGTTCCACGTGCGTCAAGGCATGGGCGGCACCGTCATAACCTGCGACGGAACGACACGCAAAGTGAACCTGAAGACAGACAGCACAATCAGCGCCGGTGTCTATCCGGCATGGCATCCCACAGAGAAACTCATCGCATACAGCACCAACAACACCATCCAACTCTTTCACACGCGCGATATAAAAAAGGTAGAGGTGCAGGACACGTACAGCAACCTCATGCTCTACGACGTGGAACGCAACGAGGTCACGCCCCTGCCGCGCGACACCAACCGCCTGGACTGTTTCCCGTGGTGGAGCCCCAACGGGCAGACGCTCTACTACTGCTCGGCCACCTATACGCCCACCGACAGCCTGCTGCCACGTCAGAGCGACATGCTGCGCCACTTCGAGAGGCTGAAATACAACATCGTCGCACGCGACTTCGACCTGAAGAACCGCAGTTTCGGTCCCGAACATATCATTGTTGATGCTGCATCGGAAGGACGCAGCGCCACACTGCCGCGCATATCGCCAGACGGCACGTGGCTGCTTTTCACCATGGGCGGACACGGCGTCTTCCACATCTGGCACACCGATGCCGACCTCTATATGATGCATCTTCCCACAGGAGAGACGCGTCCGCTCGACGAAGTGAACAGCCCGCGCGTGGAGAGCTATCACTCGTGGAGCAGCAACGGACGATGGATCGTCTTCAGCAGCCGCCGCGACGATGGCAATTACACACGCCCCTACTTCGCCCACGTTGACGCTGACGGGCACATGACGAAACCGTTCGAACTGCCAGCGCAGCACCCACTCTACCATCGCGAACTGATGCGCAGCTACAATATCCCCGAGTTTATCAACGGTCCCGTGAACATCGGTCCGCAGGAACTGGCACGTGTGGTACGCAGCCAAGCCATTCAGGCTCGCTAAAGACACTCAGCATGAGCATCCTCACCGACCTTTATTCGTTGCTCATACCCCGCTGCTGCCCCGTATGCAGGAACCGTTTGTCCCCGAACGAATCGTTCATTTGTCTGGAATGCAGTGTTGCATGGCCCAGCTGCGGCATCGAAGACATTTCTGACAACCGCATGGTACGCCAGCTGTGGTCTTTCTTTCCCGTCGTCTATGGCGCATCGCTCATCCGCTATCGCAGCAACTCGCCTTTCCACAACATACTGATGAGCATCAAGTACAATGGCCACACCGACCTGGCCGAGACACTGGGCAGATGGGGTGCCCACGAATTCGACACATCGCCTCTGCGTGAGTGGACCGACGTGGTGGTGCCCGTGCCGCTGAGCCGTCTGCGCCGCCTACGTCGAGGCTACAATCAGGCACTGATGATAGCGCGCGGCGTGGCTGACGAGTACCAGGTGCCTGTCGCACAACTGCTGCGGCGCAAAGAGAGTCCCACCCAGAAGCACCTCTCGGCACACGAACGTCTGACCAACGTGCAAGGCATCTATTCGGCACGCATCCCCGAACACTGGAAAGGAAAGCACATCCTGTTGGTGGACGACGTGATGACCACGGGCGCCACTCTCTCGGCCTGCGCACAGGCCATTCTGGATGCCGACCCGTCGGCCTCTGTGAGTGTCTTCACACTGGCTCTTTCCGAATGACGAAACGTCGGGAAAACATTCAAAAGAAAGAACGAAAACCCTCTCAAAAGCCCCGATTTATTACAAATTGAAAGTTTTCTGCAACTTTTTGTGACGAAAAGTTGCACGGAATGCAGTTTTTACTTACCTTTGCACACAGAAATGCCACACAATTTAAACATAGTTTATTTTTAGCGTATGAATGCAAAAGAAGTTTTGGCGAATCTGAAACAAAGATTCCCCAATGAGCCTGAATACCATCAGGCCGTGGAAGAGGTGCTGGGCACTATCGAAGAAGAGTACAACAAGCACCCCGAGTTTGACAAGGTGAACCTGATTGAGCGCCTGTGTATTCCCGATCGCATCTATCAGTTCCGCGTGAACTGGATGGACGACAAGGGCAACATCCAGACGAACATGGGCTACCGTGTGCAGCACAACAACGTGATTGGCCCGTACAAGGGTGGTATCCGTTTCCACAAGAGCGTGAACCTGGGCATCCTGAAGTTCCTGGCTTTCGAGCAGACGTTCAAGAACAGCCTGACGACACTGCCCATGGGTGGTGCAAAGGGTGGTTCCGACTTCTCTCCGCGCGGCAAGTCTAATGCTGAGGTGATGCGTTTCTGCCAGGCTTTCATGCTGGAGCTGACACGCCACATCGGTCCCGACGTTGACGTACCTGCCGGTGATATCGGCGTAGGCGGTCGCGAAGTGGGCTACATGTTCGGCATGTACAAGAAGCTGACCCACGAGTTCAGCGGCGTGCTCACGGGCAAGGGTCTGGAGTTCGGTGGTTCGCTGATTCGTCCCGAGGCTACCGGTTACGGTAACGTATACTTCCTCTGCGAGATGCTGAAGACCAAGGGTATCGACCTGAAGGGCAAGAGCGTGCTCATCAGTGGTGCCGGTAACGTGGCGCAGTATACAGCTGAGAAGGTGCTCCAGTTGGGCGGCAAGGTGCTCACCATGAGCGACTCGGACGGCTACGTATACGATCCCGACGGCATCGACCGCGAGAAGCTGGACTATGTAATGGAACTGAAGAACGTCTATCGCGGACGTATCAAGGAGTATGTTGAGAAGTACCCCACAGCCAAGTACGTAGCAGGTGCAAAGCCCTGGTTCGAGAAGGCCGACATCGCACTGCCTTCGGCTACACAGAACGAAATTAACGAGGAGGCTGCCAAGGCACTCGTTGCCAACGGTGTGTTTGCCGTGAGCGAGGGCGCCAACATGCCTTCAACTCCCGGTGCAATCCGCGTATTCCAGGAGGCTAAGATACTGTATGCTCCCGGTAAGGCTGCCAACGCCGGCGGCGTGAGCGTGAGCGGTCTGGAGATGTCGCAGAACAGCGAGCGTCTGAGCTGGACAAGCGAAGAAGTGGACGCACGTCTGCACGCCATCATGGAGAACATCCACCAGAACTGCGTGAAGTATGGTACCGAGGCCGACGGCTATGTCAACTACGTGAAGGGCGCCAATGTTGCCGGCTTCATGAAGGTTGCCAAAGCTATGATGGCTCAGGGAGTACTGTAACAAAATCGGAAGATTTTCATCTTCCACCCATTCTGAGAGTGCGCCTGAAAAGGGTCGAAAAATGCCCTTTTCAGGCGTTTTTTGTGCCCTTTCGGAGAAAACGTCCGAAGTAACCACCTCATTATCAACGCTTCTGAAAATCGCGTTTTTCTGAGCGCGACCGTCTTTGCGGCGAGATATCGCAGCCACGGAGCATGAAGACCACGTTGAGAGGGCAAACGCACCGTGGTGCGACATCGTGAAGAGCGCGGTGCGACGGCAGTTTTTGAGTTCGGATGAAAAACGCGTTCAGTTAGGTGTAAAGATAAATCGCACAGGAAAACACCGTTTTCGGACGCATATAAGGTCTGAAATGCTGACCGTTGCTTGGAGATTCGGCAAAAAATGAGTAACTTTGGGGCGCAAAAAAAGAACGATTCATGACACTTAAAGATACCTCCTTCGTCGACCTGATGCTGCGTCGCGTGTGCAACGTGCTGCTGCTTGCCAACCCCTACGACGCCTTCATGTTGGAGGACGACGGCCGCGTGGACGAGAAAATTTTCTCGGAATATGCCCGCCTCGGCCTGCGTTTCCCGCCGCGATTCATTCAGGTGAACAGCCAGGAGGAGGCCGAAGAACAGATGAGCCAGGGAAACATTGACCTCGTCATCTGTATGCCGGCGGCCGAGAACAACGACGTTTTCGACATAGCCCGCAGCATCAAGCAGGAAAATCCCACGATACCCATAGTGGTGCTGACGCCCTTCAGCCACGGCATCACGCGCAGAATGCAGAACGAGGACCTCAGTCCGTTCGAGTATGTCTTCTGCTGGCTGGGCAACACGGAATTGCTGCTCTCTATCATCAAACTGATCGAGGACCGTCTGAACCTTCAGCACGACATCGAAAGCGCTGGAGTACAGATGATTCTGGTGGTGGAAGACAGTATCCGCTTCTACAGCAGCATCCTGCCCCGCCTCTACAATTTCGTGCTGCAACAGAGTCTGGCATTTGCCACCGAGGCGCTGAACAGTTCGCTGGAAACACTGCGCATGAGAGGCCGCCCAAAGATTGTGCTGGCGCGCAACTACAAGGAGGCATGGCAGCTCTACGAGCAGTTTGGCGACAACACGCTGGGGGTCATCAGCGACTGCCGTTTCCCCATGGACGAGGGTGGCGAGAAGGACGAAAACGCCGGCTTCAAACTGCTGAGTGCCATCCGCAAGCGCGACCCGTACATACCCCTCATCATGAACTCCAGCGAGATAGGCAATCAGGAGATGGCCAAACGCTGCAAGGCACATTTCATCGACAAGAACAGCAAGAAGATGGATGTCGACCTGCGCGCCCTGGTGCTGCGCTACTTCGGTTTCGGCGACTTCGTTTTCCGCAACCCCGACACGATGGAAGAGGTGGCACGCATACAGAACCTGAAGGACTTGCAGGACAACATCATGACCGTGCCTGCCCACAGCCTGCTCTACCACCTGACACATAACAACGTGAGCCGCTGGCTGGCCAGCCGAGCCCTCTTCCCCATCTCGGAATTCCTAAAGGACATCACGTGGGACAGCCTGCAGGACGTGGACGCGCACCGACAGATTATCCTCGACGCCATCGTGGCCTATCGCCGCATGAAGAACCAAGGCGTGGTGGCCGTATTCCAGCGCGAACGCTTCGACCAGTACAGCAACTTCGCACGCATCGGCGAGGGCAGTCTGGGCGGCAAGGGACGCGGACTGGCCTTCATCGGACATCTGCTAAAACGCCATACCGACCTGAACGACACCGAGGGTGCACACGTGATGATTCCCAAGACGGTGGTGCTCTGTACGGACATCTTCGACGAGTTCATGGACAACAACGAGCTCTATCAGATTGCCCTGAGCGACGTACCTGACGACGAGATTCTGCAGCACTTCCTGCGCGGCCGGCTCCCCCTGCGCCTGCTCGACGACCTCGAGGCCTTCCTCCACGTGGTGGACCGCCCCATAGCCATCCGCAGCAGCAGCCTGCTCGAAGACTCACACTATCAGCCCTTCGCCGGTGTCTACAGCACCTACATGATACCTTACGCACCCGACAAATACGAGCGTCTCGCCATGCTTTCGAACGCCATTAAAGCCGTCTACGCCAGCGTCTTCTATCGCAACAGCAAGGACTATATGACTGCCACCAGCAACGTGATTGACCAGGAGAAAATGGCCGTCATCCTGCAGGAGGTGGTAGGCGAACAGCACGGCACACGATACTACCCCACCATCAGCGGTGTGGCACGAAGCATCAACTACTACCCCATCGGTGACGAACGGCCCGAAGAAGGCACCGTGAACCTGGCACTCGGACTGGGGAAATACATCGTGGACGGAGGAGAGTGCCTGCGCGTATGCCCGGCACATCCGCACCAGGTGCTGCAGATGAGCGAGATGGAAATAGCCCTGCGGGAGACACAGACCCACTTCCTGGCACTCGAACTGAACCAGGAAGCCTCGCACGAGAGCGTCTTCAGCGTCGACGACGGGTTCAACCTGCGCCGATGGTCTGTGCGCGACGCCGAACAAGACGGCACACTGCAGTGGATTTGCAGCACGTTCGACCCGCTGGACCAATGCATCTACGACGGCTTCTACGAAGGGCGCAACCGCAAGATCATCTCCTTCTCGGGCGTCCTGCAACACGATGTCTTCCCACTGCCAGAACTGATGAGGAAGGTGTTGAAATATGGTGCCGAGGAGATGAAACGCCCTGTGGAAATAGAGTTTGCCGTGAATCTGCGCCCCGACCGCACCGGCGAGTTCTACCTTTTGCAGATTCGCCCCATGGTGGACAACAGGATGGAACTCAACGAAGACATCGCATCTATACCCGACGAAGACTGTCTCCTGCGCTCGCACAGTGCCATCGGGCACGGCATTTTCAACGATATTCAGGACATCGTCTACGTGAAAACCGAGGGCTACAGTCCCAGTCAGAACACCGAGATTGCCGATGAGATTGAGCACATCAACCGCAAATTCCTGTCAACAAGCGGAACAATGAACGCAAACGGAGAGAAGACAGGCAACACATCTACCTATCTGCTCATCGGTCCCGGACGTTGGGGGAGCAGCGACCCATGGCTCGGCATTCCCGTGAAATGGCCGCACATCAGTGCATCGCAGGTCATTGTGGAGGCCGGTCTGAACTCGTTCCAGGTGGATCCCAGCCAAGGAACACACTTCTTCCAGAACTTGACGAGCCTCGGCGTATGCTACCTCACCATCAACGCCTTCCGCGGCGACGGCATCTATCGGCAGGAAGTGCTCGACGCGATGCCAGCAGTGGAGGAAACGGAACACGTGCGGCATATACGCCTGCCACAGCCGCTCAGCATCAAAGTGGACGGCAGCAAGAAGGAAGCTGTGGTGTTGATGACGAGCGAATAAAACATGCAAAGAAACCGATGAAAGCCATTATATTCGACCTGGACGGCACGCTCATGGACACGCTCGACGACCTGCATCGGAGCACGAACCACGCCTTGCATGCCTGCGGAATGCCTCAACGCACACTCGACGAAGTGCGACAGTTCGTGGGCAACGGCATCGGACAACTCATACGACGTGCTGTGCCGACGGGAACATCGGAGGAAGATACGGCGCACTGCCTGCAAGTGTTCAGCGAGCACTACGTACGTCACTGCCAAGACAACACGAAGCTCTATCCCGGCATCCACGAAATGCTGACGGAACTGAAACGGCGCGGAGTGCCCATGGCCGTGGTGAGCAACAAGCTGCAGGCCGGAGTGACGGAGTTGGCTGAGCGCTGGTTTAAGGACACCATCCAGGTGGCCATCGGTGAGCACGAGGGAGTGGCACGCAAGCCGGCGCCCGACATGGTACGACTGGCCATGAAAAGACTGGGTGTGCAGGCCAGCGACTGCATCTACGTGGGCGACAGCGATGTCGATTTGGCCACGGCGCGCAATGCAGGACTGCCCTGTGTAAGTGTGCTGTGGGGCTTTCGCGACCGCGATTTCCTGATGCAGCACGGTGCCACCGTCTTTGTCAGTCACCCGAGCGAAATACTTTCCTTTGCCGAGACCGACAGCCTGCGCGGCACTGCGTGAACGAAACTTATATAAACCCAGAAACGATAAGACATGAATATCTTCGGACTAATTGACAAGATTAACGGGGTTCTGTGGAGCTACATAGTCATCACCATGCTGGTGGTATGCGCGTTCTATTTCACGTGGGGACTGCGTGGAGTGCAGTTCACGAAGTTGGGCGAAATGTTCCGCAACCTCTTCCACAACGGGCAGGACACGAACATGCCGAGCACACATCGCAAGCACATCTCCTCGTTCCAGGCCTTCGCAGTGAGCCTGTCGAGCCGCGTCGGGACAGGCAACCTCGCAGGTGTGGCCAGTGCCATCTTCGTAGGTGGACCGGGCGCTATATTCTGGATGTGGGTGATGGCGATGCTGGGAGCGAGCACGGCGTTCATGGAAGCCACGTTGGCTCAGTTGTTCAAGCGTCATGGCAAGACGAGTTTCTACGGCGGGCCAGCCTTCTACATGCAGTACGGACTGGGCAAGCGCTGGATGGGCATCCTTTTTGCCATCTCCATCATCTGCGGCTTCGGCCTTTCCAACCAGCTTGTGCAGAGCAACACCCTCTGCGATGCCATTGCCGACACCTTCTCCGTAAACGTCCACATAGTGGCTATCGTGCTGATGTTTCTCACGCTGTTCATCATTTTCGGCGGCATACACCGCATTGCGCGTTTCAGTTCCATCGTGGTGCCCATCATGGCGCTGGGCTATCTGCTGATAGCCATCTATGTACTGGCAGTCCACATCACTGAGATTCCCGGCATTGTGATGCTCATCGTGAAGAGCGCCTTCGGATGGGAACAGGCAGCCGGAGGAACGGTGGGTATGGCCATTACGATGGGTGTCAGACGAGGTCTCTTCAGCAACGAGGCCGGTGAGGGAAGTGCGCCCAATGCGGCTGCCACGGCATCCGTCTCACATCCCGTGAAGCAAGGACTCCTGCAGAGTCTGGGCGTATACACCGACACGCTGCTGGTTTGCTCATGCACGGCCTTCATCATTCTGCTGAGCGGCCTCTACAATGGGACGGACGACGGCATCATCCTTACGTCGCGCGCCATGGACTATCATCTGGGTTCAATGGGAAGATGGTTTCTGACGCTTGCCATCACGCTTTTCGCCTACAGCACCATCATCGGGAACTATTTCTATGGTGAGTCGAACGTGCGCTTCATCTCCTCCAAGACATGGCCCTTAGTGGTGTTTCGTCTGGCCAGCGGAGCTGTCGTACTGGCCGGCGGATACATCACGCTGCAGGAGGCATGGACCATAGTCGACCTGCTGATGGCCATAATGACCATCCTCAACCTGATTGCCGTCGTTTTGCTGGGCCGATATGCGTTCCGCCTGCTGGAGGACTATCTGGAGCAGCGACGCCAGGGCAAGGACCCCGTCTTCGACCCAGACATGTTCCCCGAGGCCGACATCGAAGCGTGGAGAACGAAACAATAACATAACGAAAAACGCTCCTCCGGGGAACGTATGTATGACGCACCGTGGTTCTACGTCCGACGCACCACGTTGCGACAGGCAACGCACCACGCTGCGACACGCGTCGCACCGTGGTGCGTTTTTTATCAATCAAACATCAAGCCTGCACCTCTCTCGGTTTCACCCATCTGTAGAGGTTGCATCCCACGAAGTTTCCCAGCACCTCGGCTACATACACCAGCAGCACGGACCAACGAAAAACCTGGGACCAGGGTGCCGTGAGAAAGTAGAAAGCATCGGCTATGGAGTGTGCGAAACCGCACAGGATGAAGACGGGCACGCCGAGCAGCAGAGGCAGCATCTTGCCCTGACGGGCGAACTGCACGGCTGTGGTCATGATGAAGCCGCACCCCACGGCTAGCAGGAAACACGCCAGCGGCCCCTTGGCCAGACGGGCGGAAAGGATGGCCGAAGCGCTGTCGACCAGATCGGGATGAGCATAGCGGAGCGCCAGCGACGTGAACAGACATCCCACGATGTTGCCCAAAAGGACTATGAGGAGCATGCCCCAGTCGCCACTGCGACGTATGAATCCGGCCGTACCGGTGTAGAGTTTCAGCCCATAATAGACCACGGTGGTAAGGCCAAAGGCAAAAAGCACGGCACCGGCCACGCCGCCCACGCGCATGTAGACGGTGCATCCGATGGAAATGCACAGGCCAGCCAATATGGCCAGCGGGAAATGAGTGCGGAAAGTTTCTTTCATATCGGCTCGTAAAAAGGGAATGGCATTATATATAATATATAAGGTATACACGCTAACGCGCACGATAGGCCGAGGGCGACAGGCCCGTGCGGTCCCTGAAATATCGGCTGAAGGCCGACTGGTCGGTGAAGCCGAGCCGCAGTGCCACCTGCTGTATGGAGAGGTGGCGATGGTGTCTGAGCAGCGACTTGGCCTGGATGATGACGTAATTGCTGATCCACTGTGCCACGGTGAGACCGGTGTGCTGCTTGATGACCGACGAGAAATACTTGGGCGAGATGCACATCAGTTCGGCATAGAAACGCACCTCACGGCTCTCGGTATAATGGTCCACCAGCGCATCGTAGAAATTTGCGAAGAGCTCTCCCTCTGCAGTCATCGGCTGCGTGTCGATTCCATTCTCACGACGATAATGCAGCACGAAAATAAAGAGCACCTCGAGCAAGCGACCCGCCATCAGCTTATAGTTAGGATTGTCCAGGAGACTGACATCGCGCAAGAGCTTGAAAATACGATGTATCACCTCAAACTGATTGTCGTTCAGATGAAAAGACGGACAATGAATGAAATTGTGGTCGGACCGATAAATATCGGGATAGAGACGCCGCAACTCGTCTTGGAAACCACGCGAAAGGGCGACGAGCATGATATGATGGTCAGGAGTGGCATCGATGGGCGTGAGCACCTGATGATGACCGAGGACTGCAATGTCGTGCGGCTTGAAATCCACCTCCTTCATGTCACACTCCGCCTTCAAGTGCCCACCCAGATTCAGCCCAATAGCCATATTGGACGTCGCGTATGGTTCTTTGAGGGCAAGCAACGTATTCACTTTTTCAAAAACGACTATGCCACGCTTTTCTATCACGTCGGCATAACTGTTCAATGGATGATTCGGCTCACTTATTTTCATAATTATCAAACATTCTATTGCAAATATACCACTTTTATGGCAAACAAAATCAAAATTGGGAATTTTTGTAATATAAATAAGTAATCTGGATAGATATTCTTTGCAATTTTACTTATAACTTTGCAGCGCAAAATGGCTCAGATATCGGATAATTCAGAAAAAGTACAGTAAGATGATGGCAAAATGCAGATATTATATTATCGTCACATTGGTGGCACTCTTTCAGGGTACCGCCATGCATGCCGATGACGCCGCCTATGCCTATCTGACCCTCGAAACCTCCGACGGCACAACACAGTCGGTAGCACTATCGTCGCTGACGCTGGCCATCTCAGACGGCAGACTCGTACTCACAAATACAGCCGGCACGCAGACCTTTGCGCTGACAGAACTGAGCAAGATGTATTTCACTACGAACAACACAACCGGCCTGAAGGCAACTACATTTGCCGAAGACACACCCGTGGAGATTCATTCCCTGACAGGCATTCAGATGGGTACCTACGACAACATCTCGCAGGCCCGCACAGCCTTGGAAAGTGGAATCTACGTAGTGAAAGCAATGGGTAGAACCTATAAAATCGCAGTGAAATGAAACGGATGACACCTCTCATAGCCGCACTCGCACTGACGATTTCAGCCGAAGCCCAGACACTGAACGTGAGCATGGGCAACGTGACATATCACTTCCCTGCCGCACAGACAGGCGAAATGATATACACCGACGGCACCACACTGACCGTCATGGGCAAGGAATTCACGCTGAGCGATGTAACCAGCATAACCATTGACGACACCAACGTGACGGACAATTGTGTGAACATCGCATACAACGGCACGTCGGCCACTATAGACGTGGCAGGCAACGTGGCACGATATATTGCGCCCGAGGTGAACGATGCACATGTCTCGATTACGCAACTTGACGAAGTGAGCGACGACAACATCGGTGAGATCACTTACACACTTTCCGGCTCGACAACCGACGGCGAGTTCTACATGACTGGTTCCTACAAAGCCACCGTCGAGCTCAACGGTCTCACACTTACCAACATCACGCCCCAATACAGCGGTGCTGCCATACACATACAGAACGGCAAGCGCATCGACCTGAAAGTAATTGACGGCACCACAAACACACTCACTGACGTAGCAGACGGCACACAGAAAGCATGTCTCTACGTGAAAGGACATGCCGAGATAAAAAAGAGTGGGACACTCAACGTGGCAGGCAACACAAAGCACGCCATCAAGATCGGTGAATACCTGACGATGAAAGATGCCACCGTCAACATTACCACAGCAGTGGCAGACGGCATCAACTGCGCTAACGACTTCGTAATGGAGAGTGGCACACTGACCATCAGCGGCACTGGCGATGACGGAATACAATGCGACCTGGAAGGAACAACCTCGACAGGAGAGATGCCCAACCATGCAGACGAAGACTCAGGTAACATCTACCAAACAGGAGGCAGCATCAACGTGACCGCTACAGCCACAGCTGCGAAGTGCATAAAAGCCGATGGCACATTCTTCATGAACGGAGGCTCACTCACGCTGAACGCTGGAGGCGACATCGACCTTACAGACACGACCGACCCATCATATACCGCAGGCATCAAGGCTGCCGACTTTGTACAGAACGACGGCAACATCGAAGTTAACGTGAGCGGAAAAGCAGGACGCGGCATTGCCGTAACGGACATCCTCACGACCAACAGCGGAACACTGAATGTTACAAACACCGGAGCCATCAGCGCATCCACATCGAGCAGCGGCAGCAACAAGTATTTCTGCACCGCACGCGGACTGAAAGCCACCACCGTGAACATCAACGGCGGCGACTTGACAATACAGACGAGCGGAGCTGCCAGCAAGGGAATCAAGGCCGACGGTACACTGACCATCGCAGGAGGCACGCTGAACGTGACCACCACAGGAAGCGGCGCGTATGACTACACCGAGAGCGACGCAAAGGGATGCGCCGGACTGAAAAGCGACCTGAACACAGTCATCTGCGGCGGAGACATCACGCTGAAGAGCACCGGTACAGGTGGCAAGGGACTGAAATCCGACGGAACGCTCGTTATCAGCGACGGAACCCTCTCGGCCACAAGCACTGGAAGTTCGTACAGTTCCGGTCGGAGTTATGCACGGCCAAAGGCCATCAAGGCCGACGGAGCACTGACCATGAGCGGCGGCAACGTGACTGCTTCATCGTCGAGCCACGAAGGCATCGAGAGCAAGAGCACCATCGAACTCACGGGCGGGACACTCAATGTCTCGGCCTATGACGATGCCATCAACTCGGCCAGCACCATGAAGCTGAGCGGCGCAAACATCACAGCTGTCGCAAGCAACAACGACGGCATCGACTCGAACGGCAACATGACCATCTCTGGTGGAACTATCATCGCATGCGGAGGCAACACTCCCGAATGTGGTCTTGACGTGATAGAGCGCGGCACGCTGAACATCTTGGGAGGCACCGTGCTGGCCATTGGAGGTTCGAACAACGCCGTCAACGCCACGACGGGCTCGCAGTGCGTGCTCAGCACTTCGGGCACAACCAGTGCCAACACAAGCATCAGCGTGAAGAGCGGCAATACAACGCTGGCATCATTCACCGTCCCGAGCAACTACTCACCCAGTAGCTCAGGTGGAATGGGTGGCATGGGAGGAATGGGAGGCAACAGCAGAAAAAACGTACTCATAAGTTGTGCAGGCCTCACGGCAGGCAGTAAATACACAGTAAACATTGGTTCAACATCGAATAGTATAACAGCTACAACATATACATCCGAGTCCCGATAGTAGTGCCATAAATCGGATGTTTTTTTTGAATTTTCTTTAATGACTTAATGACTTGTGAAGGCACTACTACGAAGGGGGTCTCCCCTAACCCCCGAGGGGAAGTCGGTCTTCGTGAGAAGATCGGCTTCTTTTATTTTTACACAAGATGATTGTTTTCAAGCCAAAAAGCCAGAAGAAGCCTTTGCTATTTGCACGCTAATTCGTACCTTTGCAGCGACTTATGAAAGAAAACAGATTCAACACAGGCAAAGTTTTCCTGATTGCAGGCAGCGAGCCGCTGGGCAGTGCGGGCGTACAGGCCGACATAAAAGCCATCACGCGCTGTGGCGGATGGGCTGCAGCGGCACTCACATGCATCGTGGACGAAGACACCGAACGCATCAAAGGCATCCACCATTTGCCGGCTCAGCTGATAGCATCGCAGGCCGAATCGTTCCTGAGCACCGTGGGAGCAGACTGCATCAAGACGGGCGTGCTGCCCACACCTGAAATCATCGAGGCGGTGGCCGGCGTGCTCCGCGCCTACCCTTTTCAACCCATTCTGATAGACCCCGTGGTGGTGAACTTCGCCGGCGAGCAGCTGGTGAGCGACGAAGCCATCGAGGCCTATAAAAACTGCCTCTTTCCACTGGCCACACTCATCACGCCCAACCGCCGCGAGGCCGAAGTGCTGCTGGGACATCCGCTGAACGACGTGGATGTATCGCTGCGCGAACTCTCCCGCTGGGGATGCTCGGTGCTCGTGAAATCGGTGGAAGAAGGGAAATATCTGGTGGACTATCTGTATGAGGTAGAGAACGATACGATTACTCCATTTCCGAAGAAACGTCTTGAACTGACCGACCGAAACGGCACGGGCGACACGCTGGCTTCGTCCATTGCGACACACTTGGCTCTGGGGTGCGACATGCAGACCGCCCTCTCGCGTGCCGAAGCATACATGCAATACTTTCTGGCCAACCCCCGTTATATCATCACGGCAGGGAAGCAAGCGGAGAAGTAGTTCACAGAGATACGCTGAACGCACCGTGGTGCGACGGGCAACGCAGCGTGGTGCGACAGGCGATGCAGCGTGGTGCCTCATTCGAAGAAACGCAGTGCTCAGCCGCACGACCTCCAAGGGGCCCAAAACGAAAAAGAGGGAGATGCCATCAGACAGGCATCTCCCTCTTCTATATTGCTTGAATCTTACGCTTATCCCAGGAAGCTAATCAGCACGCCGGCCGCCACAGCACTGCCGATGACGCCCGAGATGTTGGACGACATACAGTAGTTGAGGACGTGGTTCTTGGGGTCGTACTTCGTACTGATACCGTTGCAGACGCGGCTTGCCATGGGCACGGCGCTGAGGCCGGTTGCGCCAATGAGCGGATTGATTTTCTTGCGCGCGAAGAGGTTCCAAATCTTCACCATGCAAATACCGCTGGCAATGCTCAGTGCAAAAGCGCAGAAGCCACCTGCTACGATGCCCAGCGTGGTGACGTTGATGAAGGCATCGACCGTCATCGTGGCACCCACACAGAGCCCCAGGAAGATGGTTGCCGCATTCATGATGCCGTTGCTGGCTGCATCGAAAAGACGACTGGTATCGTTTCCGATTTCCTTCAGCAGGTTACCGAACATCAGCATACCCACAAGCGAGACAGCCGTAGGCACGAAGATGGCCACGATGGTAGTAACTGCGATGGGGAAGATAATCTTCAGCACACGCATGTTCTTAATCTGCGTATTGTCGGGATAGAGACGATCCATCTCCTTCATGTTGATGCGAAGTTCTTTCTCGGTACAGAGGCAACGCACCACCAGCGGAATGATGACGGGCACGAGTGCCATGTAGCTGTATGCGGCAATGGCAATGGGGCCGAGCAAATGGGGAGCCAGCTTGATGGTGGTGAAGATGGCTGTAGGACCATCGGCACCGCCGATGATACCCAGCGAACCGGCCTCCTGAGGTGTGAAACCAACGAGCAGTGACACCAGGAGTACGGCAAAGATACCCATCTGGGCAGCAGCACCAAAGATGGCCAGTTTGAGGTTACGCAACATCGGACCGAAGTCGGTAAGCGCACCCACACCCATGAAGATGATGGGAGGCAGCAAGCCGCTCTTGATGAGCGCATAGTAGAGATAGTTCATGAGACCCAGATCGTGGGCAATCTCGTGAAGCGGCATCTCGTAGATGTTCTTCATCTCTGTTACGCCATTGACCGTCACGGGGACCAATCCCTCACTGTTGGCCTGCAACACGCCCATGCCTCCACCAGGGAAGTTGGCGATGAGCACGCCGAAAGCAATGGGCACAAGCAACAATGGCTCGTATTTCTTCACGATACCCAAGTAAAGCAACGTGAAGGCAAGCAGATACATGACAATGAACAACGGATTCTCGACAATGGCCTGAATCGCCGTCATCTCATATAGCTTTTGCAGTATATCTGATATTATTTCCATGTTCGAAAGGATTTATACCGATTTCACATTCAATGCACATTTTCTTGCCACGGCAATGCGGATACAATTCCGACAGCGCCGTCCGGCAAGGTCGAAATGCTCCTACTTGCGGGCAATCTTCATGATGGGATCGTCCTCCTCAACACTATCGCCGCTGTTCACCAGTATGGCAGCGAGCACGCCGTCGAAGTCGGCACGGATGGCATTGTAGGTCTTCATGGCCTCGATGTATCCAATCACGTCGCCAGTCTTCACTTCGTCACCCACCTGCTTCGGTGTCTCCTGTGCATCCTTCACACGATAGAACTTGCCCTCGAGCGGAGCAAGGATGTCCTCGCCTTCGCCAGCAGGAACAGCTGCAGCAGGCTGTGCAGCGGTGGCAGCAGGAGTCTCGTTGCCATAAGCAATGTTCACCAGATAGTTCTGTCCGTTCACAGAAACGGTGATGCTCTTTGGCAGGTCGGCAGGTGCACCATGAGCATTCTTCTTAGCCTTACGCTCAGCTAAGTCTTTCTCAAAGTCTGCCTTAGCCTTTCCGCTCTTATATGCCTCGTACTGCGACGGGTGCATCGAGTATTCGAAGAGCTCCTCGTTGTCCTCACCCAACGGCCAACCGTTCTCCTGCATCTTCTTCTTGTAGTCCTCCAGGTCATCGGGATAGTAGCTCTGCGGGTCGTTAGTCTCGAACTCACGTCCCTGCTCCTTGGCCATTTGTACCAATTCGGGGGCCACGGGACCAGGCAACTGTCCGCTCTTGCCCAGAATCATATCCCAGATGTTGTCGGCTATCATGCTCCAGCGTTCCTTGCCTTTTTCCATCTGAATGACGTTCATCAAAGCAAGGTTCTTCACATACTGGCTGAACGGAGTCACGAGGCAAGGATAACCCACCTTGGGCCACACGTATGCCACCTCGTCGAATAGCTTGACGAGCAACTGGTCGGTAGTAAGTTCGGGCTGGTTGTTCTTCTGCTTCCACTTGTTGAGACTCTTAAGGTTATCCTCAAGGTCGGTCATCAGTGAACCCATCATACCACCAGGCAGACCGGGCTTGACGAGCAGCGAGTTGTTAATATGATTCAGTTTGGGAATGTAGTATCCGAGGAAGTCGTCCATCATTTCGCGAATCTGAGTGCGGACTTCCATGTAGGCTTCCATATTTATTTCCTTCACCTGGAATCCAGCATCCTTGAGCATTTCCTGCACGGCAATGATGTCGGCATGGCCGGTTCCCCACGAAAGGGGCGACATACCGGTGTCCACATAGTCGCATCCTGCTTCGCACACCTCCAGGATGGAAGCCATGTTGAAGCCAGGACCGGCATGGCTGTGGTACTGGATAATGATGTCCGGAGCGATAGCCTTGATGCCGGCCACAATCTTACCGAGGGAAACAGGACGTCCAATGCCAGCCATGTCTTTCAGACAGATTTCCTCTGCACCAGCTTCAATAAACTGCTTTGCCAGACCCACGTAGTATTCCACCGTGTGGATGGGGCTGTGTGTGATGCACAGTGCTGCCTGCGCAATCATGCCAGCCTCTTTGGCATATTGTATGGAAGGAATCACGTTGCGAGGATCGTTCAGTCCACAGAAGATACGGGTGATATCGGTGCCCTGAGCCTTTTTTACCTTATAGAAGAGTTTGCGCAGATCCTTAGGACAGGGGCTCATACGCAGGCCGTTGAGTGCACGGTCGAGCATGTGGGTCTGTATGCCGGCCTCGTGAAAAGGCTTTGTCCACTGACGCACACTGATATTGGGGTTCTCGCCATAAAGCAGGTTAACCTGTTCAAAGCCGCCACCATTGGTCTCCACGCGGTCAAAACATCCCATGCGTATGATGGCAGGTGCAACCTTTACTAACTGGTCTACCCTTGGCTGATACTTGCCGGCACTCTGCCACATGTCGCGGAATACCAGACTAAACTTAACTTCTCTTTTCATCTTATGAATTCTCATTAAACCTTAAACTCTGAAACTTCAAACCTTCTTAGCGTCGGCCACATGTCCACGGCCACCCGTCAGCTGTTTTACCACTTCCTGCAGTACACTCATCGTCTGAGAGTCGATGGGAGCTGCTGCCGGAGCTTTCTTGGGCGATACTTCTTCCTCGGGCGCAACTTTGTTGACAACGCGAATCAGTAATTTTCCTCCATAAATAACAATCAGCAGGATGAGAAACACCGTACTCATTCCTACTACCATAAGCTCGAGGCCTAAACCAATATTTTCCATACTTTTTGTTACCTAAAATAATGTCTGAAAACAAAATTTGGCACAAATTTACAAAAAAATCCCGACTAAATGTTCAGTCGGGACTAAGAATTTATTTCAAAAGTGCAAAAAGAGCAGGAAACGATACAGAATAAAAAAATGCTTTTATCGTGAGAGGGTAATGCTTACTCCGATTCCTTCGGCAATAACGCCAATTGGAGGATTCTCCTTCTCTACCTGCAGGGTGAGATATTTGATACGCGAAAAGTCACGGAGCAAGTGACGCCCGATGCGCATTGCGAGATTCTCCAGAAGATTCGATGGAGTGTCCATCTCTTGCTTGATGACTTCCACGATGTCCGCATAGCTTACGGTCCCCAGCAAAGCGTCCTGCTCTATGGATTGTTCATCAACTTCGACAGTTGCCTGCAGCGTAATCAAAAAGTCTGCACCCACAATCCGTTCCTGCGGCATCACTCCATGATAACCACGGAGACGCAAACGTGTGATGTGGATATCCATCGTCATAAACTCAATTATCCTCGTCGTTGGTGATTTCAGACGGCTCAGGGGCTGCACCGGGGATATACTTCTTCAAGGCTCGTGCCACACCGGTCTTCCAGGAATTGATGCTGTCTCCATCCAATTGAAGCGAACCCACAAGACGAATGACATTGTCCAACGGCATACGATAACGCAGCACACCACTGATCAGCTTTGCATAGTTCCAATACTCAGGATTGAACTTCTCGCTCAATCCTTCCACCGTAGTCTTGTAACCACGTTTGTTCTCGAACTGGAAATCGTAGCGTTTACGTCCGTCACGGTCTATGTGCTTGATGATGCGACCAGTGGTTACGCTCTTTGGCAGCGAGATACCCTCTTCGTCGTCCATCAGGCCCGTGAATATCTCGTAAGGGTTATTATTCATCAATCCGACGAAAGCAACCCACTTCTCTTTCTGGTTTTGGAATCGTACCACGTCACAATCGAGCACCTCGGGACGTGTTTCTATCATGGGCAGTATCGAACTCGTCAGGTCTGTATCCTTGAGGAATCCTTGTTGATGCAGAGCACTGAATAGGTTTTGCGACATCGCTTCGAAATCTTTCTTTGTATATCGGATGTCGGTAACCAGTTGCGCAAGTGTTTGCTTGTTGTTCTCCTCAACGAATTTCTGATTGGTCGGGAAGGCTTCCTTCTCCTGATATAACGCATCTATTCGCTCAGGCGTATTGGCCTGATAGGTCTCCTGATGCACGAAAGCTTCCAAGGGCAGACGTTCGGTCTGTTCCGGATTCTCTGCAGGCCATCCCACGGTGAGCGTTGCCACGGGGAACACCAGTTGCGGCAAGTGGAGTGCTTCGATGATGGCTTGAGGCTGATAGATGCTCGTTCCCAAGTAACACAGTCCCAGTCCAATCTCCTCAGCCAGGCAACAGAACGTCTGCGTGTAGAGCAGTGCGTCAGTAGCTGCGTTCAGGAAGCCGAACATATTGTCGTAGCCTGGTGTAGCCTCGCGCTGGGCACACCAGTCGCTGGTGCGACGAAAGTCGGCACAGATGGTCAGCACGACGGGGGCTTCAGTGACCATCGGCTGGTTGAAATGAGCCGGAGCCAGACGTTGCTTCATCTCAGCATCGCGTGTTACCACGACACTGTACAACTGCAGATTGCCCATCGTCTGTGTGCGGGCTGCCTCTGTTAATAACCGATTCAGCAGCTCATCGGTGATGGGCTGCTGTGTGTACTTTCGGATGGTTTTTCGTGTTTTCAGGTTCATGTCCTTTGCTTCAGCTTATTCTCCAATTCCTCCACGTTTTTGCGGAACTCTTGGTCGGTTTTCAGTCGATTCTCAATAGTTTTCACACTATGTATTACGGTGGCGTGGTTTCGGTTTCCCACGAGTGTGCCTATCCTGCTTGTGGTGAGTTTCGTCAGGTGCTGTGCAAAGTACATGCTCAGTTGTCGTGCCAGCACGATGTTTGCCTTGCGACTCTTGCCATAGACATCGGCCTGACTGATGTGACAGTACTCGCACGTACATTCTATAATCTGGTCCATAGTGAGCGCCTTCTGCTCCGAGCGCACATTGTTGCGCATCACGCGCTGAGCCAGCTCCAGGTCGACATTGCGGTTGTAGACCACCGAGTATGCCAACAGACTGTGGATGACGCCCTCCAGTTCACGCACGCTGTCCGACACATTCGACGAGATATATTCGACGACGTCGCGTGGTATGTTCAAACCATCGTGCTTGATTTTGCTCTCTAATATATTGCGGCGCAATTCTTCCTCGGGGCGTTCCAGTTCGGCCAGCAGTCCGCACTTGAAGCGGGTTATCAGTCGGTCTTCCATTCCCTGCAGTGCCACTGGCGGACGGTCACTCGTCAATATTATCTGGCGCCCGTTCTGACGCAGATGGTTAAAGATGTGGAAGAAGGCGTACTGCGTTCTGGTCACGCCCATCAACTCCTGTATGTCGTCCATGATGAGCACGTCGATGCTCTGATAGAAGTGCATGAAGTCGTTGAACGTATTGTGACGCACCGAGTCGGTATACTGTACCTGGAAGAGGTTTGCGCTTAGGTAGAGCACACGCTTCTCTGGATGCAGTTCCTTCAGTCGCGTACCGATGGCATTCACAAGATGAGTCTTTCCGACACCACTCGGACCATATATAAACAATGGATTGAAAACTTGCTGACTGGGATTCTCGGCGATGGCCTGACCAACACTTCGCGGCAGCTTGTTGCTCGTACCTTCGATGAAGTTTGCGAAGTTCTGGTTTACGTTCAGGTGCGAGTCCAGATCCTGCGGCTGTCCCACGGCCTGCAATGTGCTCGGAGCCTTGTTGGCTGGTGTAGCCGACGGTTTATCCTGCTCCACGGGCACGTTGTCGCTCTCCATGCGCACTGTTTCGCGACTGGCCACCTCAACTTCGTACACGAGACGTGTTTCGGCACCGAAGACACGATAGATGGCCAGACATATCAGTTTCCGGAAGTTCGCCTCGATATATTCGAAGAAGAATTGCGTGGGTACGTATACCGTGAGCTGATTCCTCTGCGAATCGTACGACTTGAACTTCATCGGCACGAACCATGTCTGGAACTGCTGTCCATTTACGTTGCTGCGGAAAATCTCCAGGCAACGTTGCCACAATATATGTGGGTTTTCTGCCATCTATGAGTGTTTACAAGTTACGGTTTTAAGGTCTTTTTAATCCCTTTTTGCTCGGCAAAGGTATGCACTTTTTCTGATTCTACAAAATAATTTTTAGTTGGTCGGGAAGGGCAAAATCATGCCCTATTTTGTGCTAAATGTCTGTATTACAATTTCTCGGCGATGAGGTGCAAAAACAGACTTTTTATTGGGTCTCAAAATATAGCTATTATGCTATATATCAAATTCTTATGGATTTACGCCGAATGCGTTGTGCAATGCGTCTCGAGGGCTGTTAACTTTCGTTAAATAACCTATTTATCGGCTCTCTGTTACGATGAGACTTTAGGCTGCGTTAATTTAGATGAAATTCAAATAGAGGTGTTTCACTGTTTTTTTCCGAAGACAGAGAAGTGAACGTATCGTTTGGGATGATTCTTGAGGTCGTTCATCAGGCTGTCTGCGCTCTGAATTGTATGGTTCAGGTTGTTGTAAATCTGCGGGTCGTTCATCATGAGGCCCAGTGTTCCGTCGGTGCTCTGAACCTGAGTCATCAGCTGGTGCATGCTCGAAATGGCGTTGTTCAGGCTGTCGAGCGTGGTCTGCATCTGCAGCTGGTTGAGGCGGTCGGTGAGTGTCACGACGTTTTCTCCGGCCTTGGTGAAGGTGTTAGCCATCAGTGGTATGTCTTTCTCGAGCAGATGGTTGAGCTGTACGGTGCTGCGGTTGAGGTTGGCGGTGACACCTTCGGTGTTCTGCATGATGAGAGGCAGACTGGAGTCGGTGGCCAGTTTATTGAGCGAGGCGAGCAGCGTGTCGAGTTTTGCCACCACGCCCTCGAGCTGTGGCACCATGTCGGCAGCTTTCGCCATCAGCCCGGTAGCATCAGAGCCCGGAATGGTGTCGCCCGGGTGATATGCCTCCTGCAGGTTGGTTGCCAGCAGCAGGTTGAGCGTGCATCCGCCCAGCATGGCTTCGTCCAGTTGCGCCGTGCTGCCCTTGGGTATGCGCAGTTTGTGGTCCACGGCAATCTGCACGAACACTTCGCCGGGACGGCGGTAGTCGTAGAGGACACCACTCACGATGCCCACGTTGATGCCGTCGGCATATACCGTGCTGCTCTTGCTGAGCGCCTTGGCGTTGCTGAAACGTATATAATAGGTAGATTGGTTCGAGAAGAGATTCACTCCTTTCAGGAAGTTGATGCCTATGAAGAGGACAACCAGGGCCACCACGCCCGTGACGCCTATCTTCAGTTCCTTGCTCAGTTTCATGTTTTCTTATTTTCCGTTAGCTTTCTTGTATGCGACAAATCCGTTATAGATGCTTTTTGCCAGAGCGGCACGTCCGGCGGTAGAGGCCAGGTACTGCTCCTCGGTCGGATTGTTGATATAGCCCAGTTCTACGAGTGCGCTCGGCATTCCCGTGGCTCTGAGAACGAGAAATCCGGCCTGATGCACGCCTTTGTCCACGCGCTTGGCTGTGGAGCGGAATTGCTTTTGTATCTGTTTGGCCAGTGCGACGCTCTTTTCCATGTTCTTATCCTGCATCAGTTCGAAGATGATGTAGCTCTCACTGCTTTTGGGGTCGAATCCTTCGTAGCGCTGCTCATAGTTGCTCTCGAGGGTGATCACGCTGTTCTCACGTTTGGCCACTTCGAGGTTGTCGGCAGCGCGGTGCATTCCGAGCGTATATATCTCGGTGCCCTGTGGTCCCACCTTTGCGGCGGTACTGTTCACATGTATGCTTATGAAGAGGTCAGCCTTGGCCTTGTTGGCAATGTCGGCACGTTCGTTCAGTTCCACGAAAGTGTCAGTCTTGCGCGTGTAAACCACCTTCACGTCGGGGCAGTTCTGTGTCACCAGCCGTCCCAGTTCGAGGGCCACGGCCAGGTTGATTTCCTTTTCCTTGCACTTGCGGCCGATGGCACCCGGGTCTTTACCACCGTGTCCGGCGTCTATGACCAGCGTGAAGGCCTGGGTGGTCAGGCTGAGCATCAGGCCCACTACGACGATAAGCATTTTCTTCATCCCTGCTCGTTTTATGCCGCAAAGGTACGGAAAAACGAGCGAAAAGCAAAATTTATCGATGCTTTTCTCCTTGAGAGGACGAATAAGTGGGAAGATGTTCCATCGGCTAACGGAAACAAAAACAAGAATGTAAGGAAATCGGAAGATTGCAAAACAGCATTCTCTCCGAGAGGCTTCGGAAAATGGCGTGAGAAGGAGTGAGAATGCATGAGGCTGGCTGCGCAGGAGTGAAGAGGCAGAAACGGCGCGATTGTAAGCGCCTGATTATCAGCACTGCAATTTTTCACATTTCCCCCTCCCCTGCCCCGAAATTCCGTCGTGAACGTGCATCGAAGAGAAACGCACCGTGCTGCGACAGCCTGCGCAGTGTGGTGCGACAAGCAGCACACCACGTCACGCCCCCCGAAAAACTCATCTACAGAGAAATGTAAGCATCCGTAGAAATACACGTTTTAGTAGTTGTAGTTTCGTTGTACCTTTGCAGTCGCAATAGTGCACATATCTACAACTGTTATTGTATCATGA
>CAJOLZ010000007.1 GCA_905235575.1 uncultured Bacteroidaceae bacterium | reverse complement strand
CTCTTCAATGTATATAGGATTCTTTGAAGCCACTGCCCCCACCTCGTTACGACGGACAGATGTCCACTTGATGGGATTCAGCACCTCTATCTTCGTCACCTGCCAGCGAATGGCAGGCTTCCAGAAGATGGCCTCAAAAATAGCACGAGCCGCTGACGGAGTAATGACATCATAACTGACTCGCTCCACCTTCAGTTCCGGGCGAGTGAAGCAGGCCATCGGTCCCCACACTTCCAAACAAAACTCTTTATCCGTATATTCCATATTTATATAATGTATGTTTCTTCCATCCAATGGTTCGTGGTCACCAGCCCCACATCATTCTTATAGTAGGCTGAGTCGCTGATGACATACACGCCCTCAATGATTTCTTCCAATGCACCTGCTTCCCTCAGCAGCTTCATGTCATTATCGCGAATGTTGACGCTATATTGCGACAGCTGTTTCATCAGCGTATAGTTGACGCCCTGCTGTTTGAGTCGATCTATGAGGTTCATGCTGTCCTTCCAGTTGACGACAACCGAGGTGGTCGTATCGTCAATCAGACGGAACGCTCGTGCTGCCGTCTCGAACTGCATGGATGAGGTATAAAGCAAGTCCTTGACTTTTGGCTTGTCGAAGTCATTGATTCGCGAATAAAGCTGGTTGAAATAGGCCGTCATGGCCTCCGGTGCCAGCCAGTCGTGATTCTGCCCCATACCAAGACGGGCATTATTGGTTTGCGTGATAAAGCCCCGTGGCAACGGATGCTCTCCTTGAAGGCTGAACACGTAGGTTGTAGCTGTCATTCTTTTCCCCTCCCTGTTGCAACGGCCTGCGGCCTGCAGGACAGAATCGAGTCCGGCCTCCTGCCGAAAGACAACAGGGAAGTCGATGTCAACACCAGCTTCTATCAGTTGCGTGGCCACGACTCTGATGACGGTATCGCCATCAGCTACCAATGCCGTCTTCAATTCTTCGAGTGTTTCCCTGACATGACGGGGGCACATCATTCTTGACAGATGTAGCGTGATGCCTTCCTTGGGTAGTCGCTCAAAGATTTCTTTAGCATCGCGCCGCGTGTTTACAATACATAGAACTCGCTGGTGATGGGATAAGCTACGGGCCACATCGTCATAGTGCTGTGGCGTTTCGTCAAACTCAATGGCCGTCCTTCGCAATTTGTCATGCAGTCTAGCTTCAGCCGGTATGATTTCATGAAGTGATGGCAATGCCTGAAAAGCTGCTCTGAAGTTGGTTCCTTCTATCTTACCTGTCAGCACAGGTTGGCTTGCCGTTGTAAACAAAACAGATGTTCCAAAGATGCGTTTCAATGTGTCGAGTGTGTCGACGATGGGCTGCAGGAAGCCGGTGGGAAGCATCTGCGCTTCGTCAAGTATCAGTACACTCTTGGCTATGTTGTGAAGCTTGCGGCAATCAGATGGGCGGTTGCTGAAGAGAGACTCAAACAATTGTACGTTGGTTGTCACCACCACGGGATAGTTCCAGTTTTCCGATGCCAGCTTCTGACGCTGTGCAAGTTCATTGTCGCATGTGTCATCGTAATTGATATTAGAGTGATGTTCCAATACATTCTTTGTTCCGAAGATGCCGCGCAGCACACTGGCTGTCTGGGCGATGATGCTGGTATAGGGTATGGCAATGACGATGCGCTGAAGATTGTTCTCGACTGCATGTCGTAAAGCCCAAAGCACCGAGGAAAGTGTCTTGCCGCCCCCCGTAGGTACGGTGAGGCTGTAGAAATCCACTTCGCCTCCGCTTTTCTTCCTACATTGATCCTGAACATAGTTCCTTATCCTGTTGACCTCCGTGTCGGGAGAGCCCTTTTTCAGCTTTGAAAGGTAGTTCTCCAGTCTGGACAACAGCTCTTTCATAGAAGACTTGCCTCCTCGCGCCTCACTTTGTTCCGGCATTATAAAAGCCTCGGTGTCCAAATAGTCGGCATCGACTAGGCAGCTATACAGCATCCTGATCAGATGATGAACGTCACTGGGTTTCTCTAACCGGGGTAGCGACAGATTAGTACTTATCGGTGTAATTGTCACATCAGGAGGAACACTTTCCTTCATCAGTACCCGCAGTTCATCATCATCGTAGAGTCCCCGGTGATGACCGGCCAAGGCATTGTCAATGAAAAAATGCGTGTTGGGAAATAGTTCGCGGGCAACGAGACTTCCTACGTATGCGTGGCGATAATCTCCCTCGACTCTAATTGCAGGGCCCAGGCCGCTTGATGATATGCTGTTGGAAGGTATGCCTCTCCTTTCCCTTGTCGTGCAGCAGTCCGAGTACACGCCCCCATTCTGCCATTCCGAAGGGTGCGGCAAAGTGGGCTGCCCGTTGGGCAACACCTTGCTGATGGTCATCGTTATACTGCTTTTCCCAACTTCCATCAACATTCTTCCTTACATGAGAGATAACTTCCGTCATCATTCAATACCTTTACGTTGCCCTCGCGCCTGCACGACATTGGCAACAGAGGCAATGCTGCAACAAAAGTACAAAGAATGTCGGAATTTTAATGTCTGTAATAGAAAAAATGGGAATTTTTAGTCCTAAGTAACGATATAAAAAAAAAGTTTGGATGAAATAACATATCAAACCGCCTTGACGAGATCGTTTCAGATCTAAACATTCGTTTATCGTATGTCCACGTGAATGTGCAAAGATAGTGCATTTTAGACAAACAAATGACTATTGTTTGTCCCGCTGATATTCAATCGCCTAAGCCTATAGGTAGGCCTTAATACTCATCCTCGTTGAACAGGAAGTCTTCTTTGGTGGGGTAGTCTGGCCAGAGGTCTTCGATGTTTTCGTAGACATCGCCTTCGTCTTCGATTTCGTTCAGGTTTTCGATTACTTCGAGTGGTGCGCCGCTGCGTACAGCGTAGTCGATGAGTTCTTCTTTTGTTGCTGGCCAGGGAGCGTCCTCGAGCTTCGAAGCCATTTCAAGTGTCCAATACATAATTTATGCGCGGTTTTAATTATACAAATTCTTTTACGTCCCTATGCTTCGGGTCGGCAAATATACGCAGTTTTTTCATACGACGTATGATTTTACCACAAAATTTCTTCTTTCCCTGCTAAAAAGTTCAATTTTGATGCCAGGATGAAGAGGTAGTCGCTCAGTCGGTTCATGTAGATTCTCACTGCGTTGTCGACGTTTTCTTCGTCGGCCAGCCGGCAGATGGCACGTTCGGCTCGACGGCAGACGGTTCGGCACACGTGTGCCTGTGCTGCGGCGCGGCATCCTCCCGGCAGCACGAATCCGCGCCACTTGGGCAGTCCGTCGGCGGCTGTGTCGATGGCTTGTTCGAGGGCCTGGATGTCTTCCTCGCCGATGTTGCAGCGTGTGTGCCGCTCGCTTTGCGGGTTGGTGGCCAGTATGCCTCCGATGGCACACAGGTCGCGCTGTGTCTGAACGATTCGGTCGCGTTCGGGTTCGCTCTCGACGTAGGTGAGCAGCAGTCCGAGGTGGCTGTTCAGCTCGTCCACAGTGCCGTAGGCTTCCAGTCGCGTGCTACTTTTCTTCACTCGTTCGCCGCTGGCCAGCTGGGTGGTTCCCGTGTCGCCGGTGCGTGTGTAGATGTTACTCTTTTTCATCAGAAATTCACGATATAGTGTTGTTTGTTATATTTTGTGTCGAAGAAGGCGATGCCCAGGTCGTATAGGTCGAAAGTGACGATGGAGGGGAGCTGTCCGAACCACGTCAGGTGCTTTCTGAGGTCGTCCACTATCACTACGCTGTCTTCCCTCAGGTGGGGCAGGATTGCGTCGTCCGGCGCGGTCAGGAAGTAGAGCGTAGGCCCGTCGCCATCCGGTGTGGTGGTCGCCTGAGCCTGTCGGCAGCCGGCCTGCATGTATCGGACGGCCAGGTGAGCGTCGCCCTTGGTCACAATCCGACGTGGCTGCACATGGTTGGCGATGCGTATCAGCAGGTGGAGCAGACGGCGTATGCGCAACCGCTGCCACCATGCCAACGAGGCGTCCAGCTCGTGGTAGGCGTAGTAGGCGTTGCGTTCGTAGACCACGTCGGTCAGGAAGGCGAAAGCGAAGGGCGAGTGTACGCCGTAGCCGCACCGGTGACGGAAGCGTTTCAGCCATATCCAGGGGTTGCTCAGTCTGTCCATATCGAGGGGCAAAGATAGAGAGAATGTGTGAGAAAAGAAAATTATATTGCAAAAAAATAAGCCCGAATCGGACAGTTTTGTCCACCGAATATCGATTCAGAAAAAAGTGCACTGTGCTGCGACGTGTGACGCACCACGTTGCGCAGGCCTTCGCACCACGTTGCGACAGGCGTCGCACCACGCTGCGTTTTTAACACTTCAACAATGCGTCCTTCTCCGAACTGCCCACAAGGGGGAGTGAAAACTACTTTTCTGACAGAATATCAGCAAAATGGATTCATCGGCCTTGTATTTCTCCCACGTTCTTCGTAACTTTGCCGCCATGAAGCGACTCCGTGTCATGTTTTTTCTTCGCCGCCTGCTGTTGCTGCTGTCGGTGGTCTGCCTGCCTCGTATGGCCGACGGTCAGGAGGCATATTTCGTCGATGGATTTCACGGCGGAGTCTATGGTCACTACCCGCTGGAGTGGTACACCGATTTCATGGTTGCGCAGTTGGAGGCGCATCCCGAATGGCGCATCAACTTGGAGTTGGAGCCCGAGACGTGGGACAGTGTGGCCGTGCATACGCCCGAGGCTTATGCATGCTTTGCGCAGGTGGTCGGGAGCGAGCGCGTGGAGGTCGTAAATCCCACCTATGCCCAGCCCTACCTATATAATATAAGCGGCGAGAGCATCATCCGCCAGTTCCTCTACGGCATGGAGTCGCTTCGCCGTCACTTTCCGGGTCTCGACTTCCTCACCTATTCGTCGGAGGAGCCCTGTTTCACGAGTGCTCTGCCGCAGATTCTCTCTCAGTTAGGCTTCCGTTACGTTGTGCTGAAAAATCCCGACACATGCTGGGGCGGATACGTTGCCGAGGGAGGCGGCGAGTTTGTGGTGTGGGAGGGTCCCGACGGCACACTGATTCCCTGCGTGCCGCGCTACGACTGCGAGCGTCTCGAGGATGGCTCCTCGTGGCAGACTGCGGCGTGGAAGAACTCGCGCAGCTATCTGGACGCCTGCCGCCGCGCCGGCATCCTCCACCCCGTGGGCATGTGCCTTCAGGACGCAGGCTGGCAGGGCGGGCCGTGGCTGGGGAGCAGCGATGGGCCTCGTGCGAGCCGCTATGTCCGTTGGCGCGACTATTTCGGGATGCATCTTGCTGAGGGCGAGTGGCCCCGGCGACGTTTCGGTCAGGACGATTTCCGCGTGGCGCTCATGTGGGGCAGCTCCGTGCTGCAACATCTGGCGCAGCAGGTGAGACGGATGGAAAACCGTGTGGTGCAGACCGAGAAACTGGGCGCCATCGTGGGCACGGAAAACGGCGTTGCTGTGCCTTGTTCCCACCTCGACCAGGCTTGGCATTCGCTGATGCTCTCGCAGCACCACGATTCGTGGATTGTGCCCTACAACAACCTCCGCGGACAGCGCACGTGGGCCGACATGATTATGGGCGAATGGAGCGACACGTTCCGCGTGGCCCTCGACCGCTACGAAGCAGCAATGTGGAGCAGTTTGCGACCCGTGGAGGAACAGGCTGCCGAGACTTTCGTGCGCGTCTTCAACACCACGGCACAACCCCGTGCCGAAGCCGTCTATGCCCCGATTCCCACCGCAATGAGCGGTCGCAGACTGTCGCTCCGCGATGCCGACGGAAACGACGTGGAGCTGTGGCAGGACGACGGGCACATCGGCTTCGTCGCGCATGTCCCGGCCTTCGGATATGCCACCTATCGGCTTACAACCCTCGCCACGCCTCTTGATACGGAGACGCGAAGCGTGTCGGCCGATGAGACACCGGTGCTCGAAAACGACATGCTCCGGATTGAGATAGACCTGAAACGGGGCGGCACACTGAGCCACCTGACGCTGAAGACGTCGGACGGCCGCGAAATGGTGGACACCACCTCGGACTATGCTTTCGGCGAACTGCGCGGCTACTTCGGCAACCTGGGGCGTTTCTGCTCGTCCACCGAGAACGAGGCACGGCTGATTCGGTGCCGAAAAACACCCCTGGAACAATCGCTCACGCTGGAATGCGAGATTGCCGGTGTGCCATTCACCGAAGAAATATCGCTGCGCAAGGGCAGTCCGCTCATCGACATCGACCTGAGCATCCGCTGGCCGCGCGGAACACGCATCGGCGAACCCTACGAAGGCAACTGGACCGACCGCCGCCGCGGCTTCTATGACACACGCTACATGCTCAGCTCCCTCTTCCCGGCAGCTGTCAGTCGGCCCTGCCTCAGCAAGGACGCACCGTTCGACGTATGCGAGAGCCGGCAGTCATCTACCTTCTTCAACAGCTGGGACTCCATTCGCCACAACGTGCTACTGCATTGGGCGGACATCACTTCGCAAGACAGAAAGCAGGGCTTGTCGCTCTTTTCCGACCACACCACTTCCTATTCCTTTGCCGACGACTATCCCCTGGCACTCACGCTGCAATATGCCGGACCCGGTCTGTGGGGCAGAAACTATCCGACGGAAGGAACCACCTCGGTGCATTTCTCGCTGTATCCCCACGGCGGCGACTGGGAGCAGGCAGGGGTGACGCAGCTGTCCGAAACATGGCAGGAACCGCTCGTGATGCGTCTCTCGGACCACCTGCCCCTGCGCAACCACAGTCTCATACAGACAGACAATCCCAATCTGGTACTCACCTCTGCGACCATTGAAAACGGCGATTTCGTGTTCCGCCTCTACAATGCCAGCCGCACCCATGCCACGGCTCACCTGAGCTTCGGCATGAAAGCATCGACGCTCACAGAAGAAGACCTTCTCGGGAACAAACTTCTGAAAATCAGACTGAAAAAGAAACGTCAGCGAACCGAGACTGACGTGGAACTGCCTCCCTTCGGAATCCGTACATACCGACTGAAACCATAAATTTCGGGTAGGTGAACTGGAGAAAAAAACACACTTCGCGACATTACGACTTGCGAAAGCGAAAAATGTGTCGTATCTTTGCAGGCGGATAATGTAAACATTATGAGCAGGAACAAGAGCGATCATAAACAGAGCGCCAAAGCGAAAACCGCCGCAACGCAGACCGACACCTCGCGGAAACAGGACTCCCGCCGTCTGGTGCTGCCTGTGATTCTGTTTTTCTTCGCTGCGGTGTGGGTGTGGTCCTCGGCCTATTATGGTCCCGTCTTCCGTATCTGCCGCGAATATAGCTTTTGGGTAGCAAACCCTGAGCAGATGCGCTACGTGCTCGACTGCCACAACGGTTGGCTCTGGTATGTGGGACGCATGATGTTGCAGACGTTCCGCTACCCCTGGCTGGGCGGCCTGATGTTCTCTGCTATTCTTACCTTGGGCACTTGGATGCTGGGCTTGCTGCTGCGTCTGCCAGCCCGTTGGCTGTGGGTACAGTATGTGCCGGCTCTGATTTGCATCGGCGTGATGACCTATTTAGGTCTCGACCTCTTCTTCGAAAGCGAGACAGGACGCATCCTCTCCATCCCTTCGCTGATGGCGGTTGTGGTTGCGGTGTGTGGAATCGTGATAATGACAGTTCGCCGCACAGCCCCAGTATTCATGGAGCGGGGTGGGGGAGCCCTCAGAAGTCTGACTGTCATTGTCGTTGGCTTCGCCTGTATCGTTGGCTTCAACCAGTGGCAGCGTCCCTACGTGAGAGTGATTTCCCAACTGATGGAAGCACAGTATGATCAGGATTGGGACCGTATTCAGAAAACCGCACGCAAACATGCTGCGATGAGCAACCGCCCCATGGCAGCATACTATGCCATGGCACTGGTGCACACCAATCAAATCTGTGACCGTCTCTATGACATCCACCTCGAATTCGATACACTCTACATTCACGGCATGGACGGTGCAAAGAACACTGCCGTAAACCTGTATCTGCCCGAAGGCAGCTATCACGGCGGCTTCGTTCTGACATGCATCCACCAATGCATGGAGCAAATGGTAATGACAGGGCCTACCGTACGTCTGCTCCATCTCTTTGTGAAAGCCTCGTTGATGCGCTCCGAATGGGAAGCCGCTGAGAAATACCTGCGCATACTGGAAGACGTCCCGTTCGAACGCGAATTCTGCGAGAGGTATGGGCGTATGGTGTATCACTCGGATTTGGTTGATGCCGACCCCGAGATGGCAAAGATAAGGCTGACGGAACCCTTGCACGACAGCTACGAGAGCATGTATCAGCAGCCGACCTTCCTAGGATATAACCTGCGGCTCACAGAGGGACGCAGCATCAATGCACTTTACAACAGCCTGGCTGTCTGCCTCTATACCAAACTGCTCAACGATTTCGTATATCGTCTCGAAGCATTGGCAGGCACCACGCCCCCCGAGAATATCTCCGACGGTATCCTGCTGGCAGCAAACAACTATCCTCAACTGCCACAGAACTTCCAGAATCTGAATCTGCGCCAACCTCGACTGCAAGCCTTCATGAATGTGATACGGCCCTATATGAAGACGCGTGCCGAACATGCCGAGGAGTTCTTCGAACGCTACAAAGGCTATTACCCCTACTATTATTTCTTCGGAAACCTGCGTTCCACGAATGCTTCGCAGACAGGTTATGTAACCTCCAGTTCAGGTGTCAACTGATTATGAAACACATTGCATTTCCCTATATAGCCTTGCCGCTCCTGCTCCTCATTCTTGTGGCTTGCGGTCAACATCAAGTCGCAGTGCCTGACGATTTCCAGGAGGTGCCTAATCAGGCAAATATGTATCCCGACTACAGAGACGTGGTGATTCCACCCAACATCGCGCCGCTGAATTTCATGCTGAAGGATTCGGCACTGACGGAAGTGGTGGCTCGCCTCAAGGGAGGTGATGAGGAATTCCTTGCAGGCGGAGGAAAAGACGGCAAGGTGATGATGGACACGACGCAGTGGCGTAGCCTTCTGCAAGCCAGTCGCGGCGGAGATGTCAGCGTAGACCTTTATGCCAAGGTTGCAGGTGCCTGGAAACACTATCCGACCTATACGTTCGCTGTCGCTGAGGACGACATCGATGCCTTTCTCAGTTATCGTCTTATAGAGCCAGGATATGAGCTCTATCGCCAGCTGGGTCTTTATCAGCGGAATCTTACGAATTGGCAGGTGCATGCAATCTACGAGAATAACCGTGGGTATGACGATGTGGACAATCATTGCATCAACTGCCACAATTATCGCAACTACGGCACCGATGACATGCTCTTCCACGTTCGCGCCGGTCATGCAGGCACCATTGTGATACACAAAGACCAGGCTCGTAAAGTGCAGATAAAAGATTCCACCATCATCACGTCTGGCGTTTATCCTTCGTGGCATCCCACCGAAAGGCTCGTGGCGTTCAGCACCAACCGCACAGGTCAGACCTTCCACATCTTCCATCGCGAGAAGGTTGAGGTGCTCGATGAGGCCAGCGACCTGTTACTCTATGATGCCGATCGCAACGAGGTGAGTCACATCTTGCGGTCGCGCGGTCAACTCGAGACATTCCCGTGCTGGTCGCCCGATGGACGTAAACTTTATTATTGCAGTGTCGACCTCACACGTGATATCGATGTAAACGTGAGCGACAGTCTTCTCTCCCTGCAAATCATATCTCGGAACGACAGTCTCTATTACGACCTGCTCAGTCTCTCCTTCGACCCCGCCACACATCATTTCGGCGAGCCTCAACTCGAGATAGATGCCGCATCGCGTCACCGCAGCATCAGTGTGCCTCGTGTCAGTCCCGACGGACGATACATCTTATACACCGAAGGCGACTACGGCCAGTTCCACATCTGGCATGCCAGTTCAGACCTCTGGGTGAAAGACCTCGAACGTGACACCTGCTATGCGCTCACTGATGCCAATAGCTTCGACTCCGACAGCTATCATTCCTGGAGCAGCAACGGGCGTTGGATTGTCTTCAGCAGCCGACGCATGGACAGCAACTATACGCGTCCCTTCATCACCTATTTCGACCGTGAAGGCAAGGCACACAAGCCCTTCGTACTGCCGCAGGAAGACCCCGAGCAGAACATTCTGTTGCTCAAGAGCTACAATGTGCCCGAACTGACACGCGATGCCGTGCAGATAACTCCCGAGCAACTGTGCCGTGTCATCTACGACAGCGAGGGCGAGAAAGCCACCTACATACCTGCGAAGTAGAAACCATTCAATATAGAGAAACAGAACCTTAATTTATAACCTCAAATTGATTGTAACATGAGAGTAATTATTGAACCGAACTATGAGCAGCTCAGCCGTTGGGCTGCCGACTATGTGGCCGGACGCATCAATGCAGCACAGCCTACAGCCGAGAAGCCTTTCGTTCTGGGTTGTCCCACTGGCAGCTCGCCCCTGGGCCTCTATCGTCGTCTCATCGAACTCTACCGCGAAGGCAAAGTCAGCTTCCAGAATGTGGTCACCTTCAACATGGACGAGTACGTGGCTCTGCCCGAGGAGCATCCCGAGAGCTATCACAGCTTCATGTGGAACAACTTCTTCAGCCACATCGACATTAAGCCCGAGAACGTACATATCCTCAACGGCAATGCTCCCGACCTTCAGGCCGAGTGCGCAGCCTACGAGCAAGCCATCGAGGCTGCCGGCGGCATCGACCTCTTCATGGGTGGCATCGGTCCCGACGGTCACATTGCGTTCAACGAGCCCTTCTCGTCGCTGAACAGCCGTACCCGTGTGAAGAGCCTCACCACCGACACCATCATTGCCAACAGCCGATTCTTCGACAACGACGTCACGAAGGTGCCCCGCACTGCCATGACCGTTGGAGTGGGCACTGTGATGGATGCTCGCGAGGTGCTCATCGTGTGCAACGGACACAACAAGGCTCGTGCACTGAAGCATGCCATCGAAGGTGGCGTAAGTCAGGAGTGGACCATCAGCGCACTGCAGTTGCATCCCCACGCAATCATCGTGTGCGACGAGGCTGCCACAGACGAGCTGAAGCACGGCACTTACAAGTATTTCGTCGACATCGAGCGCGATAATCTCTGAAACGCACCACGCTGCGACAGGCTTCGCACCACGTTGCGACGGGCTTCGCACCACGTTGCGACAAGCGACGCACCACGGTGTGTGATTTCCCGAAGCTAAAGTCCTGACGCCGCGTCTGCAAAATACCGAAAGGGATTCGTAGGTTTCCACCGAGACCTGCGGGTCCCTTTTTTCGTGCCCGTCCGTCGATGGAGTGGCTGTGGCGCGGTGTTTTCCTGTTTTTCGGACTGCTGAAGTCAAAAAAACGCGCATCTCCTTTGTCGTTTGCTTGTCTTCGACTAACTTTGTGTGCTGAAAACAAAGTTATTGTATGAAAAGAAAACTTTTGCTGAGCCTTTTGTTGGTTCAGTCGATACTTATGGCTTCGGCCAAGTCGGGCCTCTCGCGTCAGCAGAGTGCCAAAGTGCAGGAAAAGGTAGTTTCCGAATGGATGGAGAGCCAGCGTGCGTTGCTCGGTCCGATACTCTCGCGTGCCGAAGGTCAGCGCGCCGTTGCCTCGTCGCGTGCCACGATGCCCTTCTGGTACACCGTCTATGGCAATGCGCCGCGCGGCGACCGCAGTCTGTGGATATCGCTCCACGGCGGAGGTGGTGTGGCACAGCAGGTCAACGACGGACAGTGGGATAACCAGAAGCGCCTCTACGAGCCCGAGGAGGGTGTCTATGTGGCGCCCCGTGCTCCCTGGAACGCATGGGATATGTGGTGTCAGGAGCCCATCGACGAACTCTACGAGCAGCTCATACGTCTGATGGTCTGCTGCGAAGGTGTCAACCCCGACAAAGTCTACCTGATGGGCTATTCGGCCGGAGGTGACGGCGTGTGGCGCGAGGCTCCGCGCATGGCCGACCACTGGGCTGCGGCCTCGATGATGGCTGGTCACCCGGGCGACGTCTCGCTCGTCAACCTGCGCAATACGCCTTTCATGATTTGGTGCGGTGCCAACGACGCAGCCTACAACCGCAACGTGCTCTGCGCCCAGCGCGGTGTGCAGATGGATTCGCTCCGGAACGACTGTCCCGAGGGCTACATCCACGAGACCCATATCATGGAGGGCAAGCCACACTGGATGGACCGCGAGGACCGTGCCGCCCTGCCCTGGATGCAGCGCTATGTGCGCAACCCCTATCCCAAAGCCGTGGTGTGGCAGCAGGAGGCCGTGGTGCGCCCGGCGTTCTATTGGATTGAGGCACCGCAGGACGAGTTGGAGCGCGGCCGCAGAGTGGACATCGCCATCGAGGGCAACACCATCACTATCAAGCGCTGCGACTACACCTCGCTCACCCTCTGGCTCAACGACGAGCTGGTGGATCTGGACAAGAACGTGACGGTGAAGTCGAACGGCACCACGCTCTTCCACGGCCGTCTGCAGCGCACGGAGGCTGACATGCAGGCTTCGCTCAGCCATCGCGGCGATCCGCGCTACTGCTTCCCGGCACGGGTGAAGATTGACATGCGCTGAAGCCGCGACTGCTGATTTGTAATTATTTAGGAAGATTTCGTTCGGGGGCGCTCCGTAAGGGGTGTCCCCGAATTTGGTTAGAACGGATGAGTTTCGGTCCGTATCGTTTTGCTTCTCGATAAGTTGGAAAACTAAGCGCCTGATTCTCAGTGATTGTGAAAATTGAATCTTCGGTGGCGATGCAGATATTTTCCGGCGAAAATACGCTTCGAGGAAAAACGCACCGTGGTGCGACGGCCGTCGCACCACGGTGCGTTGCCAGCCGCAGCCTGCTGCATCGCCCGAAAAACAATTCTGCATCGAAATACGCAAAGAAAAGTGTAAGGATTAAGTCATCGAGTCTTTCGCCTTGATTGCGTCAGATGGATGTCGTCGGACTTACGCTCGCCAGAGAAATGCTCAAACAAGTTTTGTTTTTCAGCACACTTAAGTCGTACTCTGACCTTTGGTCGAAGATACTCTCACTCGAGAAAATCAAAACAAGTTTTGTTTTTCTCCTCGCTTATTCGTATCTTTGCAGCCGATTATTTACGCGTGCATGCGATGAAGCTTTTCAAGAAGTTAGACATTTACATACTGAAGACCTACCTGCTGCTGTTTGCGGGGACGTTCTTCATCTGTCTCTTTATCTTCCTGATGCAGTACACATGGCGCTTCGTGGAAGTCCTCATCGGCAAAGGCCTTTCGTGGGAAGTGCTGGCCAAATTCTTTTATTACAGCGGCCTTACGCTGGTCCCTATGTCCTTGCCGCTGGCGCTGCTGCTGGCCAGTCTGATATCGTTCGGAAATCTGGGCGAGCAGTTCGAGCTGCTCTCGATGAAGGCCGCCGGCATACCCCTGGTGCGCATACTTCAGCCCGTATGTATCTTCGTACTGGTGGTGTGTGGAGCCAGTTTCTACTTCCAGAACAAGGTGATGCCCGATGCCACGCGCCAGCTGAACACCCTGATATGGAGCATGAAACAGAAGTCGCCCGAGCTGGAGATACCCGAGGGAATCTTCTACAACGAGATACCGGGATATAACATCTTCGTGGAGCGCAAGAATCCGCAGACGGGAATGCTCTACGGCGTGATGATATACAACAATACGGGCAATGTGGACGATGTGCAGATAGTCCTGGCCGACAGTGCGCGGCTGCAGAGCACGGCCGACAAGATGCACCTGAAGCTGACACTCTATCAGGGCGAGCGCTTCCGCAACATGGACGCCAACAATGGTAACATGCTGCGTGCAAGTGTGCCATACATGCGCGAATCGTTCCTTCACGAAGTCGACCTCATTCCCTTCGATGCCAACTTCAATATGATGGATGCCAACCTCTTCTCGGGCAATGCCAAGACGAAGGAACTGAAAAACATACGCATCGGCATCGACTCACTGCGGCACCTCACCGACAGCATGGGGCACGTCATAGCCGCTGCCAGTCTCCGCAGCTACATCCCGAAAGCCCTTCCGCCGGGAATCGAAGACTCGCTGCAGATAGTGGCCGAGACGGCGGAGAGCAACCTGACCATCGACTCTATCTACGACCAGCTGACCAGCGAACAGCGCACCTCGGCATGGAAAGTGGCCAACAGTAAGGCCATCGGTATGCGTAACGACTATGAGTACTGGTCGCCCCTGACGGACGACAACAACCGCACGCTGCGCCTGCATCAGATAGCCGCCAACCAGAAGTTCACCCTCTCGCTGGCATGCCTTCTGTTCTTCTTCATCGGTGCGCCCTTAGGTGCCATCATACGCAAAGGCGGACTGGGCGTGCCCGTCGTCATCAGTGTGCTCATTTTCATCTTCTACTACATAGTCAACGGAGGCAGCGAGAAGATGGCCAAGACGGGCACGTGGAACGTCGTGTCGGGGGTGTGGCTCAGCAGCGCCGTGCTCTTCCCCATCGGCATGTTCCTGATAAACAGGGCCAACAAGGACAGCGTGGTCTTCAATGTAGAGGGTTATGTCACCTTCTTCCGACGTCTCCTCGGCTTGCGCACACACCGCCGTCTGAATCCAAAGGAAGTGGTCATCGACGACCCCGACTATCCGCGCCTCTATCAGCAACTGCAGACACTTGCCGACGACTGCGGCGCTTATGTCTCGTCGACCCGTCTCTATCGCGTGCCCAACTACGTGCGCCTCTTCTTCCGATATGAGGAAGACACCACCGTCATTCGCCTCAACGAACGGCTCGAGGCTATCGTGGAAGAACTGCACAACAGTCGCGACAAGACCATCATAGGCCATCTGAACGAACTGCCCATACTGGCGCCCGATGCACACACACGGCCTTTCCGCAATGCGCGGCTCAATGTGGCTGCAGGCATCCTGTTTCCTGCGGGCATCTTCTTCTATATGCGAGTGTGGCGCTATCGCCTGCGGCTATGGAAAGACATGGTACAGATACAGAAAAAATGCGCGGCTCTGCGCGAAAGAATACAAAAGAAACATATATATGAGCGAGCTAGTTGAATTAAGCACAATAGAGGATGCACTGGCCGACTTTCGTGAAGGAAAGTTTGTCATTGTCGTGGATGATGAGGATCGCGAGAACGAAGGAGATTTCATCACTGCAGCCGAACTGATAACGCCTGAAAAGGTGAACTTCATGCTGCAGAACGGACGCGGAGTGCTCTGTGCTCCCATCACCATCAACCGTGCACGGGAGTTGGAACTGGAACATCAAGTGGAAGAGAACACCAGCATGCTGGGCACACCGTTCACCGTGACAGTGGACCTGCTGGAAGGCTGCACTACCGGAGTGAGCACACATGACCGTGCTGCCACCATCCGTGCATTGGCTGACCCCACACGGAAGCCTTCCGACTTCGGTCGCCCGGGGCATATCAATCCACTCTATGCGCAGGAAAAAGGTGTGCTGCGTCGTGCCGGACATACCGAGGCTGCTGTTGACTTGGCACGTCTCTCCGGACTGCAATCTGCAGCGGCTCTCATCGAGATACTCAACGAAGACGGCACCATGGCGCGCATGCCGCAGTTGCAGCAGGTGGCAGCAAAGCACGGGCTGAAGATTATAACCATTCGCGACCTCATCGCATACCGCATGAAGCAGGAATCGCTCGTTGAGCGTGGCGTGGAGGCCGACATGCCTACACAGTACGGTCACTTCCACATCATTCCTTTCCGTCAGAAGAGTAATGGACTGGAACACGTGGCACTGACGATGGGTTCGTGGGACGATGACGACCCGGTGTTGGTGCGCATGCACAGCAGCTGCCTTACGGGCGATGTCTTTGGCAGCCGGCGATGCGACTGCGGAGAGCAACTCCACCAGGCGATGCAGCTCATTGCGCGCGAAAAGCGGGGCATCGTCGTCTATCTCTCTCAGGAAGGACGCGGCATAGGACTCATGAATAAGATTGCAGCATATCGTCTCCAGGAGGAGGGCGACGATACGGTCGATGCCAACATCCATCTGGGGTTCCGTCCCGACGAGCGCGAGTACGGCGTGGGTGCTCAGATTCTGCGCGAACTGGGCGTCAGCAAGATTCGTCTCATCACCAACAATCCCGTGAAGCGCGTCGGCTTGGAGAGCTACGGGCTTGAGATTGTGGAGAATGTACCGGTGATTATCGAGCCCAACGAATACAACCGCCGATACCTGGAGACCAAGCGAACGCGCATGGGACATAAGTTGTGACAAAAGTTCTGGAACCAATAAACTCAATATACAGGAACTAAATAATACAGGAAATATGAATACACAGTTATCCGACCGTCTGAGCCGGCTGGCACCAAGTGCCACGTTGGCCATGAGTCAGCGCAGTGGTGAGCTGAAAGCGCAGGGCGTTGACGTGATTAACATGAGTGTGGGTGAGCCCGACTTCAATACGCCGGACCACATCAAGGCAGCAGCCATCAAGGCTGTGGAAGACAATTACAGCCGCTACAGTCCCGTGCCTGGCTATCCCGAACTGAAGCGTGCTATTGTGGAGAAACTGAAGCGCGAGAACGGTCTCGACTATGCTCCTTCGCAGATTCTCTGCAGCAACGGTGCCAAGCAGAGCGTCTGCAACACCATCATGGCACTGGTGAATGCCGGCGACGAGGTCATCATCCCTGCCCCCTATTGGGTAAGTTATCCGCAGATGGTACTTCTGGCCGAGGGCACACCCGTAATCGTTGAGGCCACCATCGAGCAGGATTTCAAGATAACACCTGCCCAGCTGGAGGCTGCCATCACGCCCCGCACACGTGCCGTCATCCTCTGTTCGCCCAGCAACCCCACCGGCAGCGTTTACAGCCGCGCCGAGCTGGAAGCACTCAAGAATGTGCTCCTGAAGTACGAGCGCATCATCGTTGTGGCCGACGAGATCTACGAGCACATCAACTACGTAGGCGAACATGCATCGATTGCTCAGTTCCCCGACATCAAGGAGCGTGTGGTCCTCATCAACGGTGTCAGCAAGGCCTATGCCATGACAGGATGGCGCATCGGCTTCATCGCTGCCCCCGAATGGGTTGTGAAGGGCTGCAATAAGTTGCAGGGACAATATACGAGCGGTCCGTGCAGCGTGTCGCAGAAAGCTGCTGAGGCAGCCTTTGCAGGTCCGCAGGAATGTGTGGAGGAGATGCGCCAGGCCTTTGAGCGCCGCAAGAACCTCATCGTGGAGCTCGCGCGCCAGATACCCGGCTTGCAGGTGAACAACCCTCAGGGTGCCTTCTACCTCTTCCCCAAGTGCAGCAGCTACTTCGGCAAGTCCGACGGCGACCGCCATATCAACAGCAGCACTGACCTCGCCATGTATCTCCTCGAGGTAGGTCACGTAGCCACCGTGGCCGGCGATGCGTTCGGTTCGCCAGAGTGTTTCCGCATGAGCTATGCCAACAGCGATGAGAACATCGTGGAGGCTATGCGCCGCATCAAGGAGACACTGGCACGGCTGAAATAAGCGTGGGTGAAAGGTTACTCGAAATAGAGTGTCAGGACAATCATCTTCGAATGGGCGTTGTCCAGCCCTTCGGTGAACTTCATGAGCGTACCGTCAATCAAGTCGGTGCGCTCTTTTTTTAGGATGTCGGCCAGTCCGAAGCAGAACTTCAGTTCGGGTATCAGCTTGAAGAAAGGCAGGTAGATGTCGCATCCCATACCCACTTCCAGACAGCAGTCGAAGGGCTTCGTCAGCAGAGCCCGGTGCTTGTGTGTGGTGAGGTCCACCTGCGGCGCTACGCCGGCAATGAAGTAGGGGCGGAAGTTGTTGTATCGCGGTGCAGCCATCTTGAGGTCGATGGGCAGCGAGATGATGGAGCTCTTCAGGTTCTGCGTGCTGTCGCGTCCCGACACCTGCTCGTGAAACGTCACGTGTTTCTGCCCGAAGTGCATCGTGGGACTCACTCGCAGTGCCAGATAAGTGTTCAGTCGCAGTTCGCCCAGCATGCCCACCGAGAAGCCCGGGTTGTAGTTGTCCACGTCGCTGTACCACTGCTGTCCCGTTTCGGGGTCTATGTGACCGTTGTTGCGCAGTTCCAGGTCCTGAATCTGAAAGCCAAACAAGAAGCCATAGTGCAGCCGTCGCTGGTCCAGATAGGGACGGTTCTGCACCTTGCGTTGCTGCGCAGCGGCTGGGATGCAGGCCAGCAGGGCTGCAACCAACAACCACGCGAATTTACTTCTTCTGCGTTTCATATTTCATATAAATAACGCGCGCGGTGGGCGGTTTATTGTCATCGTTGCCCACTTATCTTTCAAAATGCCGTTTTTGCACGTTCCGTTTGGTGTCGAAAAACGCACCGTGGTGCGATGCCCGTCGCAGCACGCTGCGTTGCCTGTCGCACCGTGGTGCGTCAGCCCGAAAAGCGTGGTGCATCGTTTTCCGCCTGTTTGTGGGCCGACATGAAAAAATTTCTGCACAAGATGTCGCATGTATCACTAAAAATAGCTATCTTTGCATTCGGAACTGAGAAATAACTAACTAAAAACAATTAAAATTATGGCTTACGTAATTGGTGATGACTGTGTTGCTTGCGGCACATGTATTGACGAATGTCCCGTAGGAGCAATCTCCGAGGGCGACAAGTATTCGATTGACCCTGAGCAGTGTACAGAGTGCGGCACTTGCGCCGACGCCTGCCCCACAGGTGCAATCTCGCTGTAAGAAGATCAGAGACAAAAACGAAGGAGGGACGAGTCGACAAGACCCGCCCCTCCTTTTTTCGTATATTGGGGTGATTATTTCTCAATGGCCAGTTCCAATGTACCCACCCATTGTCCGTTCTTCCCCATGTGGTTCACCACCACCTCGTGTCCCTCCTTGTTTCGGATGTACTGGGGGTGCTTGAAGTAGGTGTGGGTGTGTCCGCCCAGCACCACATCGATGCCCGTTGTTCCGCCTATGAAGCCCTTGTCCTGAAACTCTTTATCGCCCCATCCCAGGTGGCTCAGGCATACGACGATGTCGCAGTGTTCCTCGTTGCGCAGTCGGTCCACCACAGGCTGTGCGGCCTTTATGGGCGGCGTATAGCGCGTCTCGCCGTAGGTATTCTTGGCCACCAGACCGTCCAGTTCGGGGCTGACACCCAGGATTCCCACACGCACGCCTGCGCGTTCTATTATAATATAGGGTTTCACCATTCCCTCCAGCGGTGTGCCGGTGAAGTCATAGTTGCAGCACACGACGGGGAAACGGGCCATGTCGAAGAGGCGCGCCATGTTCTCCAATCCGAAGTCGAATTCGTGGTTCCCGATGGTGCAGGCATCGTATTTCATCTCGTTCATCAGCTTTATCTCCACCTCGCCACGGAAGAGACTGTAGTATATCGACCCCTGCGAGAAGTCGCCGCAGTCGAGCAGCAGGATATTGTCGGGATGTTCCTTGCGCAACTGCTCAAAAAGTGCTGCGCGCCGCATGAGTCCGCCTTTGTTAGCCTGTGCCGTGTCTATGAAATCGGGCGATATGGGTTCGATGCAGGAGTGCGTGTCGCTGGTCTGGACAATGAACAGCTTCTTTTCCTCGGCATGAGCCGCAAAGACTGTTGCCACGAGGGCTGCAAGTATGATTCTCTTCATCTTATTTCACAGTTATGCGGCCTTCAATCCGGCTGTCTATTATCTTGTTCTTGATGATGCTCTCCGCCATTGCGTCGCGTGCCATGATGTTCATTTTGTGTGCCTTGATGTGCCGTTTCAGCGCGAACATCTTGTCGTTGCCCTCCATCAGATAGTCGATGGTAGCCACGCGATAGATGCGTTCCTTGTCGATGGGCTGTCCGCTCACGGTGGCGCGCAGCAGTTTTCCGTCCCTGGTGATTTCGAGTCTCACCTCGGTGCTCACCGCCTCACCGTGCACTGCGGCTATGTTTCGGAAGAGTTCTTCCACGTCGCTTCCCTTCATTTCGAGCACCACCACATAGTTCGTGAAGGGCGAGATGAGCATTATGTCGCCGGTCCGCACAATGCCCTCGGGCATCGTGTTGCGTAGTCCGCCCACGTTCATCAGCCCGAAGTCGGCGCGTGGCAAACCCGTTGCAGTGGAGGTCTCCACCATGACGTCGGCTGCCCAGTTGCCCAGCAGACTCTCGGGCCTCCCGTGCTGCATGGCGCGTCGGCTCATGCCCAGGGGCGGCATCATCACGCTGTCCACGCTGTGCTTGTAGGGTGCTACGATGGCGTTGGCTGCAGCGTGTGGTGCCGTGTCGAGTGCAGCTGTCACCTCGATGCGCTCTGCCGCGATGGCGCGCACCTTGTATTTCTGTGCATAGCCGATGGCAGGAAGCAGTGCCATGCACAGCAGAAAGAGCTTTCTATTCATCTTTTTTGTGTCTTTTTAAGGTCAGTCCGAACGGCTGATTCGGGTTCAAAAATACAAAAATCGACTGGTTCTGTGAAACTTTTCTTGCAGAAACTTTATACTTTCAACAATTTATTGTACCTTTGCATCCGCTTTCCCGTGGGTCGCTGGCAGGAAAAGAGTGACCTGTTATGCCCACGTGCGATCGACAAACAATATTTAATTATCATTATCACAATGGCTGATTTAATTAAAGTTGCTGAAGAAGCATTTGCCACTGGCAAGAGCCATCCCCAGTTCAAGGCTGGCGATACCATCACCGTGGCTTACAAAATTGTCGAGGGTAACAAGGAGCGTATCCAGCTGTACCGTGGCGTGGTCATCAAGATCAGTGGCCATCAGGACAAGCGTCGCTTCACCGTGCGCAAGATGTCCGGCACCGTGGGTGTAGAGCGTATCTTCCCCATCGAGAGCCCCAACATCGACAGCATCACCGTGAACAAGGTGGGTAAAGTGCGTCGCGCCAAACTCTACTACCTGCGCAAGCTCACGGGTAAGAAGGCCCGCATCGCCGAGAAGTTCACGGCTCAGAAGCCCAACGAGGCCTGACGCCGTCTTCCGCAACAAGCACAAAGGCACCGTACGTTCTGCGTCGGTGCCTTTTTTTATTTCTCTTCACAGCGTTTCATAAAGTTTAACAGGCTCGGTGCGCGCCGAAAACCTATTTCTTCGTACATTTGCATTGTGAAACGGATTTTATTCCTTCTGATGACGGCAGCCGCGATGCCTCTGGCCCTCATGGCACAGGAACGCGAAGCTGCTTCCACGCCCGAGGTTGCGGAGCGCGGCGACACATTGCTCACCGTAGCCCCATCGCTGGCGGCACGTCCGTTTGCCATCTCTCCCTCCACCACATTCTTCGCTCCCTACGGAAGTGCGATGCTGGGCGCATGGGACCTACACGAGGGTCTGAACGCACAGATTGGAGCCGGGGTGCGTGTGGGATGGGGAAAGCACAGCCCGTGGCGAGGCGCCTCGTTCTTCACCGATGTCGCTGGTCTCTACGCCTTTCCGGTCAGTCAGGACGGCCGTTGGACGGCTGCGGTCGGAGGCTACTATTCGAACTTCAAGTTGTGGGGAAGTCAGGTGAATTCGCTGGGTGTGATGGGCATGGTGGACTATCGTGTCAACGACCGGCTGAACGTGGGTGGCTTCGTGATGCACGACTTTGGTGTGATGGGCGGCGACCGCGGCTGGGGACCGACATTGCCCTACGAGCGACCCTCGACCACGGTGGGTGCCGATGTCGGCGTGCGCCTCACGGAGAAAACCAGTCTGAACGTGGGTCTTTCGTTCACCACTTCGCAGGAGCCCTTCGGACCCCTCGTGCCGCCACGTCCGCGCATCGAGCATAAACCGCTCGAAGTGAACCCGCAGTAGGGTAGTGTGGCCATCCTTATGAAATCTTTCCGAAAAACTTACATCCGGACGTCCTCGGACAGCCTCTTTCGTGTCCTGCTCCGTGAAACGTGGGTCGGAACAGCGTGGAGCGACGCCCAACGCACCACGTTGCGAAGGCCTGAAGAACGTGCTGCGACGGCCGTCGCGGCACGTCGTGATTTTAACATTTCCACGCTGTTATTTCTCTGCTTCTTGTATGATATTGAAAGATAACGTGTTGCGATGCTGCTCGAGAGACGCCTCGGAACACCTCTTTCGCGGAGTCTCGACGGAGATTGTCGGCTCTCTCCAGCGGCGTTTTCCTGTACTCTTCTCAATACGAAAATATATTACATTGTAAATTCTCTCGGCTCAAAATGTGACGCGCGGGCGCGAAAAAGTGGACGCTTTTTTCTTCGTTTCAGAAGAAAATGTGTAATTTTGCACGCATACTTTGCGCTAACCCTTTTAACAAGCATAAAACGATATGGCAGAAACAAGAAAAATCAAGAAAGCTCTCGTCTCGGTGTACCACAAGGACGGGTTGGATGAAATTTTGCGCACCCTGAACTCGCTGGGCGTAGAATTGTTGAGCACAGGTGGCACTCAGGCCTTCATCGAGTCGCTGGGCATCCCCTGCGAGAAAGTGGAGGACGTGACTACATATCCCAGCATTCTGGGCGGACGTGTGAAGACACTCCATCCGAAAATCTTCGGAGGCATCCTGGGACGCCGCGAACTGGAGGACGACCGCCGTCAGATGGCCCAGTACGAGATTCCCGACATAGACCTCGTGATTGTGGACCTCTACCCCTTCGAAGACACGGTGAAGAGCGGTGCCAGCGAGGCCGACATCATCGAAAAAATAGACATCGGCGGCATCAGCCTGATACGCGCTGCAGCCAAGAATTTCCGTGACGTAATCATCGTTCCCTCGAAGGCTCAGTACGCCTCGCTTCTGGAACTGCTCAAGACGCGCGGCGCCGAGAGCGAACTGGAGGACCGCCGCCGCTTTGCCACCGAGGCTTTCGGTGTGAGCAGCCACTACGACACGGCCATACACGCATACTTCGAGACGAAGTAAAGACACTACTAACACATATAAACGCCATATAAACCATCATATATGAAACTTTTTTCATTTACCAAGGAGATAGCCATGGACCTGGGAACGGCTAACACCATCATCACCTGCGATGGGAAGATTGTGGTGGACGAACCCAGCGTGGTGGCCATGGACCGACGTACCGAAAGGCCGATTGCCGTGGGTATGAAGGCCAAGATGATGTATGAGAAGACAAATCCCGACATAATAACCATACGTCCGCTGCGCGACGGCGTGATTGCCAATTTCAACGCCTGCGAGCAGATGATGCGCGGTCTCATCAAGATGGTGCACACCGGCAGCCGCCTCTTCAACCCATCGCTGAAGATGGTCATCGGAGTGCCCAGCGGCAGCACCGAGGTGGAGCTGCGAGCCGTGCGTGACAGTGCCGAACATGCCGGCGGACGCGAGGTTTACCTCATCTACGAACCCATGGCAGCAGCCATCGGAGTCGGCCTCGACGTGCTGGCACCGCAGGGAAACATGATTGTGGACATCGGTGGCGGCAGCACCGAGATTGCCGTCATCTCGCTCGGCGGAATCGTGGCCGACAAGAGCATTCGCGTGGCCGGTGACCAGCTGACCAAAGACATACAGGAATACATGAGCCGCCAGCACAACGTGAAGGTGAGCGAGCGTATGGCCGAACGTATCAAGATAAACGTGGGTGCTGCACTGACCGACCTCGGCTCCGAGGCACCTGAGGACTATGTGGTGCACGGCCCCAACCGCATCACGGCCCTCCCCATGGAAGTGCACATCTGCTATCAGGAAATAGCTCACTGCCTTGAGAAAACCGTGGCAAGCATAGAGACCAGCATACTGGGAGCACTGGAGGCCACGCCGCCCGAGCTCTACGCCGACATCGTACAGAACGGCATCTACCTGACCGGCGGCGGTGCATTGCTGCGCGGACTGGCCAAACGCTTCACCGACAAGATAAAGATACCCTTCCACGTGGCCGACACACCCCTCCACAGCGTGGCAAAAGGCACTGGCATAGCACTGAAGAATATAGGCAACTTCTCTTTCTTGATGTAAATTGAGAGAGCTACTGGAACGACTGGCACAGTATGCCCATTGGCTGGTATTCTTCCTGCTGGAGATACTGGCCGGCATAATGCTCTTCCAATTCAACCGATATCAGCACAGCGTGTGGCTCACACAGGCCAACACGGTGGTGGGGCAGGTGCTCGAATGGGAGAGCAAGGCCACCGCATACATCGGACTGAACGCACGCAATGCCCAACTGACGGAGCAGAACATCGTGCTGCAGACCGAAAACGACCGTCTGCGACACCTGATCTCCGATGCTCCGGCCGACACGCTGCCCGTGCCCGACAGCCTGCGCAGCGATGACTATTCGCTGATAGCAGCCCATATCATCTCGAACAGCATAAGCCGGAAGGACAACTACCTGACCATCGACCGCGGTTCGCTGGACGGTGTGCAGCCCGAGATGGGTGTGGTGAGCGGCACTGGTGTGGTGGGCATCGTGGCAAAGACCAGCCCACACTATGCCGTGGTGATGTCGGTCCTCAATACGCGCAGCAACATCAGCTGTCGCCTGCGTGGCTCGGAATACTTCGGCTACCTGAAATGGACTGGCGGCGACCCGCTGCGTGCCCACATCGACGACATTCCCCGACACGCCACCTTCAGTGTGGGTGACGAGGTGGAGACGAGCGGCTTCAGCAGTGTCTTCCCTCCCGGAATATACGTGGGAAAGGTGTCGAACATCGGCGACAGCGACGACGGACTGGCCTACAAGCTGGAGGTGGAACTGAACACCGATATGGCTCGTCTGCGCGACGTCTCCGTGGTGGTGCAGCAACACGAAGAGGAACTCGATTCGATGACACAAATAGCTCCAAAGTAAATGCTCTTCACACAGTTCATACATCTTTTGCAGATGGTGGCGCTCGTAGCCTTGCAGGTGCTGCTGCTGAACCACATACACCTCTTCGGCTATGCCACGCCGATGGTCTTTGTGGCCTTCATGCTCTATTTCCCGCTGAACGCATCGCGCATCGGAACTCTTCTGTGGGGCTTTACAATGGGACTTGTCGTAGATGTTTTCAGCAATACGCTGGGCATGGCCACTGCATCGATGACCCTGGCAGCCATGGTGCAGCACCCGTTGCTCAGCGTGATGGTTCCGCGCGACGCAGCCGACAACATCATGCCCAACTATTCGACGATGGGACGAGCCAACTACATCCGCTTCGTGGTGCTTCTTGTGCTCATACACCATCTGGCATTCTACCTTCTGGAGAGCTTCACCTTCCATCACGCTCAGCAACTGCTCATCTCGTTTCTCTCAGGCACGCTGCTCTCCATTCTGCTCATACTGGTGATAGAAGTTTTCCGCAGTAAACGTAGTTGAACAGAGAAAGGATGGCTGTCAAATACGATTTGGAGAAGCGCAAGTATGTGCTTGGCGGTGCAGCGTTTGTCATCGTGCTGCTCTACTTGGCACGTCTTTTCTCGTTGCAGATGCTCAGCGACGACTTCAAGCGCAATGCCGACTCGAATGCCTTTCTGAAGCGTATCCAGTATCCGGCTCGCGGTTCAATCACAGACCGCAACGGGCGACTGCTTGTCTATAACCAGCCTGCCTACGACATCATGGTGGTGATGAACGAACAGGTGGGCGTGGACACCACAGACCTTTGCAACAGTCTGGGCATCACCCGCGAATGGTATGAGCGGCGCATGGCCGAGATAAAAGATCTCTATCGCAACCCCGGCTACAGTCGATACACCCAACAACTCTTCATGAGTCAGCTCTCCGGCGAGGAGTTCAGCCGCTTTCAAGAAAAACTGTTTCGCTTCCCGGGTTTCTACGTGCAGAAACGCAGCATTCGCCAATATCAGTATCCGAACGCTGCACATATACTGGGTGACGTTGGCGAGGTGAGCCCCAACGACATCAAGGCTGACGATTACTATCAGCCGGGCGACTACATAGGAAAACTGGGCGTGGAACGCTCCTACGAGAAGCAACTGCGTGGAACGAAAGGAACTGAGATATTGCTGCGTGATGCCCGAGGCCGCATCAAAGGACACTATCAGGGCGGACAGTTTGACCAGGCACCTGTGCCCGGCAAGAACCTGACGCTTTCCATCGACCTCGACCTGCAGGCACTCGGCGAACGGTTGATGACGGGAAAAATGGGGAGCATCGTTGCCATCGAACCTAAGACGGGAGAGATACTGTGCATGGTCTCAAGTCCGAACTACGACCCTCGTATGATGGTGGGACGGCAGCGCGGTCGTAACAACAACATCCTTGGGCAAGACCCTCACCGTCCATTGCTGAACCGTGCCATTATGGGACAGTATCCGCCGGGCTCTACGTTCAAGACAGGTCAGGCGCTGACACTTTTGCAGGAAGGCATTATCGTGCCCTCCACTGCTTATCCCTGTAGTCGCGGCTTTCATTATCGTGGCCTCACAGTGGGTTGCCACGGACACGGCTCCCCGTTGCCATTGATTCCGGCCATCGCCACTTCGTGCAACGGATATTTCTGCTGGGGGCTCTATCACATGCTGAGCAATCGTACGAAATATAGCACAGTGCAGGACGCTATGACGCGTTGGAAGGACTACATGGTGTCGATGGGCTTCGGATATCCGCTCGGCGTGGACCTCCCAGGAGAGAAGCGCGGTATGATACCCAATGCGCAATACTACGACAAGGCATACAAGCAATCGTGGAACGCACTCTCCATCATCAGTATCGCCATCGGGCAGGGTGAAGTAAACCTGACCCCGCTGCAGATTGCCAATCTGGGAGCTACAATTGCCAATCGTGGCTACTTCATTACGCCACATGTCGTGAAGAACATTCAGGATGAAGAACTCGACACGCTCTATACGAAGAAACGATATACGATGGTAGAGCAGCAGTACTACGACGTGGTTGTGCAGGGAATGCGCTCTGCTGTGCTGGGTGGAACGTGTCGCGGAGCTATCAGCCCCTGGTATGAAGTCTGTGGTAAGACGGGAACGGCACAGAATCCGCATGGCCAAGACCACAGTGTCTTCATGGGATTTGCACCGATGGACGACCCTCAGATTGCCATCTGTGTATATGTTGAGAACGGACACTACGGCGCTACGTTCGGTGTACCCATCGGGGCGCTTATGATGGAGCAGTATCTGCGTGGCGAGTTGAGTGAAGCCAGCATGGCACGGGCAGAGCAGTTCGAGAATAGACATCTTTATACACCCTTTGATTATGACAGCCGAGAACAATAATCCGCAGAAGAGAGTCGGGCTCATACGGTCTGTCGACTGGGTGACGATTCTGCTCTACATGGCCTTGCTCGGGCTGGGCTGGATGAGTGTGTGCGGTGCGACGTACGACTTTGACCAGGCTGGCAACTTCTTCGATTTCTCCACTCGCTCAGGTATGCAGATTGTATGGATAGGCAGTTCGCTCATATTGGGAATGCTCATCCTGATGACTGACGACCGTCTGATAGAGTCGCTCTCGTATCTTTTATACTTGGGATTCATCGTCTTGTTGTTCGTTACGCCTTTCCTGGCACACAACATCAAAGGTTCACTTTCGTGGATTAAGATAGGATCGTTCAGCATTCAGCCAGCGGAGTTTGCTAAGTTTGCCACCGCTCTTTGCGTGGCTCGTGTGATGGGAACGCATGGCTTCAATGTCTCGCGTCTTCGTGATTTTCTCATTGCCTGTGCCATCTTTCTGCTGCCCATGGCACTTATCGTCTTGCAGAAAGAAACTGGTTCGGCCCTCGTATATATGAGTTTCTTCCTGATGCTCTATCGTGAGGGAATGCCTGGCAGCATACTCTTCGCAGGTCTTTCAGCCGTAGTGTATTTCGTGGTGGGAGTGCGTTTTGCCGACCTCCCCTTGTGGGCTTCTTCACCCATTCACACAGGTCCCTTCCTTGTGCTCCTGTTCATTCAACTTGTGGCAGGTTGCATGTTGTGGATATACACCTCGCGCCGTTCGGTCGCTTTCACTGTACTTTTCGGTGGTCTTGGCTTTATGCTGTTGGCCGTTCTGTTCTCTCGCTTTGTCATACCCTTCGATGTCGTGTGGGTTCAGCTCGCAGTTTGTCTGCTTACGATTGTCTATCTGCTCTTTCTTGCGCTTCGTGATCGTTTGCTTTCCTATTTCTATATTGCGATGTTTGCTTTGGGCTCGCTGGCTTTTCACTATTCGGCCGACTTCGTGCTGAATCATGTGATGGAGCCTCACCAGCAGACCCGTATCCGTGTGTTGCTTGGATTGGAGGACGACCCACGCGGTGCAGGCTATAACGTCATTCAGGCCAAGATAGCCATCGGCTCGGGTGGACTAAGGGGAAAGGGCTTTCTGAACGGCACGCAGACCAAGTTGAAATATGTGCCCGAGCAAGACACCGACTTCATCTTCTGCACTGTGGGTGAGGAAGAAGGATTCTTCGGTTGTGCAGTTGTGCTCACGCTTTTTCTGATTCTCATCCTGCGACTCATTTATCTTTCTGAGCGTCAGCCGCGTGTCTTCGGTCGTGTCTATGGATATTGTGTGCTGAGCATCTTCCTTTTCCACCTGTTCGTCAATGTCGGCATGGTGCTCGGTCTGACGCCCGTCATAGGCATCCCGTTGCCTTTCTTCAGTTATGGCGGTTCGTCGTTATGGGGTTTTACGATTCTGCTGTTTATCTTCTTGAGAATCGATGCTGGGCGCAATCGTATGAGCCGATAATACCGTTCATTGCTTATCCACCCTTATGCCCACCTCGCAAATGTGTGGGATGATTTCGCGTTCCATCAAATGACGAATGCGTAGCGAGGCTTCTTCGTTTGCTTTCAGGTCTATGTGCCCGGCTTCTTGTGCATATTGCAGCAGGTTGAATCCTTCGCCGTCGAGGTTCTCACTCTCATCGGCAAGTCGAAACATCACGGTATCTTTCTGGCTGTTTTCGCCCACTTTCTTCTCCACTTCGAGCCAAAGTTCTCGAAGGGCAAATGCATTGCTGATGCGTACTTCAACCGAGGCGGTGCAGTGCAGGTCGGTGGATTGGGGAGGGAGCGTATATACAAGTGTGTCGTTGCGCCACCATCCTTCGTCACTGATGGGCTTGTATGAGTGGACGAGCGTGTCTTCTGTGCACGCCGTCGTCAGGCAGAGTAGTACAACGCATACGATTTTTCTATTCACCTTCCTTCGCCTTGGCGGTTGTGTCTTGCTTTGCTCCCTCGTTGTGCTTGTGTTTCTTTTTCTTCTTTTTCTTCTTTTTGTCGAAGCGGTTCAAGTCTTCCTGTGTTGCCAGGTCCACAGGCTTTTCGGGCTGTCTGCGTCCGCCTTCTTCCAGTGAGTCGGGTTTGTCGCCGGCGCGGTTCATAGTGATGATTTCCTTGGCACGTTCAGCAGATATGGTCACCAGGTTGGCCGCGATACGCTTGTCGGTGGAGTAGGTGACAGTGCGGCTCAGGATGTCGGCCTTGAAGAAGTAGTATTCGCCGTCCATGCTCTCGAGAACAATCTCTTTGCTGGGCAGTTGTGAGTTGGCTTCGATGTATTGGTCCACTTCGTAGTTGATGCAGCATTTCAGCTTGGCGCACTGTCCTGCCAGTTTCTGGGGATTGAGGCTGAGGTTCTGGAAACGTGCTGCGCCGGTGCCCACGCTCACGAAGTTCTTCATCCATGTGGCACAGCAAAGCTCGCGGCCGCAGGGACCGAAACCACCGATGCGTCCTGCTTCCTGACGCGCTCCGATTTGTTTCATCTCGATGCGTACGCGGAATGCCTCGGCCAGCACTTTAATGAGTTGGCGGAAGTCCACTCGTCCGTCGGCAATGTAATAGAAGATGGCTTTGTTGCCGTCGCCCTGATACTCCACATCGCCTATTTTCATCTCGAGTCCCAAGTCCTTTGCAATCTGTCGGCTGCGTATCATCGTCTCGTGTTCGCGTGCCTTTGCTTCGGCATATTTCTCCATGTCCACGGGCCGTGCTTTCCGATAGATGCGTCTTATCTCCTCGTTGCTTTTCAGGTTGGCTTTGCTCATTTGCAGCGGCACGAGTTTCCCGGTCAGTGTCACGGTGCCTATGTCGTGGCCCGGGCTTGCTTCCACAGCCACAATGTCGCCCTTTTCGAGTGGCAGCCCGTAGCTGTTGTGGTAGTATCCCTTGCGTGTGTTCTTGAATTGCACCTCCACCAGGTCGGTCATCTCGGTATTGCCCGGGATGTCGGCCAGATAGTCGTAGGTGTTCAGCTGGCAGTAGTGTCCGGTGTGGGCACCTTTGCTGCACAGGCCGCGTCCGCCGCAGCCGCATGTATAGTTTTTCTCCATAGTTTACTGTTTGAGCAGTATTATCATTTTCAGGGCGAAGTCAAAGAACACCATGCGCGCATTCACGTTCTGTTCTATATCGCGCTGGGCGTCAGATAGTTCGTCCATTATTCCGATTACGTTTCGTTCGTTGATGAAGGGCGAGAAGCGTGTGCTGAAGTTGCTTTCGGCCGTGGTTTGGAACGTCATCTCAGGGCGGTGGAAGTTGTAGATGAAGTTCTCACGCAGCAGTCTCTGGCAATAGCCCAGCAGGCGTTTCTGTCGCTCGCGCCCGAGGTCGGAGACGCGTTCTGCCCAGTCTCTCAGGTCGCGGACCTGTTTCCCATAGCTGAGGCGCATCAGTTGTACGAAGAATTCGAAGAACATCTCTTCCTCGTTCCCCTGCTGCTGTCGTGCGAGAGCGGTGGTGTAGTTTCCCTGTGCCACGTGGGCGGCGTCGCGTGCCTCTTTTTCGGGCAGTGCGAATCGGCTCATCAGTGCCTCGGCTATGTCGTTCTCGCTGAGGGCTGGCACCTGTATGCGCTGTACGCGGCTCTGGATGGTTCCCAGCACCATGTCGGGCTCCTCGCTCACCAGCAGGAAGTGGGTTCGTGTGGGAGGTTCCTCGATGATCTTCAGCAGTTTGTTGGCCATCTCGGTCTTCATGCGCTCCGGCAGCCACAGCACCACCACGCGTCGCCCGCCCTGACTGGCGCGCAGGGCCAGTTTGCGTTGCAGCGAGTCACTCTCGCCCACGTAGTGCACCACTTGCTGGTTCTCGGCCTTTATGTCGTTGAGCCACTCCTCCAGTCCGAAATAGACGTTGCGCCCCAGCTGTTCGCGCCACTGGGGCAGATAGTCGTCCGAGATGGTGTTGTCGGTGGCTTTCTTCTTATAGACGGGAAACGAGAAGTGGAGGTCGGGATGCGCCCATGCCTGGAACATCTGGCAGCTGCGACACACGCCGCAACGCTCCCGTTCCGAAGGGCTCTCGCACAGCAGATAGCCTGCGAAGGCCAGTGCCAGCGGCAATTTGCCTGCACCGCGTGGCCCGCAGAACATCAGTGCATGTGGGAGGCGGTCCTCCTGCACCATCTGCAGCAGGTGGCTCTTCACACCCTCCTGACCTATGACATCGGCAAACTTCATGCTCCCTTCTTTAGTATATCTGTTTGGCAATCTGACAGATGCTGTCCACGGCGCCCATGCTGTAGAAGTGGATGCTGGGCACGCCCTCGCGAATCAACTGCCGGCACTGCTCCACGCCCCATTCCACGCCCACGCGCTTCACCTCCTCGTCTGTGCGGCACTTCGAGGCCTCGGCGTAGAGCTCTTCGGGCAGGTCGCAGTGGAATGTCTTGGGCACCACCGTCAGCTGGCTCAGCTTTGTGAGCGGTTTGATGCCTGGGATGATGGGCACGTCGATGCCCGCTTCCCGTGCGTGGCGCACGAAGTCGAGGTAGCGTCGGTTGTCGTAGAAGAGCTGCGTCACGGCGTAGCCGGCACCCATCTCCACCTTGCGTTTCAGCACTGCCAGGTCACTCTCCAGATTGGCGGCCTCCTCGTGTTTCTCGGGATAGCAAGCTACGCCGAACTCGAAGGGTGTGCCCGGCACCTTGATAGGAGTGCCGTCGTAGAACTCGCCGTGGTTGAAGCGGTTTATCTGCTCAATGAGCTCCGTAGCATGACGGGGTCCGTTTCCGGTGGCGCGGAACGAGCTGTCTTCCTTGGCTTTGTCGCCGCGCAGCACCAGCAAGTCGCTCACACCCAGAAACTGCAGGTCGAGGAGCATGTACTCCAGGTCCTCGCGATTGTTGCCGCTGCATACGATGTGCGGCACCACGTGCATACCGTACTTGTGCTTAATGGCCGCGGCTATGGCGATGGTGCCCGGGCGTCGGCGCACCGACTGCCGCTGCATCAGTCCGTTCTCCAGTTCGCGATAGACAAACTCGCTGCGGTGCGTGGTGATGTTCACGTAGCGCGGCTGAAACTCGGCGAGACGCTCTATGGTCTGGAAGAGGACCTCGGTGCCCGTGCCTTTCAGGGGCGGGAGCACTTCGTACGAGAAGGCTGTGCCCTTCCTCGTTTGCAGTATTTCTGTTACGTTCATTGTTCTGTGCCGAAGCCTCGTCCGAGACCCTACGGGTCTGTGACGGGCATATTTGGGTGTAAAGGTACGCCGATTTTGCCGATTCTGCAAGCAATAGACCGAAAAATGCCGTCCGAATCTCTCGAATGACGTAGTTGTGGGAGATGCTGATGTGGGGAAATTATTCTGACACTTTTTGAAGCGATTTTCTGCGAAGAATAGTTTTACGGCTGTCGCGGCACGCTTCGCAGACCGACGCACCACGTTGCGAAGGCTGTCGCACCACGGTGCGTTTTTCTCAAGAACGCTTTCCGGAGCGTATTTCTTGGGGACGAGAGGTGAAATGCAAAATTTGCGAACACTGATAATCAAGTGTTTGCAATTTCGTCGAATCTCAGCCCACACCATGTCGCAGCCAGTCGCATCCATTCTCACACTTCCTCACATCGTCTGTCGATACCTTCGGCAGGACGTGATGAATCTAAATCTTCCTTTTTCAGGACATTTTACCTCATCTTCGCTCCGCTGTGGAACATGGCGTGTTCAGATGGGACGCGAAAAAAACTTCTCAATTTACTTGTATGAACGGAAAAAAGTCTCTACCTTTGCATCCGCAAACGTGCGATGGCGGGATAGCTCAGCTGGTTAGAGCGTCGGATTCATAATCCGAAGGTCAAGGGTTCAAGTCCCTTTCCCGCTACAAAAAGAGAGAGAAAGAGAGAACTTGACGATGCCCTGAAAGTGACAATATCCTGTTGTTTCACTTTCAGGGTTTTGTCTTTTTTCGGGCGGTGGAGAGGAATACATATATAATAAATAAGCGAAATGAAAGTGAAGAAGTACTTATGGGCCGTTCTGCCACTGGCGCTCACGCTGGCGGGCTGCAAGAGCGGCGGTGCCGAAGACACGACGAAACCGGTCTATCTGGACACCACGAAGGACATTGAGGAGCGCGTGGAGGATGCATTGCAACGCATGACGCTCACAGAAAAAATCAACGTGATTCATGCGCAGAGCAAGTTCTCGAGCGCAGGTGTGAAACGCCTCGGACTGCCTGACTTCTGGACCGACGACGGCCCTCACGGAGTGCGCCCCGACGTGCTCTGGGACGAATGGGAGCAGGCAGGACAGACCAACGACTCGTGCGTGGCCTTCCCCGCACTGACGTGTCTGGCTGCTACGTGGAACCCCGACCTGAGCCGTCTCTACGGTCATAGTCTGGGCGAAGAAGCCCTCTATCGCAACAAAAACATGATTCTGGGCCCGGGTGTGAACATCTATCGTACTCCGCTGGGCGGCCGCAACTTCGAGTATCTGGGCGAAGACCCCTACCTGAGCAGCCGCATGGTGGTTCCCTACGTGCAGGGAATGCAGGCGCTGGGCGTGGCTTCGTGTGTGAAGCACTACTGCCTGAACAACGACGAGGAATATCGTCATCAGGTGAACGTCATCGTCAGCGACCGTGCACTCCACGAGATCTATCTGCCCGCATTCGAGGCCGCCGTCAAGGAAGGTCACGCATGGGGCATCATGGGCGCCTATAACCTCTATAAGGACCAGCACAACTGCCACAACCAGTACACCCTGAACCAGATTCTGAAGACCGACTGGGGCTTCGACGGCGTGGTGGTGAGCGACTGGGGCGGCACACACGACCTGGACCAGGCTGTCAAGAATGGTCTCGACATGGAATTCGGTACGTGGACCGACGGACTCACGATGGGCGCCACGAACGCTTACGAGAACTACTATCTCTCGCGCCAGTATGAGCGGGCCATCAACGAAGGTCAATATGGCACCGAAGAACTCGACGATAAGGTACGCCGCGTGCTTCGACTCTTCTTCCGCACCAATATGAACAAGGAACGTCCCTACGGCGCCCTCTGTTCCGATGCCCACTACGAAGCAGCACAGCAGATTGCTCAAGAGGGAATTGTCCTGTTGCGCAACGAGGGTAATGTGCTTCCCATCGACATCAGCAACGCCAAACGCATCCTGGTGGTGGGCGAGAACGCCATCAAGATGATGACCGTGGGCGGTGGTTCCAGCAGTCTGAAAGCGCAGCACGAGATTTCTCCTCTCCAGGGTCTGCAGGACCGTCTCGGCGGTAGTGTCGAAGTGGATTATGCACGTGGCTATGTGGGCGATGTCGGTGGAAACTACAACGGCGTGACCACAGGTCAGGACCTGAACGACAGCCGCTCGCCTGAGGAACTCATCGCCGAGGCCGTGGAGAAAGCTGCCGGTGCAGACTACGTGGTCATCTTCGGTGGTCTGAACAAGAGCGACTATCAAGATTGTGAGGGGCACGACCGCAAGACGATGGACCTGCCCTACAATCAGGACGACCTCATCGTAGCACTCGCACAGGCCAACCCGAAGACCATCTACGTGAACATCTCGGGTAACGCCGTGACGATGCCTTGGAAGGATCAGGTGCCGGCCATCGTACAGGGATGGTTCATCGGCAGCGAGGCAGGACGCGCGCTGGCCAGTGTACTGGTGGGCGACGTGAACCCCAGCGGCAAGCTGCCCTTCACATGGCCCAAGAGTCTCCAGGAAGTGGGTGCACACGCGCTCGACGCCTTCCCTGGTGTATGGCGTGAAGGCACGGGAATCATCGACGAAGAGTACAAGGAAGGCATCTACGTGGGCTACCGATGGGCCGACAAGAACCAGACCAACCCCACCTTCGCCTTCGGACACGGACTCAGCTATACAACATTTGAGATTAACAACCTGCGTGCCGACAAGAAGGCTACGACCGACGGAAACATCTCGTTCACCGTGAACGTCACGAACACCGGCGACCGTGAGGGCTCCGAAGTGGTGCAGCTTTACATCAGCGACGTAGAGTGCAGCGTGGAGCGCCCCGTGAAGGAGTTGAAGGCTTTCCAGAAGGTGAAGCTCGCTGCCGGCGAGAGTCGCGATGTCACACTCAGCATCAATGGCCGCGCCCTGAGTTTCTGGGACGAGGAAAGTAACGACTGGAAGGCCGAGGCTGGTGAATTCAAGGCGTTGGTAGGCAATGCTTCGGACAACCTGCCCTGCGAGGTCAGCTTCACACTGAAATAATTTTCTGCTATCGAAACAGGAGTGGGGATGCGCCGAAACTGGCACATCCCCTTCTTCGTCTCTGGACCGCCTCATTCCGCGAGTCGGGCAATCCTCTCGAAGTGCTCATTTTTGCGCACCGTGCTGCGACGCCTGTCGCAGCACGGTGCGTTGCCTGTCGCAGCATGTTCTTCAACACCCACTAACGTGGGCAGAAGCGGCAAAGCCGAGCGGCGACGTCCGTCGCACCACAGTGCGTTTTCTGCCCTCGAATGCGCCTCACAATTTTGTAGTGACAGACTTCACCTCCCGATTCTGGTTAAAAATCCTAAAAAAAGTCTTTTTTTCTTCCATTATTCGTTGGAATGCCGATTTTCTTCCTATCTTTGCCGCGCAAAACTTCAAAACCGAGAACAAAGCATGAGAACCTTACTGACAACCATCGCCCTGCTCCTGTGCACTGTCGTCGGAGCGCAAGACATCGAGAAATCCTATGCCGAAGGCAAGGCGCTGTACGATGCCAAGAACTACACAAAGGCTCTTCCCAAGTTGCAATATGCTGCCGGAAAAGGTCATAAGAAGGCCCAGTACCGTCTGGGCAAATGCTATGACAAAGGCCTGGGTGTCAAGGAAAACGATGAGACAGCCTTCCACTGGTATTCCGAAGCTGCCAAGCAGAACCATGCCAAGTCGCAGTACGAAGTAGGGAAGTGCTACAAGAACGGCGAGGGTGTGGAGAAGAATCGTGCCGAAGCCGTCAAGTATTTCACACTGTCTGCCAATCAGGACAACGCCGAGGCACAGCTGGCACTCGGCAAGTGCTATATGAAGGGTAAGGGCGTGAAACAGGACATGGCGAAGGCTAAAAGCCTCTTTCAGAAGGCGGTGACCAACGAGAACGACGGTGACGAAGTCCTGAGTGATTTGCGCAAGGAAGCTGCTGCAAAGGACGAAGACGCCATCGCCATACTCAAGATGGTTAAACTCTGATTCATCTTGGCGTAAAGCAAATCGAAAAGATTCTTAGAAAACACAGCGAGCGGGGCACCTGATATTTCAGCGTGCCCCGCTCGTTTTTTATCCCGAACCTCACTCGGGCTTATATAGAATTGGTCTGTGTGGTTTCTCAGAACTTCATGTTCAGGCCTACACCCAGCACACGGTTGCGGCGGTAGTAGTGGTCGGCCTTCACACCGGCTGCGGTCTGTGTCTCCACGTCGCGTGTGTGATAGAAGTTGTGCATGTATCCGAAGTCGATGCTGCAACGTTCCGAAGCGTTCACGCGGAAGCCCATGCCGATGGCGTTACTGCTCACGTTGAAGCTGAGGTCGTTCATGAAGGCGTCGCTCACGTTGTAATGTGTCCACTGCCAGGATCCGCTCAGGGTGAGCCAGCTGGTCACGTCGTATTCGGCACCTGCCGAGAATTCCATGGTTCCTCCGTCGATGAGGTCCTGCTTGTCACCCTCTTTCTTCGATTGCTTGTCGAAGTAGTAGTGCCATCCGCCCGACACGCGCAGTGTCTCGAAAGGCTTATATTGTACACCCACGGCCAGTATGGCAGGCACGTCTTCGCGGTAGTGGTGTCCGTCGCGGAACTGAGCCAGTGTCTCGTTCCCTTGGGCGGTTTGTGCCGTGAACTCGTTCATCTCGGTGGAGTTCTTCAGCGTCAGTTTGGTGGGCATATCATATTTGAATGCCACGTTCCAACGGTCGTTCACGCGCCAGTCCATGCCGATGATGGGCTGTGCCGTAATGCCGGTCTGGTCGGCATCCATCAGGAGTTCCTGATCCTTGAGCGGCATGCTAGCCTCAGGCTGGCCCGGCAACTGGTAGTATGCCACCACGTCGCGCACGTAACCCTGATAGTTGTTGGTGCCGTATATGCCGCGTATGCCCAGGAAGGCCGACAGGTTGTCGAGGATACGATAGGTGGAACCCAGCGTCAGGCTGAACTGATAGGAATTACCTTTCATATAGGCGTCCAGTTCGTAGCCTTTGTAGAGCCCCGGAGCCATTTCTGGAGAAATACCATTTCCTATAAGTGTGCCGATTACGCCCGAATAAATCTGTCCGGCATAGAGTGCTTCGAAAGAGCCGAGGCCGTCGTCGAACTCACACTTTCCGCCGCCGCCCGTCAGTCCGAACGATGCATTCACACTCCAGCGCTCTGCCCAGTTGTACGACAGATGTATCGACGGGATGATGGGAGCCAGCGCATCGCCCTCGTAGCGGTGGGTGGCCTGTGGGTTGTTTCTGTTATATGCAAAGAGGGGGAACGACGTGGTGATGTCGCGGCTTTGCTTGGCGTTCTGTGCGTTCAGGCTCATGTGGAAACCGGGGGCGAGGAAAGCGGTGCCCGCAGGGTTGGCGTAGATTCCGGTGATGTCGATGATGCCGTCCTGGCTCATCTGTCGCAGGAATGAAGCGTTCAAGTTGGTGTTGGTCAGAAGGCCGCCGGCCATTGCCGGGGTTGTCATCAGTGCCACAAAGGCACAAATCATTGTCTTTTTGTTCATCACTAAATATATTTTTCTCAAATCGGCGGCAAAGGTATGGCATTCTGGCGAGATGCGAAACAAATATCCTATGAAAAGTTCAATTTTTGAGCCGTTTTCGCCTATTTTGTCCTATCGCTGACGATTATATCCTACCATTTTGCTGTTCTTTTTGCACTTGTGGAGTGTCTTGTATCGCGCGAGCGTGGATGCGTCCATGTGCGCACAAATAATCATTACATATTTTGCTGCGGCTTTCTGCGCAAGACCGAAAACGGACCGTCGCGGCGTGTTCCGACGTATGACGCACCACGTTGCGAAGCCCGTCGCACCACGGTGCGTTTTCGCTTGCAGCGTGATTTTGCGGGAAAATTTCGGTGGAGACGAACGGCATGCAAAATTTGCGGATATTGGAAATCAAGGGCTTAGATTTTCGCCTTTTCCTGCTCTTCACTTCAGCGCAGCCAAGCGCACCGATTCTCACACTTCCTCACGCCCGTTTTCGGAGCCTCTCTCAGTGGCGGAAAATGCCCAATCTTCCGATTATATTACACGCTGCGTTTCTCCTGTTCTTTAGTCCGAATCGGTTGTCCTCTGCGCTCTGTCGGGCTGTTTTCGCGTTCGAAAAGTGGAATTTGATTTGGCTTTTCACGCAGTTATTTGTAATTTTGCAGAAGTAAAATGTTATTTTACGGAAGTGTAGTACACGATTTGTTTGTAATTTTGCAACACCAAATAGAAAAAGAGACATTAACGATGACATTGATTAAATCCATTTCCGGCATTCGCGGTACCATAGGCGGCCGCGCCGGCGATACCCTGAATCCCCTCGACATCGTGAAATTCACGTCGGCCTACGCCACGCTCATCCGTCGCGAGGGGCAGAACCAGTCGAACAAAATTGTAGTGGGCCGCGACGCACGCATCTCGGGCGAGATGGTGAAGAACGTGGTATGCGGCACGCTGATGGGCATGGGCTTCGATGTGGTGAACATCGGCCTTGCCACTACGCCCACCACCGAAGTGGCTGTCGCCATGGAGGGCGCTGCCGGCGGCATCATCATCACCGCCAGCCACAATCCGCGCCAGTGGAACGCGCTGAAACTGCTCAACGCCGACGGAGAATTCCTCAACGCACAGCAGGGCAACGAGGTGCTGCGCATAGCTGCAGCCGAGGACTTCGAGTATGCCGACGTAGACCATCTCGGCTCCTATCGCGAGGATGACACGTACGACCAGAAACACATCGACCTCGTCCTGGGGCTTCCGCTCGTTGACGCAGAGGCCATCCGCAAGGCCGATTTCCGCGTAGCCTTCGACTCGGTGAACAGTGTGGGCGGTGTGATTCTGCCCAAACTCTTCGAACAATTGGGTGTGAAACACGTCACGGGCCTATACACCGAGCCCACGGGAAACTTCCAGCACAACCCCGAACCGCTGGAAAAGAACCTGGGCGATATCAAGGCCGTGATGCAGCAGGGCGGACATGACATAGCCTTCGTCGTAGACCCCGACGTGGACCGACTGGCACTCTTCTGCGAAGACGGCACCATGTATGGCGAGGAATACACCCTGGTGACCGTGGCCGACTATATCCTGCAGCACACCCCCGGCAACACCGTGAGCAACCTGAGCAGCACCCGCGCACTGCGCGACGTGACACGCAAATATGGTCAGCAGTACAATGCCGCTGCCGTGGGCGAGGTGAACGTGGTGACCAAGATGAAAGAGACAAATGCCGTAATCGGCGGTGAGGGCAACGGCGGAGTCATCTATCCGGCTGCACACTATGGCCGCGACGCACTCGTGGGCATCGCCCTCATCCTGACCTATCTGGCCAAGACGGGCCTCACCACCAGCCAGCTGCGCGCAACCTATCCGCCTTACTTCATCGCCAAAAACCGCATCGACCTGACACCCGACACCGACGTGGACGCCATCCTCAGGAAAGTGAAGGAACTCTATGCCGACCAGGAGGTGAACGACATCGACGGCGTGAAGATTGACTTCCCCGACAAGTGGGTACACCTGCGCAAGAGCAATACCGAACCCATCATCCGCGTTTACAGCGAGGCCAGCACGATGGAGGCTGCCGACGAGATAGGTCGCAAGGTGATGGATGTCGTATACAGCATGACAAAATAAACACAGATTGCAAAGATACTGAGAAATATGCTCACACAAATCATCAACGGACGCATACTGACACCGCAAGGGTGGCTGAAGGACGGAAGCGTAATCATACGCGACAACAAGATACTGGAAGTCACGAACTGCGACTTGGCCGTCATCGGAGCAGAACTGATTGACGCCAAGGGAATGTATGTGCTCCCCGGAGGAGTGGAGATGCACGTGCACGGCGGCGGCGGACGCGACTTTCAGGAAGGTACCGAGGAAGCTTACCGCACAGCCGTTGCCGCGCATGCCAAGCACGGAACCACCAGCATATTTCCCACACTGAGCAGCAGCACGGTGGACATGATATACCACGCTGTGGACACCTGCGAAAAGCTCATGGCTGAGAAGAACAGCCCCATACTCGGACTGCATCTCGAAGGACACTACCTGAACCCCAACAAGGCGGGGGCGCAGGTGATGAGCTGGATAAAGAATCCCGACCCCAACGAGTATATTCCCATCGTGGAACGCGCACAATGCCTGGCACGCTGGGATGCCGCCCCTGAGTTGCCCGGTGCACTGCAGTTCGGAAAGTTTTGCTCGGAGAGGGGCATCCTGCCCAGCATAGCACATACCAATGCCGAATACAGCGACGTAAAGGCTGCCTACGAATCGGGCTACACCCACGTGACACACTTCTACAACGCTATGCCCGGTTTCCACAATAAGCAAGGCTATAAATATGAGGGCACCGTGGAGAGCATCTACCTGCTGGACGACATGACCATCGAGTGCATCGCAGACGGAATCCACGTGCCGCCCACCATCCTGCGCATGGCCTACAAGATAAAAGGTGTGGAGCGCATGGCCCTGGTGAGCGACGCACTGGCCGTGGCAGCCGCGTCACAGGATGCAAAAGCCTTCGATCCACGTGTCATCGTCGAGGATGGTGTGGCCAAGTTGAGCGACCGCTCGGCGTTGGCAGGCTCCATTGCCACTACAGACCGCCTCATCCGAACGATGGTGCAGCAAGCCGAGGTGCCGCTGGAAGATGCTGTGCGAATGGCCAGCGAGACACCGGCGCACATCATGGGCGTGCAAAACCGCAAAGGGGCATTGGCGCGCGGAAAGGATGCCGACATCATGATCATGGACGAGAAACTGGAGATTCGCTGCGTTTGGCAAATGGGACATATCATAGAAAATACATTGTTTACTTAAGACAAAAACACAAACTTAATAGGGGAAAATACCATGAAACTGCTTCAAAGAATGAAGGGCGCCTGGCGTACCTTAATGCATAACGAGGCACTGAGGAACCGTCTCTATATCATCATCTTCCAGAGCGACACACGTCTGGGAAAACTCTTCGACGTGGTGCTGCTGTGGACCATCGTAGCCAGCATCCTGCTCGTCATCGTGGAGAGCATGCCGGGTCTGCCGCCGTTGGCCAAGACCATCTTCACTGTGCTGGAATACGTCTTCACGTTCTTCTTCTCGCTCGAATATCTGTGCCGCCTCTATTGTTCGCCGCGACGCAGAGACTACGTCTTCAGTTTCTTCGGCATCGTCGATTTGCTGAGCACGCTGCCTCTCTATGTCGGATGGATTTTCGGACCGATGCGCTATCTGATGATTGTGCGTACCTTCCGTCTCATACGTGTGTTCCGCGTGTTCAAACTCTTCAGTTTCCTGGAGGAGGGCGACAAACTGATGCGCTCGCTGCAGCTCAGTAGCCGGAAGATATTCGTCTTTTTCCTCTTCGTGGTCATCATGGTCATCTCGCTGGGCACGTTGATGTATATGGTCGAGGGTCAGCAGCCCGGCACGCAGTTCACCGATATTCCGTCGAGCATCTATTGGGCCGTGGTGACGATGACCACCGTGGGATATGGCGACATAGCCCCTGTGACACCCGTTGGACGATTCCTCAGCGCCATCGTCATGCTGCTGGGATATACCATCATGGCCGTGCCGACAGGTATCGTGAGTGCGCAGTTCATCCACGACCACAACCTCGAGAGCATGAAAAAGAAGAAGAAATGCAAGGAATGCGGCTCGCCTCTCGACGACAAGGCACACTTCTGTCCCTATTGCGGAGTGAAAGTGGAGCCGCAGGAATAGTCCTCTTCGTCGCTCGAATATCCCCAAATGTCCACTTTCCTCGGTCGTACAGAAAATAATTTTCCGCAACCCTTGGTCGTGAAATGTTTTTTTTCTAATTTTGCCTACTGGAAAGATGTAAAACCAAATAAAATAAACAAAATCAACTATGGCTTTTTTAACTGACGAGAAACTGGTGATTGTTGGTGCAGCCGGCATGATTGGCTCCAACATGGTACAGTCGGCCCTCATGATGGGCTTAACTTCTAATATCTGTCTCTACGACGTATTCTCGCCCGAAGGCGTGGCCGAGGAAATGCGCCAGAGCGGTTTCTGCGACGCTGTCATCACGGCTACCACCGATGTGGCCGAGGCTTTCACAGACGCCAAGTACATCATCTCCAGCGGTGGTGCACCCCGTAAGGAGGGCATGACACGCGAGGACCTGCTGGCCGGAAACTGCAAAATCGCTGAAGAGCTGGGCAAGAACATCAAGACCTACTGCCCCGACGTGAAGCACGTCGTAATCATCTTCAATCCCGCCGACCTCACGGGTCTCGTAACCCTGCTTTACAGCGGATTGAAGCCCGGACAGGTGACAACGCTGGCAGCCCTCGACAGCACCCGTCTGCAGAGCGCACTGGCCAAGAAGTTCGGTGTAATGCAGAATCAGGTGACCGGCGCACATACATTTGGCGGACACGGCGAGCAGATGGCAGTCTTCGGCAGCGCCGTCAAGATTGCTGGAAAGCCCCTCACCGAAATCATCGGCACACCCGAATTCCCCGCAGAAGAGTGGGAAGAGATGAAGAAGGCTGTCACCCAGGGCGGAGCAGCCATCATCAAGCTGCGCGGACGTTCCAGCTTCCAGAGCCCCTCACTGCTTTCGGTCGAAATGATTGCCAGCGTAATGGGCGGCAAGAAGTTCGCATACCCCGCAGGAACATATGTAAAGACCGACAAGTATGACCACATCATGATGGCCATGGACACCACCCTCGACCAGAACGGTTGCACCTACAAGGTGCCCGTGGGAACTCCCGAAGAGAACGCCAAACTGGATGCCAGCTACGAGCACCTGTGCAAGATGCGCGACGAACTGGTGACGCTCTCCATCGTGCCTCCCATCAGCGAGTGGAGCAAGATCAATCCCAATCTCTGATATCCCGTCCGAGAAGATACTGAAAACGCACCACGTTGCGACGCCCGTCGCAGCGTGGTGCGTTGCCTTTCGCACCGTGGTGCGACACGTGTCGGACTGTGGCACGTTTTTTCGGAGCATTCTTTAGCCCCTGACCATGCAAATACCATCACATCGGAAAACCTGTTCAGAGCATAGTCTCAGTGGTCCCGTTTCAATGTATAGACAGTCAGCAAACAAAAGCTCATTATCATCGGAGCCACATCAACAAAAATCAAACATTCTGTCTGTATAGATTATTGTTGATTTTTCTTATAAGATAAAAAAATTGTTATTCCCGTGCAGTCTTTTTCTCCGTTGTAGGACTATATAAATAGAGATGTTATGTTTTCGATGGAGATAGCACGGTTGATAGCACGGTGCAGAGAGGGCGATGCTGATGCGCTCGGAGAACTGTACAAGGCATACGCCCATAGGATGAGGGGTGTATGCCGACGCTATGTCAGTGACGAACAGGCGGTGGACGATGTGTTGCACGATGCCTTTGTGATTATCTTCACTTCGTTTGACCGTCTGCGCGACACTCGTAAGGCCGAGTCGTGGATGATGTCGATAACGCGAAACGTAGCTTCGAAATATAAAGACCATCTGAAAAGTATCTCTTTCGTTCCACTGGAAGAAGCGGAGTCGTTGACCGCTTCCAATGAAGAAACCACTGTGAAAGGTGTTCCATTGGAAGAAGTGGTGAAGTTGATAGACAAGTTGCCGGAGGGATATGGCAAGGTATTCCGACTGTCCGTCTTTGAGGGTCTTTCGCACAGAGAGATTGCTGAAATGTTGGGCATCGAGCCACATTCGTCGTCTTCGCAATTGGCACGGGCTAAGAAGATGCTCCGCAAGATGATGCAGCAGTATTGGGCTGCCGTGCTGTTGCTGCTACTCGTTCCTATCACCTTCTTCCTCCTTAGAAAAGACGAAACGACTGCAATAATAGATGATAAGCCAGTAGTGGCAAAGCAGGAAGATGCGCCGAAAGAATCTCCGACGGAGCATCCGCATGAGCCTATGACTATCCATATACCCGTGAATCGTGTGCCTATCGTCACCGCTGACACATTGCAAAACTACATCGCTCAGGCTGTGGACTCCATCACGACAGACACATTGAATCATATAATTGCACAAGAGCAGACTGTTCCAGACTCTGTGGCTACAGATACGACGGAGCATATAAATAAGCCTGTGCTGCCGTCTTACGACATCGCCCGCCTGCGCCCCGACGAGTCCGTGACAAAGCATACTGAGGGAAAATGGTCGTTGCAACTGGCATACGCAGGACAGTTCGACGAGCAGAACCGCTATAACCAGCCGTTCAGTTATAAGCCCGCGTCGTCAGATGCCCAGTCTCTGCCTGAACCTTCCCCAAGCCCGACCATCCCGAGCAGTATTGACAACTGGTCGGACTACGCAGTCTATCTGGCCAACAATCCCGATGCTGTGAGCGACAAGACCCGCAGCTTCATCATGCGCATCGCCCTGAATAATGCCAACCGCCCAGGCGAGGACAAGATTCTGCGCACGAGCCACCATCAGATGCCTGTCACTTGGTCGTTGGCCTTGAAGTATCAACTTACACCGCGCTGGGCTGTCGAGAGCGGTCTGCAATACAACCGCCTGACCTCCGACTTCGAGATGGGAGCCGACGGCAATACCATCCGCGAGCAGCAGGCCATCCACTACCTCGGCATCCCCATGAAGGGTATATATAATATGTATAGCGGAAAACGATGGGGCATCTACGGCAGCGCCGGTCTGACAACCGAAATCCCCGTCCACTCCACCGTCCGCTCCGACTTCTATGTGAATGGTCTGTATGAGGCTACCGACAAGACCACCATCCGCGCCCCGTGGCAGTTCTCCACCACCTTCGGTCTCGGCCTGCAAATCCACCTGACGCCCAACGTCGGCTTCTTCGCGGAGCCAAGCCTGCAATACTATATCCCGATGAATACAGATATTGAGACCTACCGCACAGAGCATCCGTTCACCTTCTCATTGCCCTTAGGCATCAGATTCACGTGGTAGCCATGCAGTCTTTTCATGATTCAAAGGACTATACTAATAGAGATGCCAAACTTTTTAACGCTGAAGAATATGAAACGTTACACTTCCCTCGCCAGGATGATGGCGATAGCCATTGCCGGCACAATGACGATGACTGCTTGCAGTCTTGATGGTTACGAGCCCGAGAAGCCCTTTACGACTGACCCTGTAGAAAAAGCCACACTCTATGCCTGTGGTCTCAGCGAATCAGGAACGTGCTCAATCGGTGATGCGCAAAGTGTCCTTTTCACTGAGGATGATATTGAATGGTTCAATGTCACCACCCGCGAAATCAAGTTCTTGAACGAGCCAAGCGGCAAAGCCGAGCGCCGCGACACGAGGTCACCACTACGAGAAAAAATCCCATTGCTTGCCAGTGTTGATTTCTATCTGGGTGGCGAATATCTCTTCTCTGGCGGTGCCACTTTAGTAGGTCTCATTTGTAGCCAGTTCTTCGATGATCTCGTACTCTGCTGTGGAAAGATTGACGGCGAGGTTATCGACAACGGTCACTACTACCTTTACGACTGCTATCCCCCGCAGTTCATCAATGACGAGCGTGTGCAGGCCAACCGTGCTAAACGAGCAGAGCAGTGGGAGACGTTCACGAAATATCTTGAAAGCAAGGATAAACTGAAGAAATAATCATTCGTCCCGTGCAGTCATTGGTTGCAGTTCTAGACTATATAGATAGAAACTGCAACCAATTTTTATGTATTCAATTTATGATTACGCCTATAATGGGCTACTCTATCTGAACAACATCATGCGGTCACGCCACAAGCGACTATCGCAACTGATGATTTACTCGACTACGGCGTGTCAGTCACGGTGCAAGCACTGCAACATCTGGCAGAAGCGTCCTGTGGAGCATCTTTCGCTCGAAGATATTCAGCGAATCATGCAGAGCCGATGTGTGACGCGGAGAACTACCGTAGGACTGGAGGGCGGCGAATTCATCTTGCATCCCCAGGCTGATGAAATCATGGCATGGTTTCAAGAGAATCACCCTAACTACACGCTGCTGTCAAACTGTCTCGCGCCCCGTCGTGTTATAGATGCCGTCCGTCGCTATCACCCACGGCATTTGTATGTCTCGCTCGATGGTGGCCGCGAGACTTACCAGCAGATGCGGGGTCGCGACGGCTACGACCGGGTGATTGAGGTGGTGGAAGCGCTAAAAGATGAAGTGCCCATGTCGCTGATGTTCTGTCTTTCTCCTTGGAATACATTCGAAGATATGGCGTATGTGATAGATGTTGCCAAGCATTACGGCATAGACATTCGCATTGGCATCTACGGAACAATGGCTTTCTTCGACACGACGAGTGAACTGCTGACTGCATCGGATTTCGTGAAGCAGATACCCCAAAACATCCACGATACGCAGGAAAATTACGACTTCGTAGCACTCTATGACAAATGGCGAAACGGCCATCTTCGGCTACGCTGCCAAAGCATCATGAGTTGTCTCGTGCTGCATAGTAACGGTGACGTTCCACTCTGCCAGAACCTTGACGTGCTGCTGGGGAATATTCATGAGCTATCTTTGGACGAGATCTTCAACGGAACATCGGCCTGCCAGACTCAGTGTCTTTATTCCAAAGACTGCAACGGCTGCTGGATCAACTTCCACCGCAAGTACGACATCATACTCGTGCGCAACTTCGAGAAGCTACTGCCTAAATGGCTCATAGAGAAGTTCTACGGCCAATATCAATGGACGGCAGACCCTAAGCAGACATATCGAAAACATCTAAAAGCGATACAATGATACAGGCACTCATCAACCGATACAAGCGGATGCGCACGGAGCATTACCTTTGCCAAACGTACCAATATTCTTATGCCTTCGTGGGCATGGGACAGCACTCGCTGGCCAATCTCTATCCCGTTCTTCATTATCTTGGTGTGCCGTTGAAGTACATCTGCGTCACGTCGGAGCGAAAGGCCCGGCTAATAGAGCAGAAGTTTCCTGGTGTGAAAGCCACGACCTCGCTCGACGAGATTCTGAGCGACGAAACCATCAAAGGCGTATTCGTTTCTGCCTCCCCATTGTCTCATTTCTCCATTGCCTCGCAAGTCCTCCAAAGCGGAAAGTCACTCTTCATTGAGAAACCGCCTTGCCAGACACTTGAAGAACTCGATACCCTCATTGCCCTGCAGCAGCAATATGGTTCCCCCGTTGCAATGGTAGGCCTTCAAAAACGTCATGCCCCTGCCGTGCAAATCCTTCAGAAAAAACTGCGTAAAGAGCATCCAATCAGTTACGACTTGCATTATCTCACTGGTGCTTATCCAGAGGGTGATGCCTTGCTTGACCTCTACATCCACCCCCTAGACCTCGTTTGCTTCCTATTTGGAAAACCAGAAATCCTCGTCTGCCGTCGGGTCGCAAAGGACTCTTACCTCCTCATGCTCCAGCATCCGCACATCGTTGGTACACTGGAACTTTCCACATCCAATACATGGATTGCAGCAGAGGAAACATTGAAAATCTGCACAAAGTCAGGCATCTATCATCTCTCGCAAATGGAGAAACTTACCTTTACACCTACTTACTCCACCGTCTTCGGCATCCCAGTGGAGAAACTGCATACCCATCATGAAACAAAAGAAATCCTTTGTCAGCGAAACAATTTCGTCCCCATATTGGCGAACAATCAAATATATTCTCAAGGCTATTTCAAGGAAATAGATGATTTTGTCGCCGCAGCAGAAGGCCGTAATTACGTTATACCAACGGACATAAAGACAATCAGGGAAACATACCAACTGATAAACGAAATACAAACAAATAAAAAGGTGTAGTGTATGAAAACACTGAAGATTTGGCGACTCGCTTTTATGATGCTTCCTGCTTTCTCCCTCGACAAACTGGAAGAACAAAGAATGAAGAGAGAAAAATGAAGGGGGAGTGGGGAACATCGGAAGTCCTCTTAGAGATTCTTCTTCAACACCCACAAACGTGGGAAGAAGCGGCAACGTCGGGCGTTGAAGAACGACATTATGGAGGAAGGATGACAAGAAACGCAAAGCCTACCAAACACGAACCGCGTTCCTTCAAAAAACGCACCACGCTGCGACGTCCGTCGCAACGTGGTGCGACACGTGTCGGACTGTGGTGCGTCAGGCTGTGCACCGTGCAAGATTCGTTGCGTCGGGCGAATCTGTATCGGAGAAAGAGGCGGGGTAATGTGACGCGCGCCTTATACCTTATTTATATATATAGGCATTGGTCTCCCGCTTTCGGCGCGTGTGGAAAACGGAGCGGTGCGCGGCGCCTTTCCGCCTCATCGGAGTGCCTTTTTCAGAAAAATTAAGAAAAAAGCTTTGCCAACTCGAAAAGTATGTGTAATTTTGCGCCGCTCAAAAGGCAAAAGTGAACCATATCTACTAACCAATTAACAAAAAACAGATGATTGTAGTACCTGTAAAAGAAGGTGAGAACATCGAGAGAGCTCTGAAAAAGTTCAAGCGTAAGTTTGAAAAGACCGGTGCGCTGAAGGAACTCCGTTCGCGTCAGCAGTTTGACAAGCCCTCCGTGAAGAAGCGTCTCGCCCACGAGCGTGCCGTATATGTGCAGCAGCTCCGTCGCGTAGAAGATTAAAGAAACTTAAAAATTGAACCCAGCTCTTGCAGCTGCCGAAAAAAATGTTTATCTTCGCCACATGAAACGATGACGAAGATGTGGATTCAGCGTTTTATTGACTACCTCAGGTTCGAACGGAACTATTCCGAAAGGACGCTGGTGGCATATCAATCCGATTTGGAAGCGTTCAAACGGTATTACGAAACGCTGGATGGCAACCTCTCCTGGGGAGACATTGACGAAGACATCGTGAGGCAATGGATGGTGGAGATGATGGAGGCCGGGAACACCGCCACGTCGGTCAACCGCCGCCTGAGCGCCCTCCGCTCGTTCTACAGGTTCCTGCTCCGGCGCAAGCTGGTGGACCGCGACCCGGCGCACACACTCGCCGGACCGAAGAAAGAGAAGCCGCTGCCTTCGTATCTGCGCGAAAGCGAGATGAACCGCCTGCTTGACGGCGACATTCCCTTCCCAGACGACTATGCGGGACAGCGCGACCACCTGATGCTGCTCACGTTCTACTCCACGGGCATCCGCCTCTCTGAGCTCGTAGGCATCGACATCGCCGACGCTGACATGAGCCTGAGACAACTGAAGGTGACCGGCAAACGCGACAAGCAGCGCATCATCCCTCTGGGAAACGAGATGCTGGAGGCCATAGGCTCCTATCTGGCGCAGAGAAGCCGCTTCGCCGAGACGCACCCAGTGCACGCGAAGGCTCTCTTCCTGGACGAACGCACTGGCGACCGCATTTCGAGACCGAAGGTCGAGAGCACGGTGAAGCGATACCTCTCGATGGTGACCACGCAGAAGAAACGCTCACCCCACGTGTTGCGACACACCTTTGCCACCACAATGTTGAACAACGACGCAGATCTTCAGTCGGTGAAAGAACTGCTGGGACACGAAAGCCTGTCGACGACAGAAATCTACACCCACACGTCTTTCGAGGAACTGAGGCAATTGTATAACCAGGCTCATCCGCGAGCCACAGAAAAAGGAGGTAACAATGGACATTAAAATTCAGGCAGTACGCTTCGAGCCCACCGAGAAACTGGTGGACTTCATCGAGAAAAAAGTCTCGAAATTGAGCAAGTTCAGTGACGAAATAGGAAAGGTTGAGGTGTCATTGAAAGTCGTAAAACCTGAGACCGCATTGAACAAGGAGGTTTCCATCAAGGCAGCCATGCCGGGCAAGGAACTCTATGCGCAGGAAACATGCGACACATTTGAAGAAGCAATAGACAAAAACATGGATTCGCTGACCCGTCAGCTCTCCAAATACAAGGAAAAACAGAAAAATCGCTAAAAAACGGGCAAAAGTTTTGGCGGTTCGAAAAATATAATCTAATTTTGCAGCCGATTGGACGGAATTGCATGTCGCCTGCGGCTGCTTACGCCTCTTTAGCTCAGTTGGCCAGAGCACGTGATTTGTAATCTCGGGGTCGTTGGTTCGAATCCGACAAGAGGCTCAAAGTCAAGCGTGACTGCGGCTCGGAACAGACCTCCGACCCGAAAGAATCATAAGGAGGGTGGTTACCAGAGTGGCCAAATGGGGCAGACTGTAAATCTGCTGGCTTACGCCTTCGGTGGTTCGAATCCATCACCACCCACACGAAACGTTCCACCTCGCAGTGGTAACACATATTGCGGAAATAGCTCAGTTGATAGAGCACTAGCCTTCCAAGCTGGGGGTCGCGGGTTTGAGCCCCGTTTTCCGCTCAAACGCTCAGGCGTTTGCTGCTTTAGCTCAGTGGTAGAGCGCATCCTTGGTAAGGATGAGGTCCCGAGTTCAACTCTCGGAAGCAGCTCAGATGAAGAGAGGAGAGAGAGTGATAAAATACATTAAAATAAATTAAAATAGAGTAGAAAAACGCTATGGCAAAAGAAAAATTCGAACGTACCAAACCTCATGTGAACATTGGTACCATCGGCCACGTAGACCACGGTAAGACTACGCTGACCGCTGCCATTACCACCGTATTGGCAAAGCAGGGTCTCTCTGAAGTGAAGAGCTTCGACCAGATTGACAACGCCCCCGAGGAGAAGGAGCGTGGTATCACTATCAACACCGCACACGTAGAGTATGAGACAGCAAACCGTCACTATGCTCACGTGGACTGCCCGGGACACGCCGACTATGTGAAGAACATGGTAACTGGTGCTGCCCAGATGGACGGTGCTATCATCGTGGTTGCTGCCACCGATGGTCCTATGCCTCAGACTCGCGAGCACATCCTGCTGGCCCGTCAGGTGAACGTACCTCGTCTGGTTGTATTCCTGAACAAGTGTGACATGGTTGACGACGAGGAAATGCTCGAGCTCGTTGAAATGGAAATGGGCGAACTGCTCGCTCAGTATGACTTCGAGGAGGATACTCCTATCATCCGCGGCTCTGCACTGGGTGCTCTGAACGGCGTACCCGAGTGGGAAGAGAAGGTGATGGAGCTGATGAACGCTTGCGACACCTGGATTCAGGAGCCCGTACGCGACATCGATAAGCCCTTCCTGATGCCCGTTGAGGACGTGTTCTCTATCACAGGTCGTGGTACCGTTGCTACCGGTCGTATCGAGACTGGTGTCGTGAAGGTAGGCGACGATGTTCAGATCCTGGGTCTGGGCGAGGACAAGAAGTCCGTGATTACCGGTGTCGAGATGTTCCGCAAACTGCTCGACCAGGGCGAGGCCGGCGACAACGTAGGTCTGCTGCTCCGCGGTATCGACAAGAACGAAGTTAAGCGCGGTATGGTTATCACCCACCCGGGTGCCATCACACCTCACTCTGGCTTCAAGGCTTCCATCTACGTGCTGAAGAAGGAAGAAGGCGGTCGTCACACTCCTTTCGGCAACAAGTATCGTCCCCAGTTCTATCTGCGTACCATGGACTGTACGGGTGAAATCCACCTGCCCGAAGGTGTTGAGATGGTAATGCCCGGCGATAACGTAGAGATTACCGTTAACCTGATTTACAAGGTGGCTCTGAACGTAGGTCTGCGTTTCGCTATCCGCGAGGGTGGCCGCACCGTAGGTTCCGGTCAGATTACCGAAGTATTCGACTAATCCACAAGTGGACAGCGTCCCGCCGTAGAGGCGGCGCAACCCATGAAGGTTAGATAAAAAAGAAGTTGAGAGCGCGCCCTTCAGGCAAGAAATGCTTGAAAAACGCCACTCTCAACTTTTCTACGGGAATAGCTCAGTTGGTAGAGCACTGGTCTCCAAAACCAGGTGTCGGGAGTTCGAGCCTCTCTTCCCGTGCAAAAAACTTATCATGATATGAAATTCGTTCAGTATTGTAAGGAATCATACGAAGAACTTGTACATAAGACCACGTGGCCAACACGTTTAGAACTTATGAACAGCGCAATTTTAGTATTAACCGCTTCCCTATGCATTGCGCTGGTAATTTTCGCTATGGACTTCATATTCCAATCGGGTATGGAGGGTATTTATGGTCTTTTACGCTAAACGCTTCTGAGTTAGGAAATGGCTGAAACTGAAATGAAGTGGTACGTCATGCGTGCCATCAGTGGAAAGGAAGGCAAGGTTAAAGAGTACATTGATACCTTGATAAGCCAGGACAAAGAACTGGCCAAGCATGTGTCTCAGGTGCTCATTCCTACAGAAAAAGTCGTTGCCGTGCGCAATGGCAAGCGTGTGGTGAAGGAGAAGAACCGCTTTGCCGGCTATGTCTTCGTAGAAGCAGAGCTTGTCGGAGAGGTTCAGCCCATCCTGCGTAATGTACCTAACGTGCTTGGTTTCCTCAGTGACACCAAGACAAATACGACACCAATGCCTCTGCGTCCTGCCGAAGTGAACCAGATGCTCGGTACCATCGACGAGATAGCAGAAATCCCCGACGACGTGGTAATCCCCTTCGAAGTGGGCGAAAGTGTGAAAGTCACCGAAGGCCCCTTCAGCGGATTTGTTGCAGTCATCGAGGAGGTGAATAGCGAAAAGAAGAAGCTGAAAGTAATGGTCAAGATCTTTGGGCGCAAGACACCCTTGGAGCTCGGTTTTATGCAAGTAGAGAAGCAGTAGCGCATCTGTTACGTGTGCCACGCTTCGGGAATATATACAATAATTAAAGAAAAAACAAATGGCTAAAGAAGTTGCTGGATTAATCAAATTACAGATTAAAGGCGGCGCTGCAAATCCATCACCTCCAGTGGGTCCGGCTCTCGGTTCCAAGGGAATCAACATTATGGATTTCTGCAAGGCATTCAACGCCAGAACTCAGGACAAGGCCGGCAAGGTACTTCCTGTGGTTATCACGTATTACACGGACAAGTCGTATGACTTCGTTGTCAAGACTCCTCCCGTGGCAATACAGTTGATGGAGGCAGCAAAGGTCAAAGGCGGCTCGGCAGAACCCAACCGTAAGAAAGTGGCTGAAGTCACATGGGATCAGGTTCGTGCCATCGCACAGGACAAGATGCCCGACCTCAACTGTTTTACCGTGGAGTCTGCGATGTCTTTGGTAGCAGGTACCGCAAGAAGTATGGGTATCACAGTAAAGGGTGAATTCCCTGGTAAATAATTAAAACTTCAATTAAAATGAGTAAGCTGACAAAAAACCAAAAGTTGGTGGCTGACAAGATTGAAGCAGGGAAAGCATACACTCTGAAAGAAGCTGCGGCTCTGGTGAAGGAAATCACCACGACCAAGTTTGATGCTTCTGTGGATATCGACGTGCGACTGGGCGTAGACCCTCGTAAGGCCAACCAGATGGTACGTGGCGTGGTTTCACTGCCCAACGGAACTGGTAAGGTTACACGAGTGCTGTGCCTCTGTACACCCGATGCTGAAACTGCTGCAAAGGAAGCTGGCGCTGACTATGTAGGTCTCGATGAGTATATCGAGAAGATTAAGGGTGGATGGACTGACATTGATGTTATCATCACTATGCCGGCCATCATGGGTAAGATTGGTGCACTGGGCCGTATCCTCGGTCCGCGTGGCTTGATGCCCAACCCCAAGAGTGGAACTGTAACGATGGACGTGGCTAAGGCCATACGCGAGGTAAAGCAAGGTAAGATTGATTTCAAGGTTGACAAGACCGGAATCGTTCACACCTCTGTGGGCAAGGTTTCCTTCACGGCTGAGCAGATAGCTCAGAACGCCAAGGAGTTCATTGCAACCATTGTAAAGCTGAAACCCGCTGCAGCCAAAGGTACGTACATCAAGAGTATTTATCTTTCCAGTACTATGAGTCGTGGTATCAAGATTGATCCTAAGGCTACTGAGGAAATCTAAATTTGAGAAGAATCATGAGAAAGGAAGATAAGAATGTAGTAGTAGCCCAACTGGGAGAGTTGTTGCAACAGTATCCCCACTTCTATCTGGTAGACGTGGAGGGTATGAATGCTTCCCAGACGAGTGCTTTGCGTCGCAAGTGTTTCCAGACTAATCTGAAGATGGTTGTTGTTAAGAACACCCTGATGAGAAAGGCTCTGGAAGCAACTGGTGTGGATTTCGAGGCGATTTATCCCGCTCTGAAAGGCACCACCGCTGTCCTGTTTACCGAAGTCGCAAATGCACCCGCCAAGATGTTGAAGGACCTTGCTAGCAAGAAGGTTACTAAGCCTGAGCTGAAAGCCGCCTATGCCGAGGAAGGTATCTATGTTGGTGCTAATCAACTTGATGTTCTCTGCTCCATCAAGAGCAAGAATGAGGTTATCGCTGAGATTGTTGCTCTGCTGCAGTCTCCGGCCAAGAATGTTCTGTCTGCACTTCAGTCTGGACAGAATACAATTCATGGAGTTCTGAAGACTCTGGGCGAAAGAGGCGAATAATAAAGCTCTCGGCCGCATAAATAAAACAAAGTAACAAACAAATAAAAATTTGAATAAAATGGCAGATTTGAAAGCTATTGCTGAAGAGTTGGTAAACTTGACAGTTAAAGAAGTTAATGAGTTGGCAACCATCCTGAAGGATGAGTATGGAATTGAGCCCGCAGCTGCAGCTGTTGCTGTTGCCGCTGGTCCTGCAGCTGCTGCTGCACCCGCAGAGGAAGAGAAGACTGACTTTGACGTGGTTCTGAAGAGCGCTGGCGCTCAGAAACTGCAGGTTGTGAAGGCTGTTAAGGAGGCTTGTGGCCTTGGTCTGAAAGAGGCTAAGGAACTCGTCGACGGTGCTCCCAGCACACTGAAGGAAGGTCTTCCCAAGGCTGACGCTGAGGCTCTGAAGAAGACTCTCGAAGAGGCTGGTGCCGAGGTAGAGTTGAAATAAGCTTAACACCTGAAACTCAGGTAATATGGTAAAGGATCCTCTGGTAGAGGGTTCTTTGCCTTTTTGTGTCTATATACTTTTACGAGTCAACAAATCAAGTTTAAATGGCTTCTAATATTATTGATCAAAGAGTTAATTTCGCTTCCGTAAAGAATCCGATGCCGTATCCCGATTTTCTGGAAGTGCAGTTGAAGTCTTTCAAGGATTTCCTTCAGTTGGATACTCCTCCCGAAGAACGAAAGAACGATGGCCTCTACAAAGTTTTCTCTGAGAACTTCCCCATTGCTGACACGCGGAACAACTTTGTATTGGAGTTCCTGGATTATTACATTGATCCACCTCGCTATACGGTGGAGGAATGTCTTGAAAGGGGTTTGACATACAGTGTCCCCCTGAAAGCTATGCTGAAGCTTTACTGCACTGATCCCGATCATGAGGACTTCGAGACCAAGGTGCAGGACGTCTTCCTGGGAAACATCCCCTACATGACTCACAACGGTACGTTTGTGATTAACGGTGCTGAGCGTGTAGTGGTTTCTCAGTTGCACCGCTCTCCCGGCGTATTCTTTGGCAGTAGTATTCATTCGAACGGAACCCAACTGTATTCGGCTCGTATTATTCCGTTCAAGGGAAGCTGGATCGAGTTCGCTACAGACATTAATAATGTCATGTATGCGTATATCGATCGTAAGAAGAAATTGCCTGTAACGACACTTCTGCGTGCCATCGGTTATGAAAACGATAAGGATATTCTTCAGATATTCGACTTGGCTGAGGAAGTACAGGTTACAGAGGCAAATTTGAAAAAATACATCGGACACAAGTTGGCCGCTCGTGTCCTGAAGAGCTGGATTGAGGACTTTGCGGATGAGGAAACTGGTGAGGTTGTTTCCATGGAGCGCTTTGAAGTCGTACTCGAACGTGAAAGCGAACTCACGGAGGAGAACATTGCCCTCATTCTTGACAGCAACGTGCCGACAATCCTGATACACAAGGAGGATGGTCAATCTTCTGACTATTCGATTATTTTCAATACTCTCCAGAAAGATACATCTAACAGCGAGATTGAGGCTATCAGATATATTTATCGTCAGTTGCGTAATGCTGATGCTGCTGACGATGCCAGTGCTCGCGAGGTAATATATAACCTGTTCTTCAGTGAGAAGCGTTATGACCTCGGTGAGGTTGGCCGATACAGGATAAACCACAAGCTGAATCTGGATACAGACATCAGTGTCCGTGCCTTGACAAAGGAGGATATCATCGAGATTATCAAGTATCTGATAGAGCTTGTTAATTCGAAAGCAAATGTCGACGATATCGACCATTTGAGTAACCGTCGCGTAAGGACTGTGGGTGAACAACTCGCCAACCAGTTCGCAATCGGACTTGCCCGCATGAGCAGAACCATCCGTGAACGTATGAACGTTCGTGACAATGAGGTGTTCAGCGCAACAGACCTGATTAATTCGAAGTCCATGGGCAGTGTGATAAATTCATTCTTCGGAACTAACGCCCTTTCGCAGTTCATGGATCAGACGAATCCTCTTTCCGAGGTAACGCACAAGAGACGTCTTTCGGCTCTTGGCCCTGGCGGTCTTTCGCGTGAAAGAGCCGGTTTCGAGGTCCGCGATGTGCATTACACTCATTATGGTCGTCTGTGCCCCATCGAGTCGCCCGAAGGTCCTAATATCGGTCTTATCTCGTCACTGTGTGTGTTTGCCAAGATTAACGACCTGGGCTTCATAGAGACACCTTATCGTAAGGTGAACAATGGTGTCGTGGATCTTTCCGACGAGGGCATACGCTATATGACGGCAGAGGAGGAAGAGAACCAGATTATCGGACAGGGCAACGCTCCGTTGAACGACGATGGTACATTCATCCGCGCAAAGGTAAAATGTCGTCAGGACGATGATTATCCTGTAGTTCCGCCGACGGAAGTCAACCTGATGGATGTTGCTCCGCAGCAGATTGCTTCAATCGCTGCAGCGCTGATTCCTTTCTTGGAGCACGACGATGCCCACCGTGCACTGATGGGCTCGAACATGATGCGCCAGGCTGTACCTTTGATGCGCACCGAGGCTCCTATTGTGGGAACAGGTATAGAACGTCAGCTTTGCGAAGACTCTCGTACCATGATTACGGCCGAGGGCGATGGTGTCGTTGAATATGTTGATGCGACAACAATTCGTATCTTGTACGACCGTACTGAGGAAGAAGAATTTGTTAGCTTCGAACCCGCTCTCAAGGAATATCGCATACCTAAGTTCCGTCGTACGAACCAGAGTATGACCATCGACCTTCGCCCCATCTGCGATAAGGGTGACCGTGTGAAGGCTGGTCAGATTCTTACCGAAGGTTATTCGACACAGAATGGAGAATTGGCACTTGGCAAGAACCTGCTTGTGGCGTATATGCCTTGGAAGGGTTACAACTATGAGGATGCCATTGTACTTAACGAACGTCTTGTCCGTGAGGATGTCTTGACCAGTGTTCATGTCGAGGAGTTCTCTCTTGAAGTGCGTGAAACCAAGCGTGGTATGGAGGAACTGACGGCTGACATCCCCAATGTAAGCGAAGAAGCAACGAAAGATTTGGACGAGAATGGTATCATCCGCATTGGAGCTCGTCTGGCTCCTGGTGATATCATGATTGGTAAGATTACACCTAAAGGTGAAAGTGATCCCAGTCCTGAAGAGAAACTGCTTCGGGCCATCTTCGGTGACAAGGCTGGCGATGTGAAGGATGCTTCGTTGAAGGCTACACCGTCGTTAAGTGGTGTCGTAATCGACAAGAAACTCTTCTCACGTGCCGTCAAGAACAAGGATGTGAAGCATCAGGATAAGATTCGTGTTGCTGCCATTGACGAAGAACTTGCCAGCAAGCAAGAAGATCTGAAGGCAATTCTGATTGACAAGCTTGTGGAACTGACTAAGGGCAAGAGAAGTCAGGGCGTAAAAGACTACATGGGTGTTGAATTGATTGCCAAGGGTGGCATTATCTCTGCCAATTCGCTGAAGAATTTCAAGTTTGATCAGGTCCTGCTGAGTGATTGGACAAATGACGAACACATCAATTCCTTGATTGCTAAGTTGATTGTCAACTTCTTGAAGAAATACAAGGAACTGCAGACCGACCATTGGAGAAAGAAATTTGCCATCAATATCGGTGACGATCTGCCCAGCGGCATCATTCAGATTGCCAAGGTCTATGTTGCCAAGAAGCGCAAGATGAGCGTTGGTGATAAGATGGCAGGACGTCATGGAAACAAGGGTATTGTCAGCAAGATTGTACGCCAAGAGGATATGCCGTTCATGGCCGACGGAACGCCTGTGGATGTGGTACTCAACCCCTTAGGTGTGCCCTCTCGTATGAATATCGGTCAGATATTCGAGACAGTCCTCGGTGCAGCCGGTCAGAAACTGGGCGTCAAGTTTGCAACCCCCATCTTCGACGGAGCTACATTGGATGACCTGTGCGAATGGACCGATAAGGCAGGTTTGCCTCGCTATTGTTCTACACAGCTTTATGACGGTGCAACGGGCGAGCCTTTCGACCAGTTGGCAACTGTCGGTGTGGCCTACATGCTGAAACTTGGTCATATGGTTGAGGACAAGATGCATGCTCGCAGCATTGGTCCGTACTCACTGATTACTCAGCAGCCTCTGGGTGGTAAGGCACAGAACGGTGGTCAGCGTTTCGGTGAGATGGAAGTTTGGGCCATCGAGGCATTCGGCGCATCGCATGTGCTGCAGGAAATCCTGACCATCAAGAGCGATGATGTAGTGGGCCGCAGCAAGGCCTACGAGGCTATCGTGAAGGGTGAGCCGATGCCCACTCCTGGTATTCCCGAGTCTCTGAATGTGCTCCTGCACGAACTTTGCGGACTTGGCCTCAGCGTCACGTTAGATTAGTCAACGAACACTCATAACAAGATATTTATTTTTAGGAAAAGATATGGCTTTCAAGAAAGAAACAAAGGTAAAGAGCAATTTTACCAAGATAACCATAGGTCTGGCTTCTCCGGAGGAAATCTTGGAGAGTTCGTATGGCGAAGTCCTGAAACCCGAGACAATCAACTATCGCACCTACAAGCCGGAGCGTGACGGATTGTTCTGCGAGCGCATCTTCGGTCCGACGAAAGACTATGAGTGCCATTGCGGAAAGTACAAGCGCATACGTTACAAGGGCATTGTCTGCGACCGCTGCGGTGTAGAGGTTACAGAGAAAAAGGTCCGTCGCGAGCGTAGTGGACATATCCAGCTTGTGGTGCCTGTGGCTCATATATGGTATTTCCGTTCATTGCCCAACAAGATTGGCTATCTGCTGAGCCTTTCCACCAAGAAACTCGATTCTATCATCTACTACGAGCGTTACGTCGTTATCCAGCCGGGTGTGATGGCCGACGACCCCGATATGCCTTTGGCAAAGCTCGACTTACTCTCTGAGGAAGAATATCAGAATGTATTGGATAAGATTCCGCAGAACAACGCATATTTGGACGATAGCGACCCGAACAAGTTTATCGCCAAGATGGGCGCCGAGGCTATCTTCGACCTGCTGAAGAACCTCGATTTGGATTCTCTTTCGTACGAATTGCGCGATGCTGCCAGTCAGGATTCTGCTCAGCAGCGCAAGAACGAGGCCCTCAAGCGTCTTCAGGTCGTCGAAAGTTTCCGTGCCAGCCGTGGGCGCAATAAGCCCGAATGGATGATTATGAGCATCCTGCCCGTCATTCCTCCCGAACTGCGTCCTTTGGTGCCGCTGGATGGCGGACGTTTTGCAACCAGTGACCTCAACGACCTCTATCGTCGAGTAATCATCCGCAACAATCGTCTGAAGAGACTCATTGAGATCAAGGCTCCCGATGTCATTCTGCGCAACGAGAAACGTATGTTGCAGGAGGCTGTCGATAGTCTGTTCGACAACAGCCGCCGCAGCAGTGCAGTGAAGACCGACAGCAACCGTCCGCTCAAGTCGCTCTCCGATTCCCTCAAGGGTAAGCAGGGCCGCTTCCGTCAGAACTTGCTCGGTAAGCGTGTCGACTATTCGGCTCGTTCCGTCATCGTTGTGGGTCCCGAGCTGAAGATGGGCGAGTGCGGCCTGCCAAAACTGATGGCAGCCGAGCTCTACAAGCCGTTCATCATCCGCAAGCTCATCGAGCGTGGCATCGTCAAGACTGTGAAGAGTGCCAAGAAGATCATAGATCGTCGTGAACCCATCATTTGGGATATCCTCGAGTATGTGATGAAGGGACACCCCGTTCTGCTCAACCGTGCCCCGACGTTGCACAGACTGAGTATTCAGGCCTTCCAGCCCAAGATGATCGAGGGCAAGGCAATCCAGCTTCATCCGCTTGCATGTACGGCCTTCAATGCCGACTTCGACGGTGACCAGATGGCTGTGCATCTGCCTCTGAGCAACGAGGCCATCCTCGAGGCTCAAATCCTGATGCTTCAGTCGCACAACATTCTGAACCCTGCCAACGGAGCCCCCATCACGGTGCCCTCTCAGGACATGGTGCTCGGTTTGTACTATATCACAAAGATACGTCCGGGTGCCAAGGGAGCCGGCCTGACATTCTACGGTCCCGAGGAGGCCATCATTGCGTACAATGAGAAGAAGGTCGACGTGCACGCCCCAGTCAAGGTGGTTGTCGACGACCTCATGGAGGACGGTTCCATCGGCAAGCGCATGGTCGAGACATCCGTCGGTCGTGTGATTGCCAACGAGATAATTCCTGTGGAGGTAGGTTTCTTCAACGACGTGATTTCCAAGAAGACTCTTCGTGGCATCATCACCGATGTCATCAAGGCTGTCGGCGTGGCTCGTGCCTGCGAGTTCCTGGATGGTATCAAGAATCTGGGTTATCGTCTGGCTTACGAAGGCGGACTTTCGTTCAACCTCGGAGACATCATCATCCCGAAGGAGAAAGAAGAACTCATCCGCAAGGGTAACGAAGAGGTGGAGCGCATCGCCGCCGAATATGGTATGGGCTTCATCACCGACAAGGAACGTTACAATCAGGTCATTGACACCTGGACACACGTCAACAACGACCTCTCGGCCATTCTTCTGAAGACCATGAAGGAAGCCGACCAAGGTTTCAATGCCGTATATATGATGCTCGATTCCGGAGCCCGTGGTAGTGCCGGTCAGATCAGCCAGCTCTCTGGTATGCGTGGTCTGATGGCAAAGCCTCAGAAGGCCGGTGCCGAGCCGCTTACCATCGAGAACCCCATCCTCTCCAACTTCAAGGAGGGCATGAGCGTGCTCGAATACTTCATCTCCACGCACGGTGCCCGTAAGGGTCTTGCCGATACGGCCCTCAAGACAGCCGATGCCGGTTATCTGACACGTCGTCTGGTGGATGTGAGCCACGATGTCATCATCACGGAAGAAGACTGCGGAACACTGCGCGGACTTGTGTGCACAGCACAGAAGAACGGCGACGAGGTCATCAGCAGTCTGTCAGACCGCATTCTGGGTCGCGTCTCCGTGCACGACATCATCCATCCTGCCACAGGCAAGCTCATCTGTGCTGCTGGTGAGGAGATAACCGAAGCCAAGGCACAGGAAATTGAAGACAGCCCCATCGAGAGCGTCGAGATACGTTCGGTGCTCACCTGTGAGTGCAAGAAGGGTGTCTGCATGAAGTGTTACGGACGCAACCTCGCCACCAGCCGCATGGTACAGAAGGGTGAGGCCGTGGGTGTCATCGCCGCACAGTCTATCGGTGAGCCTGGTACACAGCTTACGTTGCGTACCTTCCACGCCGGTGGTGTGGCTGGTAACGCTGCAGCCAATGCCATGATAAAGGCCAAGTACGATGCACGTGTTGAGTTCGAGGAACTGCGTACCGTGGACATCGTCGACGAAGAGGGCAAGGCTGCCATGATTGTCGTAGGTCGTCTGGCCGAGGTAAGGTTCGTGGATGTCAACACAGGCATTATCCTCCTTACCCAGAACCTCCCCTACGGCAGTACTCTCTACAAGAAAGACGGCGAAACGGTCTCCAAGGGCGACGTTGTTGCCAAGTGGGACCCCTTCAATGCCACCATCGTTACCGAGAAGTCGGGACGCATCCAGTACGAGGACGTCATCGAGGGTGTCACCTATCGTGTCGAGGCCGACGAGACCACCGGTCTGCGCGAGCTCATCATCATCGAGTCGCGTGACAAGGGTAAGATTCCCGCAGCACACATCCTCGACGAGAACGGCGAGCTCATCCGCACATACAACTTCCCCATTGGCGGCCACATCGCAGTGGAGGACGGACAGACCGTGAAGGCTGGCGACGTGCTCGTGAAGATACCGCGTGTCATCGGCGGTGCCGGCGACATCACCGGTGGTCTGCCTCGCGTCACCGAACTCTTCGAGGCGCGCAACCCGAGCAATCCTGCCGTCGTGGCCGAGATTGACGGCGAGATATCCTTCGGAAAGCTGAAGCGCGGCAATCGCGAAATCATCATCACCAGCAAGGTGGGCGACGTGCGCAAGTACCTCGTGCCCCTCAGCAAGCAGATACTTGTGCAGGAGAACGACTACGTACGTGCCGGAACACCTCTCTCCGACGGCGCAGTAACGCCTGCCGACATCCTGGCCATCAAGGGCCCCACGGCCGTGCAGGAATACATCGTCAACGAGATTCAGGACGTGTACCGTCTGCAGGGTGTGAAGATCAACGACAAGCACTTCGAGGTCATCGTACGTCAGATGATGCGCAAGGTGCAGATCGACGAGCCCGGCGATACACACTTCCTCGAGCAGGAAGTCGTGGACAAGCAGGAGTTTGCTGAGGAGAACGACCGCATCTGGGGCAAGAAGGTTGTCACCGATGCAGGCGATTCCGAGACCATGCAGCGCGGACAGATTGTAACAGCGCGCCGTCTCCGCGACGAGAACTCGCTCCTCAAACGTAAAGACCTCCAGCTTGTGCAAGTGCGCGACGCTGTGCCCGCAACCTCCATCCAGATACTGCAAGGCATCACACGTGCCGCACTCCAGACCAACAGCTTCATGTCCGCCGCCTCGTTCCAGGAGACCACCAAGGTGCTCAACGAGGCTGCCATCAAGGGCAAGACCGACCGTCTGGAGGGTATGAAGGAGAACGTAATCTGCGGTCATCTGATACCAGCCGGCACGGGTCTGCGCGAGTTTGAAAAGATTGTGGTAGGTTCGCGTGACGACTTCGACCGCGTGATGGCCAGCCGCAAAACGATACTCGACTTCGAAGACGACATTTAAGACGTCCTCCGCGACAAAGTAACATCCAAAGCTCCCGGGCGAGAAACTCCTCTCGCTCGGGAGCTTTTTTTATGCAGCGCCGTCTCTGTGGAAAGGCAAATAAATCTGACATTTTTCTCTGCGTATTTCGTTTCTGAAATGAATTTCGGGCGGCGCAACGTGTTTCGTCGCATGACGCACCACGTTGCGACAGCCGTCGCACCACAGTGTGTTTTCAGCAGGACTGCGTTCCAGCCGATATTTTTCTGGGAAGAACGACAAGACGCAAAATTCACAAGTATTGATAATCAAGCGGTTAGAAAATCGTCGTTTCGCGATGCACACGCCGTCGCAGCGAAAGACATCCATTCTCACAGCATCTCACACCCCGTTTCGAGCCCCTCGCGACGGCTCTTTTTTTGCAATCTTCCGATTTCCGAACATATGCGACTTTATCCGCGCTTCCGTCGAACCCTGCACGATATTTTCAGGATTTCCCCTATTGTAATTCATGTAAATACAAGGTGCAGCAGGATGTGTTACCCCCCCCTAATTAGTAGCTTGTATAACAGTCTGTTAATATAAATAATCATAAAATTCGATAAAAGATTGCATTTTCTTTTGCATGTTCGGAAAAACTCTATATCTTTGCCCACAGAGAATAGAAAAACTATAGAGCTATAGCTATAGAATAGATAACAGAGTTAGTTTAACCTTAAATTCTTTCCAAGATGAAACGTTCAATCTTATTTGCCGCATTGCTCTTTATGAGCATCGCATTTGTGTCGGCTCAGAAACAGAAAGTATATCTCATGTACCGTGCTACAGAGCACAACAAA
>CAJOLZ010000006.1 GCA_905235575.1 uncultured Bacteroidaceae bacterium | reverse complement strand
GGTGATGCTACCATTTCCGTCAACATCCGCAGCAGTTACATTGAATGTACCCTGCGTTGTGTTCAGGATGTAGTTCACCACTGCCACTGCGTCGGTGATTGTCACCTTGCCGTCGCCGTTCGCGTCGCCGCGTAAGAAGTCCGGGGCAGTAACAGATACTGAAATTGTAACATTATCCGATGTATAGCGTGTCGCACTGGGATCTGTCAACACAATGTTCTTCAACGAAATGTTGTAATCGCCGATAGGCATATCGTTTTTTACCTTCAGGGTCAACGTCAGTACGGCACCGCTATTGCCCGAGAACGTGGCATTCGTCATAGAACTGCATACCAGTCGGAGAGCACCATCTGACATCACACGCGATGAGACACTGTGCCGTTTTTCCGTCGTGCGTGACATATCTATCAGATAATCTTCATATTTGTCCACACCGACCTCTATTCCTTCGGGCAAATAGAGGTCACACTGGAAGCCCGATATCATATCCTCATTGGTAAGGATGATGGGCAGTACGGCATTTGTAGTGCCGGCATTCAGCGTGATATTCTGGAGTTCCAGCTTGTTCGTACCGGCAAAGGCTTTGCCGTGGGAGAAGATTCCCACGACAAAGCATAAGAGGATACATAAAATATCTCGTTTCATATTATTAAGGACATTTTATAGCACGTTATTTACGCACAAACACCTTCTTGTTGTTCACCAAGTAGATACCTGCGGGCAGATTCACGGTTGTCTGCTGGCCGGCAGCCAACTGAACCTCGGAAACGGTCATGCCATTCATGGAGACGATACGTACCGTCTGCTCCTGACCGGCAATCAGCGTCAGGGCACCACCTGCGGCAGAATACTTCAACCCCTTGTCACTTACTTTGGCAATAGCCGTGGTGCCATTCACCTGTGCTCTGGCTGTAGCAGCTTCATGGCGGACGGCCTGCGTATCGGACAGCACCACATTGCTGATAACAGCCTCTCCGTCAACATCGCCATCAGCCTCCAGGTGCAGTCTCAGCACCGTACCCTCGCGCAGTTCGGCATTCGACGTGGAGGCGCAGATGATGCGATAGCTGCCATCCTGACGCTGGATGCTCCAGCTGCCGTGACGCGCACTCTCGGCTTCAATGCCGTCAGCCATCAGTGTAACACCCTCGGGCAGGGTCAGGTCGAACTGCATGCCCGTGAAGTTGCGGTTGGCAAGTAAGTTTATCATGATTTCACCATTTCCGTTGTCGGTCATGCTGACAAGTTGCTCCAGCTGAGCAGGACTACGACGGGCCTTCACGTTGCTGTTCTCCTGATTGAGGATAACGATAACCAGTGCGGCATAGTCGTTGATTTCAACAACACCATTGCCGTCCATGTCGGCTGCATTGAACACCAGACTTGCATCGGCATCGTCCAGGATGAAGCGTACCACACCGGCCAGGTCGGCCACATCGATGTGTCCGTCATTGTTCACATCACCCATCGTATAATTCGATACGGTGATGACGCTCTTCATGTCTGCAGCTGCATAACGTGTGGACTGCGGATCGGTCAGGATGATATTCTTCAGATCCACGTCGTAGTCGCCGGCCTCCAAAGAGCTCTTCGGATAGAGAACCAGGGTGAGCAGTGTGCCGCTGTTACCAGTGAAGGTGGCATTCTGTGTGGAGGATACTACCACGCGCAGTGCACCGTCGGCCATCACGCGGGAAGCCACAGAATGACGGCGTGTCGTTGTGCGGTCGGAAAGCTCGATGTTGTAGTCGCCGTACTCATCCTCGCTCAACGACAGACCTTCGGGCAGGTAGAGGTCGAACTGCACGCCGGTGATTTCATCGGTGTTGTTCATCTCGATGGGCAGGCGGAACTCCGAGCCGATGGCGGCCTTCAGGCTACCGGCAAACGCGAGGGTGTTATTCGTCTGGATGTCGTTCTTCACCTGTTTGTTGCGGAACGAGTTCATAGCGGTGTTCAGCAGTTCCGTGCAGTCTGCGGCATCCTCTGCCAGCATCGTCGCGGAGATGCGAGCCTCCACATCCTCGATGACAGCCTTCAGTGCAGCCTTAGCTCCCGGACGATAGTTGCCGGGCTCCGTACCTTCCACGGCACTGTTGTAGAGAGCCTGTGCCTGTATCAGCAGATTCTCCAGTGCGTCATAGTCTTCCGTTGTAACCTTTGGCTCCGAACCGATAGCCACCACGGTCGTGAAGTTCTTCCAATTGTCAGCTTTCGTATAGGCCGTCTTGGCCTCGGCAGGCGCGTGCAGCGTCGGCGTATTGTAGTCGGAGAACGTATTGGCGTTGATGGTGGGCGGAGTCGTCGGCAGCATGTAAATGTTGCTGAGTACGCTGCAACCCTCGAAGGCCCGCTGTCCGATACTCGTCACAGAAGCCGGCAGTTCAATCTTCTTTAAGCTGCGACAGTTGTAGAAACAACACTCTCCCACTGAGGTCAGGACATTGCTCTTTATCTCAACTGAAGTTAACTTAGTACAATTCCAGAAAAGGCCTTGTGAATAATACAGAGAACCTCCGATGCTCTTCAATCCTGTACCGATAACTACGTTTTTCAGAGACGAGCAACCCATGAAAGCACATCCCAAAGACTCCACGCTGTTGGGGATGACGATGCTCTCCAATGAAGTACATGTCTGGAATGCATTGTTCCCGATAGACGTAACCTTGCCAAGTTCAACATTCTTCAGGTTTGTACAATTTTGGAATACATTATTCGGGATCGCAACCACGGTATTGTCGAACACGACTGATTCGAGAGCAGAGTTGCCACTGAAGGCATTATTTCCCAAAGATGTTAAACCTTCTGGAATGAGAATGTCTTTCAGAGAAGTACACCCGTTGAATCCGTAATCTTGAATCGTCTTCAACGATGTCGGTAAGCTGATGGCCTGAAGTCCGGAGCAACCCTCGAAGGCATGCCCCTCTATTGTCTGCAAAGTGTTAGGCAGGGATATTCCTTTAAGCAGCCTACATCCCATGAAGGCATTGCTTCCGATGGTCTGCAAGGTGTTCGGCAACGTCACGCTTTCGAGAGCCGTACAGTCCTTGAAACAATGGGCGCCGACGTCTGTCGTGTTGGGCAGTTTTATGGATTTCAGTGAAGTGCAGCCCTCGAAGCTTCCGTAATTATAGTATGACAGCTTAACCACCGCATTACCCAGATCAACGTCCGTAAGAGCCCTACTCATACAGAATGCTGCTGTCATAATGACTGGTGCATTCTCCACCTTCACTTTCGTGAGGCTATTACATCCCATGAATGCACAAGCATTGATGTCAGTCACCGACTGAGGGATGGTCACTTCTGTCAACGCTGAATACTGGAATGCATATTGGCCAATGGTCGTTAATGTGGAAGGAAATGCGATTGAGGTTAAAGGACAGTCCTTGAACGCATAATCCCCAATATTTGCCAGAGAAGAAGGTGCGGAGAAAGTTACTTTGCTCAAAGGACAACCACTGAATGCATTATTACCAATCTTGGAAACAGAGGCTGGGATTGTCAAATCCTTGATGGCACAACCTTGGAATACAAATTCGCCAATAGTGGTCAACCCCTCGGGCAGTGTCACATCATACAGGCGAGAACAGTTATAGAAGGCCCCCCTCAGCTCGGTCACAGAAGCAGGAATAACAACTTTGGTCAGTGACGTACATTCACGGAAAGAGCCATATATAGCGCCGTAACTATTAATATAGCCAAAACCTGTTACAGCATTTCCGAAGTCAACAGTTTCCAAGCCCGTACATTTGTAGAAGGCATCATAGTCAATAAATACAGCCGCATCGTCAATGACTAACGATTTCATAGCAGAATTCTCACAGAAACTGCCATTGGCTATTGTCTTCACGGATTTTGGGATAAAGACATTTGTGATGGCTGTTTTACGAAATGCATCAGCTTCAATCACCGTGGTGTTCTGTCCCAGGGTCATTGTCTTCAAGTTGCTGCAGTTATAAAAGGCTCCGTTCTTGATTTCCTTCAACGCATCAGGAAGAGCTATTGCCGTCAGGCTCTTGCACTCGCGGAAGGCACTCGTGCCCATGCTGCTGAGGGTGGAAGGCAGGGAGATGCTCTTCAGGCCACTGCTCTGGAAGGAGCTATTGCCGATGGTGGTAAGACCTTCGGGCAGGGTAACAGTGGTAAGATCCGTGCAGGACTGGAAGGCATTGTCGGCAATGGCTGTCACGTTGTAGGTCTTGCCGCCGCTACTGACGGTCCTGGGGATAGTGATGTCGCCGTCATAGTCGTAGGTGCCTTTGTCCACGCTGACGGTGTTGGAACCCGTGATGGTAAAGTAGATACCATCAACTTCAAAATCGAATGCCCAGCCCTGTACGGCGGACACAAGCGCAAGGAGCGCACACAGATAAAACTTTTTCATACGTTTTTGTGTGTTTGATTAATAATAAATATAAGTTAGTTTACAGTTTTTAAGATTATACAATCCTCATTCTCACTACGCCACGCCGTCCCCTCGGGTGGCTCAACAACTGACTGACGGATACAAGAAGAGCGGGGGATTTGTCCTCACTCATCTGGTATCAGGCTCTGGAAAAACCACTAACAAAAATGAATAGAAACATCAATCCCTCCGCCGTATATGCAGCGACTGCACGGCGGAGGCCGTATGCGCTCGAACTACATACAGGTTGAGGTCCCGTGTCATTTTCATCCCTTTGTTAAATGAAATTTTCCAGATTTCGATACCAAGGATGAAAGCGGAAACGCTCTCTTGATCGGGTGGCTGACTATCCGCACAAGGCGGAACGGTCCACTCGACACCGCAAAGATACATATATTTTTCGGAAGGACAAAGAAGAGGGCGATGTTTTTGCTTTGGAGGAAAATTCTTAGAGATTCTTCTTCAACACCCGCTTCTGCCCGACAACGTCGGGTGTTGAAGAATGACAAAAAGGGGGCATGCAAAGAGCACAAAAAAACGCACCGCGGTGCGACGGGCGTCGCAGCGTGGTGCGCAGGCTGTTGCAACGTGGTGCGACATGTGTAGAAGCACAGTGTGTTTATAAACGACGAAAGAAGAGGGGCGGGAAGGTGGCGTTTACGCACGGCGCAGGAGCATCATGCACTCCTTGCAGTTAAACTCTAACAAGAAACGCTTACCATCCTGGGAAACAAGATAATACCGCCCCCTACTATTATCCTTTGCTTTAACCTCGCGAGGACATTTTCCAAGCTCATATCGTAGGCAGTAGCGGCATTGCATGAGCACTCGCGCATCGTCTCGTGCCGAGGGCACATCGGCCAATTCGAATGCCGTCTCGGAAACGGGCAAACGGTGGTCCTCATAGAATTTACGGGCCAGACGATTGCTGACGTTGACTGCCCATTCGGGGTCGCCGCCGGGACTTTCTGAGGTCTGAATTTCGGACTCAGCATTGCGTTGCGGCGCCAACTGGATGGAGGCGAGGAGGGTGCGCCGCCATTCGGCCAGGAGGCTGCGCGGCACGAACCATGGCTGCGAGAAACGGACATCGACCTCGGTTGCCTCGTAAACGGTGTCGCCCAGTCGCGATAGGGTTTCGCGGATGGACTCGTCCTGAGGGGTGCGCGCCGGCTGATGCTCGCAGGGGAATTCGCCGGCGAACGTGCGTCCGCCGGGCAGCGTGGCGGTCAGACGGAAGCCGCCGGGCGTCTCCTCCAGAAGCCAACTGAGGGATATTTTCCGCACGGCTGTGGGGCGCGAGAGGAGTGTTTCCCACCGCTGGTCGTAGTTGCGATGGAGCACCGTTCCGCGCTGCAGCAGGGGCATCTGGGCGGGATAGAGACGGAAGAGGGTGGGCTGCGCCTCGGAGAGCGGCTGGGCACGGTTCACACGGAATCCCTGCAGACGTCCCTCGGCATCGATGAAATTGAGCCCGTCGCCATTGGAGAGGGGCATGATGGCGGAGACCACGAGATGGTCGCGGTGCACCTGCTCGACCTCTCCCACACGCACGCCGCGACTCTTGGGCGTGAGGGGCGAGGCCAGGTCGTGCGTCCTTCCATGTAAAAGATATTCAGTAAAACCGCGCGAGAAGGAGCGTTGCGGGTCGGGGGTGAAGGTGAAGGTGCTCTGGCCGAACGAAGAACGCTCGTATTCGGTGCGCCGCTCGAGGATGCGGTCGATGGCCTGCCGATAGTAGGCCGTCACATTCTTGACGTAGGAGACGTCCTTCAGACGTCCCTCGATCTTGAAACTCCTGACACCGGCATCCATCATCTCTTCCAGACTCCGGCTGCGGTTCATGTCACGCAACGAGAGCGGATATCGGTCGTGGGTGAGCAGATTGCCGTCGGCATCTACAAGTGAGAAGGGAAGTCGGCAAAACTGTGCACACTCTCCCCTATTGGCGCTCCGGCCAAAGCAGGCTTGCGAAGCGTAGCACCTGCCGCTGAGGCTGACGCACAGGGCACCGTGGACAAAGGCCTCGATGCGCGCTGAGGGCACTTCGAGATGGATGCGGCGGATGTCGTCGAGCGAGAGTTCGCGGGCCACCACCACCTGACGGAAGCCGAGCGAGGTGAGCCATGCCACCTTCTGGGGCGAACGATTGTCCATCTGGGTGCTGGCATGCAAGGCGATGGGCGGGAGATTCATCCCGAGGAGCGCCATGTCCTGCACTATCAGCGCATCGACTTCAGCTTCGTATAGCTGCCATATCAGCGCCTCAGCCTCAGGTATCTCGCTGTCGTAGAGAATGGTGTTTACGGTGGCATAGACACGGACGCCAAAGGGGTGGGCATAGTCACAGAGACGGCGGATGTCGTCGACCGAATTGCCGGCCGCGGCACGCGCCCCGAAACGCGAAGCCCCGATATAAACGGCATCGGCACCGTGGTCTATGGCCGCGATGCCGCACTCGATGTTCCGTGCCGGTGAGAGAAGCTCTATGGGGACGGGAGGTTGTTCAGTGGATTTCCTCGACATTATAGGGCGTCTCCTGATAAACGTAGTAGTTAAGCCAATTGGTAAAGAGCAGATTGCCATGGGCCCTCCAGGTGACATGCGGCGGCTGTGTGGGGTCGTCGTTGAGATAATAATTGAAGGGTTTCTGTATGGGCAAGCCCTTTCCGAGGTCGCGACGATATTCAGTGTCGAGCGTCCAAGGCGAATACTCGCTGTGACCCGTTATGAAGATTTCGCGTCCCTCGCGTGCCATCACCATCGACACACCGCTAATCTCGCTCTCGGCAATCAATGTCAGTTCGGGTCTGCTGACAATGTCTTCGCGCCGAATCTCGGTGTGACGGCTGTGGGGCATGTAGAAGACGTCGTCGAAGCCGCGGAAGATGGGGAGCGAAGTATCGACGGGACGCTGCGGGAAGATGCCGAACATCTTCTCGGGGAGAGGATATTTGGGAACTCCGTAGTGATAATAGAGTCCTGCCTGGGCTGCCCAACAGATATACATCGTGCTGGTGACATGGGTTCTGGCCCACGAGAATATCTCGGAAATCTCGCTCCAGTAGGTCACCTCTTCATAGTCGAGGTGCTCTACCGGTGCGCCTGTGATTATCATGCCGTCGAATTTCTCGTTTCGCATCGTTTCGAAGTCGCGGTAGAAGGCCTTCATGTGTTCTATGGGCGTATTTTTGCTCGTGTGGGCCTTCACCTTCATCAGATGGATGTCGAGCTGGAGCGGAGTGTTCGAGAGCAGACGTATCAGGTCGGTCTCTGTAGTTATCTTCAGGGGCATCAGATTGAGGATGACGATGCGCAGGGGACGTATGTCCTGCGTGTCGGCACGCTGATTGCCGAGGACGAAGATGTTCTCATGCTTCAGGAACTCGATGGCTGGCAGCTTGTCAGGCAGTCTTAATGGCATATTACGTTTTGAATTTCAGAATGATTACCAGATTGTGACGCGCTCCGACTTGGGAACGAACATGGGGTCTTCCTCGGTGATGCCGAATGCTGAGTACCACGCATCGATATGAGGCATCTGACCGTTCACGCGCCACATTCCCAGGGCATGAGGGTCGCTCTTGACACGTTTGCGAATCTCCTCATCGCGGATGTTCTGTCCCCAGACATTGGCGTAGGCCAGGAAGAAGCGCTGCTCGGGCGTATAACCGTCAATCACGGGCAGCGGAGACTGGGCGGTGGCGTTCTTGAAGGCCTGGTAAGCAACCATCAGACCACCGTGGTCTGCCATGTTCTCGCCCAGTGTCAGCGAGCCGTTGGCATGAAGTCCGGGCAGCACCTCGATGCTGTCGTGGAAGGCTCGCATCACCTGAATGCGCTCTTCAAAGCGGCTGCGGTCCTCGTCGGTCCACCACTCCACCAGATTGCCATCCTTGTCGTACTTCGAACCCTGGTCGTCAAATCCGTGTGTCATCTCGTGACCGATGACCACACCGATGGCACCGTAGTTGAAGGCGTCGTCGGCTGTCATGTCGAAGAAGGGCGGCTGCAGGATGCCGGCAGGGAAGCAAATCTCGTTTGTCGTGGGGTTGTAGTAGGCGTTCACCTGCTGCGGGGTCATGTACCAGACGGTGTTGTCCACGGGCTTGTTAAGGCGGTCCTTTATCATCTGTTTAATTTCCCACTCGTTGCAGGCGAGGGCATTTCTCAGATAATTTTCGCCGATTTCCAGTTCGGAGTAGTCTTTCCACTTCTCGGGATAGCCCACTTTCACGATGAAGGCATCGAGTTTCTCGCGGGCCACCTTCTTCGTAGCATCGCTCATCCACTCCTGAACATCGATGCGCTCACCCAGCGCCACCTGCAGGTTCTTCACGAGTTTTTCCATTCGTTCCTTCGCTTCGGGAGGGAAGAAACGAGCCACATAGAGCTGTCCGAGCGCTTCGCCCAGCCCGTCTTCAACGGAACTGACAGCGCGTTTCCAGCGCGGACGGTCCTCTTCCTTGCCGCTCATCGTAGTTCCCCAGAATGCGAAGTTCAGGGCGCGGCTCTCGTCGTCGATGTACGAAGAAGCCAGGTTGATGGCATGCCACAGATAGATGTTCTGCAGGGCTTCGGGTGTTTCTTCCTTCAGCACCTTCTCCACCTCATGGATAGCCTCAGGCTGTCCCAGGCTCACCTCCTTCACACCTTCGGCGCCGAGGTTCTTGAAGAAGCCGTCCCAGTCGATGCCGGAGAACTGTTCCTTCAGTTCGTCATACGAAATTTTGTTGTAGTTGCCCTCGGGGTCGCGCAGTTCGGTCATGCTCTTGCTGGCTCGGGCCAGACGGGTCTCGATGCGCAGGACGTCCTCGGCAAAGCGTTTCGAATCCGTCTCAGAGAAGCCGACATGCTGGCACAGGTCGGCAATGTACTTTGCGTAAGCCTCGCGAATCTTCACCGTCGCAGGGTCGGAGTCCACGTAATAGTCCTTCTGTCTCAGCGTCAGTCCGCCCTGACGGATATAGACGAGGTTGTTCTTCGAGTCCTTCTCGTCGGCATCGATATACATCGAGAAGAGTCCCGGAACGCCCTGCCGCTGCATGCGAGGCCACACATTGTCAAGCCAGTTCTGTGTCACTTCGGCCGAGTAGCGATAGCCGTCGCACAGCAGGAACTCCTCGAAAGCGCCCCACCAATGCTCGTTCAGGTTCACGCTGTCCATGGCCGAGGTGTAGAGGTCCACCACCTTCTGTTCGATGGAGCCCTGCGCATGCTCCTGCTGCGAGAGGCTGTCGATGAGGTCGCGCAGCCGGACGTTCGTATTCTCCGTCACCGCGTCAAACGAGCCGAAACGGCTGTACTCGCCCGTCAGCGGATGAGACTTCTGCCATCCACCGGTGGCAAACATGTAAAAGTCAGCACCCGGCTGATAGGCCGAGTCAAGATTGTTCAGGTCGAGGCCCGATTCCAACTGCTTTGCGCCCGGAGTGCAGGCCGCAGCTGCCATTGCCAATGTCATTGCAGACAAAAATTTCGTTGCTTTCATGTTATCAATTTTATTCAATATCTCTAATTATGAATTATTTGTTCTCCAGTTCCTCCATCGCCTGTTCCCATTCAGCCTCCGCCTCGGCAAGCTGATTCTTCAGACGGGCATATTTCTCGCAAAGCGCCGTGTCGGTGCCACCTTCCGGTCGGCTCAGCTGCACCTCAACAATCTTCAGGGCAGCTTCCAGCTCCCCCACTCTTGCTTCCGCATCTTCCACCGCCTTCTCCAGCTTCCGTCGCCGCCGCGCTGCCGATTTCTGTTCAGCGTAGGCCACAGCGCCCTGCCTGGGCTGCGGTGTCTCCATCTGTCGGGGCGTCTCGGGCTGCTGCGCCTCTGCAGTCTCCTGACTTCTTATCCAGTCGTAGATGCCGCCCAGATGTTCGCGCACCCTGCCGTGGTCAAACTCATAGACCTTCGACACCAGTCCGTCCAGAAAGTCGCGGTCGTGGCTCACCACGATGGCCGTTCCGTCGAAATCTCTGATGGCCTCCTTCAGCACATCCTTGCTGCGCAAGTCCAGGTGGTTCGTAGGCTCGTCCAGGATGAGCAGGTTGGCAGGCTCCAGCAGCAGTTTGATCATGGCCAGTCGCGTCCGTTCGCCGCCCGAGAGCACCTTCACCTTCTTGTCGCTCTCCTCGCCGCCGAACATGAAAGCCCCCAGAATGTTCCTTATCTGAGTGCGGATGTCGCCTCGTGCCACGCGGTCCACCGTCTCGAAGACCGTCAGTTCGGGGTCCAGCAGTTGGGCTTGATTCTGAGCGAAATAGCCTATCTCCACATTGTGACCCACACGCAGCGAGCCCTCACACGGCGTCTCGCCCATGATGCACCGCACCAGCGTCGTCTTGCCGCCCCCATTCCGTCCCACGAAGGCCACCTTCTCGCCGCGACGCACCGTCAGGTTTACGCCTCCGAAGACGCGGTGTGCTCCGTAGCACTTCCCCACCTCTTCGCAGACCACAGGATAGTCTCCGCTGCGACGGCTGCAGGTGAATTTCAGTCTGAGCGCCGACGTGTCCACCTCGTCAACCTCGATGGGCACCATCCGCTCCAGTTGTTTGATGCGGCTCTGCACCTGAATGGCCTTCGTAGCCTGATAGCGGAAACGCTCGATGAAGGCGCGGATGTCTGCCATCTCCCGCTGCTGGTTCTCGTAGGCTCTCAGCTGCTGTTCGCGGCGCTCCGCACGCAGCTTCACATACTCGTCGTAGCCCACGCGGTAGTCATACACCTTGCCGCACGAAATCTCCAGCGTACGGTTCGTCACATTGTTGATGAAAGCCCTGTCGTGGCTCACCACCACCACCGCATTGGCGCGCTGGGCGATGAAGCTCTCCAGCCATCGGATGCTGCCGATGTCCAGGTGGTTCGTAGGCTCGTCCAGCAGCAGCACGTCGGGGCGCTGCAGCAGCAGTTTCGCCAGTTCGATGCGCATGCGCCAGCCGCCGCTGAACTCACTCGTCGGTCGGTCCAGGTCCGTCTGTTCGAACCCCAGCCCCGTCAGCGTGCGCTCCAGTTCCGCAGCGTAGTTCATGCCGCCCAACATCTGGAAACGCTCGTTCTCGTGCGCGAAGCGCGTCACCAGTTCCATGTATTCGGGGCTCTCATAGTCGTGTCGCGTCGTCAGCTCGTCGTTCATGCGCGCCAGCCGCCGTTCCGTCTCGCGCAGCCCCTCGAAGGCCAGTTCAGCCTCTTGGCGCACCGTGCGTTCGTCCCGGAGCGCCATCACCTGGGGCAGGTAGCCCACCGTGGTATCGCGCGCCACCGACACCGTTCCGTGCGTAGGTCGTTGCAGTCCGGCAATCGTCTTCAGCAGCGTGCTCTTGCCCGCACCGTTACGGCCCGTCAGGGCTATGCGGTCGCGGTCGTTGATGACAAAGCTGGCATCCGCAAAGAGCGGACGCGCCGAGAATTCTATGCCCAGACCGTCGACAGATATCATGGAGTGTGTCTTTGAACTGCAAAATTACACATTATTTATAATAAGGACACGCTGCGGCGCATCTTTTTTTCGTTCGGGGAGGAACCTTTTTCCGTTTTCGTCCCTGTTTCGCAGAAAATCTTCTGCCGAAGCCGCTTCGCGATGGGGCGATGGAGCGGACGAAAACGCACCGTGGTGCGACGGGCAACGCAGCGTGGTGCGACAAGCGTCGCAACGTGGTGCGTCATCCTCCGCAGCGTGGTGTTCTTTGCGGGACGGTCGGGATGCGTCGCAGCGTGTCAGCAAAATTTATCGAGCAGCTGTGCAAACTGGTAGTTCTTCAGACCCCATTGCGGTGCCAGTACCATCTCGGGCGGGCTCTGGCTGACGAAGCGTTCGAGGACGAGTGTGGGGGGCAGGCGGCGGATGTAGTCTGCCACGAGGCGGACGTATTCCTCGGCAGTAGGCATGGGCCACGGTGCGCGCTGGTATTCGCGGGCGAGGGCTGTTCCGCGGATGACTTGCAGCTGGTGTATCTTGAGTGTGGTGAGGGGCAGGCTGGCGAGCTGGTCGGCCTGGTGCATGAGCTGGTCGTGGTCTTCCCACGGGAAACCGAGTATGACGTGGGCGCCGGTGTGTATGCCTCGGTCGGCTGTCTGGCGTATGGCCTGCTCGGACTGGGAGTAGGTGTGGTGGCGGTGGATGCGTCGAAGGGTGTCGTCGGAGGTGCTCTCTACGCCGTATTCGAGGAGGAGAAAGGTGTGTTGGGCCAGCTGGGCGAAGTAGTCGAGTAGGTGGGGCGAGATGCAGTCGGGACGTGTGCTGACGACGAGTCCGACGATGTCGGGCACGCGGAGGGCTTCTTCGTAGAGGGCTGTGAGATGGGCGGGGTCGCCGTAGGTATTGGTGTAGGCCTGAAAGTAGGCCAGATATTTCATCTGCGGGTATTTGCGGGCGAAGAATTGCTTGCCTCGGGTAAGCTGCTCGGTGACGGTGAGCGAGGGGTCGCAGTAGGAGGGGGAGAAGGTGCGGTTGTTGCAGAAGGTGCATCCTCCAGTGCCAAGTGTCCCGTCGCGGTTGGGACAGGTGAGGCCTGCATCGACGGAGAGTTTCTGTGCTTTACATCCGAGCTGTTGCTGCAGCCAGGTGCCGAACTGCGGGTTGGGTATCATGGACGGATGTGGAGTGTGAGGTCGTCGGGGCTGAAGGTGACGCCTTCGTGGTCGAGGAAGCGGGTGAGGGTGCCGTCGGCGGCGAGCTGGAGGGGTGTTCCGCTGACGATGCCGTCGGGGCTGACGAGCCAGATGTGGTCGCTGAGCTGGAGTGCCATCTGTATGTCGTGGGTGGTGAGGAGGATGGCTTTGTGCTGCTGGTGGGCGAGCTGGCGGAGCATGCGCATGGTCTCGACTTTGCTGGGAAAGTCGAGGTAGGCGGTGGGCTCGTCAAGGAGGATGAGGGGTGTCTGCTGTGCCACGGCTTTGGCTATCATGGCTTTCTGTCGCTCTCCGTCGCTGAGGGTGTCGACGGTGCGTTGAGCGAGGGTTTGGATGCCAGTCTGCTGCATGGCTTGGCGGACGATGTCTCGGTCTTGGGGTGTGAGGTGTCCCCAGAAGTTGGTGTAGGGGCTTCGGCCGAAGGCTACGAGTGCAGCGACGGTGGTGTGTGGCGGTGCGGACGGCTGTGTGAGGACGATGCTGAGGTGACGGCTGAGGGCTTGGGAACTGAGGCTGTGGAGAGGTGTCTGGCCGAGATGTATCTGGCCAGCGAGGGGCGGCTGGAGGGCGGCGAGGGTGCGCAGGAGGGTGCTCTTGCCTACGCCGTTGGGTCCGAGGATGCTGACGAGCTGACCGCTGGGCAGTGTGGCGGTGAGGTGGCGGGCTACGACGTGGCTGCCGTAGCCCGTAGTGACGTCGCGAAGTTGTAGCATCGGGGGCATCTGTGGGTTTTGCATTTGACTTACTCGTAGGCTGAGCAGTATTTGTAGCCGAGCTGGTGATATAGGTTCTCGAGCGGGACGAGCCGTCGGGTGAAGTCTTCGAAGTTCTTGTCTTGGGGTTGCATCCACTGTACTTCGCTCATGGCTGCGAGTCGAGGCAGGAGCATGTACTGGACGTGGGAGGGGCTAAGGACGTATTCGGTCCAGAGGTTGCACTGTGCGCCCATGATGTACTGGCTTTCTTCGGGGGTGAGTTCCTGCGGCACGGGGTCGAGGCTGTATATCTTGCTGAGGGGTACGTATCCTCCGATGGAGTGCGGCTGGATGTCGTGGTTGCGGAGCTGGTAGTAGTCGATGTAGCAGTGGCTGGTGGGGGCCATGATGACGTGGTGGTGGAGTCGGGCTGCCTCGATGCCTCCGTTGAATCCGCGCCAGCTCATGACGACGGCGTTGTCGGAGATGCCGCCTTCGAGTATCTCGTCCCATCCGATGGGCTGTCGTCCTTTAGTGCTGAGGAATTTCTCGACTTCCTTGGTGATGTAGGACTGGAGCTGCTCTTCCTTGTCGAGCTTGAGTTCTTTCATCTTGGCCTGACACTTGGGGCAGACTTTCCAGTTGTCGCGCGGACTTTCGTCTCCTCCGATGTGGATAAGCTTGCTGGGGAAGACGTCGCAGAGCTCGCCCAGCACGGTCTTGATGAACTCGAGTGTCTTGGGATTGCCGGCGCAGAGAACGTCGGGGGATATTCCCCAGTAGGGCAGGACTTCGTAGGGGCCTCCGGTGCAGCCGAGCTCGGGATAGACGCTGAGGGCTGCGACCATGTGTCCGGGGAGGTCTATTTCGGGGATGACGGTAATGTATCGTTCGGCGGCGTAGGTTACGATTTCACGCATCTGGTCTTGAGTGTAGTAGCCTTCCTCGGGGGTGTCGTCATAGATGGCGTTGTCGGTCTCGTGCAGCCCGACGTTGCTGCCGATGATGGTGTGGGGCCGACGGCTTCCTTTCTGTGCCAGTTCGGGCAGGGACTTGACTTCGAACCGCCATCCCTGGTCGTCGGTCAGGTGCCAGTGGAACTTGTTGATGCCGTGCAGGGCAAGGATGTCGATGTGGGTCTTGATGTATTCGATAGGAAAGAAATGGCGGGCGCAGTCGAGCATGGTGCCGCGGTACTGGAAGCGGGGTTCGGCAGTGACGACAGCCCAGGGCAACGAGAGGGTGTCGCCAGCCTCGCCCGCCACGCTCTTGCGCAGGGTCTGTATGCCGTAGAAGACGCCGCTCTCGCTGGCGCCCTGTATCTCGATGCCTTTCTTTCCGACGGTTATCTTGTAGGCGTCGGGATTCTGGCTCTGAAGTCCGAGGGTGAGGACGACGGGGGCAGTCTCTTTCTTGGCGGCTTCCTTCGGCTGCAGTCCGAGGAATTCCCGGGCGAACTCGGCATTGCGTTTCATCAGGGCGTTTCCTGCGGGATAGGCCACGGCTTGCCCCTTGACGAGCTGGGTCTTGTTGCCGCTCTTGTCGAGGACGATGCTCTGCGGCAGCGGCACCACCTGATAGTTTACTTCGGCCATGGCAGTCAGACTCAGCATGGCTGCAAGGAGTGTTGTTAGTCTCTTCATCTCTTTATATTTATTTATAAGGATTATTCGTATGGTTTCATTTCAAAACGAGCGCTTGTCCTGACGGAGTATCACATAGAGGATGACCGGAGCGCCGATGAGGGGTGTGACGACATTGATGGGGAGCACACTGCCGGGGCGCAGTTGTGTGCAGAGCAGGTTGCAGGCCAATGTCAGCGCAGCGCCGGCGAGCATGGTGCCGGGCATGAGGATGCGGTGGTCGCTGGTGCGAAGTGCCATGCGGGCGATGTGCGGAACCGCAAGGCCCAAAAACGAGATGGGACCGCAGAAGGCTGTGGTTGTGGCGGTCAGCAGGCCCGTGGCAAGGAGGAGCACCGTACGGGTTCGCCGCACGTTGACACCGAGGTTCTCGGCATAATATTCGCCCAGCAGGAGCGCGTTCAGCGGCTTTATGAGCATGGTGGCCACGGCGAGCCCCACCACGATGAGAGCGGAATATAGCGGCAGTCGGGAGAGCGACACGCTCCCGAAATTGCCCATACCCCAGATGATGTAGTTGTGAACGCCCTCCTCGGTGGCGCTGTAGTTGAGCAACGAGATGACGGAACCGGTTACGTAGCTGATAATCACACCGGTGATGAGCAACATGGTGGGGCTCTGGAGCGTGTGGGAGAGCATCAGCAGAAGGAGCAGGATGGCCAGCGCTCCCACCATGGCAGCCGCCACAACGAGCACCGAGCCGCCCACCGAAAGGTTCCCCACCGAGAGGCTGGTGCCTATCGAGAGCATCACCAGTGCCACACCGAGATTGGCGCCCGCATCGATGCCCAGGATGCTGGGACCGGCCAGTGGGTTGCGGAAGAGCGTCTGCAGCATCAGACCGCACACACTCAGGGCCGCACCGCACAGCAGTGCCGTCACCATCTGCGGAATGCGACTTTCCCATACGATGTAGTGCCAGGCAGGGTTGGCCGCCTCGCCGTCTCTCAGGAGTATGCGCACAACACTCTCGGTCGGGATTCGAAGCGACCCCCACAGGATATTGGCCACGGCAAGCAACAGCGTAGCAGTGACGAGCAGTATTATCGTTCCTCTCTGTCTCATTTCCAACTGCAAAAATACGAATAAGCGAGCAAAACGCAAAACGAAAAACCATTTTTCAGTTTCGAGCCCAAAAACGCACCGTGGTGCGACGGGCAACGCAGCGTGGTGCGACAGGCATCGCAACGTGGTGCGACAAACGCCGCACCGTGGAGGTCGGACAAAGCCTCCCCCACCCTCGGTCTGAAAGAGCTACTCCGAATTGACATAGCCGCATCGCTCATTCTGCCGACAAAATTATACATCGTTTCATTCAACGCTAGTAAAATTTTTCTTATAAAATGTTTGGCATATCGCATTTTTCCATATATATTTGTTACCGAGTTAACCCTTAAATGACCTTAAACGCAGATTATTTTATCATTTTGAAAAAAACCTACGATGGACTATCCGACGGAGAAATCTATAAAATATGATGGACTAAAATAAAATAAACCTAAATACTAACTAATCAAATTTTTTTATTTATGAGAAAAAAACTACTCTTATCCCTGACAGCGGCGATATGCTGTCTGTCAGCATGGGCCCAAGATGATCCGCTTGACCAGCTGACCATCGAGGACGGTGTGGTTCAGATTGCCACCGTAGAGGACATGGAAAACTTTGCTTTGGCAGTGAATGCCGGCAACCTGGAGCTGAGTGCTGTGCTGACAGCCGACATCGCCACCTACACGGGTCCGGCGATTGCCTCTTCGGGAGCGAAGTACGCCGGAACATTCGACGGACAGTACCACACGCTCACCGTGGACCTCAAAAGTAACGAGGCCAGCTATGGTCTCTTCCGCTATGTGCAAGGCGGTACGATTAAGAACCTGCACGTGGCCGGTAAGTACGAAGCAGCAAATAACAAGGTAGGCGTCATCGTAGGCGAACTCTACGGAGCAACCGTAGAGAACTGCTGGGTGTCGGCCGACATTGCTGCCACCTTCACCGGTGACGGTGCCATCGCTGGTATCGCAGGACGTAGCAGCGCCGACGGCAACGTGATTCGCGACTGTATCTTCACAGGTAACGTGACGGGCGAAACTGCATACAACTGCGCCGGCATCGTTGGATGGTGCGGCAACAAAATTGCCATCGAAAACTGTATCGTGACAGGTGTCTTCGCAACCGACCAGTCGCAGGGTAACGCACGTTCCATCGCTCGCCATGCCGACGACAACACCAACGGAGACTGCGTGAACTGCTACTATGTGAACCCCAACGGCACACTGACGAACGTGAACACCACACAGGTGACCGAAGAATTCCTCGCCACAGGTGAACTGGGCTTCATGCTCAACATCGGCAAGAAGGAGATGGTATGGTACCAGAACCTGGAGGGTGACGACGTGGACAAATTCCCTGTGCCTATCGCTACACACAAGGTAATCTATCCCGCCGGTAACCTGAACTGCATCGGTCTGAGCATCGACGGAAGTCCTGTAACCTACTCGAACACGAAGACCACCGAACTGCCTCCCCACGACTACGTGGACGGCATCTGCACCATGTGCGGTCAGGCAGACCCGGGCATGGCAGAACTCGTGGATGGCTACTATGAGCTGGGCATACCCGAACAGGTGATATGGTTTGCAACCCGCGTAAACAGCGGCGAGACAGGCATCAATGCCAAGCTGGTTAACGACATCGACATGACAGCCTTTGCAGAAAGCTTCATCGCCATCGGTACCAATAGCAACCGCTACGCAGGTATCTTCGACGGACAGTTCCACACCCTCACCGTGGACTTTGCTGCCACCGAGGCCAGCTACGGCTTCTTCCGCTATCTGCAAAACGCTACTGTAAAGAACCTGCACGTAGACGGTAAGTTCGAAGCAGCATATAACAAGACTGGTGTCATCGTAGGCGAAATGTTTGCTTCCACCGTAGAGAACTGCTGGGTATCGGCCGACATCGCTGCCACCTTCACCGGTGATGGTGCCATCGCAGGTATCGCAGGACGCAGCAGCGCCGACGGCAACGTGATTCGCAACTGCCTCTTCACAGGTAACGTAACAGGTGCAACGGCATACAACTGCACCGGAATGGTAGGATGGTGCGCCAACAAGATTGCCATCGAGAACTGTCTCGTGACCGGCATCTTCGACACAGACCAGTCGCAGGGTAACGCACGTCCCATCGCACGTCATGACGACGGCAACACCAATGCAGCCTGCGTGAACTGCTACTTCGTGAACCCGAACGGCAACCGCGACAACGTGAACACCAAACAGGTGACCGCAGAACAGGTGGCCAGCGGAGAAATCTGCTACCTGCTGAACGGCGACCAAAGCGTCATCACATGGTTCCAGACGTTGGAAGAGGAACTGGTTCCCACACCAATACCTGGCAGCGCTACCGTATATAATATATATGATATATATGGCAACGCCTATGACAATGCAAGCTTCCGCGCATACGCAGCTGACATTATCTACGCAGAAGAAGAGTATTGCGAGAACGTGATTGCACAGATTGACTTGGTTGATGCCTACCGCGAAGTTCTGGAAACACTGAACAACTACGATAACATCGATGACCTGATGGCCGCATGCGAACTCAACAACGAACTGCGCAACTCGCTGCACGAGAACGCCGCAGCATACGCCGCATATCAGGAAAAGATTGAAGAAGTGGGAGCATATCTCGAAGAACATCCCGAACTGCAGAACGCAAAGCGCGACGAACTGGAAGATTATCTGGAAGGAGATGACGGCCCCAGCGAACTGTATTCGAACGGACAGGCACAGTACATTCTGGACGAACGCGCACTGAGCACAGAGGAAATCAAAGCCGAGACAAAGAAGGTGGACCAGATGCTGGAGATTGTCATTATCTTCTCGCCCGTTCCCGGTACCTACGTGACTCGTCTGCTGACGAATCCTGACTTCGTTGACGGCTTCAACGGATGGGAAGGCAAGGTTGGCACAGGCTACGGCTCATCGGCCACCAGCAACATACGCGCAGCTGAATGCTACGACAACACGATGGATATGTACCAGACGCTGACCGGTCTGGAGAACGGTGTCTATGAACTGCAGGTGAACGGTGCCTTCCGTCCCTACCCCAGCGAGGACTTCTACAGCACCAACTATGCTGCTACACTGTATGCCAACGGTGTGCACAATTACTTCCAAGCCAACATCGAGGACATGATACCCGAGAGTGACGCACAAGACGGCTTCAACTGCCACATTACCGGCGACGTGCCCGACTATCAGGTGACAGACACCGAGGGTAACCTGCAGGGCTACACGATGCATGGCATTATCAGCTGCTGCAACGCCTTCCAGGGTGGTCGCTACAACAACTCGATACTCGTGAACGTGACCGACGGAACACTCACAGTCGGCATCCGTCAGCCTGGCACAGGAAATCAGCCTGAATGGCTCGGCTTCGGTAACATCCAGCTGATCTATCACGGCACGATTGACGAGGCAGGCGATGCACTCGACCGCGTACTGGAATCTCAGTCTGCACGTGCCACCACGATGCTGACTACTTATCAGTTCAGCACGAGTGACGACTACAAGGCATATCCCAACTTCTCACAGGCTCTGAAGGACGGACTGGCAGCCGCTGTTGAGGCTGTGGCTACAACAACCGACCTGAATGAGAAGTATGCTCTCGTAGAGAAGTTCTCAGATCTATTCCTCCAGGTGCTCGACTGCAAGAAGGCATATGTATCTTTGTTCGAGCAGATGGAACAGGCCAACGCCTTACTCTACGCCAGCATTGACATGCTCACCGATGAACAGGTAGAGGCACTCTATGCACTTGTGGACAAAATAGAATCTATGTACGCTGAGGGAACAGCTTCCACAGAAGAAGCACAGAAAGACTATCTCTCAGAACTTGACTTCACAATCAAGCAGGTTGATGGCATCTACCAGATTGGTACGCCCTTCGACTTCATACAGTTCGCATCGATTGTCAATGGCGGAACTCCTACTGCCAGCGCTGTGCTGACAGCCGATGTTGACATGAGCGAAGTAGAGTGCGGTATGATTGGTTCCAATGGTACACCGTATGCCGGAGTATTCGACGGACAATACCACACACTGAACATCAACAATACTGCCAGCGGCGAAAGCTACGGTCTCTTCGGCGGTCTGAGCGGCACCATCAAGAACCTGCACCTCACCGGTACAGTGAACACGGGCTATAAGAAGACCGGCGGTATCGTTGGCGAAATCTTTGGCGGTACCATCCTGAACTGCTGGATCTCTGTAGACATCCTCAGCACCCTCAGCGACGACTCTGCTTATGGCGGCATTGTGAGCCGTGCCAGCAGCGGCGTCTGCACCATCTCCAACTGCGTATTCGATGGTAAGATTGAAGGTGAAAATGCTTACAACTGCGCCGGCATTCTGGGATGGACGGGCGACAATACAACCCCCATCCTTACCAATTGCCTCTTCTCGGGTAGCATCAACTGCAAGCCCGAAAGCTCGGAGAACTACTCCTACACCATCGCACGCCGTCCCAGCAACGTGACCATCATCAACTGCTACTTCGTAAACGAGTGGGTGAACCACAACGACGGAACCACACAGGTGACTGAGGAACAGCTGGCCAGCGGTGAGGTAACCTTCCTGCTGAACGGTGACCAGAAAGACATCCAGTGGACACAGACTATTGGCGAAGACACAACACCCGTACCCTACCCCACCGGAAGCGTTGTCTACATACATGGTAATCTGAACTGCGACGGCATCTCCCTGATTGACGGAGAGGCTACCTATGAGAATGAGCCCTGCACAACGATTGCATCTCACCAGTTTGTCGACGGTATCTGCATCGTCTGCGGAACACCCAATCCTGACATGGCTGATCTCGTAGACGGCTACTATCAGTTGGGTACACCCGAGCAGCTGCAATGGTTCATCGCCAAGGTTAACAGTGGTGAGAACACACTCAACGCCAAGTTGGTTGACGACATCGACATGAGTGGCTTTGCTGACAGCTTCGTTCCCTTCGCCAGCACATCGAATCACTATGCCGGTGAATTCGATGGACAATACCACACCCTCACGGTGTCCTTCGCTGCCACAGAAGCCAGCTACGGTCTGTTCCGCTATTTGGATGGCACAGTGAAGAATCTGCATGTAGCCGGAATCATCGATGCCGCTTATAACAAAGTAGGTGTCATTGCCGGCGAAATGTTTGGAGCTACCGTGGAGAACTGCTGGGTATCGGCTGACATTGCTGCAACATTCAATGGCGACGGTGCCATCGCAGGTATTGCCGGACGCAGCAGCGCCAACGGCAACGTGATTCGCAACTGCCTCTTCTCTGGTAATGTAACAGGTGTGGCATACAACTGTGCCGGTATAGTAGGATGGTGCGGCAACAAGATTGCCATCGAGAACTGTCTCGTAACGGGCGTCTTCGACACAGACCAGACACAGGGTAACGCACGTCCCATTGCACGCCATGCAGACGACAACACCAACGGAGACTGCGTGAACTGCTACTTCGTGAACACGAACGGCGAACGCGAGAATGTGAACACGACGCAGATAACCGAAGAACAGCTGGCCAGCGGAGAGATCTGCTACCTGCTGAACGGCGATCAGACGAACATCCAGTGGACACAAACGCTGGGTGAGGACGCACTGCCCATACCGTTCCCCAACGGAAGTGTAGTTGACCAGACCGACGAGGGTTACATCAACCCGACGGCCATCAATACTATTGCCGAGGACAAGACCCAGGGTACAACCATCTACAACCTGATGGGTCAGAAGGTGAAGAAAGCCGAAAAGGGCATCTACATCATCAACGGCAAGAAAGTGCTCGTGAAGTAAATTCAGTGAAAGTGAGGAGGGAATGCACGCCCTCCTCACTTCTATTTATTTAATGTGCTGTTTATGTCAAGACGATTCTGGTTTTTTTCGTGCTGCTTAGTCCTTCTCTTTACCAGTTGTAAGGAACATATCGACGAGTCGGCCCGCTATGTGTTCAAGGAAGTGACCATCTGGAGTTACCTGCAGAGCCATGAGGAATATAGTGAATATTGCAAACTGCTACAGATAACTCCTGTAAGCAGACAAAGCAACTCAACCCTGCACCAGCTACTGGCTGCACGTGGTAATTATACGGTATTTGCACCAACCAATGAGGCTGTCCACGCCTACCTGCAGACGCTTGTGGACAAAGGCAAGATTGATGCTCCATCGTGGGATGCATTCTCCGACAGCATCATGTTGGATTCTATTCGTAAAGTTATCGTCTTTAACAGTATTATTGATGGTGGCGACGAGGAATACTACATGACGTACGACTTTCCTCGAGTGACCAACGGCGAGTTTGGACGTGCCAATATGCGCGACCTGAAACTGAGTGTCTACTACGTGGACAACCCCGATAGTATATACATCAACCGTACCTGCCCCGTGAACATACGCAACCGTGACATTCGTTCGCTCAATGGTGTGATTCACCAGATGGAGAAGGTTGTTGCCCCGGATGAGAAGACGATGGCCGAAACGCTGGCCAACTTTATGCGCGGAGATGACAAAGGTTTCCTCGTCATGGCAAAGTTGTGCGATGCCTGCGGACTGATGGACACACTCTCGAAGGTGCGTGACGAGGTTTACGAAGACCTATACCAGCGAGGCATAATCAGCCCGAAGACCCCTGCAGGGGGACTTGTAACAATGGACGGAGGCTACTCCTACGCCCCTGAACATCGCAAGTATGGTTTTACAATATTTGCCGAACCAGACTCGTTCTGGGAGGAGAAGCTGAACAAAACTGCAGAAGAAATCACGCCTGCCGACATACAGGCATGGGTCGCTGAGCAGGGTTACTATCCCGAAGCGGTGGCAAATACAGACTACACCGCCCCTGAGAACATGCTCTATCAGTGGACCACTTACCACATAATCAACTTCAAGCTTGCACCCGACCGCTTGACGTTCCACTATTGCGAACTGGGCTACGACTACTCCACCAACCCGCTCAAGTACACCATCCCCGTGATGGAGTATTACGTAACGATGGGAAAACGTCGTCTGCTCAAGGTGTACGAGAGTCCAGAATCGAACGGAATCTACCTAAACCGCTTCCCCATCATCGACAACGCACGCAGCGGCACGGGCCACGAAATTGACTGCGACCCAGACAAACTGGGCGCACGTGTATTCAAGGAAGATCCCACACTGGAGAACCGCACATCAATCAATGGTTACATCTACAGCATCGATACTCCGCTTGCCTACGATGAAGCCACGCGTACCAACCTCGGCAAGCAGCGTATCCGCATGGATGCAATGAGTTGGTTCCCAGAATCTATGAATAATGACATACGCCGCGTATCGCTGACCGATGCTCCCCACCAGTGGGTTCATTTCCCCTGCGATACCGAGTTCAAATATCTGGACAACCTTTCTATCAACGAAGGTTCCAACTTCGTGTATTATAATGTCTACGGATACGGATTCGGTTCCTACTGCGGCGACGAAGTAAAGTGTGTAGGTCGTTGGGAACTGATGTTCAAGCTTCCGCCTGTACCTCGACGCGGAACATACGAAGTTCGCTATCGTGTCCTCTCCAACGAGAACCGTGGTGTGGCACAGATATACTTCGGTGAAGACCCGAACAATCTTCCTGTCACCGGCATCCCTGTTGACCTTACGATGGGCGGCGAAGACCCCCGTACAGGCTGGCGTGCCGATGTTGCAAACGACGACGATTACAATGCCGAGACCGACAAACAGATGCATTCCAAGGGATTCATGAAAGGCGAACTGGCCATATACCGCAAGAATGTATCGGCCAATTCACGCGAGAATGCCAGCAGCAACATCGTGCGCCACGTGGTGACACGTCGCATGCTCGACCCAGACAAGACGTATTACATCAAATTCAAGGCAGTGCTTGACAGAACTACAGCTGAATTCTACATGGACGGTTTGGAGTATTGCCCGAAGGAAGTATACGATAATCCCAATGAACCAGAAGACATTTGGTAATATGATGAACGAGATACACGCTTTCAGGCAGCAGACGATACTCGTCGCATGCTGTCTCGCGATTCTACCCATAGCCGCCCTGAATGCACAGCCCCGCTTCGGACGCGAACATGGAGTGTATAGCAAAGGGTTTCCGATGAAGATAAACAGTTCGGATGCCCAGGCCGAAGTGCGCTACACGACGGACGGCAGCGAACCTACAGCCAGCAGCACACTATACAAGTCGGCACTTAACATCCAGACCACGGTCGTCCTGCGTGCTGCCGAATTCAAGAATGGAGAGCGCACATCGGACATCACGACAGCCACCTACATCATCCCCAGCGAGGTGCTGAAGCAACCGAACAATCCCGCAGGTTATCCCAGCACATGGGGCAAGTACACGACCATGAACGGAACGGCCGTTGCCGACTACGAGATGGATCCGGAGATGACATCGGACACGAAACTGGCAAACAACATCGTACAGGGCCTGAGTTCGCTGCCCATCCTGTCCATCGTGACCGACAAGGAAAATCTCTTCAACAAGACCAAGGACGAGAAGACGGGCGGCATTTATATCTACACCGGAACGTCCGACGATAACGGTCGCGGATGGGAACGTCCGGCTTCGGTGGAACTCATCGGAGGCAGCGAACAGCACAACCTTACCGTGGACTGCGCGCTCAAGCTGCATGGCGGGCAGGGACGTGTGCCGGAGAAGAATCCCAAGCACTCGTTCCGTCTGACATTCAAGAGCGAGTACGGCCCCAGCAAACTAGAGTATCCTGTCTATGGCGACCACAATGTCGATGAGTTCAATTCGCTCATCGCACGCACGTTCTACAACTATTCATGGTTACATACCGACGAGAGCCAGCGCACACGGGCCCAGTACACACGCGACCTCTGGGCCAGAAAAACGCAGATCCGCATGGGGAATCCCACAAGCGACGGCTTATATGTTAACCTGTTCCTGAACGGACTGTATTGGGGACTATATAACCTCACGGAGCGCATCGACGACAGCTATTGCAAGTATCACTTCGGTGGTAAGAAAGCTGACTATGATGTCGTCAAGCGCGAGGACTATCTGGAGGCAGCCGAGGGCGACCTGACATGCTGGAACACCCTGCTGAGCCTCTCCGAACGGGCGTCGGACAACCAGTATTACGAGATGATTATCGGAGAGCGGCCCATCAACAGCGACAGCGACCCCGAGGTGCTGCTCGACGTGGACAATCTCATCGACTACATGCTCATCAACCAGTATATGGGCAATCTCGACTGGGACCATCACAACTGGATAGCCTTCCGCAACCGCGAGCATCACACGCAGGGTTTCCGCTTCATCTGCTGGGACTCGGAGAACACCTTCAGCAGCGAGAGCAACAACGTGCTGTCTGTGAACAACCGCGAGTGCCCGACCTACATCTTCAACAATCTGATGAAGAACCGCACCTTCCTTCATCGCTACATCGACCGCGCCTACAAGCATCTCTCACCTGGCGGTGTGCTTTCCGAGGACAAGGCCGTCGAGCTGTGGGACAGCCTCTACAACGTCATCTCCCTTGCCATCTATGACGAGGCAGCCCGTTGGGGAGACTATCGGCGCGACGTCCATCCCTACACATCCAAAGGACAGCTCTATAAGGTGGACACCCACTACAAGACCGAGCGCGAACGTCTCCTGACCTCGTTCTTTCCCAAGCGCACACAATACCTCATCCAGTTGCTCCGCACACGAGGGTGGTATTCCACCATCACTCCCCCCACCTTCCTCGTAAACGGCGAGGTGGCCACGAGCGACACGCTGACATGGGACGACGAACTGAAATTCGGCAGCAACTATGCCGTCTATTACACGACCGACGGCACGGTTCCAGCCACGTGGGTGACATCGGCCAACGGAGCGGGTTCTGCCACATCCATCATCTACAATCGCGGCAACGTCATGGAAAATCTCAACGGTCACGAAGGATGGGTGACAATCCGAGCCATCGCCCGCAACACGTCGCTATGGAGCCCCACGGTGGACCGCAAGTTCTACATCACCTCCGGCACCGGCATCGCCTCGATTCCCGTTTCGGCCGACAGCCTCGGCAAAGACGACATCATCTACGACCTCTCAGGCCGTCGCGTGACGAGACCCACAACGGGCATCTATATTGTGAACGGACGAAAGGTTGTCATCCGATAAGACCTGACAACTGTTTAGACACACATTGGGCCGTGCTCCTCCATCCGAGGGGCGCGGCCTTCTTGTTTCTGACAATGTACTGCGATTTCTTCTGAGTTCGAATCAGGCATCAAAGCGACAGGATGCAAGAGGGGCAAAAAACGCACCGTGGTGCGACGGGCAACGCAGCGTGGTGCGACAGCCTTCGCAACGTGGTGCGACACGTGTCGCAGCGTGGAGCGTCAAATCCGTCCCTTTTCTGCCCCACTCTCTCCCCAAGGAATAGAATTAGGAAAAACCCTACTTGCGAAAGGGGAAAACCTCTTCCACATACGGTGCAGACTCGCTACCTTTGTTTACATAAACCAACAAAATTATACAACTATGAAACATTCTATTCTTTCCCGACTTCTATTCTTGGCTATTTTCTTGTGCAGTGCATCGGCCCTCATGGCTGGCGGAGTGAAGGTGCATTGTCTGATGGCATCCACGGAGACTCAAGTTTATGAAGACGAGCACGTTATCCTCAACCTGCAGGTCTATCCCGACGGAGTGGCGCAGCTGCTCCTGCACAACAAGAGCGCAAGCCCTGTCGACGTGGACCGCGCCCATTCGTTCGCCTACGTCAACGACCAGTCGTTCACGCTCTACACCCCCGGACAGCAGACCGAGACGCATACCAAAGGTTTCGGCGTGATTGACGAGGAGCGTTTTCCACACGAGGGTCTTACCGGCACGCGATATTTCAGAGGCGAAAGCCACTCCCTGAGCCGCACCGAGGAGGACATCCCTATGCAGGCTGTGGCTCCCGGTGGGACGGCTGTAATCTACGAGTTTGCGTCACTGCCATCGTTGCTGAACCCGTCCGTCATCGACCTGGGTCGGCGCGGCAATGCACGACGTTTCGGTCGGCGCGGTCACTTCATAAATCCCCAGACAGGCGAGCGCCATAAATTCCGCCACGGCGATGCCCGTGTGTACGCCGAGGAGAACACTCCGCTACGACTGGCGGCATACGTGCAGTATCATCTCGAAGGTTCTGCTGACGAGCCTGCCGTAGCGCGTATTTCAGACTATGTACGACAAGTCGTGGTGGGCGGAGAGAGTCGTTCTGCAAGTGCATTTTCCTTTCGCAGCGGAGGGGGCAACGCGCTACTTTCCACTGAGATAGGCTTGGGCGTAGCCGTAGTGGCCATCATGACAACCGCGATGGGCAACATGTCGTCTTCCAGCGGAATGGACTTTTAAATGCTTCACTCCATCGGAACGAAATAGGTGGGTACGTCTTCCAACTCGAGTTCGGGATGGAGGATGTGCACGATGTTGGCCAATAGTCGTTCGGGGTGAAAGGGGGTTTCCTCGTAGTAATTGTTCTCGGCGATGTTGCAAAACCACGTCTGCGCAGGGATGTGGCGCAGGGCGGGATAGTCGCGGAACACCTGTTCGCGTGTGAGAAGTCCGCTGTGTTTCATGAGCCACACTTCGGCCGTGAGGGCACGGTCAAGCACACGCTCCACACTGAGCGAGGTGCTTCCGGCACCGGGCAGGTCGCTGAAGAGATAGTCAGCGCCGGCATCGCGATAGAGCTGCCCCATCGTGCTCTGTCCGCCAGGCAGATACCAATATCCGCTTTGAGGAATCTCACAAATCATGCGCGGCCGGTGGTCGGCTGTTTCAGCCTGATGGCAGAGGCTGCGATATCGCTGTTCGATGGTCTGAAAAAGGCTGTCGGCTTCGGCATTGCGACCGAAGAGTCGTCCGTAGAAACGAATCCACTCTGCCCGTGCCAACGGCGAGGGTTCCATATAGTCGGCACACTCCACGATGGGTATGCCGATGCGTTCCATGCGCCCATATCCGCCGCTGTTCTCGAAGGGCGTGGGCAAGAGCGCGTCGGGTTGCAGCTGCATGATGCGCTCCACGTTGGGGTTCATACCGTTGCCCAGGTCGGCGATGGTACCGTTTGCGACGCCCCGATGCACGAAAGGCAGATGAATGTACTGCAGTTCGCAGATGCCGCCGATGGCGTCGGTGCAGCCCAGTTCCTCGAGCAGGGCACAATGCACGCTGGTGAAGACGGCTGCGCGTCGCAGGGGTGTGGTTACGAGGGTGGCTTCGCGAGCGAAGTCTTTCGGGCACTCGCCGCCTTGCAGCAGGATGTAGCGACGCAGGATGTGGGTGGTGTCCCACGGGTTGCGCACGATGGCCTCCATGTACCCATCGTACTGAATCATCTGCAGATTGCGGGCATAGCGCAGGCGGAGGGTATCGCCCACGGTGTCGGACGAAGCCACGCGAACCGAGGGACGGCAGGAAAAGAGAGCCATAAGGAGCAGCAGCGATATGGCGCTCCCTATGGCTCTGATTGTTTTAGACAGGTTGTTTTTACCGGACATACTTACTTCTCAACCACGACATTGTCGATGGCCACGTAGGCAGGGGTGTTCAGATAGCCATAGCTCTCATCGGAACCTTCCATGCTGAAGTGGAGGCGCGTCACCTTGCCGAAGCGGTTGAACGAATGGCTATACCACTTGTCGAGCAGGAAGCCCTTCTTGGCCAGACAGATGCGTGTGGTGCCCAGTTCAGCACTGCCATTGTATGCGGTGACAGCCAGAATGAGATAGTCGTCGGGAGCATTCAAGGCTCTGGCATAGGCGTTGCCGTTCTTGCAGATGCTCAGGGCGTAAGTCGTGCCGATGAGGTCCATCGACTTCACCACGCGTGCCACGCCGTCGGCAAACGTCAGATCGGCCTCGCAGTAGACGACGGCAAAGTTGCGGCTGCCGTTGCTGCTGGGCACGGCGAGCTGAATGTCGAACGAGCGTTCCGTATTGTAATTGCCATCAATGTAGTTGCTGATGGCGATGCCACCTTCGGAATATCCGTAATAGCCGCCCCAGGTGTTCGACATGCCGCCGTGCAGCTGCGTTGCATTGTCGGTCCACGCATAGCTTGCGGCATTATCGCCGTAGAGCAGCGGTCCGTAGTACTGGGGATTGTCAATGAGCGCGTTCCACGAGTTTTCCTCGAAGGTGACGGTCTGGGTGTTGTCGACAGGCTGGACGAACTCATATTCGTCGTCGTCCTCACATGCCACTAAGGTCATTCCTGCAAACAGCAGGAAGGCCAGAAACTTGGTCTGTTTCATCGTTTCGGTTGTTTGGTTTTATAAGTTATACATTTCCTTGCTTGCGTCCTCGCACAAGCGTTCTCTCGCGCAGAATGTATCATGCTACGGGCGGCAGGTCTTCTGACTCGTTCCATCTCGTCGGCGACACCTTCCCAGACAACGCTTTGCCCAGTGGCTCAACAGACGCCGAAGATTTTGTGTGGAACATACAGCTGCGGGACAGTTCCGGAGTCGCACCGGATTCCCTTATCCGCTCTCGCGACTGCAAATGTACGTCTTTTCTGCGGAACTTCAAAATGTAGGGCAAGAAATTTGAGAAGCCGAGAACTGAACGAAAAGCACAACAAGAGGGAAATAATCATTACAATTATCTGATTTCAGTTCGTCGCAGGTCGATGAAAACCGCTCCGCAGCACGTTCCGCCGCATGACGCACCACGTTGCGAAGGCTGTCGCACCACGGTGCGTTTTCGCACAAAGCGTGATGCGTCGCAAATTTCGATGGGAAACGAGCGAAAATGCGAAATTTTGAAAGACTGAAAATCAAGAGGTTAAATCCGCGTCGTTTTTCACACTTCACAACAACGCAACGAGGGACATCGATTCTCACTGCTTCTCACAGCGATTTTCGATGCCCCTCGCAGAAGGCACAGGACGAAGTACGTCCGATATGTTTACAGAAATTGTATACCTACTCGCGCGTATAGACCCGTTTCACGCGGGGACTGACGCCGGTGAGCACTTCGTAAGGAATGGTGCCGATGAGGTCGGACAAGACCGAAGGCGAGAGGCCCTCGCCGAAGATGACTGCGGTGTCGCCCTCGCTGCACGGGATGCCCGTGACATCGACCATGCAGACGTCCATGCAGATGTTTCCCACGTAGGGCGCAGGCTGTCCGTTCACCAGACAATAGCCTACTCTGTTTCCCAGGTGACGGTCGAGTCCGTCGGCATACCCGATGGGCAGGGCGGCAATTCGGCTGTCGCGCTCCAGTGTGGTGCGTCGGCTGTAGCCTATGGTGTCGCCGGCAGGCACGTCGCGCAGCTGCAGGATGGTAGTGCGCAGTGTGGAGACGTTGCTCAGCAGACTGTTGTCACGCGGATTGATGCCGTAGAGTCCCAGCCCGAGGCGCACCATGTCTTCCTGCCGTTCGGGGAAATGTTCGATGCCCGCACTGTTGCAGATGTGGCGCAGGATGTGGTGGTGGAACGCGGCCTGAAGCGCATCGGCCCCCTGCTGGAACAATGCGTATTGCGCAGCCGAGAACTCGTCGAACTCATCGGCATCGCTGCCCACGAAATGCGAAAAAACGGAACGCGGTATGACCGCCGTCTGATGGCGCAGGCGTTCGGTGAGGTGAGGCATGTCGGCCGTGGGATGGAAGCCCAGACGGTGCATGCCGGTGTCCAGTTTGATGTGTACGGGAAAATCGGTGACGCCTGCTCGCTCAGCCGCATGGATGAGGGCTTCGAGCAGACGGAAGTTGTAGACCTCAGGCTCCAGATTGTACTCGAAAAGCGTCCCGAAGCTGGTCATTTCGGGATTCATAATCATGATGTTGGCCGTAATGCCTGCCTGACGCAGAGCCACGCCCTCGTCGGCCACAGCCACAGCCAGATAGTCCACACGGCGGTCCTGCAGGATGCGTGACACCTCCACGGCACCGGCTCCGTAGGCATCGGCCTTCACCATACAGACGATTTTCGTCTCGGGATGGAGGAACGAACGATAATGGTTCAGGTTGTCAGCCACGGCGTTCAGGTCCACCTCGAGGATGGTTTCGTGAACCTTCTGCTCCAGACGGTCTACGAGTTGTTCGAAATGGAACGAACGTGCGCCCTTGAAAAGCACCACCGCATTGCGCAGCGAGGCGAAGGCAGGGCTGGCGAGGAGACTGTCGGTGTGAGGGAAGAACTGGCTGTCGACCGAGGTGTTCTGGAAGAGTTCCTGCTGACTGGAGATGACGGGACCCACGGCCAACAAACGGTCCACTCCCCTGCTCTCCACCAGACGTGCCACCTTATTATACAGGGCTCGCGGCGCGATGCCTGTCTGTTCTATGTCGCTCAGGACGAGAACGCGCTCGCGGTCGGACTTTTCGGGACGTCGGTTCATGAAATCGAGGGCGATGTCGAGACTTCCCAAGTCGCTGTTGTAGGCGTCGTTGATGATGGTGCATCCGCGCTGTCCCTGCTTCACCTCGAGGCGCATGGCCACGGGTTCAAGTTTTCCGAGGCGCTCCTCGATGGTAGCTTCGGACATGCCGAGATAGCTGCAGAGGGCACGACAGACGGCCTGATTGTCCTGCAAGACGTCGCCCGACGAATGCCAGGGGACGAGCTTCGCCCCGAGCTGCATTTCCCGAACACAGCCGCTGACGATTGGGTCGTCGGCCGGATAAATCAGCGCCTCGGCATCCTTGAAGAGAATCATCTTCTCGCGGCACTTCTGCTTCAGCGTCTCGAAATTCTCCTGATGCGCCTGTCCCAGACACGTAAAGATGCCGATGGTGGGCTGGATGATTTGCTGAAGGGCAGCCATTTCGCCCGGCTCCGAGATGCCTGCCTCGAAGATGCCCATCTGGCTCTGTTCGCTGAGCGACCATACGGAGAGAGGAACGCCTATCTGGGAGTTGTAGCTGCGGGGGCTTCGGGTGACCGTATAATCGGGCGAGAGCATCTGATAGAGCCACTCCTTGACGGTGGTCTTGCCATTGCTGCCAGTGATGCCGATGATGGGGATGCGGAACGAGTCGCGATGACGTTCGGCAAGACGCTGCAGGGCCTGATGCGTATCGGGTACCTGCAGAAAACATGCCTCGGGGAAACTGCCTTCGGGCGGTGTGGATACTACAAACGAACGCACTCCACGACGGTAGAGCTCGGGGATGAAACGATGTCCATCGGCTCTGGACGTGTGGAGTGCGAAGAAAAGGGTTGTCTCGGGAAAACAAAGACTCCGGCTGTCGGTCAGCAGCCAATCAACGATGTGTTCGGTGTCTCCTATGCAATGGGCTCCCATGAGGGTAGCCACTTCGGTCAGTTTATAGTTCATAGCATTTATGTTTCGGTTTGGTAGCGAGCCACGAGTGCAGCCCGTTTACGTTCGGTGTCGGAAAGGAAAGACTGATATTCAGGCGTATCGGGATTCAGCGGACGATGAGCCAAGGCGCGCCGAATGGGTTCGTATTCTTCGAGATAGCGCTGCAAAGGCGGAGTCATACATTCCTCGACGAGACGATTCCACACAATGTCCACCGCCAGCGGACTGGGATGAAGCATGTCGGAAGCATAGAAGCGGTAGTCGCGCAACTCGTCCATGAAAAGTTCATAGACCGGAAGATAGGAACACCTCTCGGGGAAGAGCCTGCCGACCTCTTCAAGCGACAGCAGGAGGGTCGCCTTGCTCAACTGGCTGCCATGGAAACCGTACTTCTGATAGCGGAAGGGACTGACGGTGAAGACCACCTCTATGTCGGGATTCAGAGCCGTCACATTACGGACGATGTCCGAGAGCGCCGCCACACATTCGTCCACAGAAAGGCGATGTTCCTCGAAGAGCGAAGCCGCCGCCTTGTGGCAGTTGCAGACCGTCAGGCCCGACTGGCGCAGGCGGTAACAGACGCTCGTCCCGAGCGTCACAAAGAGATGACGAGCCCGACAGAGCTGTTCGCGGAGCCTCTCAAGAGACGAGACGATGAGGCCTCGGCACTCCTCTTCCGTGGGAGCCGCAACCTGCGTTCCCGCAAGCCAGCAGCGCCATTCACCCTCACGCTCAAAGAGTGGCAATGCAGCCGAAGAAATATCAGAAAGAGGAAGAATGACTTCGCGGATGCTGGCAGGATTGTATAGGGTGCCGAGCGGATTGGAGAGCGAAGCAAGACCATAGTCCGCGAAGCGCTCACCGATGCTGTCGGCAAAGCAGGAGCCCAAGAAAACCGAGCCGTCGCCACAGCCGATGCAACGCTTCAAGGCGAAACGCTCCACACTGGTCTGAAGAGAAATTCCCTTTCCTAACATCGCGCTGAAACCATTTTTCTTCCACAAAATTACGCAACTTCCGTGAATTATGTGTACTTTTGCAAGAACAAATTGACTATGAAAGTGGAAAAAGAGCCAGAAAAGCTTCTACCAGATATATTCCTGCCAGCCGACCTGAAACGTCTGCCGGTGAAAGCCCTTCCCCAAGTGTGCAAGGAGATTCGCCAAGCCATCATCGAGCAGTTGGCCGACAATCCCGGGCATTTTGCCAGCAGTCTGGGCGTAGTGGAGCTCACCGTTGCGCTGCATTACGTCTTCGATACCCCCTACGACCGCATCGTCTGGGACGTCGGTCATCAGGCCCTGGCACACAAGATACTGACAGGCCGCCGCGACCGCTTCGCCACCTATCGCCACCTTCACGGCCTGCGACCCTTCCCCTCGCCCGAAGAGAGCGAATACGACACCTTCGCCTGCGGTCACGCCTCCAACAGCATCTCCGCAGCCCTCGGAATGGCAGTGGCAGCCATACAGAACGGCGAGCCAAACCGACATGTCGTGGCCGTCATCGGAGACGGCAGCATGAGCGGAGGACTCGCCTTCGAAGGACTGAACAACGTCGGAGTGACGCCCAACAACCTGCTCATCATCCTGAACGACAACGACATGAGCATCGACTACAGCGTCGGCGGAATGAAAGACTATCTCCACCGGATGCACCGCAGTTCGTTCTACAACAAGCTAAGATACCACACCGCGCAGGGGCTCTTCAAGATAGGACTCCTCAACGACGACCGCCGAAAGCGCATCCTCCGCTTCAACAACTCCCTCAAGTCCTTCATCACCAACCAGCACAACATCTTCGAGAGCATGAGCATCCGCTACTTCGGGCCCAGCGACGGACACAACGTCCTCGAGCTCGTAGCAACGCTCCAGAGCATCCGAGACATGACCGGGCCGCGCCTCCTCCACATCCGGACCGTCAAGGGCAAAGGCTTCCTCCCCGCCGAGAAGAACGCCGTCGAATGGCACGCCCCCGGCAAGTTTAACCCCGTCACCGGCGAGCTGATCAAGACCACCGACGACAGCCTGCCCCCCAGATACCAAGACGTCTTCGGAGTCACACTTCTCGAGCTCGCCCGACAGAACCCCAAAATCGTAGGCGTCACACCAGCCATGCCCACAGGATGCAGCATGAACATCATGATGAAAGAGATGCCCCACCGAGCCTTCGACGTCGGCATCGCCGAAGGACACGCCGTAACCTTCTCCGGAGGCATGGCCAAGGAAGGCCTCATCCCCTACTGCAACATCTACTCCGCCTTCTCGCAGCGAGCCTACGACCACATCATCCACGACGTAGCCCTCAACCGCCTGCAGGTAGTCCTCTGTCTCGACCGCGCCGGGCTCGTCGGCGAAGACGGCCCCACACACCACGGAGCCTTCGACCTCGCAGCACTCCGACCCATCCCCAACCTCACCATCGCCTCCCCCATGAACGAACACGAACTGCGCCGACTCATGTTCACAGCCCAGCAGCCCGGGGGAGGACCCTTCGTCATCCGCTACCCCCGAGGCCGCGGCGTCCTCACAGACTGGCACTGCCCCCTCGAAGCCATCCCCATAGGCAAAGGCCGATGCCTCAGCGAAGGCACCGACATCGCAGTCCTCAGCATCGGGCCCGTAGGAAACGCCGTCAGCCAAGCCATCCGCCAGCTCGCCCCACAAGGCCTCAGCATAGCCCACTACGACATGCGCTACCTCAAACCCATCGACGAGCAGATACTCCACCACGTAGGCCGAAACCACACCCGCATCCTCACCGTCGAAGACGGAGCCCTCACAGGCGGGCTCGGCAGCGCAGTACTCGAATACATGGCCGACCACCGATACCAGCCCACCATCCGACGCCTCGGGCTCCCCGACCACTTCGTCGAGCACGGAACACCCGCCCAGCTACACCGCCTCACAGGCATCGACACCGAAAGCATCCTCCAAGCCATCCTCCAACTCACAAAACCCACACCCCAGCCATGAAAATCGTCATCGCAGGCGCAGGAGCCGTAGGAACACACCTCGCCAAACTGCTCTCCAAGGAAGACCAAGACATCATCCTCATCGACGAGAACCCCGAGAAGACCGAGCACCTCAGCAACGACGGCAGCTACGACCTCCTCACCCTCAACGTCTCCCCCGGCAGCATCCGCGGACTCAAGGAAGCCGGCGTACCCCACGCCGACCTCTTCATCGCCGTCACCCCCGACGAAGCCCGCAACATCACCTGCTGCATGCTCGCACACACCCTCGGAGCGCGCAAGACCGTAGCCCGCGTCGACAACTCCGAATACATCCAGCCACACTGCCAGGAATACTTCCGACAGATGGGCATCGACTCCGTCATCTATCCCGAGAGCCTCGCCGCCAGCGACATCCTCGACGGACTCCGGCGCTCCTGGGCACGACAATACTGGGAAGTACACGGCGGAGCACTCGTCATGCTCGGCGTCAAACTGCGCCAGACAGCACGCATCCTCAACACACCCCTCTGCCAGCTCTGCACACCCGGAACACCCTACCACATCGTAGCCATCAAACGCGATGACGACACCATCATCCCCAGCGGAAACCACGACCTGCGCCTCGGCGACATCGCCTACTTCATGACCACCCCCAAGTACATCACCTACCTGCGCGAGATAACCGGCAAGGAGACCTACCCCGACGTGCGCAGCGTCATGATCATGGGCGGAGGGCGCACCAGCGTCAGCCTCGCCAACCAGCGGCCACCACACATCAGCATGAAAATCATAGAGCAGGACGAAGAGCGATGCCAGCGACTCAGCGAACTCATCGACGACGACGAAGTGCGCATCATACAGGGCGACGGCCGAGACACCCACCTCCTCCTCGACGAAGGCATCCGCTCCATGCAAGCCTTCGCAGCACTCACCTCACACGCCGAGACCAACATCCTCGCCTGCCTCGCAGCCAAGCGCATGGGAGTGCGCAAGACCGTAGCACTCGTCGAGAACACCGAATACGTCACCCTCGCCGAGAAACTCGACATCGGCACCGTCATCAACAAGAAGACCATCGCCGCCAGCCACATCTATCAGATGATGCTCGGCGACGACGTGGCCAACGTCAAGAGCCTCACCATCGCCAACGCCGACGTAGCCGAGTTCACCGCAGCCCCCGACAGCCTCGTCACACGCAGCCTCGTCCGCAACCTGCGCCTCCCCACAGGCGTAACCCTCGGCGGGCTCGTCCGCAACGGAGAAGGGCAGCTCATCGGCGGCAACACACAGATAGCCCCGGGGGACAGCGTCGTAGTCTTCAGCAAGAGCAGCCTCATCAAGCGACTCGACCGCTACTTCTGCCGGCCAGCAGGGCTGCTCGACACACTGGCCCGCACACTCCGCTGAACAGCAACGCAGCGCGACGGAAAACACAGCGTGGTGCGACAGGGAACGCAGCGGGGTGCGACAATCGTCGCACCCCGCTGCGTTTTTCATTTCTCCTCCTGCTCCCCTTCCGATTTCTGCTGGGTTGCCTGCTGCCGGACGAACTGGCGGAGGTCGTCCAGCAGGAGCTGGAAGGGTGGGCTCTCGCGGTAGCCGAGGGACTTGCGGAGCATGGCGTCGATAGGCGACTGGCTGTGCTGGTAGGCTGCCAGCTCGTTCTGCCGCTGTGTGGCGTGCCCGGCGAGGCGGTTTATCTGGTTCTCGCGTTCGTGTCGCAGGATGGCGCAGACGGGTGTGAGGAGGGGCAGGACGACGTGGTCGAAGAGGGTGTGTCCGTGCATGTATAGGTAGCATGTCTGGGGTGTGAGGCCCATGTCGAGGAGTTCCTGTCGCAGGGGTGCGTAGGTCTTGCGCCCTTCGGGGAAGTGCTGCTGTAGCCAGGCTGTCTTGCGGTTGACGCGGCGGCGCAGGGCTTCGATGGCGTCCTGCGGGTGGTGTGGGTTGACGTCGCGCAGCATGACGGTCTCGGCAAAGTCGTTGATGGAGAAGCGGGTGTGGCGCTCGTAGCGGTAGGCCCAGATGTTCCACACGAAGAGTGGCCAGACGAGGGTACTGTATTGGGTGAGGAAGGCTTCGAGGTTGAGAACTTCGCGGTCGTTGAGTGTGCTCATGACGCAGGTGGTGTGGAGGGAGGGTGCGTAGCACTGGTAGTTCTCGATGGCGTAGGTGTAGGTGTGGAAGACGTAGGGGTTGGTGCAGAGTGTGCGACTGGCTTCGGTGCGGCCTTGCATGAGCCAGTCGTAGTCGGCATCGACGCAGGCTATCATGCAGTCTCCGAGGTTGGGTCCGAGCTTGGCCATGAGGGCTGACTTCTTGCCGCGGAGGAGCTTGGTGCGGTCGGGGAGCATGACTTGGAAGCGTACTTGTTCGGTCTCGAACTCTTGGAGTACGCTGCGCCAGAAGTAGACGTCGTCGTAGCTCTCGACGTAGGCTACTATCTTGCGGGGTGCCTTGCGGGGTCGGAGTCGGTTGGCGCTCTCGATGTAGGCGCTGTTGATGTTTTCCTGCAGTCGTCTGGCCATGGGGGGTGTGGGGTGTTTACTGGCTTACGATGTCTTGTACGTCGGTGACGCATTCGGCCCATCCGTCCATGATGACGGCGGGGCTGTGGGTGGTCATGATGATCTGGGCGTGTGGGTTGAGCTGGCGGATGAGTGCGATGAGGCGTTGCTGCCACTCGACGTGGAGGCTGACTTCGGGTTCGTCCATGAAGAGGACGTAGGGCTGGTGGTTCTGTACGAGGACGGAGAGGAGGATGATGAGCATTTGTTTCTCTCCGCTGGAGAGTTTGTAGCAGGGTATGACTTCGCCGAGGGAGTTGAAGTAGATTTCGTTGCGGTCTCGGCAGATGGTTTTTCCGGTCTCTTTGAAGAGGTCGTCGACGATGTCTTGGAAGTGCTGTTTGTCTTGGGCTATCTTCTTGGCTTTCTGCTGTGCCTCGGGGTCCATGTTGGTGAAGAGAGCTACGATGCGGTTGGAGAGGTTAACCTGATAGTCGAGGTATTTGCGCTGCAGCTGGTAGAGGTTGAGGTCGAGCTCGCTCTGGAGGTGGACATCGGTTATCTGGTTGAGTGTCTCGTCGGAGAGGGCTGGTCGGTCGAAGGAGCGGATGACGTCGAAGTCGAGGCTCTCTACGTGGCGGGGCGAGAAGGTGAGGCGGACTCCTTCGAGGTGTCGCTCGAGTCGGTTGACGTTGAGGAGGTGTAGGACGACGCGGTTGAGGATGGTGCTCTTGCCAACTCCGTTGACTCCGCTGAGAATGTTGACGTCGGGGCGGAGGGTCCAGTCGACGTGGCGGCGGCCGTTCCAGAGTGATTCTATCTCGATGCGGCGGATGTATGGGGTCTGTTCGCTCATGGTTGGTGTGGGTTTTGGGGTATTGTCTGGACAAAGGTAGTGATTAGGTGTCAAAACTCCAAATATCTGTTGGGGGCAAAACAAAAAAAGTGTAATTTTGCACAGATGATTGAGCAATTGGTGCGTCAGAGGGAGCTTCTGACGAAGGAATTTGCCTACGAACGGGAACAGTTCGAGCGGCAGACCGAGAACATGGGTGTGCGGGCGAAGGTGGAGCGCGGTCTCTGCTGGCATCCGCTGCGGCTGGGGCGTAGCTTCTATAACTCGCTCGACCAACTGGTGGTGGAGGTGGAGCGGACTGAGGGGCTCGAGGCGGATCATCAATTTGAGCCGGGCAAGCCGGTCTGTTTCTTCGAGGAGGATGCGAGCGGGATGCTTCACTATCTGCACTTCACGGCGCAGGTGAGTTTTGTGGAGGAGCATCGGATGGTGGTGGCGCTTCCGACGGCTCAGGCGCTGACGATGTTGCGGAGTGCTGACCGTCTGGGGGTTCAGCTCTATCTGGACGAATATACTTATCGTCTGATGTTCGAGGCGCTGGACCGTGTCATGCTGGCGCGCAACGACCGTCTGGCACATCTGCGCGACATCTGCCACACGCCGCTTCCTGCCCGCAAGTTCACGTTCGACCCGGCTCCTTTTCCATGGCTCAACCCGTCGCAGGAGGCGGCTGTGAACGAGGTGCTGTGGGCGCAGGATGTCGCTGTGGTGCACGGTCCGCCGGGGACGGGTAAGACGACGACGCTGGTGGAGGCTATCTACGAGACGCTGCGCCGCGAGACGCAGGTGCTGGTCTGCGCCCAGAGTAACATGGCGGTGGACTGGATTTCGGAGAAGCTCGCAGACCGCGGTGTCAACGTCCTGCGCATCGGCAACCCCACCCGCGTTACGGACCGGATGCTTGCCGACACTTATGAGCGCCGCTTCGAAGCGCATCCCTCCTACACTCAGTTGTGGGCCATCCGCCGCTCCATCCGTCAACTTTATGCCGATGGCAGCCATTCGCGGGAGAGCCGTCATCAGAAAATAGCGAGGCTGAAGGAGCGAGCAGCGGAACTCGAATACGAAATAAACGAAAGTCTCTTCAGCCAGGCGCGCGTCGTTGCCTGCACTTTGACTGGCAGCGCAAACCATCTGCTGGACGGCCGCAGCTTCAACTCGCTTTTCATAGACGAAGCGGCTCAGGCGCTCGAGGCGGCCTGCTGGATTGCTGCGCAAAAGGCTCGCCGCATCATTCTGGCCGGAGACCACCGACAGCTGCCGCCCACCATCAAATGTTCCGAGGCGCTGGCTGGGGGGCTCGACCGCACCCTGATGCAACAAATCGTGGAGCAGAAGCCCGGATGTGTCAGCCTGCTCACCGTGCAATACCGTATGACCGACGCCATCATGGAATTCCCCAATCGCGAGTTCTACGACGGACAGCTGACCAGCCATCCCAGCGTTCGGTATCGGAGCATCCTCGACTGGGACTCGAGCATCGAATGGATTGACAGTCCCGACGACGACGATGCCGGCGAAATGGCCGACGGTCTCTCGCGAATGAACCCTGCCGAGGCCCGTCTGACGCTGCAGACGCTCAAAGAGTATTTCCAAAAGATAGGCAAAGACCGCATCCTCTACGAACGCATCGACACCGGAATCATCAGTCCCTACAAAGGGCAGGTGCGCCTGCTGCGGCAGATGCTCCGCGCCGACCCGTTCTGGAAACCCTTCCGCAGCCTGCTCACCATCGACACCGTCGACGGCTTCCAAGGGCAGGAGCGCGACATCATCGTGGTCTCGCTCGTCCGCAGCAACGACCAGGGGCAGGTGGGATTCCTGCGCGACCTGCGCCGCACCAATGTTGCCATTACTCGGGCCCGAATGAAGCTCATCCTCATCGGCCACCGACAGACACTCTGCCGACATCCTTTCTACCGAAGACTCGCCCAATATATCGACGAACTGTACGAATAGTCCTGAATTGTTAAAAACGCACCGTGGTGCGACAGCCAACGCAACGTGGTGCGACGGTCAACGCAGCGTGGTGCGACAAGCCACATTCCACGGTGCATCGTCACGAATCGGGCTCCGGGAGAAATAATTTTCGGCCAAACGCTTGGCGATGTCGCAGAAAATAAAGAACTTTGCCTAACACAAATGACCAATAAGACCTAGAACACATAAACTAAAAACCTAAACAAATGAACAGACGCGACTTTATGAAGGCCAGCATGGCAAGCGCAGCCGTACTGAGCATCCCCTCCAGCCTGCAGGCCGCAGCGGCGCCGGGCGACATCCCTGCCGAGAAGAACTCGACCATCAAAGGCGACCCGCGCGAAGAACCCTTCCACCTGGGCATGGCCGGATATACCTTCGCAAGATTCGACCTCGACACCACACTCGAATTCATGCAGAAAATCGATGTGCACTATCTCTGCATCAAGGACTTCCACCTGCCGCTCGACAGCAACGAGGAGCAGATTGCCGCCTTCAAGGCCAAACTGGCCAAGGCCAACGTGGTGGGATACGGCGTGGGACCCATCTATATGAAATCGGAAGCCGAAGTGGACCGCGCCTTTGCCTACGCCAAACGTGTGGGAGTGGACCTGCTTGTGGGCGTCCCCAACTACGAACTGCTCGACTATACCGAGAAAAAGGTGAAGGAATATGACATCCGTCTGGCCATCCACCTGCACGGCCCCGACATGCCTACCTATCCCGACGCCACCGACATCTGGAACAACGTGAAAGACCGCGACCCGCGCATGGGAATGTGTCTGGACATCGGCCACAATCTGCGCTACGGCTCCGACTCGCTGCGCGACCTGAAGAAATACTACCGCCGCGTCTTCGACATGCACATGAAAGACGTCACAGGCAACACGAAAGCCAACCGCAGCGTTGAGGTGGGACGTGGCGTCATCGACTTCCCTGCCTACGTACGGCTCATGCGCAAGGTGGGCTACACCGGCTCCGTCAGTCTGGAATACGAGAAGGACATGGACAACCCCTTCAACGGAATTGCCGAAAGCGTAGGTTACTTCCGCGGAATCTGCGCCGCTACAAAGTAAACCCGGTTCGGGATAAGTCAAGAAAAAGCAAAGGCCGCAAATCGAATGTGATTTGCGGCCCTTTTTTCGTATCTGCGATTCGGGTTAGAAGCGAATCGGTTATTCAACCTAAAGAGCGTGACTCCACGTCACTTGGTCGACAATCTTGCGACCGTCGGCATCGAGTCCCTCCACGCGGAACGTGTCGCGCTCCTTTTGGAACGTCACAGGACTGAACGTCCACACCACGCCTGTGGGATGATGGCTGCCTTTCAATGTCTCTACAAGACGTCCGTTCTGATAGAGGCTCAACTGCGTCGCGTTGCTGTAGACCTTGAGGGTAACTTCGTTTCCGGGACGCTCGGTGTAGCGTCGCGAAGAGATATACACAGTGGTCTCGCGCTTGTTCCATGCAGCCTTGTAGAGATAGAACACGTCTTTCTTCACCTTACGGTCGCGTGTGATGAATCCCTTGTCGTTGATATACATGTTTGATGGTTCCTCGCGCGTATCGGTCATGTTTTCCGAGACAAGATAACCCTCCTTGCGCGATGCCACGGCGAAGTCGTAGAGCACCCATGCCGAGGAGTACTGCAAATAGGGACTGCGCTGCAATATCTCAAGGCTTATCTCGTGAAGTATATTGCCCCATTCCTCGTCGTGACGTGCTCCTCCCGAAGACGGATTCGTGGTGGAAGCGGGATTATCCGAGTGACAGAAGGGACTGATGCCGGCACCATATTCGCTGATGGCCACCGTGCCACGCTTCTTGTGGAGGTCGTCCAGATAGGCTTGCAGCGAGCGGGCACCTTCGGGCGACCTATTGTTGCCATACCAACCATGATACTGATTCACGGCAAAGTAGTCGAAGTTCTGTCCGCGCACCAGTTCCGGAGTGTTCACGACATTGTCCATGGCGGCAAGACCATAGTATCGGTCGGGGTCGTTACGCTGTCCCCACTGATACATCTGCTGGCTGGTTTCGCCCATGAAACGTCGGTCGAGCGGCTGTCCTTGGGCATGGTTCGCATGCGTGTTGCCCAGTTCGTTCCACATTCCCCAGAAGACAATCGAGGGATGATTGTAGTGTCCGCGCACCATCTCCTGAAATGCGCCGACGATGTTGCGCTGGAAGGCTCGCTGGTCGAAGCGTGTCGTGTCGGGACCGCACTCGTTCACCCACGGTATCTCAGTCTGTACCACGATGCCGAGCTCGTCGCAGAGGTCGAAGGTGAGTTCGCTATGCGGATAGTGAGCCAGGCGGATGAAGTTGCAGCCCAACTCGCGTATGTCCTCGAAATCTCTGCGGATGTCGGCCTCCGTCAGTGCCGATGCGCGCAGATATTTATCCTGATGCATGGACACGCCACGCAGCGGATAATAGCGTCCGTTCAGTATGAAACCCTTATCCGGGTCCATGTAGAACGAGCGCAGGCCGATGCGTATGGAGCGGTTTTCCACAGCCTTGCCGTCCACCTTTACCTGCAGCTGCACATGATAGAGGTAGGGATCTTCGAGTCCGCTCCACAGGTGAGGCTCATAGAGTGTGAGCACCTGGCTGAAGCGCTGTCCGCGACGTCCGGTGCCAGCCAGTGTGAGTGACTGCAAGTCCTCGGCCACCACCTTGCCTTTCGCATCGGTCACGGTCACTTCCACCTGTGCTTTCTGCGGCTGTACCAGACTGTTCATCAACTGTGTTTCGACGATGATGTCGGCGCGTTTCTCCGATACGTTTTTCTGCTGAACATGCAGTCCGGTGTATCCCATCGTTTGCGTGTCGATGTAGACAGGCCCTGTGGTGAGCAGGAAAACGCGGTCGTGCAGACCGTTGTTCTTGTTGAAGTCCGAGCTGACGGGCGGCATGGTGAGGTCCATCTCGTTGTTCGTCGTCACCTCCACCTCGTTGCTACCTTCGCGCACATAGGGGGTAATGTCCACCGTAAAGGGCGTGTAGCCGCCCTTGTGTATCGTTGCCTGCTGACCGTTCACGCGCACTTCGGCGGCCTGGGCTGCGGCTTTGAAGAGAAGGAAATAGTTGTGCTCGTTTTTTTTCGACACACGTATTTCGGTGCGATAGGTGGCATCGCCGCGATAGTATTTGGCGCTCTGCCCGTCCACCGCGTTGGTGCTGTGAGGCAGTTTCACCTTGGTCCATCCGCTTTCGTCGGCGCGGCGGAAGAGCCAGCTGTCCAGTTCCTGAATCTTCGTGGCAGACGGTGCAGCCATGGCCCACTGCGCGCAGAGGAGCATGGAGAGGATAATGAAGCGTAGTTTCATACTGAGTATAGTTTTTGTTTTTCCATTAAATTTTCCTATTTCCCGATGAGAAAGATGGCCGGCGTCTTGCTCAGGTTGGGCAGTTGCAGGCGGCGCCATTCCTGGATGGTGTGTGTGCGAATCCACTCGTCGTCGGTGGTGATGCCGGCTGCGATGCACAGCCGTGTCTGCGGACGCAGGTTCTGCGTGAGTGCCTCGAACATCTTCTGGTTGCGAAAGGGAGTCTCGATGAAGAGCTGTGTCTGCCCCTCGTTCCATGCGCGTGTCTCGAGTGACTTCAGCGTCTTCGCTCTGTCGGCAGGCTCCACCGGCAGATAACCATTGAAGGCGAAGCTCTGTCCGTTGAGCCCGCTGGCCATCACAGCCAGTATCATGCTGCTGGGGCCGACGAGGGGCACCACCCGAAAGCCGCGGCGCTGGGCTATCGACACGACCAGTGCTCCCGGGTCGGCCACGGCCGGACAGCCTGCCTCGCTGATGACGCCGACGGAGTGGCCCTCGCTGAGCGGCTTCAGATATGTGCCGAAGCGATCGGGGTCGGCATGCTTGCCCATTTCGTAGAACTGGCAGTCGTCGATGGGAAACTCGCGGTCCATACGCCGCAGGAAACGCCGCGCAGACCGCACGTCCTCGACAATGAAATGCCTTATCGGCGCCACCGTCTGCGCGTTCCACGACGGCAGCACACGCTCGTGCGGTGTGTCGCCCAATGTGACGGGTATCAAGTAGAGTGCTGCTTCCATCCTTCGCGTTTTCCCTACAAAGGTACGAATAAGCGAGAAGAAAAGCAAGGCTTGACTTGATTTTCTCGAGCGAGAGTACTTTCGGCGAAGCCAAAGGTACGAGAAGAAAAGCAAGGCTTGACTTGATTTTCTCGAGCGAGAGTACTTTCGGCGAAGCCAAAGGTACGAAAAAGCATACAATAGAGCAAAAGCACGGAAATGTCTGAAAATCGGAAGATTCAAGCCAGAGACGATCCGAGAGGGGTGCACCAAAAAGCAGTTAGGAACGATGAGATTCGGTGCGTTTCGATAAGCTTCACGATGCGACGGAAACGTAAGCGCTTGATTATCAAGTCTGCTGAAAATTGTGATTTTCTCGGCAGGACGGACTTTTCCGCGAGAAAACAGGCTTCGGAAGAAAACGCAACGTGGTGCGATGGTCGTCGCAACGTGGTGCGACAAACATCGAAACACGCTGCAACGCGCATTTTCGGATTTTGCATCGAAACAGAAAGAACTGCGTGTAAACATTATTTCAAGCCGAGCAGTTCCAAAAGCAAAGCAAGGAGAAGAGAGACGTTTGCCGGGCGTTTTTTGGCGGACTGCATATTTTTTGCTAACTTTGCAAAAGCGAAACACATCGGAACCATGAAACGAGACATCATCCTAATCGTACTGGCAGCATTGCTGGGCTGCCTGAACCTCAGTGCAAAAGACAAGAAAGACACGCAGGCGTTCGTGCATCCGTGGACAGGCAAGCGAATTGCATACATCGGAGATTCGGTGACCGACCCCAACCATGGCGGCGGACGCGTGAAGCACTACTGGAACTTCCTCTCGGAATGGCTCGAGAGCGAAGCATACGTTTATGCCGTGAGCGGCCACACATGGACGCAGGCGACGGGACACATCGACAAGCTGAACCGCGAGCACGGGCAAGAGGTGGACGTCATCCTGTTCTTCCTGGGGACGAACGACTTCAACGCAAGCGTGCCGATTGGGAAATGGTACAGCGAAGAACTGACCGAAGTGGAGCGCGCTGCCGGATACCCACGCCGCACCGAGACGCTCATGCAACGAAAACTGAACTACGACGGGGCCACCGTGTGCGGACGCATCAACACGGCCATGCTGAAAGTGAAACAGCTCTATCCCACGAAACAGGTGGTGCTGCTCACGCCGATACACCGCGGCTATGCTAAGTTCGGCGGCGACAACATACAGCCCGAAGAGACGTTTCCCAACGAGCTGGGACTCTACATCGACGATTATATTCGCGCCGTACGCGAGGCCGGCGAACTGTGGAGCATACCCGTCATCGACCTGTTCACGCTGAGCGGACTGCAACCTCTCGTGCCCGAACAGCTCATCTATTTTCTGAATCCCGAAGAAGACCGGCTGCATCCCAACACACAAGGGCACGAGCGGATGGCCAAAACGCTGCTCTACCAGTCGATGACCCTGCCCGTGTTCTGAATTCCTTAAGAGAATAATTACAAAAAAAAGCGCCCACAACAGGGCGCTTAATGAAGTGTCAAGGCAAATCGCTCCACACCTTTTTCCGCTTGAAATAGAATTGCCACAAGAGGGAGAAGGTGCTTTGTTCGGGCACAGGAGTGAGCACCGTCCGTCGCAGGTTCTCGCGCCGGTCGGCCTCGAAATCGGGCTTCATCCGACGGAATGCACGACGGGCACGCCACACAGCACGGCAACTGCCCCACTGACCGGTGAGAAAGAACTGCAAGCTGGCCAGCGCATCGAGCCAGAAACGGATGCGCATGACGCGGCGCAGGCGAGCCTCGGGCAGATTCTTGTAGAGAAGCAGCAGATTGTTTCGGAAGTTAAGGAAGGTTTTCCGGGGATTGTCCTTGGGCAACGTGCCGCCGCCCAAATGGAACACCACGCTCTGGGGCACGCAGGCCACTCCCCTGCCCCTGCTGCGCAAACGCCAACAAAGGTCTATCTCCTCCTGATGGGCAAAGAAACACGCATCGAGCCCTCCTGCATCCCAATAGTCCTTACTACGAATGAGCAACGAGGCACCCGTGGCCCACATCACGCTCATCGGCTCGTCGTACTGTCCGCAATCGGTCTCGACATGCGACATGAGCCTGCCACGGCAATAGGGATAGCCGAGCGCATCGATGAAGCCCCCAGCCGCACCGGCATATTCGAAGCTGTCGCGCTGCCACTCGCACCGCAGTTTGGGCTGGCAGGCGGCCACCTCGGGATGGGCATCCATATAGGCGAGCAACGGAGCAAGCCAACCGGAAGTGACCTCGACATCGCTGTTCAGCAACAGATAGAACTCGCTATCCACCTGGCGAAGCGCCTTGTTGTATCCCTCGGCAAAACCATAATTTCGGTCGAGCACGATGCGACGCAACTGGGGATGTTCGCGTTCGAGCCACGAGAGCGAGTCGTCGGTACTGGCATTATCGGCCACGATGATTTCGGCCTCGGCAGAATGTTCGAGCACCGAAGGCAGGAAGCGTTGCATCATCTTCCGCCCGTTCCAATTCAGAATGACTATTGCTATGCGTTTCATCGTCTCACATCAAATTAGTGTGCCCGTCAGCGCGTCGCCGTCGCGATTCCAATCGCCAAGCTGCACGTTGACAATCTGATTGTCCTGCTGCGTCAGTGGCACCTGCAGTTCCACACGTATGTAATTGTCCGTGAAGCCGTGCATGATGCCCTTCGTGCGGCTGTGCTCAAGAAGGACGGGACGAGTCGCGCGCGCGTATTTATTATAAAAGGTATGTAGTTTTTCCTCGCTGAGAGTGAGAATCTGCTGGCTGCGCTCGTGCTTCACCTCAGGACGCACCGAGTGGGGAATCTGCAGAGCCTTGGTGCCGGGACGTTCGCTGTAGCTGAAGACATGAAACTGCGCCACGTCGAGCTGTTGCATGAATCGAAGCGCATCTTGGAAAAGTTCGTCAGTCTCACCGCGTGTACCTACAATGACATCCACACCGATGAAAGCATCGGGCAGCAACGCATGGACACGCGCGACCTTCTCGGCAAAGAATGCCGTGTCGTAGCGACGGTGCATCAGACGCAGCACTTCGTCGGAACCACTCTGCAGCGGAATGTGGAAATGTGGCATGAAGGCACGACTTTGGGCGCAGAACTGCAGCACCTCGTCAGTGAGCAGATTGGGTTCGATGCTGCTGATACGATAGCGTTCGATGCCTTCGACACAATCAAGTGCACGCAGCAGCTCTATGAAGGTCTCGCCTGTGGTGCGGCCGTAGTCGCCGATGTTCACACCCGTAAGCACAATCTCCTTGCCACCTTCAGCAGCAGCTTGACGCGCCTGCTCGGTAAGCATGGCGATGCTTCCGTTACGGCTGCGTCCACGGGCAAAGGGAATGGTGCAATAAGTGCAATAATAGTCACAGCCGTCCTGCACTTTCAGGAAATAGCGTGTACGTTCGCCACACGAGCAACTGGGCATAAAGGAACGTATGTCGGCCGTGCGGCTGGTGTGGTATTCATGTGCCACGAGTGCCCGCTCTTCGGGAAGCATGGCAAGACGCTCGGCTATCAGACGTACGATGTCGCCCTTCTCTTCAGAACCTACAACAAGATCAACACCGTCGATGGATGCCACCTGCTGCGGCTTCAACTGTGCATAGCATCCAGTGACGACCAGCAGTGCACCGGGATGTCGACGCACGAGACGATGGATGGCCTGGCGGCATTTGGAGTCGGCCACCTCGGTGACACTGCATGTATTAACAACGCAGATGTCGGCGGTCTCATTCGCTAAGACTGGCTCCACCCCAGCTTCACGCAATTGGCGGCCGAGTGTGCTGGTTTCTGAGAAATTCAACTTACAACCCAACGTGAAGTAAGCAGCTTTCTTCCCTTTCAGTGCATTCATATTGCAAAAGTACAAAAAAATGTGAAAAATTTAAGTTAAAATGATACAACATATTAAAAATTGCCGTACCTTTGCAGCGTTTTTAAGGCAAAGAGATTGTTTTACGGTTTAAAAAGTTAAAAAAATGAAAAAGTTAGCATTTCTGTTCACAGCTATTGTAGCTGTTTCGTTTGCTTCTTGTGGTAACAAGGCTGCACAGCAGGCTGAAGAGGCTGAAGCCGTTGAAGTTGAGGCTGTTGAGGAAGAGGCTGTTGACACTATCAGTGCCGGTGACAGCATCGCAGTTGAAGTTGTTGAGGCTCCCGAGGCTGAATAAGCACAGAGAACGAAAACAAGAACAGAAAGGACTACATCACGGATGTGGCCCTTTTTTTATGCCGTTTCATCAAGGAGACAAAAAATGCGAGGGGCAGAACCATCACGGTTGTGCCCCTCGCATTTTATAAAAGTAAAACTATGTCCTTGTTTATGCTTCTTCCACTGCGTCGTCTTCCTCAGTAGGAATCTCGAAATCGTCAGCAGGTGCAGCTTCTACGGGAGCTTCTGCCACGGGGGCGGGCTCTTCGACGGGAGCGTTCTCTGCAATCACAGTGAAAGGAACCTCGGCGCTCACTTCCTTGTGGAGACGCACGGTGGCCACGTATTCGCCAACTTCCTTCACGTCCTTCACGTGGATGGTCTTGCGGTCGATGGCAAATCCCAGTTTCTGGAGTTCGTCGGCAATCTGCAGGCTGTTCACGCTGCCATAGATGACGCCGGATGAGCTCACCTTGGTTGCGATGGTCAGGGAAACTGCATTCAGTTTCTGTGCCAGCGCTTCGGCTTCTGCCTTTATCTTGGCCAGCTTGACAGCTTTCTGCTTGAGCACTTCGGCCAACTCTTTCTTTGCACTCTCACTGGCGATAACACCCTTTCCGGTAGGAATGAGATAGTTACGGCCATAGCCCGGCTTAACATTTACAATGTCGTTCTTGTATCCCAGGCCGATGATATCTTCTTTCAGTATAATTTCCATATCTTATTCCTCCTATTTTTACTTCATCAAGTCTGTTACGAAGGGGAGCAATGCCAGATGGCGTGCACGCTTGACAGCCTGTGCCACGCGGCGCTGATACTTCAGTGATGTGCCGGTGATGCGGCGGGGCAGGATTTTACCCTGCTCGTTCAGGAACTTCTTCAGGAACTCGGGGTTCTTGTAGTCGATATACTTAATGCCGCTCTTCTTGAAACGACAGTATTTCTTTTTCTTCGTATCAATAGCGGGAGCTGTCAGATAACGGATTTCGGATGTGGGTTGCTGTGCCATAAGTCTAGTCCTCCTTTTTTTCGTTGTTTCTTCTCTTTTCAGCGTAAGCTGCTGCATACTTCTCCATCTTAACGGTCAGGTAGCGCAGAACGCGCTCGTCGCGACGATAGGCGGTCTCGAGCGTGAGTATCGACTCAGGCTCGGCCTTGAACTCGATTAAGACATAAAAACCCGTGCTCTTCTTCTGGATGGGATAGGCGAGTTTCTTCAAGCCCCAGTTCTCCTCGTTGATGATTTCGGCACCAACATCGGTCAGAACGCTTTTGAACTTGTTTACCGCTTCCTTCATCTGGTCGTCAGACAAAACGGGAGTTAAAATGAAAACGGTTTCGTACTGATTCATAATACGTTTGGTTAGGTTGATAAATGTTATTTTGCAAAATTGCGCTGCAAAGGTAGTGTTTTTCCTCCAAACTGCCAAACTTTCAGCCAATTATTTCTCATATGTCATTTTCTGCGCAATTTATTTCGCAGTCTCGTAAAAAATGTGTTATTTTGTAGCTGGAATCGATAAATTTCGAACAATATAACATAAAAAACCTATGAAAGAGAATTTAGGAATCATTTTGATTGTACTGGGTGCCCTGATGCTTATCATCAGTTATTTTGCAGAACTGACAGACTTCAACTGGTATCAGGTTCTCAGCCTGCTGTTCATCATCGCCGGCATTGTCCTGCATATCATTTTGAGTAAGAAGAACCTGAAATAGTATCACGCCATGAAGATGAAACGCCTCGTACTGTGCGCGGCGGCAATGTGGTGCGTCTCTATCGCGTCACACGCCCAGTACGATAATTATGACGATGGTCTGGGGCTCTACTACGACGAGGACGAGCCCGAGGATACTGTGCCGCCACACAAGGCATATAAGAACATGGTTTATGTGCAGTATTCGCCCACGCGCTATCACTTCGACGGTGCCACGCCCCACCTCCATTTCCAGGAGTTCTCGCTGGGCTACGCACGTTCGATTGAGGTGCAGGAGAAGACTCCGCTCTTCGTGGAAGGTGGAGTGCAGATGAAATACTCGTACAGCGAGGGGGACCCTGCCCATCAGGATGCCAGTTTCCGCCTCTTCACGTTCCGAGTGCCGTTCAACGTAGTTTACAAGTTCTACTTCTCGCAGCGAGAAATTGCCCTCGTGCCCTATGCAGGTGTCAACCTGCGCATGTCGGCCATGGCCAAACAGAAGCTCGACGGAAAGACAACCGACCTCTTTGACGACAACAAGAAGAACGCGACGGGTGTCGAATGGGAATGGGCTCAGCTGGGATGGCAGGTGGGTCTGAGGTTCTATCTCAACCACATCTACACGGGCGTCTCCTATGGCAGGGACTTCCCTGACGACAGCAAGCTGCCCGAGATGCGCGAGTGCAGTGTCCACGTGGGATACTGCTTCTGACGAGAGTACAAGGATGAAAGACAAAAGGGTGGAGCATTTCGTTTGAAATGCTCCACCCTTTTTTGTTCGCTCCTGACAGACGTGCCGGAGAAGATGTCTCGGAAGTGCACCGCAGTGCGACACGTGACGTACCACGCTGCGACGGCCTTCGCACCACGTTGCGACAGGCGTCGGACCACGGTGCGTTTTCAACCCCTCTCGGGAGTGCCGCGCAGCAGGTCCGCTCAGTCTTCCCTCAGATTGGGCACTATGAGGCGGTAGCCCTTGCCGTGAACGTTGTTGATTTCGATGCTCGGGTCGTCCTTCAGGTGCTTGCGCAGTTTGGTGATATAGACGTCCATGCTGCGTGCGTTGAAGTAGTTGTCGTCAATCCAGATGGTCTTGAGTGCCACCTCACGCTCGAGCACTTCGTTGGCGTGTGTGCACAGCATGGTGAGCAGTTCGCACTCCTTGGTGGTGAGTTTCGTCTGCTTGTCGCCGATGGAGAGTGACTGTCGCTGCGTGTCGAACGTGAAATTTCCCAGCTGATAGCGGGTGACGGTGCGCTGGTTCTTGCCTCTGACACGGCGCAGGATGGCCTCCATGCGGTATACCAGTTCGTCCATCGAGAATGGCTTCGTCAGATAGTCATCGGCTCCGAGCTTGAAGCCTTCCAGTATATCGTCCTTGAGATTCTTGGCGGTGAGGAAGATGATGGGCACCTCGGCATTGATGAGCCGAATCTCGCGCGCCAGTGCAAAACCGTCCATCTTGGGCATCATCACGTCCAGCAGACACATGTCGAACTTGCCTTTCACAAAAGCCTTGTAGCCAGCCTCGCCGTCGAGGTAGAGCTCGGCTTCGTAACCCTTGGCCTGCAGGTATTCGCGCACCAACATGCCCAGACTCTCTTCGTCTTCGCACAGTAGAATGTGCAGTTTGTTCTCTGATGTCATAGTCTTATGCTTTAAAAGTGGGTAATGTAATTGTAAACTTAGTGCCGCGGTTCACCTCGCTGGATGTGCGTATCGAACCATGGTGCAGCTCCACCATCTTCTTGACGTAGGCCAGACCGAGTCCGAAGCCTTTCACGTCGTGCTGGTTGCCGGTGTGCACGCGGTAGAACTTGTCGAAGATGCGTTTCAGATCGTCCTTCTGTATGCCGATTCCATTGTCCTGAATGCTGATGCAGAGGTTGTCTCCCTGGTTCCATGTGGCCACCTCGAGATGCAGGTCGGTATCGTCGCGCTTGTACTTCACGGCGTTGTCCATCAGGTTGAAGATGATGTTGGTGAAGTGCATCTCGTCGGCATTCACGATTGGGTTCTCGGCCTCCAGGTGTGTCTCTATGGTTCCGCCGCTCTGAGTGACCTTCAGCGAGAAGGTCTGCACCACCGAGTCTATCACCTCGTTGGCGTTCAGGTCGGTTAGCTTAAGGGCTATGTTGTTGCGGTCGAAGAGACTCATCTGCAAGACTTTCTCGACTTGGAATCGCAGTCGGCGCGTCTCGGCGTTGATGACTCCGCCCAGGCGTTCGTAGGTTGCTTCGGTCTTCGGCAGTGACTTGTCGGCCATCATCTGCGCTGCAATCGAGATAGTGGAGATGGGTGTCTTGAACTCGTGCGTCATGTTGTGGATGAAGTCGTTCTTCATCTCGGTCACGTTTTTCTGACGTACCACCAGATAGACCGTAACCATGAAGGTGATGAACAAGATGACGGTGAAAGCCATGGCCGGCTCCACGAAGCGCGCCACACCGCGTATGTAGTGGCTGCGGTTGGGGAAGTGAATCGTGACGGTGCCCATCTGTCCCATGGCATCGCTGCGGAAGAGCGTCTGCGTGTAGTTGTATCCGTAGCCTTTTTCTTCGTACTCTTGGCATCGGTAAACCTCGCGCCCGTCGGCCGTACTGACATAGAAATGGAAAGGTAGCGACACACCGTTACGCTCGAGCGCGCGGCGCAGGCTCACCTCCAGTTCAGCTGGGTCGAGACGTTCGCGAAAGCTCTTTTCGCTGGCCTTATACATCACGGCGTAGATGACCTCGTTCAGGATGTCGCGCTCATAGTCGTAGGCCTTCTGCACCTGACGCTGCAGATTGGCCGTCACCTGATCGAAACGGCTGTGGCGCGGCATGGTGAGGCTCATGACAAAGGGTGTGGAATTCTTGCCAACGTAGCGGAACGGCGAGCCCGGACGCATGGAGAGCGTGTCGGTGGGCGGCAAATTGATGCGGGGCATCGAATCGAATCTGGCTCCAAGGTCGCCATCCTCCTCATGATGGGCGAGTACCATTTCGAGATACTTGAACGTCTCATTGCGTTCCACGTCGCGTGCAGCCTGGTTGAGACTGCGCAACACACTCTCGTCAAACTGTTCGCTGCGCATACGTATCATCGTCCGCGCATAACTGCTCTGTAGATAGAGCAACGCAAGGAACGAAATGCCTATGACAAGACAGATAATCCAAATAACGCTACGTTTCATGTGAGCAAAGGTAGAGAGTGCTGTCGAGAAAAACAAAAAAGGCGATGCCATAACGCATCGCCTTTTAACTTATTTAAGTATTCTTGCTGTTTGAAGTTATTTAATTCACAACTACGAGCAGCAAATCACTTCTCTTCGGCCTGACTTGCCTGGTACTCTGCAATGAGCTTCGACTGAACGTCGCCCGGCACGAGTTCGTACGAGGAGAACGACATGCTGAAGGTTGCTCTTGCACCCGTGATGCTGCTCAACGAGGTGCTGTAGCTTGCCATCTCCTTCAGAGGTACCTTGGCAATCAGCTTCTCGTAGCCGTTCTCACTGCTCATACCCTGAATCATGGCACGACGTCCCTGCAGGTCAGACATACAGTCGCCCATCTTGTCGCTCGGTGTGAGCACCTCCACATCGTATATCGGTTCCAGAATCTTCGGGCCGGCCTCCTTGAAAGCCTGTGCGAAGGCTTGGCGACCAGCGAGCATGAAGGAAAGTTCGTTCGAGTCCACGGGGTGCATCTTACCATCATATACAATGACGCGCACGTCGCGCGCATAGCATCCTGTCAAGGGGCCTTGCTCCATACGCTGCATCACACCCTTCAGGATGGCAGGCATGAAACGTGCGTCGATGGCACCACCCACCACGCTGTTGATGAAGACGAGTTTGCCGCCCCACTCCAGATCAATGACTTCGGAGCTCTTGGCGTTGATGCGATATTCCTGACCGCCGAAACGATACACATCGGGATCGGGCATGCCATCGTAGTAGGGCTCCACAATTAAGTGCACCTCACCAAACTGACCGGCACCGCCAGACTGCTTCTTGTGACGATAGTCGGCACGTGCAGCCTTTGTGATGGTCTCACGATAGGGAACCTTGGGCTCATCGAAGATTATCTGCAGCTTCTCGTTGTTCTCCATTCTCCACTTCAAGGTACGCAGGTGGAACTCACCCTGTCCATGCACCAGAATCTGCTTCAGTTCCTTGCTCTGCTCAATCTGCCATGTGGGATCCTCCTCACGCATCTTCTGCAGTGCGTTCATCATCTTTTCAGTCTCGCTCTCGTTCACGGCACGGATGGCACGGCTGTACTTCGTATTGGGATACTTGATGAAGTTGAAACGGTTGTCGCAATCCTTACCATTGAGCGTGTTGCCAGTCTTGACGTCTTTCAGTTTCACGGTGCAGCCGATGTCGCCTGCCACCAGTTCCTCCACTTCGAAGCGGTTACCGCCAGCGCATACAAAAAGCTGTGCGATGCGCTCCTTCGAGCCACGGTCTGCGTTCGTGAGGTCGTCTCCGGCATGAACCTTTCCACTCATCACCTTGAAGTACTGCACCTGTCCGATGTGACTTTCGATACTGGTCTTGAAGAAGAAGAGACTCGTAGGTGCATCGGCCTTCGGCAGAATATCTTGTCCGGCAGTATTCTGCACGGGAGGCATCTGATCTACAAACGGAACGACATTGCCCAGGAACTCCATCAGGCGGCGTACGCCCATATCCTTCGTGGCACACACACAGAATACGGGGAACATGCCGCGTGCTGCGAGTCCCTTGCGGATACCTTCGCGCATCTCGTCTTCGGTGAGTGCTTCCTCTTCGAAGAACTTCTCCATCAGCGCCTCATCGTTCTCTGCAGCAGCCTCCACGAGTGCAGCGTGCAGTTCGGTGGCCTTATCTATCTGGTCGGCAGGGATGTCCTCAATAGTGGGAGCACCGCCTTCGGGCTTCCACGTGAGTTTCTTCATCAGCAACACGTCGATAATCGTGTTGAAGTCGGGACCTGTCTTCACAGGATATTGCACGGGCACGACCTTCTGTCCGTAGGTGGATCTCAGCTGTTCGAGAATAGCATCGTAGTCGCAGTTCTCGTCGTCGAGCTGGTTCACAAGGAAGATGACGGGCTTGTTCAACTGCGATGCATAGCGGAAGTGGTTCTGTGTGCCCACTTCTATGCCAGCTGCACCTTTCAGCAGCAGGATGGCCGTGTCGGTGATGCTCAGAGCGGAGATGGCAGCACCTGCGAAGTCATCACTACCCGGGCAGTCAATGATGTTCAGTTTCTTGCCGTTCCATTCCACGTGGAATACCGTCGAGAATACGCTGTAGCCGTACTCGTGCTCCACAGGGAAGCTGTCGCTGACAGTATTGTGCTGCGACACGCGACCGCGACGTTTGATGATACCAGCCTCGTACAACAGTGCTTCGGTAAGAGTGGTCTTGCCGGCACCGTCATTGCCAAGCAAGGCAATGTTCTTGATCTCGTTTGTTTGATAAACTTTCATAGTTTTATTGTTGTTATTTTAGTTGTGGTTCGGGAATTTCGGGCATAAAGATAGCATTATTTTCCGAGACTGCAAAGGATATGGCGCTTTTTAATGCATCAAATCGCTAATTATGTCGTTTGAGACGAAAATCCCGTGCCTTGTCAGGCGAAGTTTTCCATCCTTGAGTGTCAGCATTCCGCGCTTCAGATGTTTTTCGGCCATCGTCATGCAATAATCGCGTCGCGATGGGGAAAGTTGGTCGATTTGAATGCCGTCGCTGGTGCGCAGACGTGTCATGATATACTCGTCGTAGAGTTCATCGTCGGTGAGATGCTCGCATTCGTGCGGAGCGCATTCTGTTTGTATATAGTCACGCAGGTTTGCCAGGTTCCAGCGACGGGTGCGTTGTCCGTCGAACGAATGCGCAGCGGGACCAAATCCCAGATACGGCACGCCTTGCCAATAGCTGCTGTTGTGGCGCGAGTGGAAGCCGCTGCGACAAAAATTCGATATCTCATAGTGCTGCCAACCTGCCTCGTCGGTCAGTTCCATCAGACGGCGATACATGGCAAGTGACACCTCTTCGTCGGTTTCGCGTATGCTTCCCTCGTCGCGCATTCGCGTCAACGGAGTACCGTCTTCGTAGGATAAGGCATAGGCACTGAGGTGGGTCACGCCGAGTGAGAGCGCGTGCCGCACGTCGTCTTCCCACATTGTCTCAGTCTGACCGGGAAGTCCGTAGATGAGGTCGATGCTCAGATTCGTGTATCCTGCAGCAAGACACCTCTCCACGGCCTCTGTAGCCTGACGGCTATTGTGGCGGCGGCGCAGGCGGTGCAGCAGCGTGTCGTCGAACGTCTGCACACCCATGCTCAGGCGGTTGACCGGTGTGCGACGCAGTGCCGAGAGCCATTCGTCGGTCACGTCGTCGGGGTTCGCTTCCACGGTAACCTCGGCTCCTTCGGCCAGGGGATAGATGTCGGCGACGCTGTTCAACAGGTCTGTGAGCAATGGCACAGGCAGACTGCTGGGTGTGCCTCCGCCTACGTAGAGGGTTTCGACGGGGACTTCGGATAGTTCTCCGCGGCGCATGTTCATCTCGCGCCGCAAAGCCGTCACATAGGCTTCGGCCTGAGAACTTAGGTCGGTAGTGGAATAAAAGTCGCAGTAGATGCAGCGCGACTTACAGAATGGCACGTGAATGTAGATGCCTGCCACTCAATCGCGCATTTCCTGATAGGTGATTTCGTAGAAGCAGGGATAGACAGAAACCAGGGCGCTGCTCTGTCCTTCGGAATGGGGCACGATGACACGCACCTTGGCTATGCCCTCTTCTGCCGTTGTCTGACGACCTATGTTTACAAATTCCAGCGGCTTGAGCCATCCGTTGAATACGGTCTTGTCGCCGCTCGAGAAGTAGGTCTGTGACATGGCGCCGCCCGGATTGATGGTGTTATTGAAGGTCCCGCTGATGCTGCCCGAGGTGCAGTACACGTCGATGATGTCGGGATAGGGTGCCCAGAAAGGTACATCGCTGCGTATCTGCAGGCTGTCGCCCAGGATGTTATACTCCTTGAACTGGCAGATGATGCGCTTGCGGTCGCCGCTTTTCAGACGTTCGCCTACGCCTTTGCGTACGATTTGCATATAGATGCCGGAGCCTTTGAATAGCACATATTCGTTCTCGTCTACGTTGGTGGTCGAGTCCTGCGCAGCAAACTGGCTTTCGGATATAACCTTGATGACACCCACGTCGCAGATTGTGTCGCCCTCGGCATCCACTATCGCAACGCCACGTCGCAAGAACGAGTTGATGGCTTTGCGTTCCTTTTCCTTCTGCTCGGCGTAGGTTTCTTCGTCGTTGCAGGACGGCAGCATGAACGTGCAGGCTGCCAGCAGGGCTGTATAGAGAAATATCTTCTTCATGATTTGCTCGTCATTGTGTGGGCAAAGTTACTACATTTTATTGAAACGCGCGCGCCTCTGCTTCCATTATTTATTGCCGAAGCACGAAAATTTTCTTTCACCTCAGCAGGGGCTCATAGGCGGTGATGGCTCTCTCCACGGCTTGCAGTGCCTCCTCCATGGTGCCCGCCAGACGTCCTCCGCTGGCATTCAGATGCCCTCCGCCGTCGAAGAATTCCTCGGCCATGCGGTTGCACGGGAAGTTATCCACCGACCGCAGGCTCACTTTCACCAGCCCGGGCTGCTCGGTATCTTCGGTCAGCAGGATGCTGAGGCGCATCTTGTGTATCTGCAGCGGTATGTTCACCAGTCCCTCGGTGTCGCCGTTCTTCACCTTGAAGAGTTTACGCTCCTCGCGCGTCAGTGACATGATGCTCACGTGGCGTTCCTTGTCCACCTTCATTTTTACGTAGAGCATATAGCCCTGCAGCTTCAGACGCGACGGCGAGGCGGTGTAATAGACCTTGCGATAGATGCGGTCCTTGTCGATGCCACGTGCCAGCAGCATGCTGATACACTCGTAGATGACGGCGCGTCCCGAAGCGTAGGTGAAGGCGCCCGTGTCGCACATCATGCCGGCGTAGAGACAGGTGGCCTCCTCCTTTGTCAGCTGTTCGGCCTCGCCCAGCTGCCACAACAGATGACAGAGCACTTCGGCCGTGGCACACATTTCGGGATGCGACACAATCAGCTGGCAGAACGAAGAGTCGGGGTTCAGGTGATGGTCAATCATAATGCGCGGAGCGGGATTGGCCAGAACGGCCTCTTCCAGTTCGCGCAGACGCTGCGACTGGTTCAGGTCGGCCACAATCACCAGGTCGGCTGCGTCCACAACGGGCCGCACGTCTTCCTCGTGCTTCATATAGACGCGCACTTCCTGCGCGCCCGGCATCCACTGCAGAAAGTCGGGAAACTGGTTGGGCACCACCACCACGGCTTCCTTGCCCCGGCGCGTGAGCCAGTGTTTCAGCGCCAGCGACGAGCCCAAGGCATCGCCGTCGGGGTTCACGTGGGCCACTATCAGTATGCGCTGCGCCCCGTCAACCAGGCTCAGGAACTCATCAAATTGTCTTTCATCAAGCAGTTTTTCCACCGTTCTCTCCTTTATGTTCGAAATTGAGAGGGCAAAGTTCCGAAAAAGATGCGAGACCGCCAAATTTCGCTTCCACTTTTGTTCCGTCTGCATTCACGGCATGGTGTCGATGAGCCCGAAACGCGGTTAATAATCCTTACACTTTTCTGAACGTAATTCTGAGCAAAACCGAAATTCTGGCGACGAAGCTTAATTCTGCGGATGTCGCACCACGTTGCGAAGGCCGTCGCAGCACGGTGCGTTTTCCCGAAGAGCGCGTTTCCGCAGGATTTTCATGGAAAAGCGGCGGACAAAGTAAAATTTGCAAGAATTGATAATCAAGCGGTTAGAAATCCGACGAATTTCACTCTTCACTGCGTCGCAGCGAAGCACATCCATTCTCATCGCTTTTCACGCACGTTTTCGAAGCCTCGCTCATCGACTGCACACCAGCAATCTTCCGAAATAATTACACACCAAGAGACGGCAAGGTTTCATCGTTTCGACAAGAAGAAAACGGGCAGAGCTTTTCTGCGCACTAATTTACCGTCCCAAACAGTTCGACAAAGGGAAATGTTTTGTATCTTTGCAGACAAAAAAGAAAGCCACATGGAAAAGGACTTACGAATAGTATATATGGGCACGCCCGATTTTGCAGTGCCTGCGCTGGACCGACTGGTGAATGAAGGCTTCAACGTGGTGGGCGTGGTGACCATGCCCGACAAAGCCGTGGGACGGCACCACGACACGCTGCAGGCCAGCCCCGTGAAACAATATGCCACAGCACACGACATACCCGTGCTGCAGCCCGAAAAGCTGCGCGACGAGACATTTCTCGAACAGCTGCGGGCATGGAGGGCCGACCTGCAGATTGTGGTGGCTTTCAGGATGTTGCCCGAAGTGGTCTGGGACATGCCACCGATGGGAACATTCAATCTGCACGCCGCACTGCTGCCCCAATATCGGGGTGCTGCGCCCATCAACTGGGCCATCATCAACGGCGAACGTGAGACGGGCGTGACAACTTTCTTCCTGGACCACGACATCGACACCGGCCGCATCCTCCTGCAGGAACGATGCCCCATCGGCGAGGACGACTGCGCCGAGGACATCCACGACCGTCTGATGGCGATGGGAGCCGACATGGTGGTGCGCACCGTGCGACTCATTGCCAGCGGAGAAGCCAAAGCCATTCCGCAGGAGCAGTTCATGACCGACAAGCCGCTGCTGCCTGCTCCCAAAATCTTCCGCGACACGTGCCGCATCCCGTGGGAACGCCTCTCGACAAAACAGGTTCACGACTTTGTGCGCGGCCTCTCGCCCTACCCTGCCGCATGGACCACACTCACCGCTCCCGACGGGCGACAGACCGAGATGAAGATATTCAGGACGAGCTATGCCTTGGGGCTGCAAACCAAGGAGCCCTACACCATACAGACCGACGGACGCAGCGAAATGAGCATCGTCATGCCCGACGGTGTGCTGAAACTGCTCGAAGTGCAACTGGCCGGCAAGCGACGGATGCCCATAGCCGACTTCCTGCGCGGAACTCACGTCGAGGACTGCCGCATCGGCTGAGAGGGACGCAATGCGGCGCGTTTCGGCAGAAATTCGCTTACAGACAAATCCGAAAATGCACGATTATAGGCCTCTGAAAGTCACTAAAGCCCATTTCGCTAAAAAAAAATTATTAAAAATTTGGAGGTTTCAAGAAAAACTCCGTTCTTTGCAATCGACATATCGAATTATAAACCTAATAAAACTATATTTGCCTATCGAGAGAACATTACACCAAACCAATTGAGAACGGGTAATGAACATTTTAGACGGAATGACCGACTACGAGTTGGTCGCATCGTACGAGAACGGCAACGATAGTGCTTTCGACATTATTCTGAAGAGACATCAGGACTACGTATATTCTTACGTACTCTTCTTGGTGCATCAACGCGATACGGCGGACGACATCTTCCAGGAGACGTTCACCCGCGCCATCATCGCCATCCGTAACCACCACTACCAGACGACGGGCAAGTTCAGCGCCTGGCTGATACGAATTGCCCACAACCTGATTATCGACCACCTGCGCGATACGGGCAACTGCAACGTGGTGCCGACCGAGAACTTCTCGCAGGATATACTCAACAGCAAACGCCACAGCGAGGGCTCACACGAATCGACCGTGATGAAAGAGCAAGACCGAGAGACGTTGCGCCACCTGCTCGACTATCTGCCTGAGCCTCAAGCCGAGGTCGTGATGCTGAGATTCTACGAAGACATGTCGTTCAAGGAAATTGCAGACATGACCGGAGTCAGCATCAACACCGCACTGGGCCGTATGCGCTACGCTCTCATCAACCTGCGGAAACTCATCCAGCAGTACAACATCAGTCTAGCTGTATAAGAACACCTTACGACCTCTCCCGAGAAAGTTCGGGAGAGCGCGAAATGATGTCGGTGAGACTCACAGACAAATATAATCTGATACCTAAAAAAATTATCATTCTCAGGCAATAAAACGAGGGAAAGATACGTTTTCTATGTGAAGACTCATACGAAAAACCATCTTTCCCGCCTATGGAACAACAACTACCTCTTCCCTATCTGCAGCCCAATCCAGCCGTGCTGGCGCGCATCCGTCAGTTTGCCCGCATCTACCGGCCAGTATGTTCAACCCTGCTTCTTGCCTTCTTCATCGCATGATAGCCCCTTCGCTGCTCTCGGCAGACTTTTCCAATCTGTCGAGAGAATTTGACTGGCTTAACCAGAGTTGTGCCGATTGGATTCACCTCGACGTGATGGACGGTGTTTTCGTACCCAACATCTCGTTCGGATTCCCCGTTCTCAAACACTTAGCCCGACTGTCGCAGAAGCCGCTCGATGTGCATCTGATGATTGTGCAGCCCGAGAAGTTCATCCGTGAAGTAAAGGATTTGGGCGCTTTGGTGATGAATGTTCATTACGAGGCCTGCACCCATCTTCACCGAGTGGTGTACCAGATAAAGGAAGCCGGCATGATGGCTGGCGTGACGCTGAACCCATCGACACCCGTCGCAGCCCTGCAGGACATCGTTGCCGACGTCGACCTGGTACTGCTGATGAGTGTAAACCCGGGCTTCGGAGGACAGAAATTCATACCTCACACCGTAGAAAAGGTGAAACAACTCCGTCGGATGATTGAGGAAACCGAAAGTCGCGCCTTGATTGAGGTCGATGGAGGTGTCAATCTAGAGACAGGGAAACTGTTGAGGGATGCCGGTGCCGATGTGCTGGTGGCCGGCAACTACGTCTTTGGAGCCGACAACCCGATGGAAACCTGTCGACGTCTGAGGGCATTATGAGCATTCAGGTCCCCATCGTCTGGGGTACAATCCTTTTCCTTTTCGGACTGATTCTGGGGCAGCAATGTCCCAGCATCCTTTATTTGCCAGCCGCGGTCGCTGCTCTGGTGACGGGAACTTTGTTGCGTCAACATCGGCGCATCATCGTCATCTCCACCATCATCTTCTGGTTTCTGTTAGGATGCAGCAGGATGAGCCTCAGCGTGTTGTCACCTCAGCGCGAAGCGAATCCAGCCATGGTGAACCTGCGCCAGAATGCCAAGGAGAAGGTCCATCAACTCATACGACGGATGGAAAGTGTCGGTCTCCGAGATGCCGAAGCCCTCTCCCTCACCTCTGCCATGCTTCTGGGAGAACGTCAAGGTCTGCGTCGCGAAGTAAAAAGTGCCTATTCCCGAACAGGAACAGCCCATCTGCTGGCCCTGAGCGGACTGCATCTGGGCGTACTCTACAGCCTCTTCCATCTGCTATTGCTGCGCTGGGTTCGCACCACCCGATGGCGCTGGCACGCCCTTCCGCTCGTCCTCATCCTGCTCTGGGGGTACGCCCTGCTCACAGGTTTTCCCGTCTCACTGATACGCGCCTCCGCCATGCTCAGCATTTTCACCATCGCCACCGTAGCGCAGCGCAGCCAACCCTCTGTTCACAGCCTCGCAGCAGCCGCACTGCTCATCCTGCTCTTCCAGCCCACGGCTGTCACCGATGTCAGCTTCATGCTCTCCTTCACCTCCGTCTTCTTCATTCTTCGCCTCTACAGCCCACTCTACAATCACTACCGCCACCTCTTCGGCGGCTGGCGTTGGCTGCTCAAGCCTCTGGGCGTCACCCTCGCTGCACAGATAGGCACCGCACCGCTTGTCATGTACTCTTTTCACATCTTCCCCGTGGGCGCACCCCTCATCAACCTCCTGCTCATTCCCTTCACCACCGGCATCATCTACACAGGTCTCGTCACAATCCTTTGGCCGCAACCTCTTTTGGTGAAAGCCCTGACGATGCTCACCAAAGGCCAGATTTCGCTCATAGCCTGGTGGAACGAGTTCCCCACACTTCTCAGCGGAATATATATAAAGGAATGGGCCGTAGTCCTCTTCTACCTTCTGCTCTTGGTCGCCACGGAAGCCCTCCCCCACTTCCTCGACAGAGACTGGCCAGTTCGGGTCAAAGTCCTTTAGTCCGTAGAATAATCCGCCAGCAGCTGACGGTAAGCCGAAAGAATCGTACTCTTGCGGATAAAGCCCACAAAGGTACCGTCGCCCGAGACCACAGGCAACGTCCAGGCCCCCGTGTGGTCGAAGGTCGCAAGGACATGGTCCATCGGGTCGTTCACCGAAAGCACCGCAGCCGGATGAGCCATCAGCTGAGACACCAGAAACTGGCGGTGAAGCTCCGTTCGGAAGATGAGGTGCCTGATATCGTCCAGATAGACCGCCCCCACAAACTGCATCTGCCTGTTCACCACCGGGAAGACATGGTTCTTGCTTCCGCTCACCTGCCGGGCCACATCGCCCAGCGTCATCTCCGGATACAGCACCTCGTCGTAATGCTGAATCACACTGTCCATGCTCATCAACGTCAGGATTGAGTGGTCAGCATTGTGCGTAAGCAACTCGCCACGCTGAGCCAGACGCATCGCATAGATACTGTGAGGTTCAAAGACCTTGATGGTCAGGTACGAACAGACCGCCACCGTCATCAGCGGCAAGAACAAGTCATAACCGCCCGTCAGTTCCGCAATCAGGAAGATGCCCGTCAGCGGGGCATGCATCACCCCACTCATCAGACCGCACATCCCCAGCATCGCAAAGTTACGTTCCGGCACCCGCATCCCAAGCACCTCGTAACCGTTCCATAGATAGCTGAAGACAAAGCCACAGACGCAGCCCAGAAAGAGGCTCGGTGCAAAGATACCGCCGCAACCACCGCCGCAGTTCGTCGCCGTCGTAGCAAACACCTTGAAGAAGATAATCAGCAACAGATAAAGCAAGAGCCACTGCGAGTGACCGTAGAAAAGCGAACGGTCCATCGCCACACTCCAGTCCTCCAGTCCCGAACCGTTCAGCAGCAGCTCCACCAAATCATAACCCTCGCCATAGAGCGGCGGAAGCAGATAGATCAGCAGACTCAGCATCAGCCCTGCCACCAGCAGCCGCCGATACCGTCCGCCCAACCGTCGGAACCAGTTCTCCAGCCAATTCATCGTACGCGTAAAGTAGAGCGCCACACCGCCGCACACAATGCCTAGCAAGATGTAGGCAGGCATGCGGCTCACCTGAAACGCATCCTGCAGGTGAAACTCGAAGACCGGATTCGTGCCGCTCACCGCAAAGGTCAGACAAGCCGCCGTCACACTACTCACCAGCAGCGGCAGCAGACTCGTCATCGTCAAGTCCAGCATCAGCACCTCCAGCACAAACACCAGCCCAGCAATGGGAGCCTTGAAGATGCCAGCCACCGCACCCGCAGCGCCACACCCCACCAGCACCATCATCTGCTTACCGCTCAGACTGAACACCCTGCCCAGGTTACTGCCGATGGAACTGCCCGTCAGCACGATAGGCGCCTCGGCACCCACACTGCCACCAAAGCCGATCGTGATGGCCGAAGCCACCAGCGACGACCACGTATTGTGCAGACGCAGTTTACTCTGGTTCCTCGCCCGCGCAAACAGAATCTTCGTCACCCCATGGCTGATATCGTCGCGAACCACATAACGGATGAAAAGCATCGTCAGGAAGATTCCGATGACAGGATAAACCAGATAAAGCCAGTTGGCACTCGTCAGCACAAAGCCCCTCGTCAGCAGATGCTCGATGCGCGCAATCAGCCACTTCAGCAGCAACCCAGCCAGAGCCGACAGCACACCCACCACAAAGCTCACCATCAGCAGCAACTGGTTGTCGCTCAGATGCCTCCGTCGCCATTTCACCAGGCTCGCCATCACGTCGCGTCCCTTCATCGCATCCTCCCCCTATTTTCTGACAAACGTAATCTGTCCGTCCTTCGTCAGTTTCACAATCTGGCTGGGCCTCCCCTTCGTAACATCGTTCTGACGAGCCTTCATCACATAGTCCACCCCCCCTATAATCTCAGGCCCAATCTCCATGAAGTTACGCGGAGCAGGCTCGCCGCTCAGGTTGGCACTCGTACTCACCACTGCCCGCTGGAACCGATAGCACAGCTCACGGCTTATCCGCTCCCGCGTCACACGCATGGCCACACTCCCGTCCGCGGCAATCAGATTCGGAGCCAGGTTGATGGCGTCATCCACAATCAGCGTGAGAGGCTTCTCGGCATAGTCAATCAGGTTCCACGCCACATCCGGTATCGAGCGCGAATACCGCTGCATGCGGTCGGCACTGTCTACAAGGCAGATGAGCGCCTTCGAGTCGTCGCGACGTTTCAGCCCGTAGATGCGCCGCACCGCCGCCTCGTTCCGCGCGTCGCACCCTATGCCCCAGACGGTATCCGTCGGATAAAGAATGATACCTCCGCGCTCCATCACCTCCACCGCCTGCCGTATGTCCGCTGCAATCTCCTGCTGTGTCATGCCTCTGTCTGTTAACTCGCCGCAAAGATACAAAATAAAAACGAAGAACGAAGCGCCAAGCGCGAAGAATCGGAACATCGGGCGCGAAAAACGCAGCAAACAACAGGGCGAAGCGAAAAAGCAGCCCCTGAAGGGAGGAGTGGGATGGGGCTTTTCTTTGTTTAGTCCGAACCTGCAGCACAGCACCGACCGAAAACGCACCACAGTCCTACACATGTCGCACCACGTTGCGACAGCCTACGCAGCACGCTGCGATGCCCGTCGCAGCGCGCTGCATTTCCCCTCTTTCAGACCTCGCTGGTGAAGCGGAGGGTGTGTGCTCGGAATGCTGACGGGGTTTCTTCAACGCCCGCTGTCGCGGGCAGAGGCGGCAAGCGGGTCGGCGGCGGGCTGCATCCGCAGCAGGAAGCTGACGCTGCATCCAGCTACACGGGCGTCGCTGAGTGTGAGGTCGCCTCGCTGCATGACCATCATCTGGCGCGCGAGGGGGAGTCCGATGCCGCTGCCGTGACGCTTGGTGGTGAAGAAGGGGACGAAGATTTCGTCGCGGACCTCTGCCGGGATGGGTGCGCCGTCGTTGCTGACTGTCAGTCCTTCGGCTCCGCTCCACCGGATGTCTATGTGTGTGGCCCCTGCTTCGCGGGCGTTCTTCACCAGGTTGGTCAGGACTTGCCGCAGCAGGTTGGCGTCGGCATGAACCATCTGTCCGGCGTCAACATCAATGTTCCACGACAACAACGAAAATAGTGTCCGTACGTTTTCCACCACCTCGAGTAGATAGATGTCCGTTGGCTCGGCTGCCTGAAGTTGCATAAACTTACGATAACTCTCCACGAAAGA
>CAJOLZ010000005.1 GCA_905235575.1 uncultured Bacteroidaceae bacterium | reverse complement strand
GGAACTGGAAGAAACGGAAGAAGCCCGGCTCCGTCACCTTCGGATTCACGGCTCGGGCGTGAAGGCCGTCGGCCAGCTTGATGTAGTCGCCACCGGACGACCAGTAGTTCATCACGGCAGTTATGCACTCCGGTGTCTGCATCTTCTGGAACAGGTCGCGGAAGTCGTCCCATTTGGGGTTGATAGTTCGGGGCTCTTCGTTTTTTAGGATCATATATTGTAATTTGTACGTCTTGCTCCGGTTCACTTCCGGCGCTATGTCGGCGGTCTTCACGTAATACACTTCTGCGATGAGCATCGTGAAGGCAATGGCGAAGGCCGTGCCGCAGATGTACATGGCGGAATAAAGTTTCTCTTCTCGCATTATGGCGAGAACTTGGCGTAGGTATCTCATTTCACTTTCAGTTTTTCTTTTCCTTTATATTTTGTCATGTCGCTGACGACGACCTGTTCGCCTTCCTCCAGGCCCTCGACCACTTCGATGTAGTCGAAGTTACATTCGCCGAGTCTCACCTTACGGGGCATGAGCATGTTGTCTTTTACGACGAACATGACATAGTCGCCAGGTCCGCTGTAGAACGATCCGTTGCGTATGCGCATCACGTCGTCCTTGATGCTGGTTATGACGTACACCTCGGTGCGGAGTCCGGAGCGCAGACGCGGGTGGCTCATGTCGTCGGGTATGGCGGTGAAGGTGATGGCACCGCTTTGGCTCAGGGGCGTCACGGTGTTGATGATGCCGGGCAGACGTTCCTTGCCTATCTTCAGGACGACGCTTCCGCCCACGCGGACGCGGTCGCTGTGGGTGTCGCTTATCTCGCACTCGGCCTTGAAGTGGCGGAGGTCGCTCACCACGGCTATCTTCTGTCCGGCTCCCACGGTGCTGCCCACTTCGCTGTTGATGTATGTCAGCGTGGCGCGGCGCGGCGACAGGATTTTTGCATTGTCCAGTGTGCGTCGTTTTTCGCTGAGTCCTTTCTCGAAGATGGCGTCCTGCAATTCTTGCATACGCATGTCGGCCTGTTTCACCTTCTTTTCGTTGGCATATTGTTGGCGCATTTGGTTCATCTGCAGCTGTGCCGTGCGCAGGGCAGTCTCGGCTTGCCGCACACGGTCGCGCGTACCGGAGCCGAGGCTGTCGAGGTAGAGTTCATTCCTGAGCTGTGCCTCCAGCTGTGCCACCTTCATCTCCTCGACCTCAATCTGCATTTGTCGGTCGGAGAGCTGTGTCTCTGTGTTTGCCTTCAGCTGTGCCATTTTTTGCCGCCGTATCTCGCGCTCGTCGAGATCTTTGGCGTAGTCTGTCTCGGCCGACTGGAGGTCCAGACGGAGCAGGGGAGTGCCCACGTTGACACTGTCGCCGCTGTGGGCATAGACTTCCAGAATCTGCGAGCTGATGGGCGATACGATGATTTCCTCGAATGCCGGCACCACCTTTCCCGTACCCGAAACGCTGACGTCTATCGTGCCTCTATCGACATCCGAGATGACGAGTGCCTTCTTGTCCAATGTCGTAATCATCAGAGTCCCTAACCAGGCCGCTGCGCCCAGGAGTGCCAGAAAGCCGGCCGTCCACATGCCTGCCTTCTTCAGTTTACGTTTCCGTTGTATGCCGACGGGAATCTGTCGGTCCATGGTCTGATTGTCGTTCTTCATTGCTTCATTTTTCGTTTTATCCCGAATAGGGTTTATATAGACGGGTTCGTTGGGTCTTTTTCAACGCACCGTGGTTAGTTGTCTGTCGCACCACGTTGCGCAGGCTGTCGCACCACGCTGCGACGGCTGTCGGACCACGTTGCGTTTTCGCTCGCTCCGGCATAGTCTCTCTCCAGTGTCCTGTCCGTCCTTATCAGTCTCTCCACATCGGCTGTGATGTCGCAGTCTCGTTCGAAGTCCCAGAGGGCTATGCTGCGCAGTTGGTAGTAGTACCTCCAGTAGTTGTAGAGCTGCGTGATGCGGTTCTGCCGCGCCTGGTCCTTGGCCGTCTGAGCGTCGGAGAGTTCCAGTGTCGAGATGGTCCCGATTCTGAATGTCTCCACGTTTGTGTTGTATCGTCGCTGGGCTATGGTGTCGCTTTCGTAGGCGATGCGCAGCTGCTCGGCCTGGTTGTTGAACTGTTCGGTCAGCACGAAGAGGTTCTGCCGGAACTCCTGCGCCTGCTGCCTCAGTTGGCCCTGCACGATTTCGCGGTTGCTCTCCGCCACCTTGCGTTGCCCCTTGCGCTTGCCCCAGTCCAGGATGGGTATGGAGAAGCCCACGCGCACCACCTCGTTGCTGAGGAGGTCTCGATAGGCCCCGCTCATGTGGTCGCCCACGCCCGTATATCCCAACTGAGCGTTCAGGTTTATGCTCCTCTGGTTGGCGCGGGCCGAGGCCACGTTGTAGTCGGCCTCCAGTTGGCGCCGGCGCATGGTGGTTGCGAGGGCGTTGTTGGCGAGGGCATGGCTCAGCACCTCGTCGTAGACAAGTCGCAGGTCGGGTATATCCTTCGGCACCACAGGCTCTATGTCCATCTCCACGTCGAGAAACGAACGCAGTGCGAACTGCTGTGCCTGCCTCGTACTTTCGGTTTCGGTCAGGCGGCTGTGGGCGGTCAGCACACCGAGCCGCATCTGCAGCACGTCGTTCTCGCTGATGGTACCCATCTTCCGCTTGGCCAGAGCCACCTCGTAGAGCTTCTCCGCCGTCTGCAGGTTCTGCTCCGCTATGCCCACCTGTTCGCCGGCTATCAGCAGGTTGAAGAAGAGGCTGACCGCCTCCATCGCCACCTGCTCCGTCTCGGTGAGGAAACATGCCTGTGCCTCGCGGTATCGCAGCGGCTCGATGCGGCGGTTCCACTTCAGGTGGTTCACCCCGAAGAGCGGTTGAGACAGCGTGACGGCAACGGGGAGCGACATGAACTGGTTGCCGCCGCCACTTCCCGACTGGTGCAGGTAGTCGAGCGACGACTCCACGGAGAGCGTGCCGCCCGTAGGCCATATCTTCTGTGTGACATAGAGCGACCCGTCCAGCCCGAGGTAGTCGTTGCGGACGTAGCTGACGCCGCCGTCGGCCTGCTGGTAGCTCGTGTAGCGCTTGTTGTAGTTGCCGGAGGAAGAGAAGGATACCTCGGGCAGCAGATTGGCCTTGTAGCTGCGCCATTGCCAGTAGGCGGACTTCAGCTCGCCCAGGGCCACGGCTGCATCCACGCTCTGGCGGCGCGCCATCGAGATACACTCATCGAGCGTAAGGCGCAGTGTGTCCGTCTGAGCTGATGCGCCAAGGGCAATCAGAACTATCGGTAGAGAGGCAATTGTCCGATAACTACGGACAAAAAGTCCGCTCGCTACAGACAAAAAGTCCGTTCCCTTCGGACAAAAGGATATATCGTGTTCTGTTTTCTTTAACATAGTTATGTTTTATTCGTGTCTTAAGGCTTCTACGGGACGTTTGTACATAGCAATCAGTGAAGGAACAAGTATGCCCAGGGTCACAATCACCAGTATTACGAGGTATTGGATGACACAGACAATGAAGAAGTGCAGCCAGAAGGTGTTCACCCAGTCGGTCTCGTGGCCAGTCATTACATCTACACTGCCGTTGGCCAGTCCGAATATGAGCGCAATCTGCAACCAAAGCAGCTGTCCGATGATGCAAGCCGCAAAGGTGAGCAGTGCCGCCTCCTTCCATACCATGCCGAAGATGTCGCGTCGCTTGGCACCAAAGCTCCGCATGATGCCGAAGTCCTCTGTCCGCTTGCGTATCTGAAGCCAGTAGGTGCCGAGCGTACCGATGACCACGTTCAGCATGAAGATGAAGAGGAAGGCCCCGACGAGTGTCATGATGATAGTCGTTTTGTTCAGCACGGACGAGCTTTTCCTGTAGTCGTCGTAGGTTTTCAGCCCGTAGAGCACACCGTTGCCCTCACTTATCCCTGTCTTCATCTCGCCGTACTTTGCCACGAAAGACTTGGGGTCGGCGTTTGCTTTCAGGCGGATGAGCATGCGCGGAGTGTTATTGGGGAACGTCGTGGGGACGTATATGCTGTAGAAGTAACGCTGGTTGGCTACGACTTTCACGTCCTCGATGACGCCTGCCACCGTCTGATGCAGCCACTCGTCGCCGTGTTTTTTGTTCTGCCTGACGATGCGGCGCCCCACGGCCTGATCTGTACCGAAGAGAGCTATGGCAAGGCTGCGGCTAATGATGACGGAATCGTTAGGACACCATTCGGAGAGCGTTTCCACGGAAGGACTTCCCTCAACGGATTTCAAACCGAGCGTCTCGAAGTAGTGCTCTCCAAATACATATTCGTGAAGGAATACCGTCGTGGGGTCTGTTATCGTGTCTGTCTCGGTGCAGACGTCCAACTTGTCGTAGCTCTGGTAGTTGTCGCCGACGAAACTGTGTGTCAGGCAGACAGACTCCACTTCTGGCATGGAGCGGACGCGGTCGCGCACAGCGTAGGCCGGCGCAAATAAATCTTCGGAATCCTGGGTGATGGCAATCTGCCCCACCAAGAGGTGTTCCTTCTCAAACTCGCCATCGGCACGGCAGAAATAAGTGTTGTATCCTACTACCACCGCATTGTCGATGAAGAAATAGCTGAGGAAACAGATGAGGGCAAGCTCCACGATGAGCCATCCGTTCTGCTTGCGATGCGACCAAAATGTTTTAAGAGTCATCTTTTCTGGTTTAAGGATTCAACAATAGGTTTTCTGAGCGAGCGCCAGGCAGGCATGAAGGCCGCCATGTGGTTGAGCACAGCGCAGCAGACAAAGCAGACTATGAAGAGCGTCGGCGTGAAGAACATCTGGAAGTCGAGGCTGACGTCAGAATTATGCAGTTCACCGCGAGTGAGTATTGTCAGGAAGACAGCGTTCTCTGAGATGGCACAGATGCAGAGCCACGACAATAGCCAGCCCACCAATCCGCCGCAGAGCGTCAGCACCATGTTCTCGAAGAGGACTTCCCACAGGAGTTTCCGCCTCTTGGCTCCGAAAGCCTTACGGATGCCCATCTCTGCGCGACGGGCTTCCATGCGGTTGCTGACGAGACCGCTCAGGTTGATGGCTGGCAAGAGCAGGAAGAGTAGCATGAGCAAGGCAACTGGTATGAGCGTCACGGCCTTGAGCGACGTGCTCTCCTCTTCTGAAGTGGAGAAGATCATGAAGAAATGACTGTGTGCGATCACACGCCAGCCTATTTCCTCGCCTGCCTGACTGCTCGCCACGGCTTCGTATCTCTGCTGCAACGGCTTCAGCTCGTGGAGGAAGTCCTGCCGCGTGAAACCTTTTCGCAGGAGAATCATGACCTCGATGTCGCCTGCGTATGCATAGGTGCTTGACTTGCTATCATAGTCGAAGGTTTCCTCTGTGTAGGGTAAATAGATGTCTGCCGCCGCTTTGTCCAGCATGTAGCTTACCGTCTTGATGACTCCCACGACGCGAAACGCTTTGCCGAACATGAGGAGGGAAGACCCTGTGTCCACAGATAGTGCCTTTGCCGTTCGCTCCGTGATGACGCAGACGCGCTCACCGTCCTGGAACTCCTGTTCGGAGAAGGGACGTCCGCTGAGAAACGTGAAGTCGTAGAGGCGGAAGAAGTCGGTGTTGGTGAGAATGAGAGGGGCAAGAATCTCGTGCTGTCTCTCCATGTCGCTGACCTTATTGCCCATATACTTGATCCTGTCCGAATAGCCGACGACGGCTTTCACACACTCCATCTTGCGGAAGCACGAGTCGATGGCTTCTTGGGAGAATCCGCCGAAGACATTCATATCCGGAGACGATGACATAAGGAAGTTGCTGTTGAGGTAGAGCGTGCGGCTGCGGTTCGACTCGGGTGCGATGTCGCCAACCAAGATGTGAACAAAGATGGCAATCACCATAGCGGAGGCAATGCCGACGGCTGTGCCCGCAACGTAGATGGTGGAGAACAGCTTGTCGGCACGCACCAACGCTATCGCATGACGCAGAAATAAATTGAACTTACTCAGCATATGAATTGTGAATTACATGATTTGTCTTCCGTCGAGGAACTTGATGATGCGGTCTGTTTGCTCGGCTTGCTTTTCGTTGTGCGTGACCATCACGATGGTGCGGCCATCCTCGCGGTTGAGCTTGTGCAGCAGTTCCATAATCTCGGCACCCATCTTCGAGTCGAGGTTACCTGTTGGCTCGTCGGCAAGGAGTATCTCGGGGTTGCCGATGACGGCGCGGGCAATGGCGACGCGCTGGCACTGACCGCCGCTGAGCTGTGTGGGGCGGTGGCGCATGCGGTGGCTCAGTCCGACGCGAGCAATCATCTCCTTGGCCAACTTGATGCGTTCGCTGCTGCGCACGCCGCGGTAGATGAGCGGAATCTGCACGTTGTCCAGTACGTTGAGCGTCGGGATGAGGTGAAACGACTGGAAGACGAAGCCCAGTGTCTTGTTGCGAATTTCGGCCAGGCGGTTGTCGTTCATGTGCGTGTCAATCACCTGTCCGCACAGCTCGATGGTGCCACTTGTGGGTTCGTCCAGCAGGCCCATGATGTTGAGCAACGTCGATTTGCCGCAGCCCGAGGGTCCCATGATACTCAGGAACTCGCCCTTCTGCACTTCCAGGTTCACATTCTCCAACGCCTGTGTCTCCACTTCGTCGGTTCGGTAGATTTTGTTAATCTCCGTAAGTCTGATAACTGTTTCCATATACTATTAATTAAAAATTGTACATTATTCATTATGAATAGTACAATCTCTGTGCCAAAACCGTAACTTATTGATAATGAATGAGGCGCTGGTGCGTGAGTGTCCATTTCCGGACACTTCGGGCGTACGGAAACGGACAGTAGCAGACGGAGGCGCGACAGGGATTCGAGTTTAATGCGGATTTTGATGCCCGATGCGGCACAAAAAAACGCAGCGTTGTGCGACGGCTGTCGCACCACGCTGCGCAGGCTGTCGCACCACAGTGCGTCGGGCGTCGCAGCACGGTGCGTTCAGAGAGGCTCTGCCGCTTTTGTTATACATTATTTATATGTCCTCCTGGAGATTCATCGCTACGCTCTGAATGGCAGCAGGAAATTTGTCAAATTGATAATCTGCCCAATCTGATGCTGCCTGCTGTTTCATCTTATCATAACTTATATGTAAAAACGTGGGCTTGAAAGTCCGTTACTTTCCGAAAAAGTGCTAACTTTGCCGACAGCTATGAAGATATTCGGAGTTGGAATGAACTATGCCGCGCACAATAAAGAGCTGCATAATTCGTTATTAAAGACAGAGGAGCCTGTGATTTTCACGAAGGCCGATTCGGCGTTGCTCAGTGGAGGACGCCCTTTCTTCGTGCCCGACTATACGCAGCGGTGCGAATACGAGACGGAGCTGGTGGTGCGCATCAACCATCTGGGACGAAGCATCCCCGAACGCTTTGCGCATCGATACTACGAGGAAGTGACGGTGGGCATCGACTTCACCGCGCGCGACTTGCAGCAGCGGCTGCGTGCCGAGGGTCTTCCGTGGGACATCTGCAAGGGTTTCGACGGCAGTGCCGCCATCGGTGAGTGGGTGTCGCTGAGCGAACTGCCCGACGTGCAGGACCTGCACTTCCGCCTCGACATCAACGGAACCACCGTACAGCAGGGCCACACAGCCGACATGCTCCACACGGTGGATCATATCGTGAGCTACGTGAGCCGCTTCTTTACGCTGAAGACAGGCGACCTGATATTCACCGGTACACCCGCAGGCGTGGGGCCCGTGCACGTGGACGACCGCCTGGAAGGCTACCTCGAGGGACGGCGTCTGCTCGCCTTCAACGCTAAATGACATATTATAATTAGAGAGATGTTTCGCACTTTGTGCATCCTGATATCCGCCCTTCTCTCCCTCTCCGTTTACGGACAGGGCGAGGGTTCAACCTCGGAGAACATCCGGAGCCAGTTCACTGTGCTCGACTGGAACGAGCTCCGCATAGACTCGCTGCTGCCTGTCTACTCCGAGGTGGTGCCGCTGGAGACCGACTATCGCCAGCACACATACTCCGTCGCTTTGGAGTATCCCGAATACGGTCCGCTCACGAAACGCGAGGTAGAGGTGGTGGCACGCTTCGACTCGTTGATAGGGGAGGAGATTCGTATCGAAAGCCACGTGGGCGTGCTGCGTCGCGAGGGCATGCTGGACATCGCCTTCGTGCCCATCGTGCGTCGGAACGGACATTACGAGAAACTGCTCAGCGCACGTGTGATGATAACTGCCGAGCTGAAACCGACGGCTCGCCGCGCCGCCCCCGAGCGAGGCGAACGCTATGCCGCACACTCGCAACTGGCCGAGGGCCGATGGGTGAAAATCAGCATCACCGACGACGGCATGTATCAGCTCACACGCTCGGCACTCCGCAAGATGGGCTTTACCCGACCCGAGAATGTTCACCTGTACGGCTACGGCGGACACCGCCAGGACGAAGTCATCAAGGCCGACACAGACTATGACGACCTGGAGGAAGTGCCGCTCTACTACAGCCAGTCGCTCGATGCGTGGCTCTTCTGGGGCAACGGTCTCCTGCATTGGCGGGGCAACAACCGCATCCTGAACCACTATGCCAACGCGGCATACTACTTCCTGCGCGAGGAAAGCACGCCGAGTTCCATCGAGACAATCCCGTCACCCACGGGCAGCGGTTATCGCACCTATACGTCGTTCACCGACCATGTCCTCTACGAACGAGACGAATACGCATGGTTCACGGGCGGCCGACATCTCTACGAGTTTGCCAACATCGGCACAACGGGCAGCCGCTCTTATCGCTTGCAGACTCTCTCCTCGGTGGGCAACGAATCCCTCACCGTGGCTTTTACGGCGGGTGCAAAGACCGTGACCGAGATGGTGACAAACGTAAACGGCACCAATCAGACGAAGATGACGCTGCCTGCCCTCACGCAGTATACCTACGGAACAGCAGCCACCAACACCTTCAACGTGTCGTCGCTTTCCACCGGCGATACATGGAACATCCGCCTGACTTCCACCGCCGGCAACGATGCACGCCTCGACTATATGGCACTTCACTACACGCGCCGACTGACGCCTCACGACGGATATGTGGCCTTCAGTCAGACGTCGGGCACGGGTGGCATCTTTCAGACCACGGCGCCGCAAGGCCATGTGATGATGCAAATTGGCAAGCCAGGTTCGCCTGCAGCCATGCTCGAAACCAACTATGTGGAAGGAACCGGACTGGCAGCCACGGTGGCCGATGCCAGCCGCTCCTATGTCTGCTTCGATCCGACCTATTCATATCCCCAGCCCGTATATCGTGGCGAGGTGGCGAACCAAGACCTGCATGCGATGGACAGCCTTGACATGGTCATCATCATTCCTGCGAGCGGAAAACTCTGGTACCAGGCAGAACGTCTGGCCGAGGCGCACAGACTGTTCGACGGACTGCGTGTGGCTGTGGTGCGAGCCGACCAGGTTTACAACGAATTCTCAAGTGGAACTCCCGATGCCACAGCCTACCGTCGTTTCATGAAGATGCTCTACGACCGTGCTTCTTCCGGCGGAATATCGCCACGCTATCTGCTTCTGATGGGCGACTGTGCGTGGGACAACCGCATGCTCAGCTCGGCCTGGCGCAACATGAATCCCGACGACTATCTGCTATGTTACGAAAGCGACAACAGCCTGAGCGACACTCGTTGCTATGTGATGGAGGACTACTTCGGACTTCTCGACGATGGTGAGGGAGGCTCGTTGCTCAAGGATAAGTCAGACATAGGCGTCGGTCGTTTTCCCGTGTCCTCAGAGTCCGAAGCCCGCGTGATGGTGGATAAGAGCATCGCATACATCAGTCATCGCAACGCCGACGCATGGAAAAACATAGTGAACATCATGGGTGACGACGGTGACGAAAACGAACACATGCGGTATGCAGACGACGTGGCCAAACGCATTGCAACGGACAATCCCGACATCGAAATACGCAAGACGATGTGGGATGCCTATAAGCGTGTGAGCTCCATCAAGAGCAACACCTATCCCGAGGTGACGGCTCTTATGAAGAAACAACAGGAAGAGGGAGCACTTGTGATGAACTACACCGGTCACGGCGGCCCTAATACGCTCAGCCACGAATTTGTTATCAACCTCGAAGACTTCCGTCAGTTCCAAGGCTCAAACCTTCCCTTGTGGGTGACTGCCGCCTGTGACGTCATGCCTTTCGACAATGGTCTCGAAAACATCGGTGAGGCAGCGGTGCTCAATGCAGCGGGCGGCGCATTGGCATTCTATGGTACTACTCGCACCGTATATGCCAACCAGAATCTGGATATGAACCGTTACTTCATGCACTATCTCTTTGCCTGCGATGACAAGGGAGAGCGCTATCGTCTCGGCGATGCCATATATCTGGCGAAGAATGCCATCATCACAGCTGGTCTCGAAGGAGGTAACGAGGAGAATAAGCTTCATTATGCACTCCTTGGTGACCCTGCGCTGACCATCGGTGCTCCTCTGCAAAAGGTGGTACTTGACAGCATCAACGGCCAGTTGCTCTCCGAAACACCCATCCCATTGCAAGCTGGACAGAAGGTGCATCTGAGCGGACACGTTAACGACCGTTCGCAGTCGCTCCTCAGCGATTTTCAGGGTGTGCTCACCATGCGATTCTTCGACAGCGAACGCACCGTCACTTGCCTGAACAATGCGGGAGCCAAAGTCCCATTCGAGTTTCAAGACCGTGGCACGGCACTCTATACAGCCAATGACAGTGTGCACAACGGACGTTTCAGTTTTGACTTCGTTGTGCCAGTCGACATAAACTACAGCGACGCCACGGGACGCATCGTCTTTTATGCTGTGAGTAACGACAGACAGACTGAAGCCAGTGGATACAACGAGCAGTTTACCTTGGGTGGCGTGAGTGATGACCTTGCTGCCGACACTATCGGCCCCAGGCTCTATGCCTTCCTCAACGATGAAAACTTCCAGAATGGCGACGTCGTGAACAGCGAACCTTTCTTCATCGCAGCTCTTCAGGACGTGAGTGGCATCAGTACAAGCGGCAATGGTGTGGGCCATGACCTCAGTCTCTGCATCGACGGTCGTGCTGACCTCACCTATAACCTTAATGATTATTATCATGCCGACTTCGGTGATTTCACCCGTGGCATTGTTACGTTCAGCATTCCGTCGCTCGAAGCCGGTACACATTCGCTCACGTTCCGAGCCTGGGACGTCTTGAACAATTCCACCACTACTTCGCTCGATTTCGTCGTCGATTCCTCGCTCAAACCACACATCATGCAGCTCACCGCCAGCCCCAATCCTGCTACGGTCAGCACGACATTCATCGTGTCGCACGACCGTCCCGGGGCTACATGCACCTTTACGCTCGATGTGTTCGACTTCGCCGGACGTCGTCTTTATACGCATACCGAGACCGGTTCGTCCTCGTCGGGCGTATATCGTATCCCGTGGGATTTGACCACGCAATCGGGTGGTAAGTTAGGTTCTGGCGTCTACCTCTGTCGCTGTCAGATGCAGTGCGATGGCAGTAAACGTGTTTCCAAGACGCAAAAAATCATTGTCATAAACAATAAATAAACGCCTCTGGGAGTTATTTATACGTTATGAGAACGCAAATATACAGAGCCTTTCTGCTTGCGACAGCCGTTTGGGTAGCTGCCGCAGTGAGTGCACAGGACAAGAGAAATATGTTCAACCCGGTGAACACCAGTGTCACCTCGCTATCCATTGCACCCGACGCTCGTGCCGGTGCCATGGGTGATGTAGGTGCTGCCACCGAGGCCGACGTCAATTCGCAATACTGGAACCCAGCCAAGTATCCATTCAATATAGCTCGTGCAGGTGTGTCCGTAAGCTACACACCCTGGTTGCGCAAGATTGTCGACGACATCAATCTGGCAAATCTGGTGGGCTTCTACCGCATCGGTGACTATTCAGCCATCCACAGTTCGCTGCGTTTCTTTTCACTTGGTGAGGTGTACGTTAGTGACATGGACGACATGACCATCAATCCCTACGAGTTTGCCTTCGATGTGGGTTACAGCCGTATGCTCAGTGAGCGTTTCTCCATGGCTGTGAATATGCGCTTCATATACAGCGACATCAAGTTCGACTATACGGCAGAGAGCAGTGCCGGTAAGGCTTTTGCAGCCGACATCGCCATGTATCGTCTCGGCTATTTTGTGGCTGGAAGTCGCGAGTGTAGCTTCGGATGGGGATTGAACATCAACAACATTGGTAGCAAGATCTCTTATGGAGGCGATGATAACTCCGAATTCATTCCCACCAATCTCCGTTTGGGTATGAACCTGACCATCCCTTTCAACGAGTATAACAAATTCAGCGTTGCTGCCGATGCCAACAAACTGCTGGTGCCCACCTATCCCAAGCAGGAGGAAGGCGAAGCCGATAACGACTATACCGACCGTGTGCAGAAGGACTACTACGACATATCGCCCATTGCAGGTATCTTCAAGAGTTTCCACGATGCCCCCAACGGCTTCAAGGAGGAGATGGAAGAGATACAGTGGAGTTTGGGTTGCGAGTATACCTACAACGACCGTTTCATGCTGCGCGGAGGTTATCATCACGAAGCTGCCAACAAGGGTAACCGCAAGTATTTCACCGTGGGAGCAGGTTTCCACATGAGCGTGTTCACTGTCGATGCCGCCTACGTTTTCAGCACCAGTCAGTCAAATCCGCTCGACCAGACCATGCGTTTCTCGCTTGGTTTCGACCTCGACGGCATTCGCGACCTCTTCGGGCGTCGTCGCTGATTCCTTTCGATGTATAGAAAAAACAAAAACCTCCGGCAGTCCAGAGGTTTTTTGTTATGGGGGAGTTTATTCTGAAATTTTGTGGTCGAATCTCTTAAAGCAGCGTGCAACTGTAGCTCCGCTGATATTGTGCCACACGCTGAAGATGGCGCCGGGCACGGTGGCAAGCGGATAGGCGGCAAAGTGGAGAGCGGCCAGACTACTTGCCAGTCCGGAGTTTTGCATGCCCACTTCGATGCAGACGGCGCGACGTTTCTCTTTCGTCATGCGAAGCAGTTTGCCAATGGCATAGCCCAGCGCGAGGCCGCCGAGGTTGTGCAGCACCACCACCAATACAATCACAGCACCGCCTGTCCACAGTTTCTCGGCATTGGCCGAAACGATGATGGCGACGATGGTCGCAATGACGAGCGACGAGAAAGCAGGCAGATAGGGTGCCGTATGTTCGGTGAGCCGTGGACACAGCTTTCGGGCACCGAGGCCCACGGCGATGGGCAGGATGACCACCCACAGGATGCTCAGGAACATTCCGGCCACGTTCACGTGGATGGTCTCGCCGGCAAGCAGCCAGGTCAGCAGTGGGGTGAGCAGGGGAGCCAGCAGGGTGGAGACGGCAGTCATGCCCACCGAGAGTGCCACGTCGCCTCCCGAGAGATAGGTGATGACATTAGAGGCAGTGCCGCCCGGACAGCAACCCACCAGCACCACACCCAGCATCAGCGCCTCCGGCAGACCGAAGATGCGGCTCAGTGCCCATGCCAGCAGTGGCATAATCGTGAACTGCGCCAGACATCCCACGAGCACGTCGCGTGGTCGGCTGAAGACGATGCGGAAGTCCTCGGTACGAAGTGTGAGCCCCATGCCGAACATCACGAGTCCCAGCAGATAGCTGATGATGGAGGGGCTTATGTGGCTGAATGCACCGGGCACAAGCATGGCCAGCACAGCCACGGCCAGCACCAGCACGCCCATGTAGCGCGATATGAAATTGCAGACAGACTTCATTGTGTCACTGCTGAAGCGTCAGGCGGAACGGGGTCTTTTCGTCGAATTTGCCTTCGAGATATTTCCCGTCGCTCACAATGCGCAGCGTGTCTTTATCATTCTCCTTATTGTCGGTAACGATAAGCATGTCACCCTTACGTTCGTAGGTTGCCTTCATTTTCTCCGGAGCAATCGCCATGGCAACTTTCATGGCTTTCCGCTTGGCCCATCCGATACCTGCCTGCTTCAAGACGTTTTCGTCAACTTCCATGTGGACGCGCATTTCCAGATCTTTCTCGCTCTTGAAGTCCATCGTGATGGCCGTGATGATGGCTTTGGGCATCAGTTTCAGAATTTCGTTAGCCTTTTTCATCTGCTCATCCAGTTTGGCCATCTCTTCGGCGTTCAGCTTCCGTCCCTTTTTCTGTTCCTCCTCGGCGATGGTGGCGTTGCGTATCGAATCCATCGATTTATCGAGTCCAGCTATCTTCTTGTTGAACTCATCGGCCATGATGTTGGGATTGTTGTATACGCGGCCTGCCATGCTCGTCTGGGCACAGACGGACATGCTGCAGCCGAAAGTCAGAATGGCGGCCGTAAGCCATAGTTTGAAGGTATTCATTTTTGTGGAAAATTATTTTAATGTTGAATTTTTACTTTTCGCCTGCAAAGGTACGAATAAGTGTGCGAAAAGTAAAATATATCAGCCATTTTCAGCGTATGCTTCACTGCGGAAGGCTCCGAAAAAGTGAGATGCACGAAACATCGTGCCGAAACGCACCACGCTTTTCAGGCTGACGCACCGTGCTGCGACAGCCTTCGCACCACGTTGCGACGCCCGTCGCACCACGGTGCGTTTTCATTCAAATCGCTTCTCGCTTGGAAAAAGTCAAATAGATTTTGCGTTTCGCACACTTATTCGTACCTTTGTAACCGAAAAAAGAATCAGCATAATGAAAGGAATGAAAAATATACTCTTACTGCTCGCGCTCGTGGCGGTTCCCATGGCGCTGCAGGCTCGCAGTGCAAAGGGTGAGCGGAAAGAAAAGACGGCGAAAGTTTATACGCCGCGCGCATCGAAAGTGAAGGCGGCCACTGCCAGCCTCTTCGGATATGCCATGTCGCTGAGCGACTCTACGGTCTACCTGACCGACATCCAGCGGCTCGACTCGGTGTATCTGGACAAGAAATCGGGTTTCCTGATGGACCGTCAGCTCTATTCGATGCAGTTGCAAGCCTACCTGGAGGACAGCCTCCATCTGGAGAACATGACCACGGCCGTATTCTTCCACAAGAAACCGAAGAAGGCCGAGAAGAAACATGCCAAGGTGGAAAAACACAATCGGCAGGACGGGACGCTGAAGTTCAAAAGAATATCGGCAGACGATTTCCATTTCTATGCCGAACGCTGGATTGACACGTCTGTGCCCGTCGGTCAGTAACTGACACCCGAGGCCAAGAAAAGTTCAAAGAAATTCAAGAAATGAGCAAGAAGATATTCTATCGTGTGGGGGGACTGGCGTTCTCCATCGCCTTCGAGGGTGACGACAACGACGAACGGCTGATACCCTCGTTCGAGCGATTTGCGCTGGACGAGGCGCCTGACGACGGACTCCTCCTCGAGGTCGTGGTCGATGACAACTTCCACTGGCAGCAGCGCGGACACGAGATAGGTCAGTTCGACAGCGGCGGCAACAACTATGGCGTCTATCGGCTCGAAGACGGCAGCTACCACTTCGAACTTTCGGACCTCTACGGGGTGCTGTGCAGCGAGGTGGAGGCCTCGCCCGATTTCAGACGTGCCACCGTGGCCCTGCGTGGCGAGACTTTCGCGCAGCGTGCTTTCGGTCTGAACAACGCCATGATGCTGGCCTACGCCTTCGCCGGAGCCGACAAGGGACTTCTCCTGATGCACGCCTCCGTGATTCGGTGCGACGGACGGGCCTATATGATGACCGCTCCCAGCGGCACGGGGAAGAGCACCCACACACGCCTCTGGTATGACAACATACCGGGCTGCGACCTGATGAACGACGACAATCCCGTGGTGCGCATCATCGGCGACGAAACCATCGTGTACGGTTCGCCCTGGAGTGGGAAGACACCCTGCTATCGCAACATTCAGGCCCCGGCAGGAGCCATCGTGCGCATACAGCAACGCCCCGAGAACTCCATCCAGAAACTCTCGCCTGTGGAAGCATTCACCATGCTGCTTCCTCAGATGAGCAACATGAAATGGGACGCCCGCGTCTATAAGGGTATCTGCAACAGCATAGCCGAGGCCGTGCGCCTCACCCCCATCTACGAACTGGGCTGTCTGCCCGACGCGGCAGCGGCTCACCTCTGTCACGACACCGTAGCACGATGAAACTCATCAAGGAACTGATACGTCGCCTGATGCGACTGCTGATGTGGCCAGTGGGCTGCATCTACAAACGTCGCAACGGAACCACTTCCACCGAGGCTCGGCACGAGATGCCCAACGAGGTACTCCTCGGACTTGTGAGCCAGAAACTTGCTGAGGGACACACCACAACCATCTGGGTGAAAGGCTACAGCATGCGACCCTTCATCGAGTATGGCCGCGACCGCGTGAAACTGGCACCTGTCTCTGCACTCCATGTGGGCGATGCTGTCTTGGCACAAATCTCGCCGGGCCACTACGTGTTGCATCGAATCATCGAGATAAAGGGAGACGACATCACACTGCAGGGCGACGGCAACCTGTACGGTGTGGAGCAATGTCACGCAGCAGATGTTTGCGGCATCGTCACGGAATACATCCGCCCAAACCGCACGCTCTTCGCCTCGGACCCGCACCTGATACGCCGCATACGTCTGTGGCGGAAACTGCGACCCATCCGTCGCCTGCTGCTCTTTGTTTATAAATCTTATGTATAGAATGTTATGAAAATCAAGAAAGGTTTCGAATTGATGAAGGTCTGCGGCGAGAATATCATCGTGGGCTATGGCGAAGAAAATGTCGACTTCAGCCGCATAATCTCGCTCAACGAGTCGGCAGCCCTCCTGTGGGAGGCTGTGAAGGACACCGAATTCACCGCCGAGACACTGGCCGACAAACTGTGCGAGGAGTATGAAGTGGACAATGATACCGCCCTCAACGATGCACAGTCCATCATAGACCGCTGGCAAGAGGCCGGTTTGCTCGAGCCTGTAGCATAGGAAATGTCAGACTGGTTCCTCGGGATACTGCAGGAGATGGGCACCACGTTGCGACTGCCCGTCTCGTTTGTCGTCATTGAATTTGTCGGCACGTTCGCCTTTGCCATCTCGGGTGTCCGCCTCTCATCGGCCAAGCAGTTTGACATCTTCGGTGCATGGATCGTTGGCATGGCCACAGCCATCGGAGGTGGTACGGTGCGCGACCTGATGCTGGGCGTGAACCCATTTTGGATGACAAACAGCAGCTATTTCATCTGTTGCGCGCTGGCTGTTGTGTGGGTGATGCTGTTCGGCAAGTATCTCATTCGTCAGGACAATACGTGGTTCATCTTCGACACCATCGGTTTGGCGCTCTTCAACGTCATTGGAATTGAGAAGACACTCAGCCTTGGCTTCCCACTGTGGACTGCTGTGGCCATGGGATGTCTGACGGGAGCAGCGGGCGGTGTCATACGCGATGTGCTCATCAACGAGGTGCCTCTCATCTTTCGAAAGGAAATATATGCACTGGCCTGCATTGCAGGTGGTGTGGTATATGTGTTGTGTCACAAGGCAAACATTTCGGCCGAGGTGGCTGCACTCCTGAGCAGTATCACGGTCATTGCCATGCGAATGCTTGCCGTACACTATCATTGGCAGTTGCCCATACTGCGTGGAAAGGAGGAAGAAATATGAAACGTGCCATTCTTGTGCTTCTTGTTGTATGTCTCGCGCTACCTCTCTGTGCCCAGCAGCAACGTATTTACGACGATGACGTGCACACGCTTCGTGTGGTTGTCGACGGCGTTCCCACCCTGCCTCCCATGCTTGCACGGGGTAAATATCAGCATGTAGAAATCTCCTGGGATGAGATGAGTCACGACTACCAGCGCTATATTTATCACATACAGCACTGCGATGCCGACTGGAATCCATCGGACGGAATCTTCGAAAGTGACTATCTGAGTGGCTTGAACGACCAGTTGATTGAGGATTACGAAAAGAGTTTCAACACCACACAAATCTATACGCACTACAGCTTTCGCCTGCCTAACCGCCAGACTTCCATGCTGCTCAGTGGAAACTATCGTGTGCAGATATTCCACGAAGACGACGATGTGGCGGAAGACACTCCCGTGTTGGAGGCTCAGTTCTGCATTTATGAGAACGCTGCGAGCGCCATGGTTGGGGTGAGCGGAAACACCGATATCGATTTCAACAAAAGCCATCAGCAGGTGACGCTCTCTGTAGGTTATGGCTCACTGCGAGTGAACGACCCTACACGCGAATTGAAGACCGTTGTCATGCAGAACCGTCGTTGGGATAGTCGTGTGGACAATCTTGTACCCAACATACGCAAGATGAACGGCATAGAGTTCACGCACAATGAGAACCTGATATTCCCTGCCGGCAGCGAGTATCATCGTTTCGAGATTCTCGATGTGCACCGCACCGCACTTGGTGTCGACCGTATGGAGTGGTTCGAACCATACTACCACGCAACGCTCTTCCCAGTGGTGCCCGACCGCAACTACGAATTCAGCGAAGACCAGAACGGCGTCTATGTCTTGCGCAGTGCCGATGACATGGACGACGACATCACGGCTGAGTATGTTGTGGTGCATTTCCGTCTTCAGACACCACGTTTACCGGGCGGCGATGTATATGTCTGTGGTGAGTGGACAGGCGAGGAATATGCTCCGGAGTGCCGAATGAAATATGACGAGGCGCATGGTGAGTACGAAGCGGCCATCCTGCTTAAGCAAGGTTATTATGGCTACCAGTTCCGTCAGGAGGACGGCACCACACTTCGTACGGCAGGTGATTTCTATGAAACCGAGAACGAATACACTGTGCTTGTTTACTTCCGTGAGCAGGGCAGCCGTTATGACCGTCTGGTGGCATATTCGCGTGTGAACACCGGTGCACGGCGCTAAATTTACTTCAATAAATACACAGATTGAAAATGTCTACTAAATCTCCGTCCCTTTGGGTTCCCAGTCTATACCTGGGAGAGTCGCTCCCCTATGCAGCCGTCATGTTGATGTCGGTGGTGCTTTATCAGGAAATGGGTCTCACCGACACGCAGATTGCCCTCTACACCAGCTGGCTTGGTCTGCCGTGGGTCATCAAGCCTTTATGGAGTCCGTTTATTGATTCCATTCGTACCAAGCGTTGGTGGATTCTTGCCATGCAGTTTCTCATCGGTGCGTCCCTTGCGCTGGTGGCACTTTCACTGCCCACCACCATGTGGCTTCGTGCATCGCTGGCACTTTTCATGCTGATAGCATTCAGCAGTTCCACGCACGATATATCGGCCGATGGCTTCTACATTCTCGGCTTGAGCAATCAGGATCAGGAACTCTATGTGGGTGTGCGTAACACCTTCTACCGCATCGGCATGGTGCTGGGGCAGGGCGGATTGGTGATGCTGGCCGGCATGTTGCAGGAGGGCGCTTTCGGCTTGCCGCAGTTCTCGATTCCAGTCTCGTGGTCGGTGACGTTCCTGATGGTCGGCTTGCTCATGTTGCTGCTCTTCGCATGGCATTCGCGTATGCTTCCGCAAGTTGAGTCTCAGACCGATGCAGCGCTCGCTTCCCGTGGCAGATGGCGTCACTTGCACGACTTTGCGCAGACGTGGATAGTCTTTTTCTCGAAGCCCCACATCCTGACGGCACTCTGTTTCATACTCCTATTCCGTCTGCCCGAGGGTCTGCTCACGAAGATAGTTCCCCTCTTTCTGAAGCGTTCGTTGGACGATGGTGGTCTGGCTTTGAGCGATGTCAACTATGGCATCATCTACGGTACGTTGGGCGTCATCGGCCTGTTGGGCGGTGGCTTGCTCGGGGGATGGCTGGTTTCGCGCTACGGACTGCGTCGTATGTTGTGGCCGTTGGTATTGTGCATCACCTTGCCCGACGTCGTCTATGTCTATCTGAGTTACGTTCAGTCCACCAACCTATGGCTCATCGGCTCGTGCGTTTTCGTCGAGCAAGTGGGCTACGGACTTGGCTTCACTGCCTATACGCTCTATCTTGTAAGCTTCTCACATGGCGAGCGCAGTACGTCGGTCTTTTCGCTCTGCACAGCTTTTCAGTATCTGGGCGGTGTCATGTTGCCCGGCATGGTGTCCGGCTGGCTCTCCGACCGCCTTGGCTACAACCAGTTCTTCCTAGCCGTGATGGGATTCTGCCTGGTGACGTTTGCCGTCACCGCGATGCTTCATCTTCCTGAAGAAAAAGAATGATTCCGAATCGGCTCTTAGGTCGAATGGCAGGCGCCCTGCTGACGTGTTTTCTTGTGACACTTCCGTGCCGTGCCGTCCGATACGAGCGGTCGGACAGTCTGCGCGTTGTTGAGCTGCTCTCGCGTGTGTCTTCCCAGCCGGCCGATGTCTGCCTTCCCCTCTTTTTCGCGCATCAGCTCGCGGGTGTGCCATATCAGTCTGCCACCCTCGAGACCGAGTTGCAACAAGGGAAGAGCGAAACCGAATTGACGGTGAACATGCGTGCTTTTGACTGCACCACGTTCGTCGAGACCGTGGCAGCTCTGACGCTCACTGCACGCAGCGGTTCCGTGCGCTGGGACGATTTCCTGCGCTACCTCACGCTCCTGCGTTACAAAGACGGGCATATCGACGGCTACGCTTCGCGCAATCATTATTTCAGCCAGTGGGTGAGGAATGGAGAGCACCTGCGACTGCTTGCCGAGATACAGGGCGGAACCGATGACGAGGCCACTCCTTTCCAGGGACGCGACACGTTGGAGCTCAGCTACATGTCTGCCCATCCCGATGCATACCCGGCCTTGCGCAGCGACCGAAGTCTGCTCTCCCCAATACGCCGGCGCGAGCAGGAAGCGTCGCACATCGTTGTTTCGTATATCCCCACATCGCGTCTCAATGGCAGTCCGAAGCAGCTCGCCGACGTCAGCAACGGCGACATCGTGGCTTTGGTGTGCCGCACGCCTGGGCTCGATGTCAGTCACATGGGATTTGCAGCGTGGGGGAGCGACGGACAGCTTCACCTGCTCCATGCCAGCAGCCGTGCCGGACGTGTCATGCTCGACACCTCCACGCTGCATCGCTATCTCCTCGCCCATCCCTCGATGCTTGGGGCGAGAGTGGTGCGTCTGACGGAGAAGCCCGAAAAGGACTGAACGGGGCTGTTCAGACAGTTGTTACTTCAGGGAAAAATCTACGTGACGTTTAGAACAAAAAAACGCACCACGCTGCGACAGGCGTCGCAACGTGGTGCGCAGGCTGTCGCACCGTGGTGCGTCAATCGTAAAACCGTGGTGCGTTTCCGAACCTTGCCGATGCCGGACCTCGGAAATTAGTAGGAACGGGCGATGAGCACTCGGGCCACGGCGGGCTTTCCGCTCACCATGTCAGTTCCGGGCGTCTGCTCTACGCCGAACGGCACGCATCGTATGGTGGCCTGAGTCTCCTCCTTTATGCGTGCTTCTGTTTCGGCCGTGCCGTCCCAGTGGCAGAGGAAGAATCCGCCGTCCTTGACGCGCGTCTTGAACTCCTCGTAGTCCTCGCATTCGTAGATGTGGGCATCGCGGAAAGCCTTGGCTTTCTGGAAGATATTCTGCTGAATCTCGTCGAGGAGCACCTTTGCACGGTCGGCAATGCCCTCCAGCGGAAGTGTCTCTTTCTGGAGCGTATCGCGGCGCATCACCTCTACGGTCCCGTTCTCCAAATCTCGCGCACCGAGCACCAGACGCACGGGAACACCCTTCAGCTCGTAGTCGGCAAACTTGAAGCCCGGACGTTTGTTGTCGGCGTTGTCATATTTCACGCTGACGCCCAGTTCCTTCAGGCGTTCCACGATGGGAGCCACGGCTGCGTCCACCTTGTCCAGCTGCTCCTGGTTCTTGTAGATGGGCACGATGACCACCTGTGTGGGAGCCAATGCCGGAGGCAGCACCAGTCCGTTGTCGTCGGAGTGGGTCATGATGAGCGCACCCATCAGTCGTGTACTTACACCCCAGCTGGTGGCCCATGCATATTCGGGCTGGTTCTCCTTGTTGAGGAATTGCACCTCGAAGGCTTTTCCGAAGTTTTGTCCCAGGAAGTGACTCGTACCGCTCTGCAGAGCCTTGCCGTCCTGCATCATTGCCTCGATGGTGTAGGTGTCAAGCGCACCTGCGAAACGCTCGGTCTCGCTTTTTACGCCTTGCACCACAGGCACGGCCATCACCTGCTCGGCAAAGTCGGCATATACGCGCAACATCAGCTTGGCACGCTCCTCGGCCTCCTCGCGGCTGGCGTGGGCGGTGTGTCCCTCCTGCCACAGAAATTCGCTGGTGCGCAGGAAAAGACGGGTGCGCATCTCCCAGCGCATGACGTTACACCACTGATTGACAAGTAGCGGCAGGTCTCGATAGGAATGAATCCAGTTCTTGAACGTATTCCAGATGATGGTCTCCGAGGTGGGGCGTATGATAAGCTCTTCCTCGAGGCGTGCTGACGGGTCAACAACCACGCCGTCGCCAGTCTCGTTGGTCTTCAGACGATAGTGTGTCACCACGGCGCATTCCTTCGCAAAACCCTCTACGTGCTCGGCTTCGCGCGAAAGAAAACTCTTGGGGATGAGCAGTGGGAAATAGGCGTTCTGCACACCGGTAGCTTTGAATTTATCGTCCAGTATGCGTTGCATCTTCTCCCAGATGGCGTATCCGTAGGGTTTGATGACCATGCAGCCGCGCACGTCGGCCTGCTCTGCCAGGTCGGCTTTCACCACCAGTTCGTTGTACCACTTGCTGTAATCTTCGCTTCTCTTTGTGAGAAAGTCTAATTCTTTAGCCATTATTTCGAATTTTAGAAAAATACGTTTAGATTGTCTGCATCAGTGTTGCAGGAATGTTAAAACGCTGCAAAATTAGTAAAAAAACGTGGAATGGGAGTGTGTGTGCAGAAAAAGTTGTATCTTTGCAGCGTAAAAACATAACTCAAAAGGATTAGTAACATTAAAAACTAGGAACAATGAAAGGAATGAAGATTATGACCGTGCTGATGGCAGGCGTATTGGTTCTCTCTGGTTGTAACATGAACAACACGAAGAAGGGTGCCCTCATCGGAACAACGGGAGGCGCTGCCGTAGGTACCGGAATTGGTGCTTTGGTAGGCAAATTGACAGGCAACACGAAGAAGGGTGCCATCATTGGTGCTGCTGCCGGTACGGTGGCTGGTGCTACGGCCGGTACACTCATCGGTCGCAAGATGGACAAGGCTGCTGCCGCTGCTGCTGCCGTGGCTAATGCAGATGTTGAGAAGACCACCGACTCCAACGGCCTGGAGGCTGTGAAGGTGACCTTCGACAACGGCATCCTCTTTGCAGTAGGTAAGGCTACACTGACCACCGGTGCTCAGACCTCGCTCCGTCAGTTCGCCAACAACGTGCTGAACGTATATACAGACTGCGACGTAGCCATCTGCGGCTTCGCCAGCAGCGATGGTTCCGACGCCACCAACCTGACACTGAGCCAGAACCGTGCCAACTCTGTGATGAACTTCCTGACCGGCAACTGCAGCGTATCTCGCACGCAGATTAAGAGCAGCATCGGTTACGGTGAAGATCCCCAGTATCTGGTTTATGATGCCAACGGCAAGGAAGACCGCAATGCAAGCCGTCGCGTAGAGGTTTACCTGTATGCAAGCGAGGCTATGATTGCTGCTGCTAACGCCGGCACACTCCAGTAAGTTCGTCTTGAACTTTCTTAGGAAACTTCAGCAGATATTTAGATGGATTGTGTTCCTGTTTTTCGGGAGCACAATCCTTTCTGTTATTGTCCTTCGGTGGTGTCCGGTATACGTCACTCCGCTGATGGTCATCCGTTGTGTACAGCAAGTGAGCCACGGCGAGAAAATGAGGCTGCGCCACCACTGGGTGCCGCTCGACTCTATGTCAGTTTACATGCCTGTCGCTGTGATGGCAAGCGAGGACCAGCGCTTCCTGACACATCATGGCTTTGACTTCACCGAAATAGGACATGCCATCGACGAACGTCGCTCAGGCAAACGCATTCGTGGCGGCAGTACCATCAGTCAACAAACAGCCAAGAATGTTTTCCTGTGGCCCTCGAGATCGTGGCTCCGCAAAGGGCTTGAGGTGTACTTCACTGCACTTATTGAGGTTGTCTGGGGAAAACATCGCATCATGGAAGTCTATCTGAACTCCATTGAGATGGGAGATGGGATATATGGAGCCGAGGCTGTGGCACAGTTGCACTTCGGTCGCTCGTCCAAGGACTTGACTCGTCCAAATTGTGCACTGATTGCAGCAACTTTGCCCAAGCCTTTGCAGTATGACAGCGCGCATCCTTCGGCCTACATGCTGAAAAGACAGTCGGCAATCATGCAGCAAATGCGGCACATTGACCTCTTTCCCGAAAAATAATTACTTAACTGCCACTTTTTGTTAAGTAGACTTTGCAATTTAGCGAGATAATTGCTATCTTTGCATCGCAAAATCATCATTTTCGGGTATGTTGGATTCTTTCTTTCGGACACATCAGTATTTAGTGGAGCACATGCAGCCTGTACTGCGTCGTGCACTGATGGACGAAATAGACTGGAAGGCACGTCTTATCGGCATCAAAGGAAGCCGTGGCGTGGGTAAAACAACCTTCCTGCTGCAATATGCCAGTGAGAATTTCGGTGCACAGGATCACAGGTGCCTGTACATCAACATGAACAATTTTTATTTTCAGGGAAAGACACTCTTCCAGTTCGCCTGTGAATATCAGCAGGCAGGCGGACAAGTGCTTCTCATAGACCAAGTGTTCAAACACCCAGACTGGAGCCGTGAACTTCGGGCCATCTACGACCATTGTACCCGGCTGCGTGTGGTGTTCACGGGCAGCAGTGTGATGCGTCTCAAGGAGGAAAATCCCGAACTGAACGGCATCGTGGCCAGCTACAACCTGCGTGGATTCTCGTTCCGTGAATTTTTGAATCTGACGCTTGGACTCAATCTTCGCACCTATGGATTGCGTGAAATCCAGAATCGCCACGAGCGTATTTCGCGTGAAGTGATGGAACAGGTGAATCCATTGGAATATTTTCAGGCATACGTCCATCACGGTTACTACCCGTTCTTTCTTGAGAATACGAACTTCTCGGAGAATCTGCTCAAGGTGATGAACATGATGATTGAGGTAGACATCCTGCTCATTAAGCAAATAGAACTGAAATATCTCAGTCGCATCAAGAAACTGCTATATCTGGTAGCAACCGATGAGAGTGGTGCTCCGAATGTTACCCAACTGGCAGCAGAGACACAGACATCGCGTGCCACGGTGATGAATTACATCAAATATCTGAGCGATGCACGATTGATAAACATGGTATATCGTCAGGATGAGGACTTCCCCAAGAAGCCTTCGCTGTTGCTGCTACACAATCCCAATCTGATGTATGCCATGATGCCTGGCAGAGTGGACAAGCAGACTATGCTTGAGACATTCTTCCAAAATGCGCTTTGGGGACGTCATGATGTGAGGATGGGTGACCGAAGCAGCACATTTATTGTGGATAATACGCAGCGTTTCCGCATATGTTCGGAGATACCTCGACGAAAGAATACTGATGTCATATATGCCCTGTCGGACATCACCGAGGGTGAAGGACAGGAAATACCACTCTGGATGTACGGATTCCTATATTGAAATAAGCAAAGACACTAATTAAATTTGTTGTATTCAAAATAAAACCAAGAAAAAAGTTATGGCTAAAGAAAAGAAATTTATCACCTGTGATGGTAACGAGGCTGCAGCTCACGTGAGCTATATGTTCTCGGAGGTAGCTGCAATCTACCCCATCACCCCGTCTTCGCCCATGGCGGAGCACGTTGATGAGTGGGCTGCCCGCGGTCGCAAGAACCTGTGGGGCCAGACCGTCTCAGTTCAGGAAATGCAGTCTGAGGCTGGTGCTGCCGGTGCCGTTCACGGCTCTCTGCAGGCTGGTGCGCTGACTACGACTTTCACGGCTTCTCAGGGTCTGCTCCTGATGATTCCTAACATGTACAAGATTGCCGGTGAGTTGATTCCTACCGTGTTCGACGTTTCTGCCCGTACGCTGGCCAGCCACTCGCTGTGTATCTTCGGTGACCATCAGGATGTGATGGCTTGCCGCCAGACTGGTTTCGCCATGCTTTGCGAAGGTGGCGTACAGGAAGTGATGGATCTCACCGCTGTGGCTCACCTTGCTACACTCGAGACCTGCGTGCCGTTCGTGAACTTCTTCGATGGTTTCCGCACCTCTCACGAGTATCACAAGATTGAGCTCATGGACCAGGAAGATATCCGTCCCCTCGTCAAGGAAGAGTACATCAAGCGTTTCCGCGACCGTGCACTTTCACCTGAGCGCCCTGTTACACGTGGTACTGCAGAGAATCCCGAGACCTTCTTCACCCACCGTGAGGCTTGCAACCCCTACTATAACAATGTTCCCGAGGTGGTAGAAAAGTATCTCGGCGAAATCTCAAAGATTACAGGTCGCGAATATCACCTCTTCTCATATTACGGAGCTGAGGATGCCGATCGTATGATTATCCTGATGGGATCTGCTACCGATGCAGCCCGTGAAGCAATTGACTACCTGAACAGTCAGGGTCAGAAGGTGGGTATGATAAGCGTTCACCTTTATCGTCCGTTCAGCGTGAAGCACCTGCTTGCAAGTGTTCCCAAGACGGTGAAGAAGATTGCTGTGCTCGACCGTACAAAGGAGCCAGGAGCCAATGGCGAGCCTCTGTATCTCGATGTGAAGGATGCATACTATGATGTAGAGGACCGTCCTCTTATCGTCGGCGGACGCTATGGTCTGGGTTCTCACGATACAACCCCCGCTCAGATTATCAGCGTGTTCAACAACCTCGCTATGCCCGAGCCGAAGAATCACTTCACAATCGGTATCGTTGATGACGTGACCTTCACTTCTCTGCCCGAGGTTCCCGAAATTGCACTCGGTGGTGCCGGCATGTTCCAAGCTAAGTTCTACGGCCTCGGTGCCGACGGTACCGTGGGTGCCAACAAGAACAGCGTGAAGATTATCGGTGACAATACCAACAAGTATTGCCAAGCTTACTTCAGCTACGACTCGAAGAAGTCGGGTGGCTTCACCTGCTCTCACCTGCGTTTCGGTGACACGCCCATCCGTTCCACATATCTGGTGACTACACCGAACTTCGTGGCATGCCATGTTCAGGCTTACCTCCACATGTACGACGTGACCCGTGGTCTGCAGAAGAACGGTACGTTTCTGCTGAACACCATCTTCGACGATGCCGAGCTGGAGAAGTTCATGCCAAACAAGGTGAAGCGTTATTTCGCTCAGAACGATATCACCGTCTATACAATCAACGCTACCAAGATTGCACAGGAGATTGGTTTGGGCAACCGCACCAACACCATTCTGCAGTCGGCATTCTTCCGCATCACCGGCGTTATTCCCGTAGAACTCGCCGTCGAGAAGATGAAAGCTGCTGCATTGAAGTCTTACGGAGCCAAGGGCCAGGACGTTGTTGATAAGAACTTCGCAGCCATCGACCGTGGTGGTGAGTACAAGAAGTTTGAGGTGAAGGCTGAGTGGGCCAATCTGGCTGACGATGCTGAGAAGCAGGACGATGCTCCCGCATTCGTTAAAGAACTGGTTCGTCCTATCAACGCTCAGGCTGGTGACCTGCTGAAGGTTTCTGACTTCGTGAAGCACGGCACTGCCGACGGTTCTTGGGAGGTGGGTACTGCTGCCTACGAGAAGCGCGGTGTCGAGGCCTTCGTTCCTGCTTGGAATAAAGAAAACTGTATCCAGTGTAACCAGTGTGCCTATATCTGTCCTCACGCTGCCATCCGTCCGTTCGTGCTGACCGATGCAGAGCTGGCAGGCTTCGATGGTCTGGAGACTCTCGAGATGAAGGCTCCTGCTGCAATGAAGGGTATGCACTTCGTCATCGAACCCAGTGTGCTTGACTGTCTGGGTTGTGGCAACTGTGCCGACATCTGTCCGGGCAATCCGAAGTTGGGCAAGGCTCTTACGATGGTTCCGTTCAACCCCGATGCAGCCGATATGAAGAAGGCCGCTGCCGATTGGAACAAGTTGGTTAAGGTGCCCAGCAAGCAGGATCTCGTTGACATCAAGAGCAACGTGAAGAACTCTCAGTTCGCACAGCCGCTGTTCGAGTTCTCCGGCGCATGCTCCGGTTGCGGTGAGACTCCGTATGTGAAGCTCATTTCTCAGCTGTTCGGTGACCGTCAGATGATTGCAAACGCTACCGGTTGCTCCAGCATCTATTCAGCATCTATTCCTTCAACACCTTATACAAAGAACGAGAAGGGTCAGGGCCCATGCTTCAACAACTCTCTCTTCGAGGACTTCTGCGAGTTCGGTCTCGGTATGGCTCTCGGTAACAAGAAGATGAAGGAGCGCGTGGCCAAGTTGCTCACCGAGGCTGCTCAGAACGAACACTGCCCCGCCGAGTACAAGGCTCTTGCTGAGGAGTGGATTGCCAACAAGGAAGATGCAGACAAGACGAAGGAGATTGCTCCGAAGCTCCGCGAGTTCATCAAGGGTGCTGCCGAGGCTGGCTGCCCTGTCAACAAGGAACTGCAGACCCTCGACCACTATCTGGTAAAGCGCAGCCAGTGGATTATCGGTGGCGACGGTGCTTCCTACGATATCGGTTACGGCGGTCTCGACCACGTCATCGCTTCTGGTGAGGACGTGAACATCCTCGTGCTCGATACTGAGGTATATTCTAACACTGGTGGTCAGGCTTCCAAGGCTACACCGCTCGGTGCCATCGCTCAGTTCGCAGCCCAGGGTAAGCGCATCCGCAAGAAGGATCTCGGTATGATTGCCACCACCTACGGCTACGTATATGTTGCTCAGATTGCAATGGGTGCCGACCACGCTCAGACCCTCAAGGCCATCCGCGAGGCCGAGGCATGGCACGGTCCCTCCATCGTCATCGCTTACGCTCCCTGTATCAACCACGGTCTGAAGGCCAAGGGCGGTATGGGTAAGAGCCAGGCCGAGGAGAAGAAGGCCGTGGCTTGTGGCTACTGGCACCTGTGGCGCTACAATCCTGCTTTGGCCGAGGAAGGCAAGAACCCGTTCAGCCTCGATTCTAAGGAGCCGAACTGGGCAGACTTCCACGACTTCCTGATGGGCGAGGTACGCTATCTCAGCGTCAAGAAAGCCTATCCCGACGAGGCCGAGGAGCTCTTTGCCGAAGCACAGCGTATGGCCCAGCTCCGCTACAAGAGTTACGTCCGCAAGACGCAGGAAGACTGGAGCAACGAGTAAGAAACTCTGATAACTCTATAATCAAAAGGAGCATCCGACAATTCGGGTGCTCCTTTTTTTGTCTCTGCTGCTCTTTGTCTTAAAATCGGAAGATGGCGGTTCGACGTGTGGGGCGAGGGGCGGCGAAATGCGGGATGAGGAAGTGTGAGAATGGATGCGCTTGGCTGCGCTGGGGTGAGGTGTTCGGTTTGACGTGAAATTAAGTGCTTGATTTTCAGAGGTTGCATTTTCTTCGAGACATTTCTCTTTCTTGTGAAATTCTCGACGGACAGTGGTCCGGGCGGAAACGCACCGTGGTGCGACGGGCGTCGCAGCACGGTGCGTCAGCGTTCGCAACGCGGTGCGAAACGGATTTTTCTTTCCCGACGAGAAACGAGATGAGATAATTGTAAGGATTACCTCAGTCCGGGATGAGGGATTCTGAATGATGAGATAAGAGACTTTTTTGTCCGTCACTCTGTCAAATCCCTTGCAAAACTCATTCACGATATGGGAAAATTTCTATAATTTTGTCAGATACTCAATTTCCAGCTCTTAACTCAAACCCGAATCGGGCATTAGTTCGACAAAAGTGCTTGCTCAAAAACGAATATCACTCTGACATAAATACAAATGACAGAATCGGGATAATTATGTCGTCGGAAATCATGATGATTCCAATAGATTTTTCGGATTTCTCTCAATGAATTTGGCGCGTTGAAAAAATCTCCGTAATTTTGTGGATGTTATGGGTCGTATATATCTGTGACATTACTTGAAGTCGAATCTTAAACCACTCAATTATGGAAAATAAATTTGTAGTTGCCATAAACCGCGAATGTGGAACCAACGGGTCGGCCATCGCCAAAAGACTCGGTGAATTGTTGGGCGTGAAAGTCTATGACCGAAAGCTCTTGGAAACGTTGACAAGCCGTTTTAACCTGACTACGGAGGAGATTGAAAAGGTGAAAGCCAAGAAGAAGCCCTGGTGGGAAGATTTCTGCAACTTCTACAACCAGTTCTGTGATATGGGCATCCGTCAGTCGGAATCCAATAAGGAGGTTACCTCTATGAAAGTGTATCAAGCAGAGGCACAGATACTTCGTGACTTGGTGCAAAAGGAGTCGTGTATCATCCTTGGACGTTCGGCTTTCCACATTTTCCGTGACGATCCCCAGGTGGCAAAGGTTTTCCTCATTGCCAATGAGGAAAACCGTATTCGTCGTATCTGTCAGAAGTATAATGTGGACGAAAAGCAGGCCTCCCAAATTATCAATGAAACCGATGAGGCTCGTGAAACCTTCACGAAAACCTTTGCCGGAACCACGCGCTATGATTCACGCCACTATGACTTGGTAATCAATGTCGGCAGTTATCAGGTTGAGCAAGTGGCTAATTTCTTGGCCAGTCTTGTAGAAAAGAGATTCAAGAAGTAAGCCGCGAATCGGAAGAACTGATTTGATGTGAACCCATAAAGTTGGGAGAATTAAATACTATTGTTCAATTGTAAATGAGTCTGGTGTTGCGCCGGGTTCATTTTTTTTATCCTGAGCTTTCTGCTCTCATTGTCTCGAATCGATCATTTGGATTTATCATAAAATCGGAAGATGGCGGTTTCGTGCGTGGGACGAGGGGCTGCGAAATGTGTGGTGAGGAAGTGTGAGTATGGATGGGGTTGGCTGCGCTGGGGTGAGGTACTCGGTTTGGTGCGAAATTAAGTGCTTGATTTTCAAGTGCTGTATTTTCTCGGAGACGTTCTTCTTTCTCATGAAATTCTCGACGGTAAGTGGTTCGGGCGGAAACGCACCGTGGTGCGACACGCGTCGCAGCACGGTGCGTCAACGTTCGCAACGCGCTGTGAGACGGATTTTTCTTTTCCGACGAGAACCGAAATGAGATATTTGTAAGGATTCTTCGTGCGTATGTTGCTGATGTGCGGGCTGCCTCAGACTCGCCATAGGACGGTGAAATCCTGTTCGTGGCGTTCTGCGGAGCGTTCAGAATCGCACTGCTTTACGTGTCTTAGTTCTGCTCGCGTGTGTCTATATGGAATATATTTCTAAAATATCGTTATAGTCTTGCGTACAAATCACAAGCGACGTACCTTTGCGTAGAAAAATCGCCCACGCAATGCTATGGCGATATATAAAAGAGGATAAGAACATCGGAATGAGATACGACTTCGATACCATCATAGAGCGACGGGGCTCTGGCGACCTCAAACACGAGGCTTTGTTGCCACGCTGGGGCCGAGACGACTTGCTGCCGCTGTGGGTCGCCGACATGGATTTCGCGACACCGCCCTTCATCACCAACGCACTGAAAAAGAGACTCGAACACCCCATCTTCGGTTATACGGCCGACCCTCCCGAGCTGTGGCCCACCATCATTGAGTGGATTCGCAGCCACCACGATTGGCAGATTGAGCAGTCGTGGCTCACCTTCGTGCCCGGTGTTGTCAAGGGAATCGGCTTTGCCGTCAATGTCTTCTGCCGTCCCGACGAGAAAGTCATCATCCAGCCGCCCGTCTATCATCCGTTCCGTCTCACGCCGCAGGGCAACGGCCGTGAGGTCGTCGAGAACCCGCTCCTGCTGCGGACTGACGGTCGATACGAGATGGATTTTGAGGGCCTGGAACGCGTTGCCGATGCCAAGTGCCGCCTGCTCATTCTCAGCAATCCCCACAACCCCGGGGGCGTCTGCTGGGACGAGGACACGTTGCGTCGTTTGGCCCGTTTCTGCGCCGAGCGAAAAATTGTGGTCGTGAGCGACGAGATACACTGCGACCTCACGCTCCCTGGCCACCGACATGTGCCCTTTGCCACCGTCAGCGACGAGGCTGCCCAATGGAGCATCACGCTGCAGGCGCCCAGCAAGACCTTCAATATCGCCGGACTGGTGAGCAGTTACGCCATCGTTCCCAACGAGGAACTGCGACGTCCCTTCTACCGATGGCTCCACGCCAACGAACTCGACGAACCCACACTCTTTGCGCCCATTGCCACCCTCGCGGCTTATCGCTACGGCGAAGAATGGCGACAGCAGATGCTGCACTATGTGGAGGGGAACATCGACTTCGTGGAAGACTACTGCCGCGCACACCTGCCCCTCATACGCCCCATGCGCCCCGATGCCTCGTTCCTCGTGTGGCTCGACTGCCGTCCAACAGGTCTCGACCATCGTCAGTTGCTCCATCTTTTCATCGACGAAGCCCATCTGGCTCTCAACGACGGAGCCATCTTCGGCACAGGAGGCACGGGATTCATGCGCCTCAACGTGGGAACGCCGCGCTCCGTCCTCAGACAGGCGCTCGACCAGTTGCGCCAGGCCTACGAGGCACGCGGGTTGAATAAAGAATAATGATAAAGAAACGGTAAAGGAAGGATGACATCCGACTTATACCCTCAGGAATAAAAAACGACAGATTCAATGAAGACTACAACCAAGACACTCCTCACGAACTATCCGAGCCACGACCCCTACGGTGCGCTCAATATGCCCATCTATCAGACCGCATCGTACGAATTTGCCACGGCAGCCGATATGGCCAAGGCTTTCACAAATAAGGTGAAGGCTCCCGACTATAGTCGTGTGATGAACCCCACCGTCACGTTCTTCGAGAATCGTGTGCGTTCCGTCACAGGCGCTGCCCACGTGACAGCTTTCGGCAGCGGCATGGGCGCCATTGCCAACCTGCTGCTGTCCATCGCCTCGCAGGGCCGCACCATCATCAGTTCGCCCCACCTTTTCGGCAACACCTATTCGCTTCTGGACAAAACCCTCGCGCGTTTCGGCGTCAAGACCATCTTCCTCGACCTCACACGTCCCGAACTGGTGCGTCAAAACATAACACCGCAGGTCTGTTGCATCTATCTGGAGACCGTGACAAACCCCCAGATGGAAGTCGCCGACATAGGTGCGCTGGCAGAGATAGTCCATGAGAACGGCATACCGCTGGTGGCCGACACCACCATGATACCCTTCACCGAGTATTCCGCCAAGAGTCTCGGTGTGGATTTCGAAGTGGTCAGCACCACCAAATACATCTCCGGCGGAGCCACATCGCTGGGCGGAGTTGTCATAGACTACGGCACCTTCCCCCAGATAAACCCTATCCTGAAGCAGGAAATGCTCTTCAACGTGGGCGGATACATGACGCCGCAGGCTGCCTACATGCAGACACTCGGGCTGGAGACGCTCCACACGCGATACAGTCGCCAGGCGCAGACAGCCCTCCAGCTGGCCAACAGCCTGCTCGGCCATCCGTGCATAGAACGGGTGAACTACATCGGCCTGTCCGACAATCCGTACTACACCCTGGCACGCCGTCAGTTCGGAGCCACCTCGGGAGCCATGTTCTGCATCGACCTTCCTTCGCAGGACGACTGCTTCCACTTCATCGACAGCCTCCGCCTCGTACACCGTGCCACCAACCTCTTCGACAGCCGTACGCTCGCCATCCATCCCGCCACGACCATCTTCGGGAACTTCACGCCCGAGCAGCGGAATGCCATCGACGTTTCGGAAAAAACAATACGCCTCTCCATAGGCCTCGAGGACCCCGAAGACCTCCTCGAAGACATCATTCAAGCACTTGAAAAATGAATCCACAGACCATTATCATAGCCGATCAGCAAGACCTCACGCGGCTGGGGCTGCGATATCTTGCCGAGAAACGCCTCGACACCATTGCTCCCGTCACGCTGCTCGAGGCACGTTCAGCCGGCGAACTTACGCGACATCTGCAACGCTCGCCCGACGCCACCGTACTTCTGGATTTTGCCACTTCGCACCTCAACAATGCCGAGGAACTCGAAGCACTGGCGCAGGAGTATTCCGAGACACGGTGGATAGTCTTTGCCGACGACCTTCCCGAGAGCGCCATACTGCGCCTGTCGCGAAATCCCCAATACTCGCTCTTGCTCAAGGACAACAGTGCCGACGAAGTGCTGCTGGCCCTCCACTACAGCCTCGCCGCAGACCGTTATCTCTGCCACCGCATCACCAACCTGCTGGTGACGGCCGTTGCCGAAAACGAAGAGAAACGTGAGTCGCTCACCCCGACCGAGACCGAGATTCTGAGGCTCATAGCGATGGGAAAATCCGTCAAGGAGATAGCGGCAGAACGCTTCAGCAGTGTGCACACCATCGTGACGCACAAGAAAAACATCTTCCGGAAACTCTCGGTGAACACCGTCTACGAAGCCACCAAATATGCCCTGCGTACGGGGTTGGTGGACCTGATGGAATACTACATCTGAAAACGCACCGTGGTGCGACGCCTGTCGCAGCACGCTGCGTTGCCCTTCGCACCACGGTGCGTCAGCTCGAAAAACGTGGTGCGTTTTCCGCAGGGTCGAAGAAAATCGAATGCCGCCTTGGCACATCCCCTGCTTATTTGTATATTTGCAGCAGAAAAACCGAGGCCTCTCCCGATGACCGCTGCGGCGGACGGACGCCTCAATCTTTGCGACCCATTATAAATAAGGAATAGAAAGAACTTAAAAAATCAACAAAATGAAGTACAGCATAATTCCCGTGCTCCTGGCGTCCATTTTCCTGCTCGGCGCCTGCACGCAGAAGGGGAAGGAAAACGCCGACTGGCTTTCCGCCCTCCAGTTAGACACGCTTGCCGAAGATTCGCTCGACCTCCAGTATGCCGCAGAACTTCTGCCGCAAGGCAGCACGGCACCCGATTTCGCCCTGCCCACGCTCGACGGTGACACGCTTCGTCTGAGTGATTTCGCAGGACAGTGGACGGTGATTGACTTCTGGGCCTCGTGGTGTCCCGACTGTCGGCGCGACCTGCCCGAGGTGCTCCGTCTCTACGAAACCTACCACGAGCGGGGCATCGCTTTCGCAGCCATCTCGTTCGACACCGACCGCGACGCATGGCAGCAGGCCACTGCCGACTATGGCATACCCTATCCGCAGGGAAGCGAGTTGCGCAGATTCCGCGACAGCGACGTCGCTGCCGCCTATGGCGTGAAGTGGATTCCCACACTCTACCTCGTCACGCCCGACGGACAGGTGGCACTGGGCACTGTCCTTTCCAGCCGTTTGGAGAGGGCATTGCAGCAGATTGCAGAATAAGAAAAGAAGGGGAGGGAAGAGGCTCAGGGAACCTCCAGCGGCAGGCTCTCGTTGCCGTAGCGGTCGATGGCTGTCACGGCCAGATGCAGGCCGTAGAGCGTGCTCGTGAGCAGGTTGTAGGTATAGTCCGTATCCCACGTCACGGTGAGCAGGTTGTTCACATCCTCGGTGTCCACAGGCTTCTGTCGGCTGGCATAGATGGCATAGCGGCAAGGTGTTCCACCGTTCTCTACGGCAGCCCACTGCAGATGTTCGTTGATGCCTTGCAGACGTTCCTGCTTGGTGAGTTGCGGTGTGGCGGGGCGTTGGTCGTGCTGCCACGTCATGGCCGGCATCAGTGCGGGATGAGGGTAGAAATCGTTTTGCAGGTACGAGTATATGCCTTTGGTGTTGTCGGTGAGGAACTGGCTGCGGAAGTAGGCCTGTCCGCTGAGCCCCTGCTGCCGGACATAGCATAGCTCACGCTGCACGATGCCCCAATCCCAGTCGCGCTCTTTGGGGTGAAGGAAATATATGCCCAGGCCGGGCACCACGGTGCGGCCATAGGAACGCTCCTGCCAATCGGCGGCGAAGGGGTAGAAGTGGTCGCCCTCGAAATACATCATGGGGCAGAGCATGTCCATGATTCCCTCGCGCAACCATCCCTGCGCATCCTGATGGACGGTGGTCAGCGCAGCCCATCCGCGGGCGGAGAAGCGGCTGAGGTCCTCGAACTTACCGACGGGCGAACAGCTGACACGCACCCACGGTTTGGTGGCTTTCGTGTCCGCGTATATCTTGCGCACGATGTTCGTCACGTTGTCGCGCCTCCATTGGTCTTTCTTCTTTCCAGCCCCATACTTCTTGAATGTGGCAGCATCGGGGAACGAGGCTGCGTTCTCGGGATAGCGGATATAGTCGAAATGAAGTCCGTCGACATCGTAGAGACTGACAATCTCGTGACAAAGGCGCACGAGATAGTCGGCCGAAGCAGGTAGACCTGGGTCGAGATAATAGGTGTCGCCCAACTTCTTGAGCAGTTCAGGATGCGTACTGAACAGCGACTTCTTGCCCATCTTACGTGCGTTCTCCACCTTAAAACTGGGAATGGTGACTACCCATGCGTGCAGTTCCATGCCACGCCGGTGACACTCGTCGATGGCAAACTTCAGGGGGTCGTAGCCGGGAGAGCGCCCGAACTGTCCGGAGATGGCCACATCCCATGGCTCAATCTGACTCGGATACAACACGCTCCCTCGGATGCGCGTCTGAAAGAAAACGGTGTTTATGCCGCATTGTTGCAGCTGGTCCAGAATCCGACACAACTCGGTTTGCTGTTGCTGGGCCGTCTTGGCATTTGTGGCCTTGGTCTTGGGCCAGTCGAGTCCGCTCAACGTAGTAAGCCATACGGCGCGCACTTCACGTTTGGGGGCAGGGATAGTAGGGGAGAATATATCCTGCGCCGACGTGGGGACGAGGGCGAGGATTGCGGCAAAAAGAAGCGTCATGACATATTTCATGCTACAAATTTACGAATAAATGATGAAATATTAGTAATTTTGCATTGCAAAACAATCGCAATTTAGCATCTGAAAAAAACAAATACTCAAAAACGCGTCAATGATTACATTTTGTGTCTCGCTCCTGATGCTTTTGGCTGGCTATCTGTTCTATGGAAAGTTCATGGAGCATATCTTCGGTGTCGACCCCTCTCGCCGTACACCCTGTTTCACGAAAAACGACGGTGTGGACTATATTCCAATGTCATCGTGGAAGGTTTTTCTCATCCAGTTTCTGAATATTGCCGGCACGGGTCCAATCTTTGGAGCCATCCTGGGCATCCTGTACGGACCGGCAGCCTATCTGTGGATAGTTCTGGGCTGCATCTTCGGTGGAGCCGTGCATGACTTCTTCAGTGGCATGATATCGCTGCGCCGTGGCGGTGCCTCGCTCCCCGAGATTATCGGTGACGAACTGGGTATGACGGCGCGGCAGGTGATGCGTGTGCTGTCGCTCGTGCTGATGGTTCTGGTGGGAACAGTGTTTGCGCAGACGCCTGCCACCCTGCTTGCTGCCATGACAAGCAACTGGGGAATCACGGCCAATATATGGATTGTCATCGTCTTTGCCTACTACATCATGGCCACCCTGTTGCCCATTGATGCACTCATCGGCCGTATCTATCCGCTTTTCGGATTTGCCTTGCTGGTGATGGCGGTGGGTGTGCTGGGAGGCGTCTTCGTGCATGGTGGCGTATGGATGCCTGAAGTGACGGACGCATTTGCGAACCATCATCCTCACAGCGCTGTACCCATCTTCCCGGGACTGTGCATCACCATTGCCTGCGGAGCCGTGAGTGGATTCCACGCAACACAGAGCCCCATGATGGCACGCTGCATGAAGAACGAACGTATGGGACGTCGCATCTTCTATGGAGCAATGATTACAGAAGGCTTCGTGGCACTCATCTGGGCAGCCGCAGCCATCACCTTTGCCAATCAGCTTGACGTTGCAGGCAATACTCCCTACGAGAAACTCCTCACAGCTATGACTGACCCTGTCTCGGGCAAGATGAACCCCGGACTTGTGGTCAGCCAGATATGCCATTCGTGGCTGGGCAGTGTGGGAGCCATATTGGCCATCCTTGGTGTGGTGGCAGCTCCGCTTACGTCGGGCGACACGGCGTTGCGCTGTGCCCGTCTCATTGCGGCAGACTTCCTGAAGGTGAAGCAAGACCGCATCATCAAGCGCCTGATGCTCTGCCTGCCTATCTTTGCCATCAGCATACTGCTCTTCTTTGTCGACTTCCAAGTCATCTGGCGATACTTCGCATGGTCCAATCAGACTCTTTCCGTATTTACATTTTGGGCCATCACGATGTGGCTCATGCGTCAGGGTAAGTGCTATTGGGTGACGTTGATACCGGGACTCTTCATGACGATGGTATGCAGCACCTATATACTGGTGGCATCCGAAGGATTTGGTCTGTCATTGACGCTCAGCAGCATTCTCGGAGGAACATTCACGTTGCTGCTGGCATTGTTATTTGTACGGAAATGCAGACAAAAGTGAAGCACTGTGCTGAAGTCTTTCAAACCAAAGCTGGCTCAATGAAATCTCTGAGGGCACTTCTGCGGAAAAGGGCAAATAAATTTGTTTTTCCGCTTACTTAATCGTACCTTTGTGGCAGATTAGAAACGAATGATAATATTAACCCCAAAACGAATATGACTATGAAGAAAAGTTTGTTGACGTTGCTGTTGGCAGTGGTTTCGCTCAGTGCCTCGGCGCAGTTCGAGAAGTTCACGTCCTATCTGAACACCTCGCTCACGGGTCTTGACCTTTCATACGGCAAGGATCAGAAACTATCCCTCGGCCTGCAGGTCACGGGTGGTTACTTCTTTGAGGATGCATGGATGGTGTATGGCCGCTTCGGATATGAGCATCAGTACAAGAGCATCGACAACGTGAAGATGGGTGCCGGACTTCGCTACTACATCATGCAGAACGGACTCTACATGAACATGGGTGTGCAGTATGAGCACCGCGAACCGAACTTCAATTACCTGCAGCTGACGCCCGAGATGGGATACTGCTTCTACCTGAACCACTATGTGAGCATCGAGCCGGCAGTCTATTATGACCTCTGCCTGAACAAGTTCTCTGACGGCAGCAAGGTGGGTCTGAAGCTTGGCTTCGGCTTTTATTTCTGAGACGTTTCGAGTTTCCCCGATAGGAATTGCCCTGTGTAGCTTCGGTTGCACAGGGCTATTTTTTCGGGTGTACCGCTGGCGATGAGCTCTCCACCGCGGTCTCCTCCCTCCGGACCGAGGTCTATTACATGGTCGGCACACTTGATGACATCCATGTTGTGCTCGATGATGACGACGGTGTGTCCGCGAGTTATCAGGCTGTCAAAGCTTTCCATGAGCCGATGGATGTCGTGAGGATGCAGTCCCGTGGTAGGCTCGTCAAAGATGAAGAGGGTGGGGCGGTGCTTTTCCATCCCCAGATAGTAGGCCAGTTTCACCCTTTGGTTTTCGCCTCCCGACAGCGTGCTGCTGCTTTGTCCCAGCTTTATGTAGCCCAGTCCGACGTCTTGCAGGGGTTTCAACATCGAGACGATACGTTTTTGTTGATGTTTTCCGAAGAATTCCACGGCTTGGTTCACTGTCATGTTCAGAACATCGTTTACGTTCTGTCCTTCGAAGTACACCTCCAATATTTCTGGTTTGAAGCGCTGTCCGTGACAGCTTTCGCATTCGAGCACAAGGTCGGCCATGAACTGCATTTCGATGGTTACGGTGCCCTCGCCCTTGCATTCCTCACATCGTCCGCCTTCGGTGTTGAAGCTGAAGTGTCCTGCCGTGAGGCTTGTCTGGCGTGCCAGAGGTTGCGCTGCGAAGAGTTTACGTATCTCGTCCCAGGCTTTTATGTACGTTACAGGATTTGAGCGCGAGCTTTTCCCTATGGAGTTCTGGTCCACGAATTCCACGGCTTGCACCATCTTCACGTCTCCCTCCAGCCCGAGGAACTCCCCGGGACGGTCGGCCACCTCGTCAAGTTGTCGTTTCAGTGCGTTGTAGAAGATGTCACGCACGAGGCTACTCTTGCCGCTACCGCTGACGCCTGTCACGCAGGTCATCACGTTGAGCGGGAAGCGCACATCGATGCCTTTCAGGTTGTTAGCTCTTGCACCTTTTACTTCGATATAGTTGTTCCACGGCCGTCGGTGCTGCGGAATATCTATGTTTTCCACCCCTGTCAGATAGGCCAGGGTGTGCGATTTCATGTTCTTTTTTGCCGTCTTGCCCGGATTCGGACTACCTTCGTAGACAATTTCTCCGCCCAGTCGTCCTGCTTCAGGCCCGATGTCGATGAGCCAGTCTGCGGCACGCATTATTTCCTCGTCGTGTTCCACCACGATGACCGTGTTGCCCAGGTCGCGCAGTTGTCGCAGCACCTTGATGAGACGTTGCGTGTCGCGGCTGTGTAGGCCGATGCTTGGTTCGTCCAGTATGTAGAGGCTTCCCACCAGGCTGCTTCCCAGACTGGTGGCCAGGTTGATGCGCTGGCTCTCACCGCCCGACAGTGTGTTGCTCAGTCGGTTGAGGGTGAGGTAGCCCAGTCCCACGTCGAGCAGGAATTGCAGGCGGTTCCGAATCTCCACAATCAGTCGGTGAGCCACCTTCTCCTCATGCTCGGGCAGCGACGAGGGGCTTCCCAGCACGTCCCACTGTATCAGTTCGGCGATGGGCATCTCCACCAATTCGGTAATCGTTCGCCCCGCCACCTTGACGTAGTTTGCTTCGGGCCGCAGTCGTCGGCCGTGGCATTTGGGACAGAGTGTCTTGCCCCGATAGCGGGCCAGCATCACGCGGTTCTGAATCTTGTATTGGCCCTCGCGCAGATAGTCGAAAAAAGCGTCAATGCTCAGCAAGCCCCATTCCTTTTCCTCAGGCTTGAGTTGCTTCTGCTCGTCGCTGAGCGAGTTGGGGAAAGTGCCGTGCCAGAGCCAGTCTTTCTCCTCCTGTGTCAGTTCGAAATAGGGTTTGAAAATGGGGAATCCGCGCTCCGAATTGAGGCGGATGAACCAATTTTTCCATTCGCCCAGTTTCTCGCCGCGCCAGCACATCACGGCTCCGTCGTAGACGCTCAGTGCGCTGTTCGGTATCACCAGGTGTTCGTCGATGCCCACGATGCGGCCGAAACCCTCGCATTCGGGACAGGCGCCGATGGGCGAGTTGAAGGCGAACAGGTTGTCCGAAGGCTCCTCGAACGTGATGCCGTCGGCTTCGAAGCGCGTGCTGAACGTCTCGGTCGCGCCCGTTTCCGGCAGGTGGAGGCAGCACTCGCCATGTCCCTCGTAGAAAGCCGTCTCGGCCGAATCCACCAGTCTGGCTATGGTCTCTTTCGAGGGCGAGGCCGTCAGTCGGTCTATCACCAGAGACAGACCCTCGGCCGATGCGTCGGAGGTCTCTCCCGTGGCCGTGTAGTCCTCGATGCGCACCACGTCCCATCCTCCCTGTTTCGTTGCTACGGCCACGCGCGCAAAGCCGCTCTTCATGTATATTTCCAGCTGCTGCTTTGCCGTGCGACCCTCGGGCAAACGGATGGGGGAGAGGACCAACATGCGCGTTCCCTCCTCCAGACGCAGCATGAACTGCACGACATCCTCGGTGGTGTGGCGCCTCACCTCCTGTCCGCTCACGGGCGAAAACGTGTGTCCCACACGTGCGTAGAGCAGGCGCAGGTACTCATATATTTCGGTGCTGGTGCCCACCGTACTGCGCGGATTGCGGCTCGACACCTTCTGTTCGATGGCGATGGCGGGCGGGATGCCCTTGATGAAGTCGCACTCGGGTTTGTTCATGCGACCCATGAACTGGCGCGCATACGAGCTGAGACTTTCCACATAGCGCCGCTGACCCTCGGCATACAGGGTGTCGAAGGCAAGGCTACTCTTGCCCGAACCGCTCAGGCCAGTCACCACCACCAGCTTGTTGCGGGGAATGCGCAGTGAGATGTTTTTCAGGTTGTTCACCCTCACACCGCGCAGTTCTATATAGTCGTTTTCTTTCTCTTTATTCTTGGTCATAGACATGAGTCGTTCGTCGTTTCTCGCAGGTCCGGAAGCGATGGGTTTTCGGCGCACCGTGCTTTTCGGCTTGTCGCACCACGCTGCGTTGCCCGTCGCACCACGTTGCGATGGCTGTCGCACCACGTTGCGTTTTTAACATTTCTGCCGAGCATCCTCCCGAGAGGTGCATACAGCCCGTGCAGACTTCCGTGCTGCGCGATTTTGAATACAAAATTATAAAATGTTTGGCTAACCACGGGACAATGTGAAAAAAAATACGTAAATTTGTGGCATTATGAGACGCAAACTAATCTTTTTGCTGCTCCTCGTAGCAGCAGGCGTGATGGCTCAGAACCCCAAACGAGAGTTCCGCGGAGCCTGGATTCAGAGTGTAAACGGACAATTTCAGGGAGTGGGTCGCGACCGCATCCAGCGCACCCTCACACAACAGCTCGACGAACTGCAGAAGGACGGCATCAACGCCATCTTCTTCCAGGTGCGCGTCGAGGGAGATGCCCTATACCCCAGCGAGCTCGAGCCCTGGAGCCGCTATCTCACCGGACAGCAGGGCACGCCGCCCAACCCCTACTGGGACCCCCTGCAGTGGATGATCGAGCAATGCCACGCCCGCGGCATGGAGCTCCACGCATGGATTAACCCCTATCGGGCCAAGACAAAAGGCACCACCATGCTCGCCGCCAACCATCCCTATCTGCGCAATCCACAGATGTTTCTCGATTACGACGGACTCATCCTTTTCGACCCCGGAAGACCTGAAAACCGCGAGTGGATATGCCGCGTGGCATGCGACATCGTGCGCCGATATGACGTCGACGGCCTTCACATCGACGACTACTTCTATCCCTATCCCGTGGCCGGACTCGCCATTCCCGACGACAACAGCTATACCCTCTACGGCGAAGGCATGAACCGAGGCGACTGGCGACGCAACAATGTCAACCTCTTCGTCAAGCAACTGCACGAGAGCCTCCGCGCCGTCAAACCATGGGTGAAGTTCGGCGTAGCGCCTTTCGGCATCTATCGCAACCAGCGCAGCGACCCCAACGGAAGCATCACCAACGGACTCCAGAACTATGACGACCTCTATGCCGACGTACTCAAGTGGGTGGACGAAGAATGGGTGGACTACAACATCCCGCAGATATACTGGGAGATAGGCAACAAGGCTGCTGACTACGAGACACTCATCCGCTGGTGGAGCGAACATGCCGGCAAGCGTCCTCTCTACATCGGTCAAGACGTGGAACGCACCGTCAAGTTCCCCGACCCCGAGAATCCGCAGATACACCAGCAGTACCGCAAATATCAGCTGCAACGCACACTGCCCGGCATTCAGGGCAGTTGCCAGTGGTACGCAGCCGCCGTCGTCGCCAACCCCTCCAACTATGCCACCGTGCTGCGCCAGCAATTCCATAGCACACCGGCCCTGCAACCCCTCATGCCATGGATAGACAAGAAGGCGCCTGGCAAGCCCCGCAAGACCGCTGTCATCTGGACCGATCAGGGCAAGGTCCTCTGCTGGAGCGCACCCAAGACCCGAAACGAACTCGATGTGGCCACGCGCTATGTCGTATATCGCTTCTATCCGGGCGAAAAAGTCAACCTCGAAGACCCTTCGCACATCGTAGCCATCACAAACCAGACCATGCTTGCCCTCGGATATCAGGGCGGCAACATCAAGTGGACCTACGTGGTCACCGCACTCGACCGTATGCAGAACGAATCGAAGGCAAAGAAAGTGAAAATCAAACTCTGAGGGCTTATGAATCATAAAAACGTCATAGCCATTGTGCTCCTTGCCAGTCTCGTGACAGCCTGCGGGCCGAAACAAAGTCAGACTGAGACGCGGTCGGCAGCCGTTGAGAACACCGAGGCACAGCCGCGTCGCACCCCCGAATTCCGTCTGCGGGACAGCCTGCAGGTCGGCTCTCACAAATGGGTCTATAACATCCTGCGCCAGCCCGACGACTCGCTTGAGATAGTCACCGACGAAGACGGGCAGCGCTATGTCGACAACTTCTATCAGCTCGACATTACCCGCGACGGACACGACTTCTTCAGCAAACGCCTCACCAAGGCCACCCTGCAGTCACGACTCTCCGCACAGTTCCGCCAATACGGCATACTCGACGGGCTCCGCTTCAACAGATACGAGGACGGAAAGCTCTATTTCAGCATCTGTGTGAGCTATCCCGAGAGCGACGAATACGCCCCCTTCCTGCTCATCATCGGTCCCGACGGCAGCCATGTCTTCGAGAACGACGAGTTGCTCGACCTGGGCGACATAGAACTCAGCGACGAGATGAAGCACCAGCTTGAGCAGTTGAAGGAGCGAGAAACAGAGGAATAGTGCTCGCGCCCGCGCGTATGTATATATAGGTAGACGCGCCCTCCCTTTCGAACGTCGGCAGAACGCACTGCACTTCTGCGCCTGACGCACCACGTTGAAATGAGAAACGCACCACGCTGCGACAGTCGTCGCAGCGTGGTGCGTTTTTTTACCCGAACTGTATTAGAAGCTGATTACCCGATTCAGTCGAGTTCCTGCAGATAGCGTGCCACTTCGAAAAGATTGGGCAGCACCACGTCGGCTCCGGCATCGCGTAGCATTGCGTCGGGCAGAGGGCCTGTGTTGGCAGCTACGGTGAAGATGCCTGCAGCATGGGCGGAGGCAACTCCGAGTGGGGCGTTCTCGATGACGATGGCTTCGGACGCTGTGATGCCGGCCTTGCGAAGCGCCATCAGATAAGGCTCGGGCTGTGGTTTGCCGTGTTTCACGTCTGAGCCCGTAACCATCAGATCTACGCTGAAGTAGCCGGGGAAGTGGTGTTCCAGATTGTTGAGCACCGAGGCCTGTGCACTGCCTGTGACGAGCACGATTTTCTTTCCGGCTGCCTTTACAGTTTCCAGCAGTTCGTGCGCTCCCGCCATGGGTTTGACGGGCGGGAGCGTGTTGAACATATCTGTCTTGGCCTTGTAGATGCGTACCTTTTCTTCCTCGGTAGCATCGCGGTGCCAGAAGCGTTGCGCCAGTATGTTGATGGTACCGCTGCCTGTTCGCCCCTCGTTGATGTAGGCTTCTTCTTCGGTCATGACCAGCCCGAACTGCGTCATGGCATGGCTCCACGAATAGGCGTGGTTGGGCATCGAATCGAAGAGCACGCCGTCCATGTCAAAGAGGATGGCTCGGGCGCTGGTCATCGTATTCTCTGCTGAATGGCTTCGGTCTCTTTCTCGTAGCCGGGCTTGCCGAGGAGCGCGAACATGTTTTTCTTATAGGCTTCTACACCAGGCTGGTTGAAGGGGTTGACACCGAGGATGAGTCCGCTGATGCCGCATGCTTTCTCGAAGAAGTAGATGAGCTGTCCGAGATAGTATTCGTTGAGACGCGGCACGCTGATGCGCAGGTTGGGCACTCCGCCGTCCACGTGAGCCAGCTGTGTACCCAGCTCAGCCATCTTGTTCACCTGATCTACGCGCTTTCCGGCCAGGAAGTTAAGACCGTCGAGGTTCTCATCGTCTGAGGGGAAGAGCAGTTTGTGCTCGGGCTCTTCGATGCTGAGTACGGTTTCGAAAATGGAACGTTCGCCTTCCTGAATCCACTGTCCCATGGAGTGGAGGTCGGTGGTGAGGTCAACGGCTGCGGGGAAGATGCCTTTGTTTTCCTTGCCCTCGCTCTCTCCGTAAAGTTGTTTCCACCACTCGCTGATGTAGTGAAGCTTGGGCTGGTAGTTGGCGATTATCTCTATTTTCTTGCCGTTGCGATAGAGGATGTTGCGTGCTGCGGCGTATTGCATGCAGATGTTCTGCTCGTAGGGTACGCCGGTGGCTGTGGCTTCTTCCATAGCTGCTGCGCCCTGGATGAGCTTGGTGATGTCGAAGCCTGCTACTGCGATGGGGAGTAGTCCGACGGGTGTGAGGACTGAGAATCGTCCGCCCACGTTGTCAGGTATTACGAAGCTGGTGTATCCTTCCTTGTCAGCTGTAGTGCGTGCAGCTCCGCGACGTGCGTCGGTGATGGCTACGATTACCTGACGTGCTACTTCCTTACCGCGCTGTTCCTCGCATTGTTTCTTGAGGAGACGGAAGGCGAGTGCGGTCTCGGTGGTGGTGCCGCTCTTGCTGATGTTGATAACTCCGAACTTGCGGTCACGCAGGTATTGTGTGAGTTCGTAGAGGTAGTCCTCGCCGATGTTGTTTCCGGCAAAGAGTATGTCGGGGTTCTCGCCTTTGTTCGTGAGCCACTGGAAGCTGTTGTTGAGCGCTTCGATAACGGCACGTGCTCCGAGATATGAACCTCCGATGCCGGCTACGACAATGGTGTCGCAGTTGCGGCGCAGTCGTTCGGCGCAGTCTTGTACTTCGGTGATGAACTGTGCTGTGATGGTGCTGGGCAGGTGCAGCCAGCCGAGGAAGTCGTTGCCGGCGCAGGTCCCGTTCTCAAGTGCTTCTTGTGCTGCCACGGCTTGGCTTTCGAGAGCTGCCATTTCTTGGGCACTGATTTGTGCCTGGGTGATGTCTAACTTAATCATTTTGGTGTGAGTTTTTTGTTTATGTTTCTTTTTGAACTTATTTCATCATTGCTGCGAGTCGCTTTATCTCTGCGGAGGGTGAGTGGTTTTCGTAGAGAATGCGATGCACGGTTTGCAGGATGGGCATCTCGACGTGGTGCGCCTCGCATATCTCGTTCATGCATTTTGTGGCGTAGTATCCTTCGACAATCATCTGCATCTCGGTCTGTGCGCTGAGTACGCGGTAGCCTTGTCCAATCATGGTACCGAAGACGCGGTTGCGTGAGAAGTTGCTGTAGCAGGTGACGAGGAGGTCGCCGGTGTAGACGGAGTTGTTGATGTCGCGTTGCGTTGGCTCTGCGGTTTGCAGGAAGTGGTTGAGTTCGCGTGCTGCGTTGGTGACGAGTACGGCGAGGAAGTTGTCGCCGAGCTTGAGCCCGTGGCATATTCCGGCTGCGATGGCATAGACGTTCTTCAGCACTCCGGCGTATTCGATGCCGGTGAGATCGTTGCTCACGATGGTCTTTATGTATTTGCTGGACAACAGTTTTGCTACGTTCTCAGCCAATGTGGTGTTGGTGCTGCCGATGGTGAGGAAGGTGGGGCGACTCATGGCGACCTCTTCTGCGTGGCTGGGGCCACTCATGACTGCGATGTTTTCCTTTGGCACCTGATAGACGCGCTGGAAGTATTCGCTGATGGTTACGTTCTCGTCGGGCACGATGCCTTTGATGGCGATGACCACTTCTTTCTGCTGCAGCGAGGCGGTCAGTTTCTGGAGATGTCCCTTCAGGTAGGGTGAGGGCATGGCAAAGAAGAGCGTGTCGCAGCGCTCGGCCACTTGGTTGATGTCGCTCGAGAAGTGGATGCACTTCACGTCGAAGTATACGCTGGAGAGGTAGGCTGGGTTGTATCCGGTGCGCTGGAAGTCGCTGATGCGATCGTCCCGCCGCATGTACCAGCATATCTCGCTATTGTTCTCCAGGAGTATCTTTGCTATGGCTGTTGCCCAGCTGCCTCCGCCGAAGATTGCTATCATGTCTTTCGCGTTTTATACTTTTTGCAGGAATGCTTCGATGACCTCTGTGGAGGGTCGTTCCACCTCCAGCTTGTATTTCTTGATGATTTCTATTATCTGTTGCTGAATCTTGGCTGTCGAGACGTCCTTGAGTGTGGCCACGAGGTTGTATCCGGCCTTGCGCAGGATGGGGATGATGTCCTGCGGCACGCCGAGTGCGAGGAATGCCTCGTCTTTGTCGCGCGGTGCTTTCACTTCGGGCTTCATTTGTGGGAAGAGCATGACCTCGCCGATGGCAAACTTGCCTGTCATGAGCATCACAAGGCGGTCGATGCCGATGCCGATGCCGCTGGTGGGGGGCATTCCGTACTGGAGGGCGCGCAGGAAGTCGTGGTCGATTATCATGGCTTCGTCATCGCCTTTCTGTCCCAGTCGCATCTGTTCCACGAAGCGTTCCTCCTGGTCGATGGGGTCGTTGAGCTCGCTATAAGCGTTAGCCAGTTCTTTGCCGTTCACCATCAGTTCGAATCGCTCGGTCAGTCCGGGCTTCGTGCGGTGCATCTTTGTCAGGGGCGACATCTCCACGGGATAGTCGGTGATGAAGGTGGGCTGTATGAAGTCGCCTTCGCAGAATTCGCCGAACAGCTCGTCGATGAGCTTGCCTTTGCCCATTGTCTCGTCCACTTCCATGCCTTTCCCGAGGCAGAAGGCGCGAATCTCCTCCTCGCTCTTTCCTTCGCAGTCGAAACCTGTCTTCTCGCGGATGGCCTCCAGGATGGGAAGGCGGCGGAAGGGTGCACGGAACGAGACGGTCTTGCCGTCGATTTCCACTTCGGGCTTACCGTTCACGGCGGTGCATATCTCCTCGAGCATCCGTTCGGTGAACGACATCATCCAGTTGTAGTCCTTGTATTGCACGTAGAGTTCCATGCAGGTGAACTCGGGATTATGCGTCTTGTCCATGCCCTCGTTGCGGAAGTTCTTGCCTATTTCGTAGACACCTTCGAAACCGCCCACGATGAGGCGTTTCAGGTAGAGTTCCGTGGCGATGCGCATATACATGTCTATGTTGAGCGCATTGAAGTGTGTGATGAATGGTCGGGCCGTGGCGCCGCCGGCTATGCTCTGCAGGGTGGGTGTCTCCACCTCGGTATATCCGGCTTCGTCCAGGATGCGGCGCATGGTGCGCAGGATGGTGGCGCGCTTGAGGAACGTCTCCTTCACGCCGGGGTTTACGATGAGGTCTACGTAGCGTTGACGGTAGCGCAGCTCGGGGTCGTCGAACGAGTCGTACACATTGCCTTCGGAGTCCGTCTTGACGATGGGTAGCGGACGCAGGCTCTTCGAGAGTACGGTCAGTTCCTTGGCGTGAACGCTGATTTCGCCGGTCTGTGTGCGGAACACGAAGCCTCGCACTCCGATGAAATCGCCCAGGTCGAGACACTTCTTCCACACGGTGTTGTAGAGGGTGGTGTCCTCGCCCTGACTCAGGTCGTCGCGCGTCAGGTACACCTGGATGCGCCCTTTCGAGTCGAGCAGTTCGGCAAATGAGGCCTTGCCCATGATGCGTTTGCTCATGATGCGTCCGGCTATGCACACCTGCCGGCTGTTCTCCATCGTGGCCTGTGTGGGCACCTCTTCGCCCGCCTCGTTCGTCGTCGTGGGCAGGTCGGTGAAGTTTTCCTTTATCTCTGTGGAAAATGCATTGGTGGGATACTCAGCGGCGGGGTAGGGGTTGATGCCCAGCTCGCGCAGCTGCTCAAGGTTGTTGCGGCGAATGATTTCCTGTTCGCTCAACTCGAGAATATTCAATTTCGACATCTTATGATTTACTGATAAGCGTAAATATACAGTTTTCGCTGCAAAGGTACGAAATTTTCTCCGAATATGCCATCTTTTCGCCCCATCCTCTTTCATTTTCGTGTTTTCGCTCACTCCGAATGGAGTGGGGCGGAATTTTGTATGATGTAACGAAATCGGAAGATTTCAATGCGTCACCGTCATCGCGAGGGTCCGAAAACCGAGGTGAGGAATTGTGAGAATCGGTGGACTTCGGTGCGTCGCTGTGAAGAGCGCGAAATGGCGAAACTCTAACCGTTTGATTTTCAGCATTCCGATTTTCTGCGTTTCCTCTCGTTTCTCCGAGAAAATCCTGCTGAAATGCACTGCGACGGAAAACGCACCGTGGTGCGACAGCCATCGCAACGTGGTGCGTCGGACGACGAAACGTGATGCAACGAATATTTTCACGCTCTGCTCGGAATTCAGGAAAGATAATTGTAAGGATAATTCGCGTTCATATACCTCCTTGTCAGCCATGAATAAAGTGCATCCCGCAAGCAATAAACGTGCGCCGCGCGAAACTTATATGCCGAATAATGCGTATATTTGTGCCGATATGGCGAAGAAAATGTTCATAGTCGCCCTCTTGATGCTCTCGTCGCTGCCTGCACTGGCCGAGGGACGTCTGTCTGTACTCTTCTGGAACGTCGAGAACCTCTTCGACTGCCGCCACGACACGCTCCAGAACGACTTTGAGTTCCTGCCCGACGGCACCCGACACTGGACTCCTTCGCGATACTGGCACAAGCTGGACAACATTGCCCGCACCCTTGCTGCTGCCACCGAAGCCGACGGCGACTGGCCCATGCTGGTGGGGCTGGCGGAGGTGGAGAACGACTCGTGTATGTTCGACCTTACTCGTCGCAGCACGCTGCGTACGGCAGGCTATCGCTATGTGATGACCGACTGTGCCGACGCGCGCGGAATCGATGTGGCGCTGCTCTATCAGCCCGAGCGTTTCCGTCTCCTCGACTGGCACAGCGTCCGCATTCCCTCCGAAGTCCACGGCCTCGCGCCCACGCGCGATATATTATATGTATGCGGCCAGACCGCCATCGGAGACACGCTACACGTCGTGGTGGTGCATCTGCCCAGCCGTGCCGGCAACAAAAGGGGGAGCGCCCGCCACCGCCGACTGGCTGCCGAGACACTGCGACATCTGACCGACTCGCTCCTGGGGAAGCAGCTGCTGGTGATGGGCGACTTCAACACCTCTCCGCGCGATGCACTCTTCCGCACCCTTGCTCCGCCCCTCGTTAGCCTGATGCCGCAAAGTCGACGCGAATTGCGACGTGCCCGCGGGACATACGTCTTCCAGGGCCAATGGAGCTATCTCGACCACATGCTTGTCTCGCCTCAACTGCTGCCGTTCGTAGCAGAACAACGAGCCGAACCGCTGGCCTTCCCCTTCCTGCTCAACGAAAAAGGCCGGCCCTGGCGTACATACCAAGGACCGGCCTATGTGGGAGGTTTCAGCGATCACCTGCCGCTGCGCCTCGTACTGAAATGGGAATGAGAAATCATTCTCGCTGTGTGATGTCCTGAATGACAAGACCCGCCAGCGTGAAACCGAAGATGGCTGTGGTGTGGCACATCGTACCGTTAATCTGCGCTTTGCTCGAACACCACTCGTGATTGGCTAATGTCGGGTCGCCCTCTGCATCGCGGTTCTTCGGACACAGGCATGCGCTGGTTCCGCACGAACGGTTCACGCCCTTGTTCTCCAACACCTCTTCGCTATAGATACACTTGAATTTCCGTGCAGGAAACGTCTTGTTGCGCTTGAATCGCTGACGGATGGCACGCGCCAACGGACATCCCTTCACCTTCCAGAACTCGTCAACGCGCACCGCTGTGGGGTCCATCTTCAGTGCCGCACCCATGCACGAGAAGAAACGCACCGGCAATCGGCAGGCATGCAGGATGAGGTGGCACTTCTGCTCCAGCGAATCGATGGCATCGATGACGTAATCGTAAGTCTCCAGTTGGAAATCGTCGGCCGTCTCCTTGCTGTAAATCTTCTGCAAGGCATCGATGTGGGCCGAAGGATTTATCTCGAGAAGACGCTCTCGCAAGGCATCCACTTTCACGCGCCCAATAGTCTTTGTCGTAGCCATCAACTGACGGTTCACATTCGTGATGCAGACGCGGTCGCTGTCCACAATTGTCAGTTCGCGAATACCACTGCGTACAAGACTCTCGGCACACCAGGAACCCACACCGCCCACGCCGAAAATAATCACCCGGCACTGTGCAATGCGCTCCATCGTCTCGGCACCCAGCAACAACTCGCTGCGCTGGAACAATCCTCTCTCGATGCTCATCGTTATTTTCTTCGTTACAACACTCTGGCCGATTGCTGCAACCACATGTCGAGCAACGTAATGGCCGCCATGGCTTCCACCACCGGAACGGCTCTGGGCAGCACGCAGGCATCGTGCCGGCCACGTGCTTTCAGCGTCGTCTCCTCTCCGTCGCAGGTCACGGTCTCCTGCTCTTGTAGCAACGTAGCCACAGGCTTGAAGACAACGCGGAAATAGATGTCCTGTCCGTTCGAGATGCCACCCTGAATGCCACCGCTGCGATTGGTGCGGGTGGTGATACCGCCCTGCCCGTCGGGAACGAAAATGTCGTTCTGTTCCGAGCCTCGTTGCGAGAGACCTTCAAATCCGCATCCGTAGTCGAAACCCTTCGCAGCGTTGATGCTCAGCATTGCGTGGCCCAGTACAGCATGCAGTTTATCGAAGGCTGGTTCACCCAGGCCCACGGGACAACCCTTGATGACACAGGCTATGACACCGCCGATGGTGTCGCCCTGTTGCTTCACTTCGCTGATGAGTTCCGCCATCTTGGCAGCCGTAGCAGCATCGGGACAACGCACCTCGTTCTTTTCGGTCGCGCTCAGGTCGTAGTCTTTGTACGTTCCTGGCAGGACAATGCTGCCTACCTGCTGCGTGTATGCCTGGATGGAAATACCCTTTTCGCGCAGGGCAAGCATGGCAAAAGCACCTGCCACCACACGGCTCACAGTCTCTCTCGCCGAGCTGCGTCCACCGCCTCGATGGTCACGGATGCCGTATTTCGTCTGATACGTAAAGTCGGCATGGCTGGGTCGGAACACGTTGCGCATCTCCTCATAGTCGGAACTATGCTGATTTGTGTTGCGTACGATAAACCCGATGGGCTGTCCCGTGGTGCGACCTTCGAACGTTCCGCTCAGAATCTCCACCCGGTCCGGCTCGTTGCGCGACGTCGTCAGTCGGCTCTGTCCAGGGCGTCTTCTGTCCAGTTGCTGCTGGATGAAGTCTGTGTCCACAACAATGCCAGCCGGCATACCGTCAATCACTCCGCCGATGGCTTCACCATGGCTCTCGCCGAAACTTGTTATGCGAAAAAGCGTACCAAAACTGTTCATCTCATGTTCAGGCAGTCAGGCGTTCGCCCGTGAATTATATTTATATTGAGGTTGTATCACTATTTGCTGGCATCGCCACAGTCGCAGTCGCAATCACAGTCGCATCCGCATCCGCTGCCACAACTGCTGCATTTGCCGCCGCAACCACCGCAACCGCCCGTCATCTCGCCAATCGTCCGCTGTATCTCCTCGTTGGTGGCAACATGGTTCTCTGTCACGCTGCCCACAAAGTGAAGCGGCTTACCAGCAAAGGGGTGATTCAAGTCGACCGTAATCTCCTTCTCTCCAATCTCGGCGATGACACCATTGAAGCGTTCGCCGTCGGAGTTCATCAGCGGCACTACTGCCCCCTCGTAGATGTATCGGCTGTCCAGCCGTCCGTCTATTTCAAACACGTTGCGGGGCACCTTCTGCACCGCCTCCTCCACGTAGGGGCCATAAGCCTCGTCGATGCTCAGTGTGAAGTCGAACGCCTCGCCAGCCTTCAGCGGAACCACCTGCGCCTCGAATGCATCCAGTGCCAGTCCCATGCCCGAAACCAGCTGGAAAGGATGCTCCGCAGTGGCCTCTTCCACCAGCTCGCTGCCGTTGTCCTTCATGGGAACATAGAGCTTATATGCCACGCAGATATATCTGTTCTCTTGTTCGTTTGCCATAATTGTAAAGTTAAAATTGAGATTTTCAACTGCAAAGGTACGAATAAGCGAGTAGAAAAGCAAAACTTGTTTTGATTTTCTCGAAAGAGTGTGTTTTCTTCAACACCCGACGCCGTCAGACAGAAGCAACATGGAACTAACAAAAACGCACCGTGCTGCGACGTCTGTCGCAGCACGGTGCGTTGACCATCGCAGCACGTTGCGTTTATCGACGCACTGCGGTCTGTTAAACTGTACTCTTGTTATTTACTTGTCTCAGTTGAGCGTAGCTTCCAAGATGTAGTCCGTTACATCGGTGGTCGGGCGTGTAGGCAGGAAGATGCGTGTGCCGCCTTTTTCGTTGCGGAAGGTGAGTGTGGAGCCTCCCATGCGCGACACGCTCTTGATGCTGTATTTTCCGGTGGGCAGCAGGAGCGACCATCGTCCCTCCACTTGTTCGAGACCCTCGTTTGTTATGCGCCCGTCTTTCTCGCTGTTGAGAATGTGAATGTATAGTTTCTTGCCGCGCTGTGTGGTTACGCCCCAAGGCTGTGGTGGCACGCATCCTCCGCGTGTGGAAAGAATGGTCTTGCCGTAGGATTGCATGAAGGTGCCGACGTCCTGAAGTATCTTGACGGCCTCGTCGGGTATCTGTCCGTCGGGGCGCGGACCTACGTTGAGGAGCAGGTTCGAGTTCATTCCGGCGCAGCGCACGAGTCGACGTATGACTTCGGCCGAGGACTTGTAACTCTTGTCGGTGATGCTGTATCCCCAGGTACTGTTCATGGTCTGGCACGATTCGTAGGGCAGGGTGCTCATCTGCTGGTCGGGAGCGAAGCCGGTGGTGTTCTGTCCGGGGAGATCTTGTTCGAAAAGCTGGAAGTCTTCTCCGTCGTGTATGGCCCCGTGGTGGTTGTTGCCTATCATGCAGCGTGGCTGCAGGCGGTGGATGAGCTCATACTGTTCGTCCAGTCCCCAGTCGAAACCTTCTTCGGGGTGGTCCCACATGCCGTCAAACCAGATGGCTCCGATGGGACCATAGTTTGTGAGCAGTTCGGTGAGCTGACGGTTCATGAAGGCGTTGTAGCTGTTCCAGTTGGTGGTGGAGGGGTCGTGTGGCAGGTTCTTGCAGTTGCCGGTGGGATAGTCGGCGCGCTGCCAGTCCATGTGTGAATAGTAGAGGTGGAGAGGGAGACCTTCCTGTGCGCAGGCTGCGGAGAGTTCTTTGAGAACATCGCGTCCGAAGGGCGTGGCCTTGACGACATTGTAGTCGCTGGCCTCGGTGTTCCACATGGAGAAACCGTCGTGGTGGCGGCTGGTGAAGGTTACGTACTGTGCTCCGGCTTCTTTGAAGAGGAGTACCCACTCGCGGGCACTGAACCAGGAGGGGCAGAATCCGCCTGCGAGGTGGGCGTATTCCTGACGGTCGATGCTCTTGTTGTGCATGACCCATTCGCCATCGCCGAGCATGGAGTATATGCCCCAATGGATGAAGATTCCGAACTTACGGTCTTGAAAGTCGTTTCGGACCCGACGCATCTCGTCGGAGGGGATGACTTCGGCTCGCATGTTCTGCAGGCCGAGGGGGAGCAGCAGGAGTGCTGCCAAGAGGATTCTTTTCATGGTTGCTCTCACTTTGGGTATCCTATGGGATTGTTCATCACTGGTATCTGATATTGGCTGAGCCTGAGCAGTTTCTGTATCTGAGCGTTATCCATGGTGCCGCGCGGAACTGTATTGAGCCCGAATGCGGCGCATGCCAGACAGATGTTCTGTGTGCAGATGCCTATGTCGACGGAAGTCATTTCGCGTGTCCGTTCGTCGTGGAGTCCCATCTTGTCCATGTCGTTGACGAGTACGAAGCTGATGGGTGCTTCCTTGGCCCAGTCTTGCCCACCAGCCACCAGGTTTCGGTGGTCGCCGCGCACCACTTGCGAGAGAGTGTGGGTCTGTGGGTCGTAGAGCGAGACACCCTGTGCATCGAAGACATAGAGGCGTATCTCTTGCCAGTTCATGCAGGTGGGTGTGGTGAGCTTGCCGTCGTCGCGGTTCTTGCCCTGTGCGGCCCAGAGCAGGTCGGAGAGCAGTTGTCTGTTGATGTTGCGTGTACTGAAAGTGCGTTCGCTCTTGCGCTGGCGGAATGTTTCCATGACGCTCAGCGAGGGACGCTTCATGTTGGGAGCTGGCAATTTGATGGTTTGTCCGCTCATGGGGCTGCTCAGCAGCAGGGTCATCATTGCGCCTGCAAGTAAGATTCTTTTCATTGTCTGCTGGTTGTTGATTGAATAATTTGCCGCAAAGATAGTTATTTTTCACTGGAAATGCCGTATCTTTGGAGCGAATATCCTACTAAAATGCAAAGAATGATGAATTTTCGACTTTTCATAGACGTTCTGTCTTCCTCTGTTACGACTCGGCCAGGTCGAAGCAGGCTCCGCTTAACTCTCGCTGTTCCATCGGTCGTCCTGCTGTCAACTTTCTCGAGCCTCTCTCTGTTTGCTCAGCAGCCACGTTTCCCTTATCAGGATCCATCTCTCTCGCCACAGGAAAGGGCTGAGGATTTGTGCTCGCGTCTCAGTCTTCAGGAGAAAGTGACGTTGATGGAACACGAATCGCGGGCCAACGAACGATGGGGCATCCCTGAATTCAACTGGTGGAGCGAGGCTTTGCATGGCGTAGGGCGAAACGGACTTGCCACGGTCTTTCCCATTACGATGGGGCTGGCTGCCACATGGAACGACGGGCTTGTGCAGCGTTGTTTTGATGCTGTCAGCACCGAGGCTCGGGCGAAAAACAACATTGCCCGACGCGACGGACACAGTCATATCTACGAAGGTCTTTCGTTCTGGACACCTAATATCAACATCTTCCGCGACCCACGATGGGGCAGGGGACAGGAGACTTATGGCGAAGACCCTTATCTGACATCGCGCATGGGCTTGGCTGTGGTGCGCGGACTGCAGGGCCCCGAAGGACATCGCTACCAGAAGTTGTTGGCTTGCGCTAAGCATTTTGCAGTGCACAGTGGCCCTGAATGGAGTCGTCACAGGATGGATATTGAATCGTTGCCTCCGCGTGACCTTTGGGAGACTTATTTGCCTGCTTTCAAGACGCTGGTGCAAGATGGGCATGTCGCCGAGATTATGTGTGCCTATCAGCGTTTCGATGGTGAACCTTGCTGCGGAAACACGCGTCTCTTGCAGCAGATATTGCGTCAAGAATGGGGTTTCGACGGGCTTGTAACGAGCGACTGCGGGGCCTTGAATGATTTCTGGGAGAATGGTCGTCATGGCTTTTCGGCTACGAAGGTCGATGCCGTTTCGCACGCTCTTCGTTCAGGAACCGACGTAGAGTGCGGACAGTCATTCCGTTCGCTTGTCGAGGGCGTTGCTGCAGGAAAAGTCTCTGAGGCTGAGGTTGACCGCAGTCTCATTCGTCTGTTGCGTGCCCGTTTCCTCTTGGGTGATTTCGATGACGAAAGTTTGGTGGAATGGAAAAACATTCCGTCCACCGTGGTCGATTGTCCCGAACATTGTGCCTTGGCTCTCGAATCGGCTCGGCAGAGCATCGTCTTGCTGCAGAATCGCAACAATCTCTTGCCTCTCAGTCCCGACCAGAATATCCTCGTCATAGGGCAGAACGCAGTGGATTCCACCATGCAGTGGGGAAACTACAATGGCTTCCCTTCGCACACCGAGACCATCTATTCGGCCATCGAGAAAGGCAATACGGGCAAGGTGGAATGGTTTGACTATCCCTTGGTGCAGACGCCCGACGAGGCTGCGCAGGGGCTGCCGATGCCTGCGGGTCTTCTGAAAGAGAACCTCGATTCATGGGTTGTTATCTACGTGGGAGGCATTTCACCTCGTCTCGAGGGTGAAGAAATGTCGGTTCACTATCCGGGTTTCTACGGAGGCGACCGCACCGACATTGAACTTCCCGATGTGCAGCGTCGCCTCTTGCGTCGTCTTCACGAGGCCGGAGCCCGTATCGTCTTTGTCAATTGCTCGGGCAGTGCCATTGCCTTGGAGCCCGAATCGCGCTTCTGCGATGCCATCGTTCAGGCATGGTACGGTGGACAGAGTGGTGGCACGGCTGTGGCGGATGTGCTCTATGGACGATGCAATCCCAGCGGTAAGTTGCCCGTTACGTTCTATCGCAACAATGCTCAACTGCCAGACTATGAAGATTATCGGATGCAAGGTCGTACCTATCGTTACATGACAGAGGAACCTCTTTGGCCGTTCGGTTTCGGACTGAGCTACACCTCGTTTCGTGTGGACCGTGTGAGGTATCGTAATGGTGTGGTTTCGGCACGTGTTCGCAATGTCGGTTCTCGCGATGGGGCCGAGGTGGTTCAGGTCTATTTGCGTCGTCCCGACGATGCGGATGGCCCAGTGCGCACGCTTCGCGCCTTCCGCCGTGTGGAGGTGCCGGCTGGAGGGAGTGTTACGGTAGAAATACCGTTCACCGACAAGGATTTCGAATGGTGGAATCCGCAGACAAACACCCTCACACAGTATCCCGGACGATACGAATTGCAAGTGGGTACTAGCTGTCGTGCCTCCGACTTGCAGACTCTCGGTGTGGTGCGAAAGTGAAGTGACAGGATATCACTTCATCGTCCACTTCACGGCCAGCGTCGGGTTCCAGAAGAAGGTGCGGTCGGTGTCGCAGGTGGGATAGATGAAATTGTTGCTCACTTCCCATTCGGTGCCGATGCTCAGATGTGTCTTTCCACCTCGCCGCATGCTGTCCAGATTGTACCACAGCTGCGGTTCGGACATCATTGTGACGTGATATTTTCCAGCACTTTTGCGGCTGCGCCAGAAGTCGATATAGCCCGAGAAGGTGAACATGTCGCGGGGCGCAAATGTCAGGCTCCAGACCCCAGTCAGTTGCCATCCCGGGAAGGCGCTCGAGTTGCCGTTGCCATGAAAGTATTGCTTGAAGAGTGCCTGCACGCTCCAGGTGCGGCGGAAATCGTTGCTGTGCCCGTTGTATGCCGGTCCGGCGAGCAGGGCATGCTGAAACTGACTGCACCATATTTCCTGTCGTCCCGATGTCAGTCCGCCGTTGTATTCGCCGTGTATGGCGAGGCCTTTTTGACCCAGGTTGAATTCACGTGAGAATTCGATGTATGCTCCCTTCATGCCGTGGCTGTAGAGGTCGAGGTCGATAAAATAGAAAATGTTGCCCAGTCGGTCGGGACGGAACTGTTCGATGGTTGCAGTGAAGTTTGGTCGGTCATTTTCCGTGTCGGGATTAGTCTTTCGTCCCAGGTCGTAGTGCATTTGCAGGTTTACTTGTGCCCAAGTTCCCAAAGCTGTAGTCATCAGCAGGAGTGAAAAAATAAATCGTTTCATTTTTGTAAATAAATGGTTGATAATAGACTGGTATGTCTGTTTTTTATGGATTTTAGGCGCAAAGATAGCATTTTTCCACCTGTTCTTTGTTGAAAAAACGAAAAATCTTTCTACCTTTGACACCATGAAGTACGTTTCATGTTATGAATTGTGTATTGTAAGTTGTGAATTTTAAAAAACATCTGCTTTATGAATTTTTCCATCATTCTTTCCATCATCTATCTTTTCGTGGGCAGCTACTCGGGAGCCAAAGACGAGGGCGTGCGCGTGTATACCTTCGATACTGAGACGGCCGAGACCACCTATCTTTGCGGAGCTACGGGCATCTCCAATCCCGGCTTCCTATGCCTTTCGCCCGACGGTCGCCACATCTACTCCGTAGGCGAAGACGCGAACGAAGTCACCGCCACCGCCAACAGCCTGGAATTCAATCCCCGAAAAGGCACGTTAAAGCTGACGAGCAGCCAGCTGGCTCACGGCGGCGCACCCAGTAACATCGCCCTCTCGCCCAACGGACGTCTGGTGGTCACAGCCAACTATTACAGCGGCAGCATCACCTCCTTCCAAGTGAAGCGCGGCGGACGTCTCGGCTCGCCCAACGTCTATAAATTCACGGGCAGCAGCGTGCATCCCGAGCGACAGACGCACCCCTACATGCACGGCGTTTACTATACCCCCGACGGGAAGCGCCTCTGGTGCACCGACCTGGGAACCGACCAGATACGCGCCTTCACCCTCGATTCGCACGGCACACCGCAAATCGACCCCGAACACCAGTCCGACCATTTCACCAAGGCGCTCCTCGGGCCGCGCCACCTCTGCTTCTCGCCCGACCGTCCCCTGGCCTATCTGCTGGGCGAAATCTCTGGTGAGGTATGTACGCTCGACTATTCCGACCCCGACCACGTGCGTGTGCTTCAGGCTGTGCTCTGCGATTCACTCGGCGCCGGAGGTAGTGCCGACATACACATGTCGCCCGACGGACGTTTTGTCTATGCCAGCCACCGCCTGAAGGGCGACGGACTCTCCATCCTGCGCGTGAAAGAGGACGGGACGCTCACCAAAATCGGCTACCAGCCCACGGCTGCCTATCCGCGCAATTTCGCCATCACGCCCGACGGACGCTATCTGTTGGTGGCGAGCCGCGACGAGGACGTCATTCAGATTTTCTCGCGCCACATACTCACAGGCCTCCTCACCGACACCGGAAAGCGCATTCCCATGAACAATCCTTCGTGTCTCAAATTCTTCGTCCCGAAGGCCAAGAAGAGGTGTAGGTAAACCTTACATTCCAAGCCTCCCGTCATCGCACCGTGGTTCGTCGGCTGACGCACCACGGTGCGACGCCTGTCGCAGCACGTTGCGATGCCCGTCGCACCACGTTGCGTTTTCAGACGGAGTGACAGGCTGCCAGTGTCAGAAGATGCTCCTCGCTTGGAAAACCTCAAATATATTTGGGTTTCTGCTCGCTTATTCGTAACTTTGCAGGCTGAAACGAGAATGAACATGTTACGAATAGCGGTACAATCGAAGGGACGTCTGAACGAAGACACCATGTCCCTGCTGGCCGAGGCTGGCATAAAGGTGAGCAGCAGCGCCCGCACACTGCTCACACAGAGTAGTAATTTCCCTGTAGAAATCTTGTATCTGCGCGACGATGACATTCCGCAGAGTGTGGCCACCGGCGTGGCCGACCTGGGCATCGTCGGGCTGAACGAATATGAAGAACGACACGAGGATGCCGAGATTGTGCGGCCGCTGGGATTCAGCAAATGCCGCCTCTCGCTGGCCATCCCCAAGGGTATTTCGTATCTCGGCCTGAAGTGGTTCGAGGGTAAGAAGATAGCCACCTCGTATCCCGGCATCCTGCGCCGTTTCATGCAGGAGCACCACATCGCGGCCGACATACATGTCATCATGGGCTCGGTGGAGATTAGCCCGGGCATCGGACTCTCGGACGCCATCTTCGACATCGTCTCCAGCGGCAGCACCCTGGTGAGCAACAACCTGAAAGAGGTGGAAGTGGTGATGAAGAGCGAGGCGATACTGATTGCCAACCGTAGTCTGGACAAAGAAAAACGGGCTACGCTCGACGAATTGCTCTTCCGCATCGAGGCTGTGAAGGCCGCCGAGGACAAGAAGTACGTGCTGATGAACGTCCCGACAGACCGCGTGGCCGACGTGGTGAGTGTATTGCCGGGTGCAAAGAGCCCCACCGTGATGCCGCTCGCCACCGAGGGATGGAGCAGCGTACACACCGTTATCGACGAGAAACGTTTCTGGGAGATTATCCGTCAGTTGAAGGAGCTGGGCGCTCAGGGCATACTGGTGGTGCCCATCGAAAAGATGATTCCCTAAAATAATCGTGATGAACATATACAGATACCCGAAAGAGGAGGAACTCGGCGCTCTGCTGAAACGCCCCACACGCGACGCTGCCGACCTGAACGCCACAGTGGCAGGCGTGCTCGACGAGGTGCGACGCCGCGGCGACGAGGCTGTGCGCGAATACGAGCAGCGTTTCGACCATGTCTCGCTCGACTCGCTGGCTGTGAGTGACGAGGAGATGGCCGAGGCCGAGACGCTGGTGGACGATGCGCTGAAAGAGGCGCTGCAACTGGCTCATCGGAATATCGAGAAGTTTCATGCCGCCCAGCGGTTCGAGTCGCATAAAGTGGAGGTTACCGAGGGTGTCACCTGCTGGCAGCAGGCTGTGCCCATCGAACGTGTGGGCCTCTATATTCCGGGCGGAACAGCTCCGCTCTTCAGCACCGTGCTGATGCTTGCCACGCCGGCTCGCATCGCAGGATGTGACGAGATTGTGCTGTGTACGCCTCCCCGTCGCGACGGCTCTGTGCATCCAGCCATTCTGGTGGCAGCCCGCATCGCCGGCGTAAACCGAATCTTCAAGATTGGAGGTGTGCAGGCAATCGGCGCGATGGCTTACGGAACAGAATCCGTACCTAAGGTATATAAAATCTTTGGCCCGGGCAATCAGTTCGTAATGTGCGCCAAGCAGCAAGTGAGCCTGTCTGACGTGGCTATCGACATGCCTGCCGGCCCCAGCGAAGTGGAGGTGCTGGCCGACGAAACGAGCAATCCGGCCTACGTCGCTGCGGACCTCTTGAGTCAGGCCGAACATGGCGTAGACAGTCAGGTACTGCTTGTCACCGACAGCGAATCGCTCATCGGAAAAGTTGAAGAGCAGGTCGACCTCCAACTGGCACGCCTGCCTCGCCATGAGATAGCTGCGGCATCGCTCTCGTCCAGCAAGATAATCCTAGTGAAGGACAGCGAAGAGATGATGCGCATCACCAATCTCTATGCGCCTGAGCACCTCATCATCGAAACCAAAAACTACATGGAACTGGCTCAAAGTGTGCGGAATGCCGGCAGTGTCTTCCTCGGGAGTCTGACACCGGAGAGTGCTGGAGACTATGCCAGCGGCACCAACCACACCCTGCCTACGAACGGCTATGCAAGGGCATACAGCGGTGTAAATCTGGACAGTTTCATCCGCAAAATCACGTTCCAGCACATCACGCCGGCAGGAATCCGCAGCATAGGACCCGCCGTGGAGCAGATGGCAGCCGGCGAGCAACTGGATGCCCACAAGAATGCAATGACACTCAGACTGAGAGAAACCGAGTAATCTTCTTAAGCCATACGCAGGAAACCGAACGTAATGGCGAGAAAAGGTCGGTTGAAACCCAACAATACAGAACGACGATGAACGAGACACAAACTTTCGACTTGCAAGCATTAGTCCGTCCCAATATCTGGGAACTGAAGCCATACAGTTGTGCCCGCGACGAGTTCAAGGGCATGGCAGCTCATGTCTTTCTCGATGCCAATGAAAGTCCATACAATGGTCCCATCAACCGCTATCCAGACCCTTTGCAGGAGACACTCAAGGCGCGGATATCACAACTGAAGGGCGTCCCCGAGAGAAATATCTTCCTTGGCAACGGCAGCGATGAGGCTATCGACTTGGTATATCGCGTATTCTGTCGTCCCGGCGTGGACAACGTAGTGGCCATCGAACCTACTTATGGGATGTATCAGGTCTGTGCCGACATCAACGAGGTGGAATACCGACCTGTGCTGCTTGACGAACATTTCCAACTGAATGCCCAGAAACTTCTGACTGCTACAGACGAACATACGAAGGTCATTTGGCTTTGCTCTCCCAATAATCCCACGGGCAACGATCTGCAACGTGAAGAGGTCGCTGCCGTCATACGAAACTTCCGCGGCATCGTGGTGGTTGATGAAGCCTATTCCGACTTTTCCGACTTGGAGCCGCTTCGGTTTTATGCCCATCGTCAGCCCAACCTCATCGTGCTGAACACCCTCAGTAAGGCTTGGGCTTCGGCCGGTGCACGTCTCGGCATGGCATTTGCCAGCGAGGAAATAATCGGTCTTTTCAACAAGGTGAAATACCCCTACAACGTGAACAGCCTGACGCAGGATTACGCCATGCAGTTGCTCTCTCAGCCTGAAAAAGTGGAGCGATGGGTGAACCAGATTCGACGTGAACGGGAAAACCTTTTGCCGGCTCTCAGCGAGTTGTCCATCTGTCAGGCTCTCTATCCCACGGCAGCCAACTTCGTGCTCATAAAAGTGACCGATGCCGACCGCATCTATCATCACTTAGTTGAGTGCGGCGTAGTGGTGCGCAACCGAAACCGTGTGAAACTGTGCGGCAACTGTCTGCGCATTACCGTCGGCACACCTCAGGAGAACAACGAACTGCTGGGAGCATTGCGACAGTTCAAATAGCAGAATCATTATCGAGTAGACAAGAATTAAGAATTCACGGACTCAAAATACATGAAACGCATCCTATTCATCGACCGCGACGGCACCATCTTGCAGGAACCAGCCGACGAACAAGTGGACAGCTTTGAAAAGTTCCATTTTGTCCCAGGTGCCATCGGTGCTCTCTCATTCCTGCGCTGCCACACCGACTACCTTTTCGTCATGGTCAGCAATCAGGACGGACTGGGCACTCCTTCGTATCCAGAAGCAGATTTCTGGCCTACACATCAGTTCATGCTTGATACGCTCGAAGGTGAAGGCGTGACTTTCGATGCCATCCACATCGACCGCAGTTTTCCGCAGGACAATCTTCCCACACGAAAACCAGGCACTGCCATGCTGACGGAATATATGCAGGGCGAATATGACTTGGAACACAGTTGGGTCATTGGTGACCGCGAGACAGATGCTCAGTTGGCTCGGAACATCGGATGCGGAAGTCTGATCCTGGGCCCTTCGATGAATTGGGAAAAGATTTGTGAGATAGCCTTTGCCGGAGAGAGAACGGCTGAGGTGAAACGTACGACAAGTGAAACCGACATTACCGTGAGACTGAACCTCGATGGTAACGGCGAGGCCGATATCCAAACGGGGCTTGGCTTCTTTGACCACATGCTGGAGCAGATTGCGCGCCACGGCATGGTGGACCTATACATCCGCTGCAATGGCGATCTCCACGTAGACGAACATCATACCATCGAGGATACTGCACTCAGTCTTGGCCAGTGTATAGGCAAGGCGCTCGGTGACAAACGAGGCATCGAACGCTATGGCTTCTGTCTGCCTATGGATGATTGCCTCTGTCAGGTCGCACTTGATTTCGGTGGACGTCCTTGGCTTGAGTGGAATGTAGAATTCCGTCGCGAACGTGTCGGTGATGTTCCCACCGAGATGTTCCATCATTTCTTCAAGAGTCTTTCAGACAGTGCGTTGATGAACCTCAATATAAAGGCCGAGGGTGAGAACGAACATCACAAGATAGAAGGAATCTTCAAGGCCTTGGCACGCAGCATCCGCATGGCTGTGCGGCGCGACGTGACACATTTCCAACTTCCCAGCAGCAAAGGTGTTCTCTGAGACGTGATGAGTTCGAATCAATATCCATCAGCACTGTTGCAACGGGCCGTAGGTGAAGTAAGTCGTTTGCCGGGCATCGGTCCGAAGACTGCTCTCAGGCTTGTCCTTCATCTACTTAGGCAGGATGCAAACCAAACCACAGCCTTGGCCGACAGTCTGACCTCCCTGCGCAATCAAGTGTGCTATTGCCGTGTATGCCATAACATCTGTGACAGCGACATCTGCGACATCTGTGCCAGCCCATCGCGTGATGCATCGCAAGTCTGTGTGGTAGAGAATATTCAGGACGTGATGGCAATAGAGAATACACAGCAGTATCGTGGCCTCTATCATGTGTTGGGCGGAATCATATCGCCGATGGACGGTGTCGGACCATCGGACCTGCAGATTGCATCGCTTGTCGAGCGAGTACAGAGCCCCGAAGTTAAGGAGGTGATATTGGCGTTGAGCAGTACGATGGAAGGCGATGCTACTGGATTCTACATCTTCCGTCAGTTGCAGCATACCGGTGTGAATGTTACTGCGATTGCGCGCGGTGTGGCACAGAACGACGAATTGCAATACACCGATGAGGTAACCTTAGGGCGTGCTCTTGCGGGTCGGGTTCCTTTTAACGGATGAGAATTAAGTTGACCGATAGTGTAAAAACAGATAGAATATGACAAGACGACAATTCGCTATAGCCTTTATCTTTACCCTCGTTGCAGTAATCATTACAGCATTCTGTTTCGAAGTTGTCACGAGACAGCATGGGCCACTTCTCCCTGCCGAGTTTGCTACACCTGTCACGAAGTATGTATTCGGAATTGTTTGTGTGTTGAGCACCCTCGCAGGTACGTTCTTCGCATTGTGCATGAGGAGGTGGAATCCCTTGCTGCGATTGTCGATGCTTTCTACCCCGGCGCTTCTCACGCTTTTCGACTATTACCTGCTTTCAGATGGAGATAAAAGTATTCTCTATTGTCTCGCTCTCTTGTTAGTGGCGGCACTCATGTTGTTCTATTATACGGTGATGCAAGACTAAACATAGGAGAGAGTGATGAAACTGAGTGTGGTGATTGTCAGTTACAATGTTAAGTACCATCTGGAGCAGTGCCTGCGTTCGGTGGTACGAGCATCTGCAAACATTGATACTGAGGTGTGGGTGGTGGATAATGCCAGTACGGATGGCAGTTACGACTATCTGCATGAGCGATTTCCACAGATTCATATTATAGCCAATAGCGAGAATGTCGGCTTCTCTCGCGCCAACAATCAGGCCATACCCAGATGCAGTGGCGAGTACATCCTGTTGCTGAATCCCGACACATTGGTGGCTGAAAATACTTTGCAAGGTTGCATTTCTTTTCTGGATGCTCATCCCGAGGTGGGTGCAACGGGTGTAAAGATGTTAAATCCTGACGGTACGTTTGCATTGGAAAGCCGGCGCGGAATGCCCACACCTTTCACCAGTTTCTGCAAGATGAGCGGACTGGGAACGCTTTTTCCACGCAGCCGCACCTTTGGACGCTATTACATGCAGTATCTCGACCGCGATGCTGCGGCTCCTATCGAAGTGATATCCGGAGCTTTCAATATGCTGCGACGCCGTGCCATCGAACAGGTCGGCATGCTTGACGAAGATTTCTTCATGTATGGCGAAGACATCGACTTGAGCTATCGTCTCTTGAAGGGAGGATGGACAAACTATTACCTGCCGTACCCAATTCTTCACTACAAGGGTGAGAGCACCATGAAGAGCAGCTATCGTTATGTGAGCGTCTTCTACAATGCCATGCTCATCTTCTATAACAAGCACTATCGTCGCCGCTATCGTTTCCTCGGCTGGTTTATCAAGGCAGCTGTCGTGGCCCGTGCCTCTATGGATATGATATTGCGCACGTTCGCGCGGTTGCGTCGCTTCCTTCATCTGAAACCGTCTCCACGTGAGCGGCGCTATCTTACATTCGATTTTGACACTACGCCAGTGTCGCAGATGCTTGAGGCTCTGCAGATGCAGTCAGGTGATAAGCGAGCAGAACTGCAGACCATTTCTCGGGAAGCACGAACCATTGTCCGCCCTGGCGAGGCATTACCCCTTCAGGAATAAAAGTTATGCTGACATCTGAGCGCATCACGTTGCGGGCTGTGGAGCCCGAAGACCTCGACCTCATGTATATAGTCGAGAACGACACGCGACTTTGGCCTGTCGGCAGTGCCACGGTGCCTTTCTCCGCTTATGCGCTGAAGCAGTTCCTCTCTGAGACGCATAACGATATCTATCGCGACGGGCAGTTGCGCCTTGTCATCGAAGGAACTGATGGTGTCGTGAAGGGTTTTGTTGACTTGCAGAACTTCCAACCGCGTCATTTGCGTGCCGAGGTTGGTATTGTGGTTTTGCCCGAATGGCAGGGGCAGGGTATAGCATGCGAGGCCTTGTCGCTTCTTCGCGAATATGCTTCCGTTCATCTGGCCATGCGTCAGCTTTATGCCATAGTGGCTGTTTCTAACGTGCCTGCTGCGGCCTTGTTCCGTCGTGCCGGTTTCCGTCTTTCGGGTGTCCTCGAAGGGTGGTTGAGGTGTGGGGATTCGTTCGAGGATGCCCACTTGTTTCAGCAAATTCTTTAGATTTCCAGCGTCAGCCCGTCGTAGGCAAAGTGTATGTTCCGGGGCAGGAGTGCGTCTTCCTCGGCATGCAACCCCAGATGGTGGCTCATGTGTATCAGATAAGTGGGCAGGTCTTCTCCCAGCCGATGGGAAAAATCGATGGCATCTTTCACGTTCTGGTGTGTAGGATGTGGCTCGTGGTGCAGTGCGTTGACCACCAGCAGGCGGATTCCTTTCAGCAGTTCGAAATCTTCGTTGTCCATCGAGGTCATGTCTGTGATATAGGCCAGCGGTCCGATGCGGAATCCCAGAATGGGAAGTCTTCCGTGCATCACTCTCAGCGGCATCACCTCCAGGTCGCCTACATTGAAGGGTACGCGTGGCTGTATCACCTCGGTGGTCAGTTGCGGCACGCCGGGGTAGCGGTTCACCACCAGACAGTAGGGCAGTCGTTGACGTAGGTGCTCGGTGGCATAATCGTCCGCATAGAGTGGCAGGTTGTGCATGTATGAGTATGGCCGCAGGTCATCGATGCCGCCCACGTGGTCGTAGTGTTCGTGTGTGATGAGAACGGCATCGAGTCTTCCCTCGAAACCGATGCGCAGCATTTGCTGACGGAAATCGGGACTGCAGTCGATGAGGATGTTTGTGTCGTCCGACTGTAACAGGGCTGAGCAGCGAAGGCGTTTGTCACGCGGATCGGTGCTTGTGCATACACGGCAGTGACACCCAATCATAGGTACACCTACGCTGGTGCCTGTGCCCAGGAATGTCAGCTTGAGACTCATCTGATGATGTTCACTTCGGGTTTCAGCCGTATGCCGAAACGCTCTTCAACACTCTTGCACACCGCTTCGCACAGGCGCAGTATGTCGTCGCCCGTAGCGCCTCCTGCGTTCACCAGTACGAGCGGTTGCCGCGCATGAACGGCAGCTCGTCCCAGCGTCCGTCCCTTCCATCCGCTTTGTTCTATCAGCCATGCCGCCGGAATCTTCACCCCGTCGTCGCCCCTGTAGTGAGGCACGTCGGGGTTTTCTTTTTCAATCCGACGGAACGTCTCGTCGCTCACGATGGGGTTCATGAAGAAACTGCCGGCATTTCCCTGAACATCGGGGTCGGGCAGTTTCTGCCTGCGTATGCCTATGATTGTCTCGCGCAGCTGTTCGGCGGTCAGTGTCTCTTCGTCGTATCCGTTCTGAACCAGTGCCTGCCGTATGCCGCCGTATTCGAGGCGAGGGACGAAGTTGCGGTTCAGGGCGAAAGTCACGTGTGTGATGGCGGCTTTGCTGCGCAGTTCCTCCTTGAAGATGCTGCGCCGATAGGCATAGCCACATTCGCTGTTGGTCATCGCGAATTTCTCTCCGCTTCCCAGCCAAATGCCCTCCACCCGTCTGATGAAGTCTTTCGCCTCGGCTCCGTAGGCACCGATGTTCTGCACCGCGCTGGCACCCACCTCGCCCGGGATGAGCGAGAGGTTCTCCAGTCCGTAGAGACCCTGGCCGATGCAGTGGGCTATCAGATGGTCGAATGTCACGCCGGCACCGACACGGATTTCCACCTCGTCTCCCTTGCTGCCGAGAATTTCTATGCCACCTATTTTCGAGTGCACGACGCATCCGTCATAGTCGGCGCAGAAGAGCAGGTTGCTGCCGGCGCCTATGTGGAGCGTGTTTCGCAGGCCACCTCTCCGGATGAGTTCCTGCAGTTCGTCTGTTGTTTCGTATTCGATGAATTCGGCACAGCGCACGTCTATGCCGAACGTGTTGTGCCCTAACAGCGCAGCGTTTTTCTCTCTTCTCATCATCTCAGTTATCGTAGGCCACCAGTCGCCACCCCGCAGGTCGTTTCTCGAAGGTGAAAAGTTCCTGCATTCCGTTGGCCTGTCCGCATTTCTGCATCACCACACGCCGCGGGTTGTACGTCTGTCCGTAACGTATGTTCGTAATCTCACCTTGCGGCATTTCGGCTCCGAACGAGGCCCACTGCGAGGCATCGATGGTGCCCTCGATATATTCGTTGTTGTCATCGGAGTCCAACATGCTGAATCTCAGAGGCTGTGCTATGCTGCGTTGCTGGAAAGTGCTGTCCGAACTGAATCGGGCATAGAAAGTGAGGAAGTCGGTGAGCTCACCCTGACGGAGGTCTTGGTTGTGGATGGCGGTCAGCAGCCAGTGACCGTCGCGGCGCTCGAAGCTGTAGATGCCCATCCACAGCGAGTCCAGCAAGATATGCTCCACCTCCACACGCTCGTGGCTCTGCTGCTTTTGCTCGTCAATCTGGCGTGTGCTGCCGTAGAAGACTGTGTAGAAATCGTTTTCCAAGAACGAAAATTCGCGCTTGCAATCAAGCCGGTTGAGCGTCTCGGTCTCGCCGTTGCTTTCTGTGCGTGGCAATGGATAGACCACCCGCTCGCGCTGCAGACGGCGGCTATGGATGAATGAAAACAGGAAGTCGTCGAAATTCTCGTCCATACGGCCCTCCTCGACCTCATCGTCTGGCTCCTCGGCCAGCGTGTCGGGCTCGATTTGCAGCGTGTCGCCCTCGGCTTCGTAGGCGGCTGTGCGATACCCCCTTTGGCAGGCTGTGCACCACACCAGAAGCATCGGCCACATGAGCCACACTATCCTCTTCATTTCCGTTACGTTAGGGTTTCTTATTTTTCGCATGCAAAATTACACTTTTCTTTTTATTCGACCAAGCGAGGTGCTCAGTTTTTGTGCGTGGAAAAAGCGCCGATGCTGTGTGTCCGTGAGCGTGTCGGGTTACTCTGCGGAATGCTCCGCACATTGTCTCTCGAGGTGGAGGGTATCGTCGGACCTGCTTATATGTATGAAAATCGGAAGATTGCATAACCCTTTGTCCTGAATAAGGCTTCGTGGTGTGAGGAAGTGTGAGAATGGATGTGACTGGCTGCGACGCGGTGAGGTGCTGATTTCGACGTCTTTACAACCACCTGATTATCAATACTCGAAAATTTTTCTTCTTCTGTCGCTCCAGCGGAATTTTCTCGACGCAGCGTGCTTCGCGCAGAAACGCACCGTGGTGCGACAGTCGTCGCAACGCGGTGCGTCAAAAGAAAAAGCCCGAAGTTCCGACGAACTTCGGGCTTAGAAAGATATTTCACTCAATAAAGTGTCCAAAAAAACTACTGCGTTCCAATCGTTCCCTTCACACGTGTGCCGCACTGCGTTGCTGCACCATGCTTAGGAAATGTTTGTGCACGCGTGTGTCGCTGTCCAGCTCGGGATGGAAGGCGGTGACCAGCTGTGCGCCCTGCTGCGCGGCCACGATGTGTCCGTCCACCTCGGCCAGCACGTTCACCTGCGGCGAAAGTGTGCGCTCGATGTAGGGTGCGCGGATGAAGGTCATTGGCACCGCGCTGCCCACCTCGCCCATGTCGGCCGTCGTGTGAAAGCTGCCCAGCTGTCGGCCGTAGGCGTTGCGGCGCACGGCGATGTCCATCGTGCCCAGGTGAGATGAGGAGAGCAGGATGAGACCGGCGCAGGTGCCGAAAGCAGGCAGCCCGTTGCGTAGTTCGTCGCGCAGGGGGTCATAGAGTTGCAGGTCGTGCAGAAGGTGGGTTTGCGAGGTCGATTCGCCTCCGGGCAAAACCACCCCGTCCTTCGGCTGCAGCCAGTCGGCAAGCTGGCGCACGCGGAATGTTTCCACGCCCAGTTGCTGAAGCCTCTGCTCATGCTCGAGGAAGGCACCCTGCAGGCAAAGTATGGCTATTCTCATTTTCCGCGTTCGGCCATCAGGAGCTGAATCTCCTGTTCGTTGATTCCCACCATCGCTTCGCCCAGATTCTCGGAGAGGTGTGCCAGCAGGTCGGCGTCCTGATAGTTGGTGACGGCCTGTACGATGGCTGCAGCGCGCTTGGCGGGGTTGCCGCTCTTGAAGATACCGCTGCCCACAAATACGCCCTCGGCACCCAGCTGCATCATCAGTGCTGCATCGGCGGGCGTAGCCACACCACCGGCTGCAAAATTCACCACGGGCAGATGGCCGTTCTCGCTGACGTAACGCACCAGTTCGAGGGGAGCTTGCAACTGCTTGGCAGCCTCGAAAAGTTCGTCGGGACGCAGCGAAGTGAGTCGTCTTATTTCGCTCTGCATCAGGCGCATGTGGCTGACGGCCTGTACTACGTCGCCCGTTCCGGGCTCGCCTTTCGTGCGTATCATGGTGGCTCCCTCGGCAATGCGTCGGAGCGCTTCGCCCAAGTTGCGTGCTCCGCAGACGAACGGCACGTCGAACTGCGTCTTGTCGATGTGGTAGATGTTGTCGGCGGGCGAGAGGACCTCGCTCTCGTCGATATAGTCAATCTCGATGGCCTGCAGAATCTGTGCCTCGGCAATGTGACCGATGCGGCACTTGGCCATCACGGGAATGCTCACGGCTTCCTGTATACCCCGAATCATGGCAGGGTCGCTCATGCGCGAAACACCACCGGCAGCGCGTATGTCGGCAGGGATGCGTTCCAGTGCCATCACGGCGCAAGCGCCTGCATCCTCGGCAATGCGAGCCTGCTCGGGTGTGGTAACGTCCATAATCACACCGCCTCTGAGCATCTGGGCCAGCTGGCGGTTAAGCTTTTGTCTTTCTGTAATTTCTGACATTGTTCTATAAATTAATATTGGTAGGATTTGCAGTGTTTTTTCTGAAAACCGTGGGGCTTACGCCTTTGTTTTTCTTGAAGAATTTCGTGAGATGAGCCTGCGACGAGAAGCCACATGCGTAGGCTATCTCCTGAACAGTGAGGTCGGTGGACAGCAGGAGCGTTGCCACCTCCTGAAGCAAGCGCCCGTCGATGAGCATCTTTGGCGTCTTGTCCACCATGCGACGTGTCACCTGTGCCAGATAACGGCTGCTGACATTCAGCAGGTTGGCATAGAATTGCACGTCGCTGTTTGTCCGGCAGTGCTGTGTAACGGCATCAAGAAATTCGGCATAAAGTTCGCTCCCACGTCCCTGCAGACGGACATCGCGGAGCGCTTCCGAATCGACAAACTGCTGTGCCTTGCGCTGCGCCTCGGCCGGCGTGTCGCCCCTGCTCAGGAACGTAGCCACGGCACTGGCATAGCGGTTGGCCATACCATGTTGCGAATGGATATCTTTCTGAACCACCAACGTGCAGAGCGGAATAAGGCGCTGTCTGATGTCGAGTGCCAGTTGCTCGTCGAGCAGCGGCTCGCCTTGGGCTGAAAGCACCACGGGCGCATAGATGACATGGCGGGGACGGTAGCGTTGAAGGATGTCGACAAGCACATCTATCACGTCGCGTGAGCGAATCATGCCTACCTTCACCACATCGGGTTGTACGTCGTTCATCACTGCCTCTATCTGTCCGCGAACGATGTCGGCAGGCAGGTCGTGAAACTCCTGGATGCCCAGCGTTGTCTGCACCGTAATGCTGGTGATGGCCGTCACGGCATATCCGCCAAGTTGCGATATGGTTTTGATGTCGGCCTGAATGCCCGACGCACTCGTAGAATCGCTTCCGGTGATGGTCAGAATGGGTCGCATGACAGATAATTTTTTTATCTAAGGGATGAATTTCGATGCAAAGGAACTTCTTTTCTGTGAAACGGCAAAACAAAGTTCGCTTTTTGACAAGGAAAATACATCTTTGTATAAAAATTGGTTCGTGGGATACTATTTCGGAAACCTCCTTCCATTCGGAAAACCTCAAATAAATTTGGCTTTTCTCTCGCTTATTCGTACCTTTGCACGAAAATTAAACAGAACGTCAAAAATGAGAGAGAAAATACAGCGATTACTGGAGGAAGTGCAGGCGCTGCAGGCAAAGAATGCCGAAGAGGTAGAGGCATTGCGCATCAAGTATCTGAGCAAGAAAGGTGAGATTACGGCACTGATGAACGACTTTCGCACCGTGGCTCCCGAACTCAAGAAGGAACTGGGCATGCGCATCAACGAGCTGAAGAATGTTGCACAGGAGAAAATAAATACCCTCCGTGATGCAGCAGCCGTCCAGCAGGCCGCAGACCCCGGTATCGACCTCACACGCACTCCCTATCCCATTCCTCTGGGCACACGCCATCCGCTCACCATCGTGAAGAATGAGATTGTGGACATTTTCAGTCGACTGGGCTTCACACTGGCTGAAGGACCTGAAGTGGAGGACGACTGGCACGTGTACAGTTCCATGAACTTTGCCGACGACCATCCCGCCCGTGACATGCAGGACACTTTCTTCGTGGAGGCTCATCCTGACATCATCCTGCGCAGCCACACCAGCAGTGTGCAGGCGCGTGTGATGGAAAAGACACAGCCGCCCATTCGCGTGATATGCCCCGGCCGCGTATATCGCAACGAGGCCATCTCGGCGCGTGCACACTGCTTCTTCCATCAGGTGGAGGGACTCTACGTCGACCGCAACGTGAGCTTCACCGACCTCAAGCAGGTGCTGTTGCTCTTCGCGCAGGAAATGTTCGGTCCCGAAACGAAGATTCGTCTCCGCCCCAGCTACTTCCCCTTCACAGAGCCCAGTGCCGAGATGGACATCTCGTGTAACATCTGCGGCGGCGTTGGCTGCTCGTTCTGCAAACACACCGGTTGGGTGGAGATATTGGGATGCGGAATGGTGGACCCCGCTGTGCTCGAAGCCAATGGCATCGACAGCACGCAGTACACGGGCTATGCTTTCGGTATGGGCATCGAACGTATCACCAATCTGAAGTATCAGGTGAAGGACCTGCGCATGTTCTCGGAGAACGATGTGCGTTTCCTCGACGAATTTGTAAATGCAAACTGACGACTTCCCGTCGCCGCAATAAAAAGAGAAGCCTTCGTGGACGACAATGTTCGCGAAGGCTTTTCTTTTTCCTTGAATGTCACTTCGGTTGGAAACGCACCACGCTGCGACGTGCGTCGCAACGTGGTGCGAAGGCTGTCGCAACGTGGTGCGACAATCGATTCACCGTGGAGCTCTCAGAAGCGTTTCAGCAGGAAACTCGGATTTACGCGCAGATAGATGCCGAACGAGAAATTGAATTCATTGCTGCTACCTTGGCTGGAACCTTTCCCGAGCCAGCTCTGATAGGCCTCCGCTTCGGCCCCGAGCACATAGCGACGCGCAAAGGTGTAGTGATAGTCGGCACGCAGATAGGCTGTGCTGATGCCGTGGTAGCTTTCGCCGTCGCGCACGCTGAGAGTCGAGAAGAAGTGGTTGCCGTAGAGGCTTACGAAGTGACGGGGCGCACGGAAAAAACCGGCTCGGAAGTCCAACCCGTTCTGTAGCGCGAACTCGGTGCCCAGATGAAAGGCGAGACCCGAATCGAAGGGCCATTGATGTCCGCTCTGCTGATAGGTGGCCAGCAGATTTGCTTCGGCGCCGATGTAGTTCAGATGTCTGCGCCTTGCGTTCCATTTCATGCCCCCGCCCATCGATGCGTTGCACAAGGTCTGCACACCCATCTCGGTGGTATCCTGTTCGCCGCCGCGGTGTTGTATGGCCAGTTGGATGGGGCTGTACCAGTGCAGCGTCTCCTGCGGCGAATTGTACCGGATGTCCCAGTTGGAGCCCACGGTGAACGCCTCCTGATGTGAGTCCTCATCGAAGATATAGCTTTGCCAGTTGAGCCAAGTGTCGGCATGCAGGAACGGGCGGTCCCACAGTAGTTGGAACCCCATTTCGGGGTCTTGCGAAAGGTTCGTCTCGGTGTTGAAGAGCGGCTCGATGAAGCCGTGGTTCTGTCCTCCGTAGAGGTCGCCCAGCACGATGGTCAGGTGGCGGAACTCAGCTTTCGCCCTCACCCACGGCAGCACGTGAGCCCCGTGTTGATACTGGTTCCCCTTCCATCGGCCGATGTCGTGATAGACGTAATTGGGATACTTGTTGGCTCCGTCAAAGATGAGTGCATGAAGTCCCACTTCCAGTTCAATCTGTGTGAGCGGGGTATACACCAACTTCGGTTGCAGCCACAATCCGGGCAGCGAATATCCCTTGGTGAGATCGCTGCTGTATTCGTTGTCGCGAAAGAACGACAGGTTGTCCACTTCGATGCGCAGCGCGCGCAGTTGTGTGGAGTCGATGGCATAGTCGCTGGTGGCCAGACGCTGCCACATCTGAGCGCAGAGCATCAGGGGTTGCAGCAGGGAAAGCAGAAGGAGAACTGCCGGCCGTCTCATTTCTTCACACCTTTATATATAAGGTATATGATGACCAGCACGCCCAGACCCAGCATTGCGATTCTCATTTCGCCGCTGTATTCGGCCACCTTCTCGTCCAGCTGACCGCTGAAATTGCGTCCGATGTAATAGCCCATTGCAGCCAGTATGGAGTTCCACAGACCAGCACCGATTGAGGTGTACAGGATGAAGCGCCCTATGCCCATGCGAGCCAGTCCGGCGGGGATGCTGATGAGCTGACGCACCACAGGCACCAGTCTGCCCACCAGCGTGCCGACAGCTCCGTGGTCATCGAAATACTTCTCGGCGCGTGCAACCTTCTCCTCGTTCACCAGCAGCATGTGTCCCAGGCGGCTGTTGGCAAACTGATACACCAACGGACGGCCCAGCCAGCGCGACAGCACGTAGTTTACCAGTGCGCCCAGCACAGCACCCATCGTGGCGGCCAGCGTGATGAGGAAGACGTTCTGCTCGCCGGTGGTGGCAACCATGTAGGCCGCAGGAGGTACCACCACTTCGCTCGGGAAGGGGATGAAGCTGCTCTCGATGGTCATCAGAAACATGACCACCCAATAGTTGAGGTGTTCCAGACACCAAGCTATGAAGGGAATACTTTGCATATATTCTCAGACAAATTTCTTACGGAACATTTTCTTGTCGCTGCCCAGCCAGCGTAACCAGGCCGAGATGCCCCATATCAAAGGCATATGGAGCAGCCATGGCAGGCTGAGATTGAAGGAGCGGATGCCCAGCTGGCGTGTGGTCTGGCGGAACATTACCAGCCGCAGCACAATCAGCGCGAGCCACATGAGTGCCACAGGTACCATTACATACGGATTTCCCCAGGCCACTGCAAACAGGGAGATGGCTGACAGGGGGAAGAGCAGGTGGCATGTCTCGCGGAAGGCGTAGCTGAGAAGATAGAGAAACCCTTGCCGTATCTGGTGGTGTGTCGCCACCGAGCGTAGAGAGTCTTCGCGCCATTTGTGATTTGTCGGCAGCGGTTTGCGTACGATGGCTTGCGGGCGCAGGTTGGCATCGCAGCGTCCGGCGCGTATGTTGTGGTTTACCAGCAGCGTCTCGGCTCCCACTTCCCACAGGGCACTCGAGGCGAAACCCTGGTGCTGCATGAAGTGGCTGCGGCGATAGCAGAGCGCTGCTCCGTCGGCCTGGTAGGGAGCATGATGTATGGCATGGGGCAGCCACAGCGTCTGCTGCCACAGGTGGAAGAACTGGAACTTGCGTCCGCGCCAGGTGCCGTCCTCGTCGTAGAGCATCACTCCCAGCACAGCGTCGCGCTCGTCGGTGCATGGTTGCGTCATGTGTAGCAGCCACTGCGGACCCGAAACGGTGCAGTCTGCTTCGGTGAAGACTATCCATTCGTGTGCAGCCGCCCTCACTCCCAGCGTGAGAGCCAGACGTTGCAGGCTGATGTCGCGCGCGGTGGTGGGGCAGTGGGTGTGGTGCAGGTGGGGATAGGTGTAAGCGAAATTTTCCAGCAGGTCTTTCGTCTCGTCGGTGCTGTGCATGTCCACTACGATGACCTCAAACTCGGTTGGATATTCCTGTTGGAGCAGTGCCGGCAGATTTTCCCTCAGTTGCGGAGCGTTGTTGTGACATGCGATGACGATGGATGCCGGAGGCACGTCGGCCCGCAGCGGCTCCCGTTCCTGCCGTTTGCTGATTCGTCCCAGCCGACACAGGCGGATGGCCGGCCACAGAGACGCTATCCACAGCAGGAGGAAAATTAAGTATAATGGAGCTGATTCCATATTCAGGCAAGGGGTTACGTTGTTAAGTTAAATCTGGCGCAGGGCAAAAGAATCTGCATCTTTTTAATCCGAATTGGTCATTTGTCTTTTAGCATTCAGAAGAACGCACCACGTTTTTCGGCCCGACGCACCACGGTGCGACAGCCGTCGCAGCACGTTGCGATGCCCGTCGCAGCACGTTGCGTTTCCTGTCGGTTGCCGATGGCTCAGATTTCGTCGCTCGTGTAGCTGCCGGGCAGTCGCCGGAGGTTATATCGGCTTGCCATTATCTCGCCGTATGCTCCGGCAGAGCGTATGGCGATGAGGTCTCCGCGCTGTGTGCGGTTCATCCGATGGTCGCGCACGAAGACGTCGCTGCTCTCGCAGATGGGTCCTACGACGTCGTATGTCTCCTCGGGCTCACTGCTGGTGATGTTTTCTATGCGGTGATAGGCATCGTAGAGGGCAGGGCGGATGAGGTCGGTCATGCCGGCATCGACGATGGCGAACTGGCGTGTGGCGGTGGGTTTGACGTAGAGGCAGCGCGTGATGAGGGTGCCCATCTGTCCGACGACGGCACGGCCGAGCTCGAAATGGAGCTGCTGTCCGGGGCGCAGGCGCAGGTGGGTGGCGTAGGTCTGGAAATAGTCACCGAACGTGGGGATGGGGTGCCCGTTGGGGTCGGTGTAGTCGATGCCGAGACCTCCGCCCACGTTGATGTGACGTATGTCGCGTATGCCGGCCTGCTCGAGGCGGTCCTGCAACTCGTTGATGCGTTGGGCGAGGGCTACGAAGTCGTCCATCTGGAGTATCTGGCTACCTATGTGGAAGTGCAGTCCGACGAAACGCACGTTGCTCATGGCGAGGGCCTGGCGTATGGTGTCCTTCATGCGGTCCATGGCGATGCCGAATTTGTTCTCGGCACGTCCGGTGGTGATGTTGTGGTGGGTGTGTGCGCCCACGTCGGGGTTGATGCGCAGGCTCACGTTGGCCGTCTGCTGCATTTCTACGGCCAGCTGGTTGATGACTTCGAGTTCGGGAATGCTCTCTACGTTGAAACTATGTATCTGTGCGCGCAGGGCGAGCTGTATTTCCCAGTCGGCCTTGCCCACTCCGGCAAAGACGATGCTCTGAGGCGAGAAGCCTGCGTCGAGGGCTGCCTGTATCTCTCCTCCGCTGACGCAGTCGGCTCCGAAACCGGCCTCCTGAATGTGACGCAGGATGGCAGGGTTGGCATTGGCCTTGACGGCGTAGTGGAGATGGTAGTCGGGATGGGCGCGGAGCTGGTCCTGCAGGGTCTGGAGTGTCTGGTTCAGCAGGGGAATGTCGTAGTAGTAGAACGGCGTCTGCATCTGCTGGAAGCGGTCGATGGGAAAAGTTCCTTTTTCCATAACAAATTGAATGTTATCAGGTCTTAATGGAAAAGTGTTTCGCTGAGGGCCTGGAGTGTACGAGCCTTGTCTTGCGCCTTCACGAGGAAGGATATGTTGTGGTTGGAGCCTCCGTAGCTTATCATTCTGACGGGTATGTGCTGCAGAGCCTTGCAGGCGAGGGTCTCGAAGCCGATGTTCTGAGTGTCGAGGTCGCCGACGACGCAGATGATGACCATGTCGCGGTCCACACTGACGGTGCCGTATTTCTTGAGTTCGTCAACGATGTCGCTGAGGTGGTTGGGGTTGTCGATGGTGACAGAAACGCCCACCTCGCTGGTGCATACCATGTCGATAGGGGTCTTGTGCACCTCGAAGAGCTCGAAGACCTTGCGCAGGAATCCGTAAGCGAGGAGCATGCGGCTGCTCTGTATCTGAATGCAGGTGATGTTGTCTTTGGCAGCAACCGCTTTTATCTTGCCCTGCTGGAAGTTGTTGTCGATGATGGTTCCGGGCGCCGAGGGGTTGAGGGTGTTGAGGAGACGTACGGGCACAGCAGCAAACTTTGCAGGCTGGATGCAGGTGGGATGCAGTATCTTTGCACCGAAGTAGGCGAGCTCAGCAGCTTCCTCGAAGTGAAGTTGTCGCACCGGCTCGGTGTTGGGAACGACGCGCGGGTCGTTGTTGTGCATCCCGTCTATGTCGGTCCAGATCTGTATCTCCTCGGCCTGAATGGCTGCGCCCAGCAGACATGCGGTGTAGTCGGAACCTCCGCGCAGCAGGTTGTCAATCTCGCCGTAGGCATTGCGACAGATGAAGCCCTGGATGATGTAGATGTTCTGCTGGGGATTGTCCTTGAGGGCAGCAGTGATGCGCTGACGGATGTAGTTGAAGTCAGGCTCGGCGTTCTTGTCGGTGCGGACGATGTCGAGTGCATTGAGAAGGATGGCACTGACTCCCTGTTCGAGCAACAGGTTTGTCATCATGTTGGTGCTGATGATTTCGCCCTGCGCAAGGATGACTTTCTCTTCGAACGATGTCACGTGCACCTTGGTGAAGGAGCGCAGATAAGCAAACTCTTCCTGCAGGAACTGACGTGTCTGCTGCTTCCACTCCTCAGTCTGGTAGAGTTCTTCGGCATGCTGGAGATAGGTGGCCTCCATGCGGTTGATGAGTGTATTTGCTCCTTCGGGATTCTTCTTGTAGAGGTATTCCGAGATTTCGACGAGCAGGTTTGTTGTGCCTGACATGGCCGAGAGGACGACGATTTTCTGCTCCTGGGGGCTGGTGATGAGCTTTGCCACGTCTTTCATTCGCTGTGGCGAACCGACGGAGGTGCCGCCGAATTTCAGTACTTTCATTTGGGGTCTATGTTTTTTGAGGGGTGTTTATATTTCTTTGATGATGTGGTCGGCGCACTGGAATACTGTCCCGGGGAAGTATTGTGGCCAGAGTGGATTGTGGGTGGAGAGTATGATGGTGGCTCCCTCCTGTCGGCGTATCTCGTCGAGGATGGCGAGGATTAGCTCGCCGTTCTCCGGGTCGAGGTTGCCTGTGGGCTCGTCTGCCAGAATGAGTTTGGGCTTGTTCAGCAGGGCGCGTGCAATGCCGATTCGCTGCTGTTCGCCTCCCGACAGTTCATAGGTGGGGCGGTTGATGGTGTCTTCGAGGCGCACCATCTGCAGCACTTCGTGGATTCGCTCCTCGCGATGTGAGAGATTCTTCCAGTCGGTGGCTCGCAGCACGAAATCGAGATTTTCGAAGACGGTGCGGTCGGGCATCAAGCGGAAGTCTTGAAAGACAATTCCCAGTTGGCGACGTAACGATGGCTGGCGGCTGGTCTTGAGGTGGAGAAGGTCGAAACCCAGGACATCGGCTTGCTCGCCTTCGCAGGGAATTTCTCCGTAGAAGGATTTCAGAAGCGATGTCTTTCCCGAGCCGACGGCTCCCATCAGATAGACCATCTCACCCTGCTCGACTTGCAGGTTGACATCGTTCAGCACCAGATATTCTCCGCGTCTTATCTGTATGTTTTTGTATTCGATAATCATGTCGTCAATGTTTCTTCCATCCGGGGTTGTGTCGTTCCTGCAGTTCGGATGCCATCTGTTCGATGCGGAGTCCCTTGCTGGTGAGGAGGACGATGAGGTGGTAGAGCATGTCGGAGCCTTCGTAGAGCAGGCGTTCGTTGGTGCCGTTGGTGGCCTCGATGACCAGTTCGAGTGCTTCTTCGCCCACTTTCTGTGCCATCCTGTTCAGTCCGTCGCGGAATAGCGATGTCGTGTAGCTTCCTTCGGGCATCTCGCTGTGACGCTTCTCGATGAAGTCGCTCAGTTCCGAAAGGAAGAGCAGTGGATTGCGCTCGTTGCGTTCGCCCCAGCAGGTATCTGTGCCGGTGTGGCAGGTAGGACCCTCGGGATGAACGCGCACCAACAGTGTGTCGCCGTCGCAGTCGTTCTTGATGTCCACCAGATGGAGCACGTTGCCGCTTGTCTCTCCTTTGGTCCACAGACATTTCCGGCTGCGGCTCCAGAAGGTTACCAGTTTTGTCTCGAGTGTGCGGTCGAAGGCTTCCTGGTTCATGTAGCCGAGCATCAGCACTTGTTTCGTGTCGGCATCTTGGATGATGGCAGGCACCAGCCCGCCGCACTTTTCGAAGTCTATCTTCATGATGTCTTTCTTTTTATTGTCTCCTGACGCTGATTCCTTCCTGCGCCAGGTATTGTTTCAGTTCTTCAATCTTTATTTCTCCGAAGTGGAAGACGCTGGCGGCCAGTGCGGCATCGGCGTGTCCCAGGGTGAAGGCATCGCGGAAATGTTCCTTGGCTCCTGCTCCTCCTGAGGCTATCACGGGAATGGATAGTTCGCTGGCCAGTTGTGCCAGGGCTTCGTTGGCAAATCCGGTCTTCACTCCGTCGTGGTTCATGCTGGTGAAGAGAATTTCTCCTGCGCCGCGGTCGTTGGCTTCGCGAGCCCATTCGAAGAGGCCGCGCTGTGTGGCGATGCGTCCTCCGTTCAGGTAGCAGGTCCATCCCCTTGCATCGAGACGTGCGTCGATGGCCACCACGCACACCTGACTTCCGAAGTTCCGTACGATTTCGTTTATCAAGTCGGGCCGATGGAGGGCGGCACTGTTGATGCTCACCTTGTCGGCTCCGGCGTTCAGCATCCGCTCCACGTCGCGTAGTTCGCTGATGCCTCCGCCTACCGTGAACGGGATGGTCAGTTCTGCCGCCACGCGGCGCACCATCTCGCCGAAGGTCTTGCGTCCTTCGTGGCTGGCGGTGATGTCCAGAAACACCAGCTCGTCGGCGCCTTGCTCGCTGTAGATGCGTCCCAGTTCCACGGGATCGCCTGCCTGCCGCAGGTTTACGAAGTTGGTGCCTTTGACAGTCTGTCCGTCCTTGACATCCAGACAGGGTATGATGCGTTTTGCTAACATTCGTTTCTCTTTATGGTGTCCAGCAGTGTGTGCAGGTCGATGCGACCTTCGTATATGGCTTTCCCGAACACGACTGCCGGTATGCCAGCTGCCTGCAGTTGCAGTATGTCGTCGATTCCCGAAACGCCTCCGCTGGCAATCAGGTGACATTTGGGATGAGCCTTCATCACTTCGCGATAGAGTTCCAGTGCCGGTCCCTGCAGCATCCCGTCGCGACTTATTTCGGTGCAGAGCACGTTGCAGGTGCCTGCTGCGATGTAGGTGGCCAGAAAATCGGTGAGCTTCTGCTGGCTCTGCTCCTGCCATCCGTTGATGCTTATCATACCGTTGCGCACGTCGGCTCCCAGTATGAGGCGTTCGGGGCCGTATGTCCCGAGCCATCGCAGGAATGTTTCGGGCTGTGTTACGGCTATGCTGCCCACCGTCACCATGGCTGCACCGGCATCGAAGGCGCACTGCATCACGCCGCCGCCGAAGTCCACCGTCAGGCGAGTAGCCCGAGTGATGTTGCGCAACACTTGGTCGTTCACCACATGGTGGCTCTTGGCTCCGTCCAGGTCCACCACGTGCAGCCTCTTGAACCCCATCTGCTCGAACTCCTTGGCCATGGCCACGGGGTCGTCGGCGTAGACTTTCTTCGTCTCGTAGTCGCCTTTTGTCAGACGGACACATTTTCCATCGATGAGGTCTATGGCTGGAATCAGTTCTATCATAGTTTCAGGAAGTTCTGTAGTATTTTTTCGCCCACGCTTCCGCTCTTTTCGGGATGGAACTGTGTGGCATAGAAATTGTCCTTGTGCAGGGCGGAGCTGAAGGTCTGCGCGTAGTTGGTGGTGGCGATGGCCTCAGGGCAGACGGGCACGTAGTAGCTGTGTACGAAATAGACGTAGGCTCCCTCACCGATGCCTTCGAAGAGAGGTGAGGCGAGTTTCTCCAGCTGGTTCCATCCCATGTGCGGCACTTTGTCCTCGTGGCGCAGCGGCTGGAAGCGCACCACGGGCACGTCGAAGATTCCCAGACAGTCTGTGTCGCCCTCCTCCGAGTGGCTGCACATCAGCTGCTGGCCGATGCAGATGCCCAGCACGGGTTGTGTCAGTTGGCGAATCACGTTGTCGAGCCCCCGCTCGCGCAGATATTGCATGGCCGTGCTGGCCTCGCCCTGTCCCGGGAAGAGCACGCGGTCGGCCTGCTGCAGTGTCCGGGCATCGTCGGTGAGCACCGGTTCGACCCCCATTCGCTGCAGGGCGCGCACCACCGAATAGATGTTTCCGGCATTGTATTTTACAACGGCTACTTTCATTATGTATTCTCTTAGCGGCTGCAAAGTTACGATTAAGTGAGCAGAAAAACAAAACTTGTTTTGATTTTCTCGCGCGAAAGTACCTTTGAGCAACGCTCAGCACGTCTGCGTGTCATGAAATAGTCATGTGTGGTCTTTCGCCCTGATGCAAGGGGTGTCGAAAAGTGACGTGAGGAAATGTGAGAATCGGTGGCCTTCGCTTCGTTGAGGTGAAGAACTGAATAATCGGCAAATATAAGCGTCTGATTTTCAATAGTCGAAAATTTTGCGTTTTCCTTGCTGTTCCTCCGAAATTGTTGCCGAAACGCGCTTCTCTCAGCGACGCACCGTGGTGCGACGCCCGTCGCAACACGGTGCGTCAGGCTGCGCAACATGCTTCGACATTGAAAAAACTTTTCTGTGCCGAATGTCGAAAAGAAAATTGTAACGATTATTTCCCGTCAGTTGCGCTCCAGCCGCAGGTGATGTGTGATGCATGGCGGCAGTTCCTCGGCGTAGTGCGAGACCATCACGAGCGTTTTTCCTTCCTGTGTGGCGAAGTCCTCGATAATCTGTCTCACGTGCCTGCGTCGGTTCAGGTCGAGGCCATGCAGGGGCTCGTCGAGGATGAGCAGTCGCGGGTCTTTCACGAAGGCGCGCACCAGCAGACACAGACGCTGTTCGCCGCTGCTCAGTCGCAGGAACGTGCGCTCGGCCAGGTGTTCTATGCCGAAGCGTTTCATCCATTGCAGGCACTGTGTGCGCTGTTCGGGACGCGGCCGCACGTAGAGCCCCACCGAGTCGCTGAGCCCGCTGGCCACGATGTCCACCGCAGGCATATCTCGCTGGTATGCCCGGTGCATCTCGGGGCTGACGTATCCGATGTGGCGCTTGATGTCCCAGATGCTCTCGCCCGTGCCGCGCTGGCGCCCGAAGAGCCGTATGTCGCAGGCATAGGACTGCGGATTGTCGGCACAGACCAGACTGAGCAGGGTACTCTTTCCGGAACCATTCTCGCCCGTCAGCGCCCATCGCTCACCCTCGCGGACAGTCCAGCAGAGGTCGCGCAGAATCGTTCGCTCGCCATATCGGATGCTCACGTGGTTCAGACGTATGATTTCGTTCCCCGTCGGTGAAACCTGATCGGTACTTCTGTCGTGCAGGACGGGGCCGCTCTCGGTCTCATATTGGCGGAAGAACTCTTCGCGTGTCAGCTTTGGCAGCAGTCGCAGGCCCTCTACGGGCAGTATGTGTGTGACGAAATCGGGCACTTCGTCGGGACGGCTCAGCACCAGAATGAGCAGCAGCCCTGTGTCCTGGGTCAGTCGGCCCAACAGCATCCGCAGCTGGTCGCGGGTGGAGGCATCGAGGCCGATGAAGGGATTGTCGAGAATCATCACGCGGGGGCGGTGAGACAGCGCACGTGCCAGTTGGAAGCGCCTCAGTTCGCCGCTGCTCAGGGTGACGATGGGCTTGTCGAGCAGTTCATCGCGGAAAAGCCCCGTTCCGGAGGCTGTCGATTGGAAGTCGGCCAGGTTCTCGCCCAGAATTGAGCGCGGTGTGGGCATGTCCGGCCCGATGTCATGCTGGTTCCATCGCTGCTGATGATAATAGGTGCGGTCGCCCTCGCCATACGAGTCGCGAAAGGTGATATACTTCACGTTTTCGCTCACCAGCCGCCGCTCGGCCGGCCCGAAGTCATACTGCACCTCGGTGAGGAGTAGGGGATAGTGGCCGGTGAGAATCTCCACCAGTCGCGTCTTTCCTGCAGCATTGTCGCCCACGATGGCCAGTTGTTCGCCATCGTTAATCTCCAGATTGATGGGTTCGGCCATTCGCCAGTCGGGATGGCGCGGAACACCGTTGTGTATGCTAATTCTCACGTGTCGGGAAAATAAAAATGGGGGTTCTAATGTTTAATCCTGTCCGCATTCTTGTTGGCAAAATCCTTCCAACTGTTGTACTTGCGGTCTGTGGTCGGTCGGCCCATCTGGAGAAAATGGCAATAGGCGGCGCCCAGCGCATCGGAAGCATCAAGATAGCGTCCCATTTCCTCCTGGTCGAGGTGCAGCATCTTCTGCAACATGAATGCCACCTGTTCCTTGCTGGCATTGCCATTGCCTGTGATGGCCATTTTGATTTTCATGGGAGCGTATTCGGTGATGGGCACCTGCCGGCTGATGGCCGCCGCCATGGCCACGCCTTGTGCTCGCCCCAGCTTGAGCATGCTCTGCACGTTCTTGCCGAAAAAGGGCGCTTCGATGGCCATTTCGTCGGGCAGATAGGCCTCGATGATGCCCGACACGCGTTCGAAGATGCGGCCCAGTTTCAGATAGTGGTCGGCGTAGCGACGCAGGTCGATGACACCCATCGCCAGCACTTCGGCCTTGCGGTCGACTATCCGTAGTACACCATAGCCCATCAGCGTGGTGCCCGGGTCGATGCCTAAAATTATCTTCTCCATTCGCGAGGCGAAATTACGAAGAATCGGGCGAATAACAAAGGAAATGACATAAATAGTTGCGCCGCACACCGATATGAAACGGTGCACGGCGCAAAGGGATTTGTAAAAACGTATGTCAGTATGCCTGCTCGTGAACGCCCTTGACGGCTCGTCCGCTTGGGTCGTTCATGTTGCGGAAAGCTTCGTCCCACTCCAGCGCAATGGCGGTGGAGCATGCTACACTGGCTTCGCTGGGCACACTGCGCGCAGCGGAATCGCTGGGGAAATGCTCGGCAAAGATGGTGCGGTAATAATACTCCTCCTTGTTCTTCGGCGGATTGATGGGGAAGCGTTCGGCAGCATGTGCCATCTGTTCGTCTGTGACAGCTTCTGCGGTTATCTGCTTCAGCGTGTCAATCCATGAGTAGCCTACGCCGTCGCTGAACTGTTCCTTCTGTCGCCATGCCACTTCGTGGGGCAGCATGGATGCAAAAGCCTCGCGTACGATGCGCTTCTCCATCGTGGTGCCGGGACACATCTTGGCTTCGGGATTCGTTCGCATGGCTACGTCGAGAAACTCCTTGTCAAGGAAGGGTACGCGGCCCTCAACACCCCACGCCGAGAGGCTCTTGTTGGCGCGGAGACAGTCGTAGAGATGCAACTTGGAGAGTTTGCGTACGGTCTCTTCGTGGAAGGCCTGTGCCGACGGTGCCTTGTGGAAATAGAGATAACCGCCGAAGATTTCGTCAGCTCCCTCGCCCGAAAGTACCATCTTGATGCCCATCGACTTGATGACACGGGCGAGGAGGTACATAGGTGTAGAGGCACGGACGGTGGTGACATCGTAGGTCTCGATGTAGTAGATGACGTCACGGATGGCGTCGAGTCCTTCCTGAATGGTGTAGTTAATTTCGTGATGCACGGTGCCGATATGGTCGGCCACGAGTCGTGCCTTGCCCAGGTCGGGTGCTCCTTTCAACCCGACGGCGAAGGAGTGAAGGCGGGGCCAGTGGGCTCGTGTACGGCCATCGTCCTCGATGCGCATCTCCGAGAATTTCTCTGCGAGTGCAGAGATGACCGATGAGTCGAGACCTCCGGAGAGCAGCACGCCGTAGGGCACATCGGACATGAGTTGCCTGCGCACTGCATTCTCGAGCGCATCGTGAATGTCAGATACGCTGGCGGGATTGTCCTTGACCGCATCGAACTGCATCCAGTCGCGAGTGTAGTAGCGTTTCATGCCGGGCTCTGCACTCCAGTAGTAATGACCGGGGAGGAAGGGCTCATAGCGTTCGCACTGTCCTTCGAGGGCTTTCAGTTCGGATGCCACATAGACGGTTCCGTCGCTGTCATACCCAATGTAGAGAGGAATGACGCCGATGGGGTCACGGGCTACGAGAAACTCATCACGCTCCTCGTCGTAAAGCACGAAGGCGAAGATGCCACTGAGGTCCTCAAGGAAGTCGATGCCTTTGTCGCGATAGAGAGCGAGAATCACTTCACAGTCGCTGCCTGTCTGAAAGTCATAGCGTCCGGCATAGCGTCGGCGTATGTCCTGATGGTTGTATATCTCGCCGTTGACTGCCAGCACTTGCTTGCGGTCGGGCGAGAATAGTGGCTGCCCACCCGATTCGGGGTCCACGATGCTTAGTCTTTCGTGTGCCAAAATGGCTGAGCCACCACAATAGATGCCGCTCCAGTCAGGACCACGGTGACGTATTTTTTTGCTCATCTGCAGTGCTTTCTGTCGCAACTGCGGTGTCTGTTGCTTTACGTTCAGGATTGATACTATTCCACACATATCTTTATAAAATTATGAATTATGCATTGTGAATTATTCAACGGTAACGCTCTTTGCCAGATTCCTGGGTCGGTCCACGTCTTTTCCTTTGCAGACAGCTATGTGGTAGGCCAGTAGCTGGAGCGGTATGGAGGCTACGAGCGGCTGGAAGCATTCCAGTGTGTCGGGCAATTCGATGACGTGGTCGGCCAACTTGCGTATCTGTTCATCGCCTTTGGTGACAAGTGCTGTGACGCGTCCTCCACGGGCTCGCACTTCCTGAATGTTGGAGATTACTTTCTCGTAGAGCTTGTCGCGAGTTGCAATCACGAAGACAGGCATCTCGGAGTCGATGAGGGCGATAGGGCCGTGCTTCATCTCGGCTGCGGGATATCCTTCGGCGTGGATGTAGCTTATTTCCTTCAGTTTGAGTGCGCCTTCGAGTGCAACTGGATAGTTGTAGCCGCGTCCCAGATAGAGGCAGTTCTTGGCATAGGTGAATATGGGTGCCAGCTTTTCTATCTGCTTGTTTATCTTCAGCGCTTCTTCCATCTTCTCGGGCACTTTGGTAAGTTCGCTGACCATCTGTTTGTATTGTTCGGCTGAGATGGTTTTCCGTTCGGCTGCGAGGCAGAGTGCCAGCATGGAGAGTACGGTGACTTGCCCGGTGAATGCTTTGGTGGAGGCTACACCGATTTCTGGACCGACGTGAATATAAACACCGGTCTGTGTCTGTCGGGGAATGCTGGCTCCGATGGCGTTGCAAATACCGAAGACGAAGGCACCTGCCTCGTGTGCCAGATTGATGGCAGCGAGTGTGTCGGCTGTCTCGCCGCTTTGGGATATGGCGATGACGACATCGTCGGGATATATCACGGGATTGCAATAGCGGAACTCTGAGGCGTATTCGACTTCTACGGGTATTCGACAGAGATTTTCGATGAGTTGTTTTCCGATGAGCCCTGCATGCCAGCTTGTGCCGCATGCTACGATGATGAAACGGCGTGCTTCGATGAGTCGCTTGCGATAGTCGATTACGGCTGAGAGGGTGATGCGGTCGGCGTCTACGTTGATGCGTCCTCTCATGCAGTTGCGGAGACAGTCAGGCTGCTCAAAGATTTCTTTGAGCATGAAGTACGGGTAGCCTCCTTTCTCGAGTTGCCCGAGGGTGACGTCTATCTGCTTTACTTTGGGGTGTTGTTTCACATTGTCCATGTTCACCACCTGCAATTTCTTACCCAGTTGCAGCACCGCGATGTCTCCTTCGTTCAGGAAAACGACCTTGTCAGTGTATTCTGCAATGGGGCTAGTATCGGAGGCAAGATAAAATTCATTGTCGCTGCCGAGCCCCACGACGAGTGGCGAACTCTGCCGGGCACAGATGACGGTGTCGGGATGCTCACGGTCGAGAATGGCGATGGCGTATGCTCCGATGACTTGGTGCAGGGCTACTTGAACGGCTTCGAGCAGTGGCAGCGAGTTACTGAGCATGATGTGCTCAATAAGCTGTACGAGCACTTCGGTGTCTGTGTCGCTCTTGAAAGTGAATCCACGGCTGATGAGATTCTCTTTCAGTGTCAGATAGTTTTCGATGATGCCGTTGTGGATGAGGGCCAGCCTTCCCGATGCTGAATAGTGGGGATGGGCGTTTGCGCTGGATGGCTCGCCGTGTGTGGCCCATCGTGTGTGAGCAATTCCGGCATATCCTGTGATGTCTTTTTCCTGGCAATGCGCTTCGAGGTCGGCTACCTTTCCCTTTGCTTTATACACATTCAGGTTTCCCTCTTCGCTGATCAGCGCTACTCCTGCGCTGTCATATCCTCTGTACTCGAGCCTTTTCAGCCCTTTGATCAAAATCGGATAGGCATTCTTATGTCCTATGTATCCTACTATTCCACACATACTATTTGTTGTTCTCTATATAATTAATGAATGCTTTATTTACCATGCGGATGCCGCCCGGAGTGGGGTAGTGACCGGTGAAATACCAGTCACCCGGATGGTTGGGGCAGGCGGTGTGCAATCCTTCGATGCTCTGGAACACCAGTTCCACGGGCGCTTCCATTCCCTCCGGACGAAGCATCTCAACGATCTTGTTGCTGATTTCCTCCGTTGTGAAGGGTGCATAGATGGCACGGACGTGATTTGTGCTCTGCTGTGTGTCGTCTTTGCAGGCTTTATAAACGTCGTTTATCAGCTGTTCCATTCCTCGTTCCTTGATGAGGGCGATGGCAGCGCGGAAGGCGCAGAGTTCCTCCAGATGCGACATGTCGATGCCGTAGTAATCGGGATATCGAATCTGTGGAGAACTGCTGACCATCACAATCTTCTTTGGATGGAGGCGGTCGAGAATCTTGAAGATGCTTTCGCGTAAGGTGGTGCCGCGGACAATCGAATCGTCGATGATGACAAGATAGTCTTCATAGGGATTCAGACTGCCGTAGCTGATGTCATAGACGTGAGCTGCGAGGTCGTTACGCTCTGTTCCTTCGGTGATGAAGGTGCGCAGCTTGATGTCTTTCCATACCACTTTTTCCGTTCGCACGTCGAAGTGAAGCCGTCGGAAACCGTCGGTCATGCCGCAGAAGGCCACTTCGGCTGTGTTGGGAATATAGGAAAAGACGGTGTGGGTCACATCGTCTTCAATGGCATTCATTATGGGCTGTGTCAGTTGTTCGCCCAGTCGTTTTCGTTCCTGATAGATGTCGCGGTCGGAACCACGGCTGAAATAGATGCGTTCGAATGAGCAGGCATTGTATTCTTCTTTCGGCAGTATTTGTTCCAGGCTGCTCTCGCCGTTCTTGTTTATGATGAGCGCCTGCCCGGGTTGCAATTCTACAATGTCGCTTGCTGTCAGGTCGAAGGTGGTTTGAATCACGGGACGTTCCGAGGCCACCACCACCACCTCGTCGTCTTGATAATAGTATGCGGGTCGTATTCCCCAGGGGTCGCGTACGGCAAACATCTCGCCGCTGCCTGTGAGTCCACACATTACGTAGCCCCCGTCGAAGTGGGGCATTGTAGTTTTCAGCACATTTGCCATCTGCACATTCCCGTCGATGTAGCTCGTGATGTCTGTTCCCTCCAGTCCTTTCCCTTTTGCTTCGGCGAAAAGTCGCTCCACCTCGCGGTCGAGACGATGTCCCATCAGCTCGAGCGTGATATAGGAGTCGCCATAGATTCGCGGCGACTGTCCTTGGGTTGTCAACAGCTGGAATACCTCGTCGATATTTGTCATGTTAAAGTTGCCACACAGACAGAGGTTCTTGGCTCTCCAGTTGTTGCGTCGCAGAAAGGGATGGACATATTGCAGACCACTCTTGCCGGTCGTCGAGTAGCGCAGATGGCCCATGTACAGTTGTCCTGTGAAGGACTCGTCCATATTCTTGAATATCTCGGTGATGGCGTCTTTGCCCATCGCCCGTTCGCGGAACATGTATTCCGTTCCCACCGGTGCATCCATGTTTACGCAGGCCGCTCCTGCTCCTTCCTGCCCGCGGTTGTGTTGTTTTTCCATGAGCAGGTATAGTTTGTTCAGTGCGTAGCGGCTGGTGCCGTACTTCTGCTCGTAGTATTTCAGGGGTTTCAGCAGTCTTATCATTGCCACCCCACATTCGTGCTTCAGTTCTTCCATGGATGCTCTTTATCTTTTTCCGGTTTGTTTCTTTTTATGTTCTGCGAGGGCTTACGGCTGCAGCGTGAATCCCACCACGAGGTAGGCTTTCTGCGACCGTGGGTTGGCTGCCACCTGCCCGAAGATTGGGATGCTGAACGAGTCGGTCACCCGTATGTCTTTCGTGGCTTTCAGCGAGATGTTCGTGACGGCAAAGCCTCGCGTGTCGTAGAAGTCGGTTGCATAGGGCACTGCGCCCACGGCTGCCGACCAGTCCACCTTGGCCAGACGGAAGGGTGCGGCCACTTCCACATAGCTGCTGTAGGCGCGGTCGCCGTCCTTGTTCACACCGTCGTTGCCTGCAAAGTTTGTGTACCACTGTATGCTGGCCACGCCGAAGTCGTAGCCTATGTTGGCTTCGAAGACGTGGTTCGTGCCGTGTGCTTTGTACTTGAAGTAGCGTCCCTTGCGTTCGAGACCTTCGTTGAACCAGTAGTCGGTGATGCCCACGTTCAGCCCGCCGATGTTGTAGCCCAGTGTCAGGTCGAACTCCTTGGTGTCGTCTTTGTCCACGAGACCGTAGCTGCCCCAAGCCGTCAGGCTCAGTCCTTTCCAGCCTATGCCCAGTGTGGGCTGTACGGCCACGCTACCCAGGTCCTGTCCACGCCAGATGTATTGGCTCACGAAGTCGCTGGCGATGGTCGTTTCAATCTTATTGTCTTCTGCATGGGTGGCAGCGACTGCTGCCAGACCCAATGCAAACATAAATATCTTTTTCATGTCATTTTCCTCCTTTCATATCAGTTATAACAACTTTCTCCGTGCTCGTAGATGTCGAGACCTTCCTCCTCGATGCGGCTGTCCACGCGCAGTCCGTGCAGCTTCTTAATGCCATAGAAGAGCGCTACGCCGCAGATGGCTGCCCAGAGGTCGATGATGAGAATGCCGAAGCACTGTGCTCCGAAGAAGCCCCATCCGTGGCCGTAGAACGCTCCGTTGCTCGTAGAGAACAGGCCGGTGAGCAGGGTTCCGAGGATGCCGCATACGCCGTGCACACTGCTGGCACCTACGGGGTCGTCGATGTGGAGGCAGTGGTCGATGAAATCGATGGAGAAGACGAGCACGATGCCGCAGATGAGTCCGATGGCTACGGCGCCGACGGGCGATACCATGTCGCATCCGGCCGTGATGCCCACGAGACCCGCCAGCACGCCGTTGAGTGTCAGCGAGAGCGAGGGCTTGCCATACTTCAGCCACGTGGTGAACATCGTGGCCATTCCGCCAGCCACGGCGGCCAGGTTGGTGGTCAGGAAGACGTGGCTGATGGCCACTCGGTTCACTTCGCCCGAGGCTGCCAGCTGCGAGCCGGGGTTGAAGCCGAACCAGCCCAGCCAGAGGATGAAGACGCCCAGCGCGGCTATCGTCAGGTTGTGGCCCGGGATGGCGCGGCTCTTGCCGTCGCTGCTATACTTGCCGATGCGCGGTCCCAGAGCTATGGCACCTATCAGGGCCAGCACACCGCCCACGCTGTGTACGATGGCCGAACCGGCAAAGTCGTGGAACACGTCGCCGAAGAGGCTCATCATGAACGAACCGTCGGTGTCGTTCATGAGCCAGCCTCCGCCCCATGTCCAGTGACCCTCAATGGGATAGATAAAAAGCGAGATGGCAGCGCTGTAAACCAGATACATCGAGAACTTGGTGCGCTCGGCCATTGCACCGCTGACGATGGTGGCTGCCGTGGCGCAGAATACCGTCTCGAAAATCAGGAAGCCCTCCACGGGGAGGTCGCCCTGGTAGAAAGAGAGATCGCCCCAGTTGGGCAGACCGATGAATCCGGCGCCGTCGCTGCCGAACATGAATCCGAATCCGATGAAGAAGAACAGGAGGGAACCGAACATGAAGTCGACAAAATTCTTCATCAGTATGTTGGCCGTGTTCTTCGAACGGGTGAAGCCGGCCTCGCACAGCGCAAAACCTGGTTGCATCCAGAATACCAGCATGGCTGCCAGCAGCATCCATACGGTGTCCAGTGATAATCCTATTTCGTTCATTTTTCTGTTTCTTTTTTTGTTAAACTTAATCGTCCTTTTCCTCGTCGCCGTCGCGCTGTGTCCGCGGGCCCTTGCGGAAGCAGTCGTGTGGTCCGCAGCATCTCCCGTGGAGAAGCACTGCGTTGCGTCGCCTGACGCACCACGTTGCGAAGGCCTTCGCACCACGGTGCGACGCCCAACGCACCACGGTGCGTTTTTGAGGTTGTCTCAGACCATCGTCGTTCGGGCGCGGACAGGCTTCTTGCCGAGGGCGTCCTCCCGGCGACGTGCGAGGAAGGGCAACTTCTACTTTTTGTCTCTCAGTACAGTGTCGCCGTTTTCGCCGGTGCGTATGGACCATGTGTCCACTATGTCGCTCACGAAAATGCGTCCGTCACCAATCTCGCCCGTGTGTGCCACTTGCAGGATTACCTTCACCGTGGGTTCTACGAACTGGTCGCGGCAGACGATGCTCAGCGCTACGCGCTCAATCACGTCGGTCGAGTACTGCACACCTCGGTAGATGCGCTCCTCGCGACTTTGGCCGATGCCGTGCACGTTGTGGTATTCAAACCAGTTGATGTCCGACTTCAGCAAGGCTTCCTTTACATCCTCAAACTTCGTTTTCCGGATGATAGCTTCAATCCTTTTCATGTCTTTTTACCTTAATAAAGTTAATACACACACTTAACGTTAAGTTTTCGACTGCAAAGGTACGGCAAAATGTAAGAAACACAAAGAAAATGGTTACAAAATGATTGAAGAAATTTTATTTTAATGATAAACTGAAACAAAATAGCCGTTATTTAATATCGATTTGAAATTAAAACGCCTCGATTCTGTAACAAAATAAAAGCAAATTCAAAAATAAAAGTGAAAAAAGTCAGCAAAAAGTTTCGTATGTTATCTTTTTGGTATAACTTTGCAATCGAATTGAGGTAAAAAGAAAGATAAAACAGAAATATCATGGCAAAATGTAAATTGCAAACAGAGCCGCGCGGACTCTACCAGAGCGATTACGAGCACGACGCCTGCGGCGTGGGAATGGTAGTGAACATCCACGGTAACAAGAGTCACGAGCTGGTGGACAACGCCCTGCGCGTGCTCGAAAACATGCGCCACCGCGGAGCCGAAGTGGGAAAAGACGGCGACGGTGCAGGCATCATGCTGCAGATACCCCACGAGTTCATACTGCTGCAGGGCATACCCGTGCCCGAGAAAGGCAAGTATGGCACCGGTCTCGTCTTCCTGCCCAAGGAGGAGAAGGCACAGCAGGAGATTCTCAGCGTGATGATTGAAGAGATTGAGCGCGAAGGACTGCAGTTGATGCACCTGCGCGCAGTGCCCACAAATCCCGACTGTCTGGGACGTGTGGCACTGAGCAACGAACCCGACATAAAGCAGGTTTTCATCACCTCGCCCAACCCCATCGAAGGCGTAACCCTCGCGCGCACGCTATATATAATAAGGAAAAAGATTGAACGTCGCATCTCCAACCGCGACTTCTACATCTGCTCGCTCAGCAATACGAGCATCGTCTACAAGGGAATGCTCTCGTCGATGCAGGTGCGCCAATACTATCCCGACCTGACGAACCCCTATCTGACGAGCGGTCTGGCACTGGTGCACTCGCGTTTCAGCACCAACACGTTCCCCACCTGGTCGCTGGCACAGCCCTTCAGACTGCTGGCACACAACGGCGAGATAAACACCATCCGCGGCAACCGTGGCTGGATGCAGGCTCGCGAGAGTGTGCTCTCGAGCGAGGCGCTCGGCGACGCCAAGGCCATTTCACCCATCGTAGAGGCCGGTATGTCCGACTCGGCATCGCTCGACAACGTGCTCGAGTTCCTCGTCATGTCGGGACTGTCGCTCCCACACGCCATGAGCATACTCGTGCCCGAGAGCTTCAACGACAAGAATCCTATATCGGAAGACCTGAAAGCCTTCTTCGAATATCACTCCATCCTCATGGAGCCGTGGGACGGACCTGCTGCACTGCTCTTCAGTGACGGACGCTTCGCCGGCGGTATGCTTGACCGCAACGGATTGCGCCCTGCACGATACACCATCACCAAGAACGACACGATGGTGGTGGCATCGGAAGTGGGCGTGATGGACTTCGACCCCACCGAGATTGCCGAGAAGGGACGTCTGCAGCCTGGCAAGATTCTGCTCATCGACACTCAGGAGGGCAAGATATACTACGACGGAGAGATAAAGAAGCAGCTGGCAGACGAGCATCCCTATCGCCAGTGGCTCTCGACCAACCGCATACAGCTGGAGAAACTGAAGTCGGGACGCCATGTGGAGAACGCTGTGAGCAACCTCTTGCAGAAGGAAACGATGTTTGGTTACGGTGCCGAAGACATCGATGCCACCATTGTTCCCATGGCTGTGAATGGTCAGGAACCGACGGCCTCGATGGGTAACGACACACCTCTGGCTGTGCTCTCTGAGCGTCCGCAAATCTTCTTCAACTACTTCAGACAGCAGTTCGCTCAGGTCACGAATCCCGCCATCGACTCTATCCGCGAGGAACTTGTGATGTCTCTGACTGAATACATCGGCCGCGTTGGAACGGGCATCTTGAATCCGGACGAGACGAACTGCAAGATGGTTCGCCTGCCTCACCCCATTCTGAACAACACGCAGCTTGATATCCTTTGCAACATACGCTACAAGGGCTTCAATACCATCAAGTTGCCAATCACTTTCACCTCGCCTTCTCCCTCGAAGGGCGGTGAAAACCTGCGCCTTGCTCTTGATAAACTTTGCAAGGATGCCGAAAAGGCCGTGGACGACGGATATAACTACATCATCCTCACCGACCGCGATGTCGATGAGCAACATGTGGCCATCCCCTCGCTGCTGGCTGTCAGTGCAGTGCATCACTATCTGATTTCCGTCGGAAAACGTGTGCAGACCGCGCTCATCGTTGAGTCTGGCGAGATCCGCGAGACCATGCATGCCGCTCTGCTTCTGGGCTATGGCGCCTCGGCCCTTTGCCCCTACATGACGTTTGCCATCCTCGACGATTTGGTGAAGAGCCACAAAATTCAGGAAGACTACGCCACCGCCGAGGCCAACTACATCAAGGCCGTCAAGAAAGGTCTTTTCAAAATTATGGCCAAGATGGGCATCTCTACCATCCGTTCCTATCGAGGTGCAAAGATCTTCGAGAGCATCGGACTGAGCGAAAGTCTGCTGAAACGATATTTCGGCACCGAGGTGAGCACCATCGGAGGCATCGGTCTGGAGAAGATTGCAGCCGACGCCATCGCCATGCACAGTGCAGCATACAAGTCTGCCGATGTCGCTTTCCTGCCCAACCAAGGCCAGTTCCATTGGCGTCGCGACGGTATCCGACATGCTTGGAACCCCGAGACGATAGCCACGCTACAGTTGGCCACAAGGACGGGCAACTACGAGAAATTCAAAGCCTTCTCGCGTCTGGTCGATGAGAAAGAACAGCCCATCTTCATCCGTGACTTCCTTGGCTTCAGGCAGAAGCCCATTGCGCTCGATGAGGTAGAGCCTGTTGAGAACATCGTGAAACACTTCGTCGCAGGAGCCATGTCGTTCGGTGCGCTCTCGAAAGAAGCTCACGAGGCCATCTGTCTGGCCATGAACAAACTCGGCGCGCGCAGCAATACGGGTGAAGGAGGAGAAGATTCCGAACGCTTCCATGCCACGGTAGACGGCATCAGCCTCTGCTCTAAAACGAAGCAAGTAGCCTCGGGACGTTTCGGAGTGACCACAGAATATCTGGTAAATGCCGAAGAGATACAGATAAAGGTAGCACAGGGTGCGAAGCCCGGCGAGGGCGGACAGCTACCTGGTTTCAAGGTGAACGAAGTGATTGCCAAGACGCGCCACAGCATCCCCGGCATCTCGCTCATCTCACCGCCACCTCACCACGATATCTACAGCATCGAAGACCTGGCTCAGCTGATATTCGACTTGAAGAACGTCAATCCCAAGGCAGCCATCTCCGTGAAGCTCGTTGCCGAAAGCGGTGTGGGAACCATTGCAGCAGGAGTTGCAAAAGCCAAGGCTGACCTCATCATCATTTCCGGAGCCGAAGGCGGTACGGGTGCCAGCCCTGCTTCCTCCATGCGTTTTGCCGGCATCTCGCCTGAGATAGGATTGAGTGAGACACAGCAGACCCTCGTCAGAAACGGACTGCGTTCACAAGTCCGACTGCAGGTTGACGGCCAGCTAAAGACCGGGCGTGACATTGTTCTCATGGCATTGCTTGGTGCCGACGAGTTTGCTTTCGGAACAGCCACACTTATCGTGCTGGGATGTGTGATGATGCGCAAGTGCAACCTGAACACCTGTCCCATGGGCGTAGCAACGCAAAACCCCGAACTGCGCAAGCATTTCATCGGACGTTACGAGTATCTCGTCAACTACTTTACCTTCCTTGCACAGGAGGTTCGCGAATATCTCGCAGTTATGGGCTACAAGCGTTTAGACGACATCATCGGACACACCGAACTGATAGAAACGAAACCATCAGTGCTCGACTTCGCCCGTCTGCTGAACAAGGAGCAAGGCGAACTCCACTTCACCGGAGACATCCGCCAGCCCAGCATACCGCTCGGCATGCAAGGCACCATACTTGACACGCAGATGATATCATCGGCTGCGAAAGCCATCGAGCATCACGAAGAGATAAGTCTCGACTATGCCATCAAGAACACCGACCGCGCCGTGGGAGCTATGCTCTCGGGAGTGATAGCACAGAAGTACGGATTGGCAGGCCTGCCCGACGACACCATCAGCGTCAAGTTCAAAGGTTCTGCTGGCCAGTCGTTCGGTGCATTCCTCACCCGAGGAGTCACATTCAAACTCGAGGGTGAGACAAACGACTACTTTGCCAAAGGTCTCTCAGGCGGTCGCATAGCCATCCTGCCACCCACACGCGCCAATTTCGCCGCACAGGACAATATCATCGCAGGCAACACCGGACTCTACGGAGCCACCTCCGGCGAACTCTACATCAACGGAAAGGTGGGCGAGCGCTTCGGTGTGCGTAATTCAGGCGCCATCGCGGTCATCGAGGGAGCAGGCGACCACTGCTGCGAATACATGACAGGCGGTCGTGTCGTCGTTCTCGGCGACACCGGACGCAACTTCGCAGCCGGTATGTCGGGCGGCGTCGCCTACGTCTGGGACCGTCGACACACGTTCGATTACTTCTGCAACATGGACATGGTCGAGATCAATCTCGTCGAAGACAGCGTCAGCCGCAAGGAGTTGCACGAGCTCATCCGTCAGCACTACCTCTACACAGGCTCGTCGCTGGCACGCACGATGCTCGACGACTGGCAGCGCTACGTCGAGGACTTTATCCAGGTGGTGCCCATCGAGTACAAGCGTGTCCTGCAGGAAGAGCAGATGGCAAGGCTGCGCGAGAAAATAGCCGACATGCAGAGAGAATACTAGTATAATTCATAATTCACAAGGCATAATTCATAATTATGGGAAACCCCAAATCATTCTTAGAGATACACCGGCAGGAGGCAGGCTATCGCCCCATCCACGACCGCATCCACGACTATGGCGAAGTGGAGCAGACACTCTCCACACGCGAACGCAAGCTCCAGGCAAGCCGCTGCATGGACTGCGGCGTACCTTTCTGCCACTGGGCATGCCCTCTCGGCAATAAGCCCCCCGAATGGAACGACGCACTCTATCGCGGCGACTGGGAACTGGCCTATCGGTTGCTCAACGCCACCAACCCCTTCCCCGAGTTCACCGGACGCATCTGTCCTGCCCTCTGCGAGAAAGCCTGCGTGCTCAATCTCATAGAGCACGAACCCACCACCAATCGTGAGGACGAGTGCGCCATCACCGAAGCTGCCTTCCGCGAGGGGTACATCCAAGCCCGCCAGCCCGAGCGCAACGGTCATCGGGTAGCTGTCATCGGAGCTGGTCCAGCCGGACTTGCAGCTGCCAATGCGCTGAATCTCAAAGGATATAAAGTCACCGTCTTCGAACGCAACGAAGCTGCAGGCGGCCTGCTGCGCTACGGCATACCCAACTTCAAGCTCAACAAGACCATCATCGACCGCCGACTGAGACTGCTCGAGGAAGAGGGTATCGAATTCCGATATGGCGAGACGGTCACCTGCGACGATAGCTTTGCCGCCCAGTACGATGCCGTACTTGTGGCCACCGGAACGCCCACCGCACGCGACCTCCCTGTGCCCGGACGCGACCTCAAGGGCGTACATCTGGCACTCGAACTGCTGTCGCAGCAGAATCGCGTACTTGCAGGAATGGAGTTCTCGGCCGACGAACGTGTCACTGCCAAAGGCAAGGATGTGCTCGTCATCGGTGGCGGAGACACTGGCAGCGACTGCATCGGCACCGCCCATCGTCAGGGTTGCAAGAGTGTCACCCAAATCGAAATCATGCCTCGCCCCGTTGAAGGGCCCGTCGACCCACAGAACCCTTGGCCCAACTATCCGCGCACACTCAAGACCACCAGCAGTCACGAGGAGGGATGCACACGTCGGTGGAACATCAACACCCTCGAATTCCTCGGCAAAGACGGGCGTCTCACCGGAGTCCGCGTGCAGGAGATAGACTGGAAACCCAATCCCGAGGGCGGACGTCCGCTCATGGTGGAGAAGGGCAAGCCCGAAATCATAAAGGCCGAGCTCGTGCTGCTCGCCATGGGCTTCCTCAAGCCCGAACACCCCCAGTATGCCCCCAACGTCTTCGTCTGCGGAGACGCTGCCAACGGAGCCTCGCTCGTGGTGAGAGCCATGGCCTCGGGTATACAGACGGCCGCAAAAGTCGATACATTCCTGCGCACGAAATAAACCTCGTTCGTGCAGGAACTGAATATCCCTTCGCGGCATGCCCCGGAACGCACCGCGTTTTTCCACTCGACGCACCACGTTGCGATGGCCTGCGCACCACGTTGCGAAGCCCGTCGCACCACGGTGCGTTTGTCGTTGCAATGGAGCCGGTGAAACGTGGTTTCGAGACGCGGAGTTTCTTGTTTTGCGTAGATTGTGATAATTTGTAAGTAAAAATAGTGATTTAAATTACATTTTGTCTCCAAATGAGCTGGTTTTGCTTATGATTTGATACGTTCTTCAATAATTAACAAACAAAATGATTCTATTTTATTTTGTTTTCTGTCTTTTTGTCTTACCTTTGCAGTGAAAAAGTAACAGAAAGCAAACAAAACGCACGAAACGGCCTACGAAATGACACAAGAGATAGCATTTACGAAGATGCACGGATGTGGAAACGATTACATCTACGTCGATACGATGAAGTATCCCATAGCCCATCCCGAGGAGGTTGCCAGACGCTGGAGCGACCGTCACAAGGGCATCGGCAGCGACGGGTTGGTGCTCATCGGGCGCTCGCCCATCCCTGAGGCTGACTTCACGATGCGCATCTTCAATGCCGACGGGAGCGAGGCTATGATGTGCGGAAACGCTTCGCGCTGCATTGCCAAATACCTCTACGAACGCGGTTTGACCGACGCCTGCGAGATTCGTCTGCTGACGCTTTCCGGCATCAAGACGCTGCAGCTGCACGTGGCCAGAGGTGCCGTGAAAACGGTGACTGTGGACATGCTGGAACCTGTGCTGGAAGACGTGAAACTGTTCCAGCCGCAGCCCGACCTCGACGAGGGAACATTTGTCTCGATGGGCAATCCGCACTATGTGATTTTCACGGACGACGTGGAGCAGGTGGGCACTCGCGGTCCGCTGCTCGAACACCACCCGGCATTTCCCCATCGCTGCAACATTGAGTTTGCTCACATACAGGACGATGGGTCGATACGAGTGCGTGTCTGGGAGCGGGGGAGCGGCATCACCATGGCTTGCGGCACGGGTGCCTGTGCCACCGCCGTAGCTGCTTCATTGAAAGGACTGGCCGGTCGCAGCAGCATCATCGATATGGACGGCGGACGTCTCAGCATAGAGTGGCGCGAGAGCGACGGACACGTCTATATGACGGGCCCGGCCGAATTTGTCTTCGACGGCGAAGCTGAAATTTGAAATCACACGAAACAATGGCATTAGTAAACGAACATTTTCTGAAACTGCCGAACAATTACCTGTTCGCCGACATCGCCAAAAAGGTGAATGCGTTTAAGGTGACGCATCCGCAGGCCGACATCATCAGCCTGGGCATAGGCGATGTCACGCAGCCGCTCTGCCCAGCCGTCGTGGAGGCTATGCACCGCGCCGTGAACGAGATGGGTACGAAGGAGGGGTTCCGCGGATATGGCCCCGAGCAGGGCTACGATTTCCTGCGTGAAGCTATCCAGAAAAACGACTTCCTGCCTCGCGGCATCCACCTCGACATAGACGAGATATTCATCAACGATGGAGCGAAATCCGACACTGGCAACATTCAGGAACTCATCCGCTGGGACAACTCCATCGGTGTCACCGACCCTGTCTATCCTGTCTACATCGACTCGAACGTGATGATTGGTCGCGCCGGCGTGCAGGAAGGCGGCGCGTGGTCGAACGTGACATATCTGCCTTGCATTGCCGAAAATGACTTCGTCCCGCAGCTGCCCGACCGCCGCGTGGATGTCATCTATCTGTGTTATCCCAACAATCCCACGGGCACCGTCATCACGAAAGACGAACTGCGCAAGTGGGTGAACTATGCCTTGAAGAACGATACGCTCATCTTCTACGATGCTGCCTATCATGCTTATATACAAGACCCAGAAATTCCACGCAGCATCTACGAGATTCGCGGTGCACGCAAATGTGCCATCGAGTTTCATTCCTACTCAAAGACGGCTGGCTTTACCGGTGTCCGTTGCGGCTACACCATCGTACCGAAAGACCTGACAGCTGCCACGCTCAATGGTGAACGCATTCACCTGAACCCGCTCTGGAACCGTCGTCAGTCCACCAAATTCAATGGAACAAGCTATATCTCGCAACGTGCAGCGGAAGCCATCTACACTCCCGAAGGCAAGCAACAGGTGGCTCAAACCATCGGCTATTATATGCAGAACGCTGCGCGGATGCTTGCCACGCTGCGTGGCTTGGGCTTCGAATGCTACGGAGGCGAGAATGCACCGTACATCTGGATGAAGACACCTGAGGGTTACGACTCGTGGCAGTTCTTCGAGAACCTGCTTTACGGAGCCAATGTCGTGTGCACCCCTGGCGTGGGATTCGGTCCGAGTGGCGAAGGTTACGTGCGTTTCACCGCCTTCGGAAGTCACGATCAGACCGAGGAGGCCTTGAAGAGAATCGAGAGTTGGAGTAAATAAAAACAGTTCACTTTTGTAAAACGTAAAAAGATGGAAACATTAAGATTTCAGGTTGTCGGCGAAGCTTTCAAGAAGAAGCCGCTCGACGTAAAATCGCCCAGCGAGAGACCCGCACAGTATTTCGGGCGCAAGGTGTTCAACCGCGAAAAGATGTACAAGTATCTGCCCAAGGACGTCTATGCCAAGATGATTGACGTGATGGACAACGGTGCGCGTCTGGACCGTGCCGTGGCCGATGCTGTTGCCGTGGGCATGAAGCAGTGGGCCACCGAGAATGGCGTGACGCACTACACCCACTGGTTCCAGCCGCTTACCGAGGGAACAGCCGAGAAGCACGATTCCTTCATTGAGCACGACGGCAAGGGTGGCATGGTGGAGGAGTTCACAGGCAAGCTGCTCGTTCAGCAGGAGCCCGATGCCTCCAGTTTCCCTTCGGGTGGCATTCGTTCCACCTTCGAGGCTCGTGGCTATTCGGCCTGGGATCCGACGTCGCCCGTATTCATCATCGACGACACACTCTGCATTCCCACCGTCTTCATCTCATACAGTGGCGAGGCGCTCGACTATAAGGCACCCCTGCTGCGCGCCCTGCATGCCGTGAATGTGGCCGCTACTGATGTGTGCCACTATTTCGACTCCACAGTGAAGAAGGTTACTTCGAATCTGGGATGGGAGCAGGAGTATTTCCTGGTGGATGAGGGGCTCTATGCCGCTCGCCCCGACCTGCTGCTCACCGGCCGCACGCTGATGGGACACGATTCAGCAAAGAACCAGCAGATGGACGACCACTATTTCGGCTCCATTCCCGAGCGTGTCGCAGCCTTCATGCGCGAGTTGGAAATCGTTGCACTCGAGTTGGGTATCCCTTGCAAGACACGTCACAACGAGGTGGCTCCCAATCAGTTTGAGCTTGCTCCTATCTTTGAGGAGACCAATCTGGCAGTGGACCACAATATGTTGCTTATGTCTATGATGAAGCGTGTTGCCCGCAAGCACGGATTCCGTGTCCTGCTTCACGAGAAACCCTTTGCCGGTATCAACGGCTCGGGCAAGCACAACAACTGGAGCCTTTCCACCGATAACGGCATCCTGCTTCATGCTCCCGGCAAGACACCCGAGCAGAACCTGCGCTTTGCCACCTTCATCGTGGAGACGCTCATGGGCGTTTATCGTCACAACGGATTGCTGAAAGCCTCCATCATGAGCGCGACCAATGCACACCGTCTCGGTGCCAACGAGGCACCCCCAGCCATCATCTCATCGTTCCTCGGCAAGCAGGTGAGCGAACTGCTCGACCATATTGAACAGGCCGACCGCGACGATGTTCTCTCCATGGCAGGCAAGCAGGGACTGAAGATGGACATCCCCGAGATTCCCGAATTGCTCATCGACAACACCGACCGCAACCGCACTTCGCCCTTCGCCTTCACTGGCAACCGCTTCGAGTTCCGCGCTGTCGGCAGCGAGGCCAACTGTGCATCGGCCATGACCGCCCTCAACAGTGCTGTCGCAGAGGCTCTCGTCAGCTTCAAGGCTCGTGTGGATGAGCGCATTCCCGAGTTCGAGAAGAAACTCGCAGGCACAGGTCACAAGGCAGTCTTCCATGCCATCATCGACGTGCTGCGCGAGGATATCAAGACCTGCAAACCCATACGTTTCGACGGCAACGGATACAGCGACGAGTGGGTGGCAGAGGCTCAGAAGCGCGGACTCGACGTGGAGAAGTCGTGCCCCAAGATTTTCGAGCGCTACCTCGACCCGGAAAGCATCCAGATGTTCGAGAGTCTCGGCGTGATGACCAAGAAGGAACTGGAGGCCCGCAACGAAGTTAAGTGGGAAACCTACACGAAGAAAATCCAGATTGAGGCCCGTGTTCTGGGCGACATCTCGATGAACCATATCATCCCCGTGGCCACACGTTACCAGAGCGCGTTGCTGAAGAACGCCGAGAACATGTCGGTAATCTTCCGCGCCGAGAAGGCTGAGAAGCTGAATGCACGCAATGTCAAGCTCATCGAGGAGATTGCCGAGCGCACCAGCACCATCGAACGCCAGGTGGAAGAACTTGTCAACGCACGCAAGCTGGCCAACAAGATTGAGGACGAGCACGAGAAAGCCATTGCCTATCACGACACCGTAGAGCCCAAGCTCGACGACATCCGTTATCAGATAGACAAACTGGAACTCATCGTGGACGATAGCCTCTGGCCGCTGCCCAAGTATCGCGAACTGCTCTTTATCCGATAGTCAGCATGGCCCCTCATTGGCCATCTGATATTCATCTTCGAGGTCTGGCGCTGTGAAGCACCAGGCCTTTTTTCGTCGCTCTTCAGACTTCTTACGTATGCACCTGTTGAGAAGTGTTAAAAACGCAGCGTGCTGCGACGGCTGTCGCAACGTGCTGCGCAGGCTGTCGCACCGTGGTGCGTCGTCCGTCGAACTGCGGTGCGTTTTTCGGAGCGTCTTCTCATTCCGTCTGCAGCCCTCAGCATCACAAAATTAACACTTTTTGTGCTTCGTCATGAATGATATCTCAAAATAAAGTCATACCTTTGCTGCCGTAATCAAAACAAATACGCTCATGAAACGAATCATATCCCTCTGTCTGGTTGCCCTCGTGGCCACTGCATTGCAGGCTCAGGTGCAGACCCAGAAAGTCTCTACAAGTGAGGTGAAGGCCCAGGCCTCGACCAACGCCGAGAACTTTGCAGATATAAAGTTCGACACGCTCCGTCACGATTTCGGCAAGTTCAGCAAGGACGACCCCATCGTGAAATGTGTGTTCAATTTCACAAACGTAGGCACGGCTCCCCTTATCATCAACGCTGCCATGGCCAGCTGCGGATGTACGGTGGCTGACTACACCAAGACTCCCGTGAAGCCCGGCGAGAAAGGTGTCATCAACGTAACCTACAACGGAACCGATAAGTTCCCCGGACATTTCCAGAAGACCATCAGTGTACGTTCCAACGCAAAAACGCCGTTGGTACGCCTGCTCATCGAGGGCACCATGGAATAGTCCCCCTCGAATATCGAAACGAAAAAACGGTCATCAGGTTCGCCTGGTGACCGATTCTTTTTAATCCTAATTGTGCATCGTGCAATATGAATAACGAATTGAAAAAGACCCCCGTCCTGCTGCTCACCGGCTATCTGGGCAGCGGCAAGACAACGCTTCTGAACCGAATACTTGAGAATCGCCGCGGAATCCGCTTTGCTGTCATTGTGAACGACATCGGCGAGGTCAACATCGACGCCGCGCTCATCCAGCAGGGAGGCATCGTCAATCAGCAGGACGACAGCCTGGTGGCCCTGCAGAACGGCTGCATCTGCTGCACGCTCAAGATGGACCTCGTGCGCCAGCTCCAGGACATCATCGCCCTCCACGCCTTCGACTACATCGTCATCGAGGCCAGTGGCATCTGCGAACCGGCACCCATCGCACAGACCATCTGCAGCATTCCCGCCATGGGCGAGGACTATCAGGCCGACGGCATACCCGTGATTGACAGCATCGTAACCGTCGTGGATGCCCTGCGCATGAAAGACGAGTTCGGCAGCGGAAGCGCACTCCTCAACACGCATCTCGACGAGGACGACCTCGAAAATCTCGTCATACAGCAAATAGAATTCTGTAACATCGTGCTGCTGAACAAGGCTGCCGAAGTGGAACCCGAAGAGCTGGAGCGCCTGCGCCAGATTGTTCGCACGCTGCAGCCCAAGGCCGAAATCATCGAGTGTAACTATGGCGACGTGGAACTCGACCGCATCCTCAATACAGGCCTCTTCGACTTCGAGCGCGTGGCCACCTCGGCTACGTGGGTGAGCGAGATTGAAAAACCGGCCGACGATGATGACGATGACGACGACGATGATGATGAAGATGACGAACATCACCACGAGCACGAACATGAACATCACCACCACGAGCACGAACACCATCACCACGACCATGAGCACCACCACCATCACGACGATGAGGGCGAGGCCGAGGAATACGGCATCGGCACGTTTGTCTATTGCCGACGTCAGCCCATGGACCTCGGCCGGTTCGACGAGTTCGTGGCACGTCATTGGCCCAAGAGCGTCATCCGTGCCAAGGGCATCTGCTACTTCCGCGACGAGCGCGACATGTGCTATATCTTCGAGCAGGCAGGCCGTCAGGTCTCCATCAAACAGGCCGGACAATGGTTTGCCACCATGCCGAAGGACGAACTGCAGGAGATGTTGGAGCGCGACGCCAACCTGCGACGCGACTGGGACGAATACTACGGCGACCGTATGCAGAAACTCGTCTTCATCGGTCAGAAGATGGACCGCAAGGCCATCGAGGAGGCCCTCGACGCGTGTCTCTACGACTGACGTAATATATAATAAGGTATAAAGGCAGGAACGCAACTTCGCTTCCTGCCTTTTTTCGTATGTCTCAGGTTAAACCCGAATCGGTCATTGGGCCGACAAAGGTGCTTTCCCTCTTGTATGAGAAGTCTTTTTATGCCATAATAACAACTCTTGCGGCATCTTGCCGCCGACACCTTCTCGCCGTGGCCTGCCATGCCTTCGAAGCTTTCAACGACAATCTGCTCGCAACATTTGTCACTCTGACATAAACCAATGAACCGATTCGGGTTAAAAAAGATTTCTTCTAAAGCCTCACTCACGAAGGCTCCTGAACCTCCCGAAAACGCACCGTGGTGCGACGGGCGTCGCAGCACGGTGCGCAGGCTGTCGCAGCGTGGTGCGTCAGCTGTCGCAATGCAGTGCGTTTCGTCGGGCACAAAAAAAGCCCCCTCGCAAGGGGGCTTCTGTGTGGGTTGCTCATTCCACGGCGGCTCTTATCTGCTCGCACACGCTGCGTGCCCATCCGATGTCGTTTCCCACGGGCAGATGTATAAACTCCTTGTCGGGAAGCGTGGTCCGGATGACAATCTGGTAGTCGTTGGGCAGCTGTGGGATGGCTGCGTTGTTGAAGCTGACGGCGCAGATTTTGTCGATGGGCACCTGCATTCCGTTGACAATCAGAAATCCTCGGCTGCGGTAGTTGAGAATCACTCCGATGGGTTCTTCGCCTCGGGTGGGATTCACCAGAATGGCTCCTTCGGCCTCGCCCTCGCGCTGTATAATCTCGTCGATGGGCGTGAATGTGGTTTCGTTCATGGCGGTCGGTTTTCTTTTCGTGTTACGTTATCTGCGTCCGCTGCGCACGGTTCCCGTAGTGCCCGAGTTGCGCTGTGGCGTGGTGTTTGAGGCCGGTGGCGTAGTGGTCTGACGGGTGGTGGGGACAGGCGGTGTGGTGGCAGGTGTCTGCGAACGTCCTCCGCGTGCGTTTGTGGAGGATGTCGATGAACTGCGCGAGTTCTGCGTCGGACGGTTGTTAATCAGTGGCGAGTTGGTGTTGCCGCTGTTGTCGCGATAGCGTACGTCCTGCGTGCGGTTGTTCGAATTGGGGTTCTTGTAGTTGTTGTAGGTAGTTCCGGTGCGCGGTTTCAGGTTAGTGCCGAAGTCGTTCTTGCGCACGACATTGAAGTTCTGCGAACCTGTCAGCCTGTAATTGCCGCTGAATCGCTCCTGATTCCGATATCGGTCTGCGTAGAAGCTGTTGCGGTAGGTCAGTCTCGAGTGGTCACCGCGATAGGTCTTGAAGATGCTGGGCGCATCGTAGTAGTAGAATGTCCGGTTGCTGTAGATGGTATAGATACGTAGATTCCAGGAGCTTCCGGTGGAGTAGATGGGGCTGTAGAAGTAGCTCGCAGCCATGAAGCGGTCGTACTGTCGGGCCGTGAGCACGTAGCGCAGGTCCTCGTTGCGGTAGTCCAGGAGCGTGTAGTATCGGTCGATGGCATCGATGTATCCGAAAACGGCGTCGTCCATCACGCGCCCAGCCTGATAGATGAAGTCGTAGTTGATTTCGTAGCAGTCATCGTACTGGCGCGGCGTGAGGTCGAGTTCGTATGCCATGCGGTCGGAGAGGAAGCGGGCATAGGTGCGCACTTTGCTCTTGCTGAGTGCCATTGCGCTGAGGCTCATCAGTGCCACGGCGCATAGAAGAATAGTCCTTTTCATGTCTTTTTGTTCGTTTTTTGGTGGTTTTGTCTTTGCAAATATAGCGAGAATGCGCGAAACAGCAAAATAAATTCAGCGAAACGAAGTGCTTCGATCTCGGTGGTGGAAAAATAGTTAGCATAAAAATGTCAGATAATTAACCCGAAAAAGAAAAAAATAAATGTATATTTGCACCGAGTAAACCTCAAAAAAACTAACAAAGAGAAGAGAAAAGACAAATTTTACTAATTCTAAACAATCGAGAACATGAACAAGTATTTACACAAGTTTGGGGCCATACTGATGGTATCGGCTATCAGCATCCCCGTGTGGGCACTCGATGAAGTGGACGGAGTCTATCAGATAGGTTCCGAGGCCGACTACATCGAGTTTGCCGGAATTGTGAATGGAGGCGAGAAGACTGCCAACGCCGTGCTGACGGCCGACCTCAGCTTCACCGAACTCACCCAGGTGGGTACGGGTGGCTATGCCGGCACCTTCGACGGTCAGGGGCACACCATCACCTTCGACGTTGACTACATCTCCACGTCGCAGGAGTACGTCGCTCCTTTCTATCAGCTCGACCCGACAGGTGTCATCCAGAACCTGAACGTGGCCGGAACGATGAAGAGCGGTGGAAAGTACATGGCAGGTTTCGTAGCCCGTCTGGCTGGCGGAAAGGTGAGCCATTGCACCTCGACGCTGACACTCTACACCAGTGTCTCGGGCGACTGCACCAACGGCGGTGTGGCTGGTCTGACCTCTTCGAACGACGGTTCGGTGATTGAATACTGCATCATCGGCGGCGCTTTCGAAGGCAGCCTGGCTAACAGCTGGGGCGGCTTGATCGGATGGTCTAACCAGAAGGTCACCATCGACAACTGCCTCTTTATTGCCGACATTTCCGGCACACAGAGCAGCGAGCAAACATGGGGGCGCAACAGCAGCACCGTGACTGTGACCAACAGTATCTATCTGAACGTCCTCGGCTCTGCCAACGGCGGCACACAGGTGACAGCGGAACAGTTGCAGAGCGGCGAGGCTTGCTTCATTCTGAACGGACGTTCGAGCGAGAATCCTTCGTGGTATCAGAACATCGGTACCGATGCACTGCCTACCACCGACCCCACTCATGCCAAAGTCTTCCTGAACGGTCATCTGAGTTGCGACGGCATGCCCGTTCCCGGTGAGGCCACCTATTCGAATACCGAGGGTGCCTCCACGCAGGACGACCACAACTTTGTTGATGGCGTCTGCACCGTCTGCGGCACCGCCAGTGCTGACTTCGTACCGCAGGGCGAAGATGGCTACTACAACATCTCCAACGGCAGCCAGCTCCTCTGGTTTGCTTCTACGGTGAACGACGGCAATCCTGCACTCAATGCACGTCTGACTGCACCCATCGACCTCGAGGGTATCGAATGGGTACCCATTGGCAACACTGTCGTGACCTATCAGGGAACCTTCGAAGGACAGCTCTATCCAATCACAAACATCGGAGGTATGCTCTTCGGAACCGTTGATGGTGCACAAATCAGCGGAATCGCCATCGAGAGCGGCGAGGTGACCGCAAACATCGGAGCTGCACATACCGGCAGTATTATCGGACACAGTACTTCAACTTCTACATCGCTTACCAACAGCTACAGTAAAGCCTTTATCAACGGTGGCGAAGGTGACCTCGGTGGTATCGCAGGTAAGTTCCAGGGAACCATGAAGAATGTTGCATTTGAAGGTAACTTTGCCGATTGGCTCGGTACCTGGTCAATGGGCGGACTCATCGGTTCCTCTAACACCGACGGTGGCATCTCCATCTCAGACTGCTTCGTCTTTACCGAGTGGCCCGATGCCCTCGACCGTACTTACGGAGCACGCGGAGGACTTGTTGGATGGTGCCATACAAACACGGTTTCCAACTCTTACGTCGTAGCTGACACCTTCAGCAAGTTCTTTGGCGACGGAACAGGCTCCACCTCCAACTGCGCTTTCCTTACAGCAGAGGAGTTCGCCAGTGGCGCACTGGCATGGAAGCTCAACGGTGAGAACTTTGCCGATGTCCTGTGGTATCAGACCATCAGCGATGACCCCGAACAGAGCGACCCATATCCCGTACTCGATGCTACTCACGAAATTGTCTATCCCACAACAGACGGATACGCCAGCGCAGGTCCTGACAACTTCGATGAGATGCGAGATAATCTCATTGCAGCCGAACTCGCTTATTGCGAGAACGTCGTAGCCAATATCCAGACGAAGGCTGACTACGTTCAGACGCTCAACGATATGAAAGGCATTAGCGATCGCGACGCCTTCATCCAGGCCTACCAAGATTCTAAGGCTGTCCGTGCTGTCGTTGAAGCCAGCGAGAACGCTTATGCTGACTACAAAGACTTCGTTGAGAAAGTCAGTGCCATGGCACAGGAAAGCAGTATCCAAGGCGAAGACATGGAACTCCTCGACTACTACATCAACTTCGAGAACGTAGCCGACGAAGACTTCCCCAACGGAACCTACATCTACATCATCAACACACAAGAGCTCGACAACGAACAGCTTGCTGCTGAGATGGAATTCGTAGATGCACTCTGGCAGAAGGCACAGAAGAACGGATACACTGTCGGTGACGAAATCACCAACATGCTCACCAATCCCAACTTTGCCGACGGCTTCAACGGATGGACTTACACCAAGGAAGGCTCCACATTAACTACAGGTGGCGTACCCGAAGTCATGCCCACAGCTGAGTCGTGGAATGCAACGTTCGACCTCAACCAGACCATCACCGGACTTTCCGACGGATACTACAAACTGCAAGTCAACGCAGCCTTCCGTTCTGCAAGCGACCTCTACAGCACCAATTACGCAGCATGGACCTACATCAACGGCGATGAAACACTCGTCATGACCGAAGGCGAAGACGTAGTGACTGAAGACGATGCCCGTGACCTTGAGAACTGCTACATCAACGGTGGAGTACTCATTGACGAAGAAGGCAATCATATATCACCCTTCGACTACGAGTACAACGACTTCGACAACGATATCTTCGGTTACGTACCCTACGGACCTCTCAGCTGCTCCTATGCATTCTCTGCTGGACGATATGTCAACACCATCGTAACCCACGTCACCGACGGCAACCTGACCGTAGGTCTGCGTCTCCCCGGCACTGGACAGGCTCAAGACTGGATGGGCTTCGGTAACTTCCGCCTCACATATCTTGGCGACGAGGACACCGAATACACCTCCAGCGCATACGACGAGACACTTGCCGGCATGGTTGCCCGTGCCAACACGCTCCTCGCCTACGTTGCATCTTCGGCTAACGACTACGGTGCTAAGCCTCAGTTCAGCACTACACTCCGCGCCCAACTCAGCAGCGAGATAGCCGACGTCGCAGCTGCAACCACCACTGCACAGAAGGAAGCACTTGTAGCTCGTTTTGCTGAGACTTTCCGTAGCATCTACAGCTGCAAGAAGGCCTACATCAACTACTTCGACCGCGCACAGGCACTCTACAGCGCTGGATACGCCATGGCTGAGGACGATCCTGACCTCTATCCTCTTCTGCTCACCTATCAGAATGTCCTCGAGAACGTCTTTGTCGTCAAGTGGGAAAATGGTGACTACACACAGGCTGATGCTGAAGAGATGGCCGACATCAAGGCTACCGACCTCTACAAGTATCTCAACGATAACATGCCCGACATCGTCGATGGCAAGTATCAGATAGCCACTGCCGACCACCTTCTCTGGTTCGCACGCATGGTCAACGGAGGCGACAGCTCCATGTCTGCTGAGCAAACAGCTTCCATCGACCTCGCAGACGTTGATTGGACACCCATCGGTACCATGGCACTGCCCTTCACCGGTTCTTACGATGGACATCTCTATCCCATCACCAACATTAACAACATGCTCTTCGGAACCATCAGTGGTGCCAGCATCACCCGCGTTGCACTCGAGAGCGGTGAGATTACATCCATTAACACGCAATATGCCGACCAGACCGGTAGTATCGTAGGATACAGCCCCTCGTCCAGTGCATCGCTCACCAACAGCTACAGCAGGGTTAAAATCAGTGGCGGCAGCGGTGACCTCGGCGGTATCGCTGGTAAGTATCTCGGCACGCTCAAGAACGTCGCTTATCTCGGCGGCTTCTCCGCTAGGCTCAGTTCATGGACCATCGGCGGACTCCTTGGTTCCACCAACAGCACCAACACCACCTTCGTTTCCGACTGCTTCGTCTTTGCTGACTGGGAAGCTGGACTCGATCCTACCTACGGTGCACGAGGCGGACTCGTAGGATGGTGCCACACCAACACCGTCAAGAACTCCTATGTCATTGCCGACACCTTCACCAAGTTGTTGGGTGACGGAACTGGTTCCATCGAGGAGTGTGGCTTCAAGACAGCCGACGAGTATGCCAGCGGAGCAATCGCTGTGCTTCTCAACAGCTACGCCGACCAGGACGGCACCGTATGGTACCAGAACCTTGGCCGCGACGCATACCCCGTACTCGACGAGACTCATCTGGAGGTTTTTGTTGATGCCGACGGCAACTACTACAACGACGGTACAGGTCTCAAGCGCATCGATTCCGATACAGTCTTGCCTGCCATCGTCAATGTCTACGACATGCAGGGACGTGTCGTCCGCTCCGGCGTAAGTCGTGCGAACGCACTCGAAGGCTTGCCTAAGGGACTCTACGTAGTGGGAGGTAAGAAAACGCTGAAGTAAGCATCTTTTAGTTCATAATCCGAAGCCCGGTAGCCTTGTTGCTGCCGGGCTTTTTTCGTGGCTGTCGGTTCGGGTCGAAAACGCACCGTGTTGCGACGGCTGTCGCAACGTGCTGCGTCGGGCTGCGCACCGTGGTGCGTCATTCGTAAGACCGTGGTGTGTTTTCTGGTGTGTCAGATTGAGGTCTGCCAAATCCTCAAAAATGAGGATTGCGCAGACGGCGGAAAGTGTGTACCTTTGCGGCATGAAACGCAGTATCTTATTTTTCGTCGTGCTCTGCGGTATGTCCGCGGATGCATTTGCTCAAGAGGACACGGTCCGTCTGAACGAAGTTACGGTGACCGCCACCAAGGAACTGACCCCCTATCGCCGCCAGGCACTCTCGTCCACAGTGCTCGATTCCAAAATGTTACGCGCGGCTCAAGTGACCTCGCTGAAGGGCGTCAGCGCACTGGCTCCCAACCTGTGGATGCCCGACTACGGTCCGCGACTGACAAGCGCCATGTATGTGCGCGGTGTGGGCAGTCGCATCAACACACCTGCCGTGGGGCTGTATGTCGACGATGTGCCGTGGCTCGACAAGTCGGGATTTGATTTCGACCTCGACGGAGTGGAGCGGATAGAGGTGTTGCGCGGTCCGCAGGGTACCATCTACGGCAGGAATACACTGGGCGGTCTGGTGAAGGTCTACTCGCGTTCGCCGATGAATTATCAGGGCACCGATGTCCACCTGGGCTTCGCCTCGAGAGACAACCATCGGCGTGCCGGTCTCACGCACTATCACCATCCCACGGAGTCGTTCGCCTTTTCGGCAGGCGGATACTATGAGGGTGCCGATGGGTTCTTCCGCAACGCACTCACGGACAAGAAAGTGGACGACCTGCAGGGCGGCGGTGCTCGCTTGAGGGGCATCTGGCAGCCTAACACGCGTCTGAGCTTCGATGCCAACGCGCGCTACGACTACAGTCACGAGGGTGCCTACCCGTATTTCTACGAAGGCAGCATCAATCCGCAGGCAGAGCAATATGCCGACTGGCGAGGGACGATTGCCAACAACCGCGAGGGAAGCTATCGGCGCAGTCTGCTGAACCTGGGCCTGAATACGCAATATCGCATGGACCGACTGACGCTGAACAGCGTGACGGCTTGGCAGAATCTGCAGGACCGTATGGCCATGGACCAGGATTTCCTGCCGGACGATATCTACATGCTCGTTCAGAAACAGCGCATCAACACGCTCCAGGAAGAGGTGACGCTGAAAGGCGACGTGACGGGATGGTGGCGCGGCATCATAGGTCTCAACTTCTCTTACCAGTGGCTCCGCACGAAGGCGCCGGTGACATTTGGAAACGATGGGGTGGGGTGGCTCTCGCGAATCATCAATTCCTCGCTGCCCGACCTGACGTCGGCAGGCATGGGACCGATGTCGCTGACGCTTGCTGGCGACGAGCTGACCATGGGCGGACGGTTCGACACACCGGTGCTCGGCTCGGGACTCTTCTTCCAGTCGGACTTGCAGCTGGCGTCTCGCCTGACGCTGACGCTGGGTACGCGTCTCGACTATGAGCACACCCACATGGACTACGATGCAGGTGCCGACGTGGGTTTCGACTTCCGCATCAATGGCGCGAATCCGCGAAACAGCATCATCCTCAACAATATGCTGGCCAGCTCGGCTTTCTTGGGCGACGTCAGCGACGACTATCTCCATCTGTTGCCGCGCGCTGCGCTCCGTTGGGACCTTGACAAGGAATGTAACGTCTATGCTTCGGTGAGCCGCGGTATGCGTAGCGGTGGATATAACGTGCAGATGTTCAGTGACCTGCTTCAGACCGAGATGAGACGCTCGATGATGTCTGCCATCGAGACTGGTTCCGAGGCATACCTGCAGGAACTCTTTGCCAATGTTCCGGTCATGCCTGGTTTCGACCCGCAGAGCCATATCGATATGATTATGGGCCGTATGCGCGAAGGTATGCCGAAGATTCCGGCACAGGACGCAAGTCTGACGACGAGTTTCAAGCCTGAGTCGAGCTGGAACTACGAGGCTGGTACGCATCTGGGCTCGTCCGACGGCCGCTGGCAGGGCGATGCTTCGCTTTTTCTCATCGATACGCGAAACCAGCAGATTGCACGCTTCTCGGCCAACGGGCTGGGGCGCATGATGGTGAACGCTGGCGAGAGTCGCAGTTGGGGCGCGGAGGTGTCGCTGCGTGCTTTGCCCAACCGCCATTTCTCGGCCATGGCGAGCTATGGTTTCGCCGACTCGGAGTTCCGTAAATATGACGACGGAAGCGGTGTTGATTATTCTGGAAACAAGGTGCCTTTCGCTCCCCGACATACCGTGAATGCCGATGCTGCCTATACCTTCTTCTTCCCCTGCACGGCGCTGAAGTCGCTGCAGGTGGGTGCCACATACACGGGTGCCGGCAAGGTTTACTGGACAGAGAGTAACTCGTCAAGTCAGGACTTCTACAACTTGCTCGCAGCCCGTGCGGTGATTGGCACACGGTGGGGACAGGTGGAACTGTGGGGACGCAACCTGACGAAGACGCGCTATCGGACGTTCTACTTCGAATCGATGGGGCGCGGTTTCTGCCAGATGGGCAAGCCGATGCAGGTGGGCGTGGATCTGAGAGTGCACTTTTAACCCGAATCGGTCAGTAGGATTTATGTCAGAGTGACAAATGTTGCGAGCAGATTGTCGTTGAAAGCTTCGAGGGCGTGGCAGGCCACGGTGAGANNNNAGCGGCAAGAAGCCGCAAGAGTTGTTATTATGGCATAAAAAGACTTCTCATACAAGAGGAAAAGCACCTTTGTCGGCCTAATGACTGATTCGGGTTTAAGCCGAATCAGTCATTAGGGCTTAGCTTTAGTTTCGCTCTTTTCACATCCAAATATCACGCACCACGTTTTTCCCGTTGTCGCACCACGTTGCGCAGCCCGACGCACCACGCTGCGACAGCCGTCGCAGCGTGGTGCGTTTTTTAATCCTACTGACCGATTCGGGTTTAAGTCTAATGATTGATTAGGGATTAAGGATTAGGCGCAGTCCAAAATTCCCAACTGGCTATGGCTTGCAGTCGAAGCATCTCGAGTCCGTTTTTCACACAGGCACCGTATTGTGCTCCGCGACGCATGAAGAGTGTTTCCTCGGGATTGTAGACGAGGTCGAAGAGCAGGTTGGCTTCCGAAAGGGCTTCGTAGGGGATGGCAGGGCACTCGTCGACGTGCGGAAACATGCCCACAGGTGAGCAGTTGACCACTACGGGATATTCTTGCAAGATACTGGGTGTGAGCTCGTTGTATGTGAATGCTCCCTCTCGTTTCGTACGGCTCACGTATCGCCATTCAAGCCCCAGCCCTTCCAGTCCGACGCAGATGGCTCGGCTTGCTCCGCCGGTGCCCAGAACGAGGGCTTTGCGGTGGGTCGGTTTCAGCAGCGGTCGCAGGCTCTCGACAAAACCGATGATGTCGCTGTTGAAACCTTTCAGATGAGGCTTCCCCTCGCTCCGGTCGATGCGAATCACATTGACGGCACCTATCCGGCTGGCTTCGGGGCTCAACTCGTCGAGGTAGGGGATGACAGCCTGCTTGTGTGGCAAGGTGACGTTCAGGCCGCGCAAATTGGGAAATTCGCTGAGCACTCGCGGCAGTTCGTCGACGTGCTCGATGGGGAAATTATGATATTGGGCGTCGATGCCTTCGCGTTGGAATTTCTCGGTGAAGAAGGCGCGGCTGTAGCTGTGTCCGAGGGGATAGCCAATGATTCCGAAGTCCATAATAAATTTGAAGTTAAGACGTTAAGCAGATGCTATGAAAAGTGTGCAGATGCCGAAGGTGAGCCGTTTCCATTCCACTTGTGAGAAACCAGCCTGACGCAGAATAAGTTCCATCTTCTCGGCCTGCGGAAAGGCTTCGATGCTGTGTGTCAGGTAGCTGTAAGCGCGTCGGTCGTGGCTCAGAAGTGCTCCCAGAGTGGGCATCAGCATGTGGGAGTAGAGCCAGAAAAGCTGCTTCATGGGGAAGCGGGGCGGTGCCGAAAGTTCGAGGATGAGTGCGTGACCGCCGGGGCGCAGCACGCGGCGCATCTCGCTGAGAGCTGTCTCCAGTTCCTGAAAGTTGCGCACCCCGAAGGCGCAGGTGACGGCATCGAAGTTCGCATCGGGGAAAGAAAGTCTCGTGCAGTCCTCTGCCTGAAAACGTATGACGTCGGAGAGTCCGGCTCGTGCTGTCTTCTCGCGTCCCTGCTGCATCATCCCTTCGGAAATGTCGGCGCCGACGATTGCCTGCGGTTTTATCTCATGTGCACAGAGCAGGGCAAAGTCGCCCGTCCCAGTGGCGATGTCGAGGATGCGTTGTGGATGGTGCTGAGCCAGCCGACGTACGGCCTTGCGTCGCCAGCAGCGGTCGATACCGAAGGAAAGCGTGTGGTTCAGGCGGTCGTAGGTGGGAGCGATGTTGTCAAACATCTGTTCCACCTGCGGCCGTTTCTCGCCTTCCTCGGCGTAGGGCTTTATGTGTTCGACATTTAGCGGTTCTGCAGCCACTGTGTCACGTTTCGCTCTATCCGTTCCTGAATATCACCCTCGGTCGCAGCTGGTTCGAACTTCTCTCCCACGATGTGTTCGTAGAGTTCGATGTAGCGCTCGCTTACGCTCTGGGCATATTCGTCGGTGATCTCAGGCATGGTCTGCCCGGGTTGGTTCATGAAGTTGTGCTCTATGAGCCACTGGCGTACGAACTCCTTCGAGAGCTGACGCTGCGGTTCTCCGGCCTCGAACTTCTCCTCGTATCCGTCGGCATAGAAGTATCGGCTGCTGTCGGGCGTGTGAATTTCGTCGATGAGGATTACCTTTCCGTCGCGCTTACCGAATTCATATTTCGTGTCCACCAGTATGAGCCCCTTCTGTGCTGCTATTTCCGTGCCGCGCTGGAAGAGTGCCCGGGTGTATTGTTCCATCACTTCGTAGTCCTCTTTCGAGACGATTCCCTGTGCGATGATTTCTTCGCGTGAGATGTTCTCGTCGTGTCCCTCCTCGGCTTTGGTGGTGGGAGTGATGATGGGAGACGGGAAGCGTTGGTTCTCGCGCATTCCCTCGGGCAGCTTCACTCCGCAGAGTTCGCGGCAGCCGTTCTTGTATTCGCGCCATGCCGAACCGGTGAGATATCCGCGGATAATCATTTCTACGCGGAAACCTTCGGCTTTCAGTCCTACGGTCACCATGGGGTCGGGTGTGGCCAGTTTCCAGTTGGGGACGATGTCGGCCGTAGCATCCAGGAAGTTGGCAGCAATCTGGTTGAGCACCTGTCCCTTGTAGGGAATGCCCTTGGGCAGGATGACGTCGAAGGCCGAGATGCGGTCGGTGGCTACCATCACCATCAGGTCGTCGTTGATGTTATACACGTCACGGACTTTGCCGTGATACACACTCACCTGTCCGGGCAGGTTGAGGTCAGTTCTTGTCAGTGCGTTCATTTTCTTTATGTTTTTCGTATGCTTCCACAATGCGTGTCACCAGTTGGTGGCGCACGATGTCCCGCTTGTCCATCTTTATGACGGCTATGCCGGGAATGTCGTGCAGGATGTCGAGTGCTTCTGTCAGTCCCGAGCGGATGTTATGGGGTAGGTCGATTTGCGTCATGTCGCCGGTGACGATCATTTTCGAGTTCATTCCCATGCGGGTAAGGAACATCTTTATCTGTGCGCTCGTTGTGTTCTGGGCTTCGTCGAGTATGACCACGGCGTCGTTCAGGGTGCGTCCTCTCATGAAGGCCAGCGGTGCTATCTGAATGATGTCTTGTTCCATCATTTCGCGCAGCTTCTGGCTCGGAATCATGTCCTCCAGTGCGTCGTAGAGCGGTTGCAGGTAGGGGTCAATCTTCTCCTTCATGTCACCGGGCAGGAATCCCAGTTTCTCGCCGGCTTCCACAGCGGGGCGCGACAGGATGATCTTGCGTATCTCGCGGTTTTTCAGGGCGCGCACAGCCAGTGCTATGCCTGTGTAGGTCTTTCCGGTGCCGGCAGGTCCCACGGCGAACACCATGTCGTTCTCGGCAAAGGCTTTCACCATCCGTTGCTGGTTCTCGCTGCGGGCCGTGATGGGCTTTCCCGTCACGCTGTACACGATGGTGCCTTCCGCCTTGCGTCCGCGGGCTTCCTCTCCTTTCAGTATGAGCAGCAGGTCTTCCTCGCTCAGGCTGTTGAACTCCAGACAGTGGCGCTCCAGTTTCAGTATGTTTTCTTCGAAGGCGCACATCTGCAACTCGTCGCCCATCACGTGAATCACGTTCCCGCGTGCGGCGATGCGCAATTTGGGGTAGAGGCTTTTCAGCATCTGCAGGTTTGTGTTGCCCACTCCGTAGAGCACCACGGGGTCTATATCGTCGATGACGATGTGTTTCTCTATCATTCCTTTTTCGACCGGCGTTAATTTTTCCGCAAATTTACTCAATCTATTTTGAATATGCCACTTTTTTGCTTAACTTTGTTCTCGATTTATGAGAAGACTGAAGAAAAATATCTATCTGGGCTTCTGCGCCAGCGTACTTGGAGTGCTCACCATCCTGCGCTACACCACGTCGCTCGCAGGCACTTCCGACGTTCAGCCGGAGCCCGCCGCAGCCGACACGGTTCAGACTCCGTCTCCTGCCGCGCCTCCCAGGGCAAGTCTTTCAGTCTCCCGTCCCCATCCCATACGCAGTGTCCCTTCGTACGACCGCGCCTTTCCCGACCCGCAGGATGTGCAGATACGTGCTGCGCTGAAGTGGGGCGTGAAGCCCGTGCTGAGTCGTGTGCAAGCCGAGCACCGCAAGAGCGAACTGGTCTATGTGGGCTCCAATCCTTTCTATACCATAGACCCGGCCATGCGCAGCAGTATACCTTATTTAGTACCGCGCGCGAGCAATCTGCTGCAAGACATCGGACGTAACTTTCTCGACAGTCTCTACGTGAAGGGTGTTCCCCTCCACAAGATTATCGTCACCAGCGTTCTGCGCACTGAGGATGACGTGGCGCGTCTTCTGCGGCAGAATGGCAACGCCAACGAGCAGAGCTGCCATCGGTTCGCCACCACCTTCGACCTTTCGTACAACCGATATGTCACCGTCTCGCCTCCCGGAGAACCACAACGGCGCGCTGTGCAGAACGACACGCTGAAGTGGGTGCTGAGCGAAGTCTTGCGCGACCTCCGTCAGCAGGAACGGTGCTATGTGAAGCACGAAATAAAGCAGGGATGTTTCCACATTACCGTGCGCTGATACCTCCCTTTCCACACACCACGCTTTTCACGCTGTCGCACCACGCTGCGCAGCCCGTCGCACCACGCTGCGACAGCCGTCGCACCACGGTGCGTTTTTACCCCGAATCGGCCATTAGGATTCGTGCCAGAATGACCGATTCGTGCTTAACTCCTGTTGCAGTCCGATAAAAAATCCATCGAAATAGGCTCTGGAAAGGGAGTTGATTTTCCCTCTTTTTGTTACTTTTGCCGTGTCGTTGATGAATTTCAGTCACTTTTTAGCAGCACTGAGTGAGTGGAATTTCAGATATGACGAAGCCTTTGGCAACATGGATTTGCCGCTTGTCCCGACAAGGAATCTTATGTTGCTCAGGCGTTACTTAAATGGTAGAACAAAAGTGCTGCGTAGTTTAATACTATGAGAAAAATTTACCTATTCGTGCTGTTGGCGCTTAGTTTCGTCGGTGCCGGCATGGCTTGGGCAGCCTTGATTCCCGATCGCTATCCGGAAGAATCACGCCTGACCGAATTAAAAGAGGGTGACAAGTTCTTCATCCGTTCCGAGTTTAGTGCCGGAAATGGCGGCAACTATTGGAATGAGACAGGTACCCTATGCCATTGGCTTTCCTTGCGTGCCCCTTATGAGGCAGGAAAAGAAAAACTGCTGAACGTGCAGAAAGAACCTTATGATGTGACCGATGAGGGTATATTCACTATCGAATCGGCAGGTAAGAAAATTACGGGTGCCAACGGCGTGGAGTTCGATGCCTATTACCTGAAGAACGTATCGTGCGGCCTGTATATCGCCGAGGGTACCTATCGCAATGACAAGAGCTCGTTCCTGAAGTTCACGGACAATAAGGAAGAGGCTGTTGCCTGGGGCTTCCGTCCTGTTTCGGACCTGGTTGCTGACAACGCTTACACGGAAGGCAAATGGTACATCTTCACGGTAAATGCCGGCAATAACATCGTCTATCTGAACGCTGGTGTCCTGACCGACCCCGAACAGAATGTGCAGGCTCCGTTCTATGGCGAATGGACCGATGCTCCCGGATGGTTCGACCTGGTTCCTCCAACGGAAGAGACTATTGAAGTTGTTGACCAGGTGATGCTGCTGATAGATAAGATTAGTCCATATGGCTCTATAGGCTCGAAAACCGTGGACGAAGTGACATCCACCTACTACTTCATGTACGGAGGTCCCGGCGGCTATGGTGACGACATCGTGGCCGAGTTCAACAGCGTCATGAATTTCGATCCCAACTCCGATGAGTTCTGGGAAATGTCAGACGAAGAGTTCCTTGCTCTCCGCGACCGTATGAATACACTCCTTCTGCACCTGTATGATGCCGAGATGCAGATGCTTGAGGAGGGTTTCTATCAGATTGTATCTACCTATACGCCGTGGGCAACCGACTTCCGCGCTGTCTATGCAGACGGTAAGATTCTCAGATGGAACGTCCTCGAAGGTAATGAGACCAATCCTACATATATATTCCACATCACTCCGACGGAAGATGGCAAGTATCGCATCCAGAGCCTTTCCGAGGGTACATTCTTCACGGTTTGCGCTAACAACGGCGTTGCCCAACTGACAGTCGATGAAGAATTTGGCGCACAGTTTATCTCCTTGGGTAATTCCGAATTCAACCTCCGCATCGGTACGGACAGCGGCAACGACGTCCACCCGAAGGGACATAGCGACGGTGCCGGCACACAGGGTGACATCACTGGCTATGCTGGAGGCAAGGATTCCCAGAGCTCATGGCGTCTGGTTCCGGTAAGCGAGGAAGTCTACACTCCCTACCTGGAAGAGATGGAGCGCAAGCTTGAGGAGGCACGCAAGCAAGACGCGATTGACAAGGAAGTTGCAGCCGTACAGGCTGAGCTGCTCGCCAAGATCGCAGAAGTCAACGCCGCTACAAAGTCTGCCTTCGAATACGAACTTCCCGAGGATGCAATAGATGTTACGCCTACGAGTGTCTTTGACATCGAGAGTAACGGTGCCATGTTGAACAATGCTCCTGCAGAAGAGAGACACGGCTACAGCTGGGGCGGTGACGGAGGTGGTTATGGAGCCCTTATCGACAATAACCTCGACACTTATTTCCACACCACCTACGATAAGAATAGGCCTGTTGAATGGTCCTCGTACAACGAAGACGGTACACCTACGGAGTGGGCAACCCGTACAACCTTGCACAATCTCGCTGTGAAACTGGCGCAGCCTGCATCGAACATTGCCTTCCAGGTATCTCCGCGTAAGGGCAGCTACAACAACCCCACAAAGATTGACATAGATGCCAGCCACGACGGCAAGACATGGGTACCTATATTCTATGGTTACAACTTCTTCACCCCATCGACAAACGCCGAGGTTCCCTATATCATGGGTCCGTTCGAACTGGGCGAGGAATATGAGTATGTTCGTTTCTGCAACTATGGTAATGACCGTACCAACGACGGACGTCGCTTCTTCACCTTCTCCGAGCTGAAGGTATTTGTCGGCGCACGTCTGAAACCCACTTGCCAGGCTGCCACCATGGACCAGGCCATTGTTTCCAACTTTCTGAAGGCCTACTCCGATGCTAACAAGTATGCTGACCTCGTTGCCTACGAGCAGATTGACGAAATCAAGGCTGCCGTCAACAACCTGCAGGCTGCCTACGAAGCATTCGTCGGTATCTTTGCTGACCCGACAGCTTTGAAGAATGCCATTGCAGATGCAGAAAACATTATCGCCAACTTCAAGGTCGGTGACAACATGGTAGGTCTGTACGATGGTTCCGAAACTACCGAAGCACTGTCAGAAGCCGTTGCAAAGGCTAATAACCTGATGGAATCGGGCTCTTTCACACAGAATGCACTGGACGAGGCTCAAAACGAGATTGCAGAGGCTTATGCACGCCTGCAGGCCACCTGCATCATGCCTGACCCCAACAAGTGGTATCAGTTCGTATTCCCCTCCGAGGCAGAATATGACGCCAATCCTTCGTGGGCTCGTAGCGAGGCAGAATACAATGGTACGGGCGAAGCAGCTCTCTACGACCGCGTGGCTGCTGTTTTGAACGGCAATAGCACTACTACTTACGAAGACATCACCACACTTCGTCCCGGCCAAGGCATGATGTGGTCTACACCCGAGAGCCTGATAGCCGAGAATCCCGAGGTTAGCTACTTCCGTCTGATTCCGGTTGAGGGTGGCAAGTACATCATCCAGAACAAGGCCACGGGTCTTTATATTCCTTCGCTTGTTCAGTCTGTTATGCCTGCACTTGGTACCACTCCCGGCTACTTCGACATTGACTTTATGGGTGGCGGATGTGTAATCCTCTACGGTTCCGACATGTGGACGGGCGAGTACAACAACGGCAGCAAGAGCGCAGCTCCCACACTCCACTTCGCATGGAACAACTACAAAGTTACGGCATGGCCCGACCATACCATTGGTACCAAGTCGAGCATCCACATTCGCGAGGTTGCCGGTGTTGAAGGTCCCGCACTCTCCTATGGCGACGCAGTGGCCGACGGAGCTTATGCCATCACGAGCTTCAACGACATCCAGAACATCGAAGGTGCAATTCCTTACACCGTTACAGGTATCTTCCAGGATATCTACAATTCCGATGATGAGGAACCCATCCTGTATGCCGGTCTGAATGTAATTGGTGAATACCCCATTCCCGCAGGTACTCCCTTCATCCTGATTGCATCGGAGCCTCCCTATGTTCTCACACTGGGTACCGACTTCACCACGGAAGTTCAGACGACACCTGGTCTTTGCGGTCTGTTCCAGAGCAAGCCTGCCGAAGCTGGTATGGGTGTCCTGAAGAACGAAACCGTTGACGAGGAAGTAGTGAACTTCTTCCAGATGTTCGATGGAACCACAACGAGTGATATTGCTCCGTACACTGCTTATATCACTCCTGAGGGTCTCCCCGAGACTGTATACGACGAGTTCGACATGCTGATTCTCATTCGTGGTGAACTGAACCCCACGGGTATTGCTAAGCTGCCGTCGAATATCGATCTCAGCGGCGATGTTTATAACCTGGCTGGCCAGCGCGTAGGAAAGGCAAGCGACCTGCGTTCGCTCAAGAGCGGCATCTATGTTGTCAACGGTAAGAAGGTACTCATTCCTTGATGTACTGACAAAAGACAATAGATAACATATAATATAATGAAGGGGTCACATCTGCATAAGGTGTGCCCCCTTTTTTAGTAATAAATCCTCCCTCTTCGGTCTACCTCATGGAAATCTTTCACGTTTCTTAACAGAAATTAAATGTCACCTATTAAACTTTCTGCTGTAACCCGTGTCTATGGTTACAGAGAGTGATACAAAAATAACATATTAACAACTTAAAAAGAGAACTAACATGATGAAAAAAGCAATTCTTTTCGTAGCCCTCGCAATCGTATGCGTAGGACAGATGAAAGCTCAGGGCCAGAGCCCGGAGGAACGTCAGCGCGCAGCTGCCGAAATGGTTAAGACACAGGCCGAGCGTCTCGCCAAGGATTTTGACCTGAAGGACAATGCCAAGACCGCATTCATTGAGAAGTACACCCAGTATCAGACCGAGCTCTTCGCCACCATGAACCAGCAGCGTCCCAACGCTCAGCAGGGTCAGCAGGGCGAGCGCCGCAGAACGAGTGACATGACCGACGAGGAAGTGACAAAGCAGATTCAGGAAGCTTTCGCACGTCAGGCAACTCAGATTGAGCAGCAGCAGAAGCGCCTCGAGATTCAGAAGAAGTACTACGAGGAGTTCTCCAAGACCCTCGCTCCCAAGCAGCTCATCCGCATCTTCGGCCAGCAGCGTCCTCAGGGCCAGAATGGCCAGAATGGTCAGGGCCAGCGTGGCCAGGGTGGTCAGCGTGGCTTCGGCGGCGGTGGTGGCTTCGGTGGCCCCGGCGGTGGCTTCGGTGGCCCTGGTGGCGGCTTCTAAGCTCCTCATTCTTAAGAATAACAAACACATCTACGAGGGCATTCCCACAGGCGGGAGTGCCCTCTTTCTTTTATCCCGAATTGGATGGGGTGGGGAAGCACCGTGCTGCGACACGCGACGCACCACGCTGCGACGGCCGTCGCACCACGGTGCGACAGGCGTCGGACCACAGTGCGACAGACATCGGACCTAAGCAGGGTAATCGGACAGATTATCGGTTGCCCTTTGCCCTGTTGTGTGTCTTGCACAACATCTGACAGTTCTCGATGCTCGTTTCGCCCCCCAGACTCCATGCCGACACGTGGTCGGCCTCCATATCCGAGAGTTTCCACATTTTCTGTCGGTTCGCCTCGTGTCCGATGGCGCACAGCGGGCAGTTGCTCACATTGTGCATGCTGGCTTCGGCAGTCTGTCGCTGATACACTTTACGTTTGGTGGCCTCGTCGAAGATGCGAATGTCCAGCAGGCGCTTGTCGCGACATCCGCCCAGAATATATTCGAAGACGCCCTTGCGGTTCTTCACATACGGGTCGCCATAGAGTTGCCGCACCTTCTGCTGCACTTCGGCCGCGTCGTACGGTTGGTTGTGGTAGGTCTCGTATAGCCTGCCCCATTCCAGCCCGCGCATCTCCTTCTCCACCTCGGTGAAAACCGAATCTATCCAGTCGATGACGCTGTTGAAGTATCGTTTCATCTCGTCGATGTTCGTGTCGCGGCGGTGGAGGCTCATGTATTCCTTCACTTTGTCGCGGCTCACCCATTGCAGGGCGCATGCCAGATAGTCCTGTCTGTTCACTGCCCCCAATATGAAGTGGCTCCACTTCTGCACGTTGGCGTTCTGCGAGTTGCTGAACTCCTGCTTGGCCAGCGTGACGAACTCGCCCGAGTAGACAGCGTTGAGCAGTTCCTGGGTGTTCAGTGGTACGCCTGAAATGTTCACCGTCTCGAACCATTTTCGTATTTCGTCCTCCGTGCCCTCGCATTCGTAGACGAGCAGTGGCGTTTCGAGGATGCGCTCCTGCAGTTCCGCCGACATGCTGGAGAAGTATTGCGGGATGTCGTTGTCATCGATGATGCCCAGTTTGCCCGTGACGAAGCGTCCCAGCGAGGTGATGCGCTGCTGCCCGTCCAACACTTCCCAACGGTCGGCGCCCGTCTTGTTGAAGTAGAAGACGCCCAGCGGATAGCGATGGAGGGCCGACTGCACCACCGCCACGTCCTTCTTTCCGTCGGCATAGATGTAGTTGCGCTGATACTCGGGCTGGATGGTCAGCCTTCCCGACAATCCGTAAAGCCCCTTTCCCTCCAGTTCGTTATAGACAAAGCCCTTGCAGACCTCGCCCACGGTATAAGTCCTTAGTGTTGTTTCCATTGCTTTATGTGTTAAAGATATAGAATGATAAATCTATTAGTGTTTCCTGCGGATAAGTATTCGGAAATAGGGGCATTTCCCATTGACACACAAATCTTTATCATCGTCACCCTTTCGGAATTTTATTATCTCGAACTGTTCGGGGCAGTATTTATCGAGAAATGAAACAGGTACTCCCATTGCGCCCTCGTAGTCGCTTGGGATGGCATCGGTATATGGCACTTCTATGGCATCATAGTTGTCGTAATGGTCGTATGCGGCTCGCCCTTTTATCTCTTTGTGCCTGCTATATTTCAGGTTGTCCTCCATTGTCATCAGTTGCAGGGGTTGGTGACGGCGACCGTGGTCGATGTTGGTAAACCATACGACACCCGATACCCGAATCATTCCTTCTTTATGGTCCGAGGCCACTGCATAGTCCGTATAGTAGGAATGAAAGTGAGTTGCTCCGCCCTTAAATCCTTTCCCGAGCCATATTTCGTTTCTTTTGATGAGCGGAAACACCTCCTTGTATGTCAGCGCGTTCTGGTGACCGATTATCAGGAAATTTTTGTTCGCTTCCACAATCCACGCCAGGAATTCCCTGAACAGCGAGAAGGGTGGGTTGGTTACGATGATGTCCGCCTCGTCTCGCAACAGTGTCACTTCGCGGCTGCGGAAGTCGCCGTCCCCCTCCAGATACTGCCATTGCAGGTCGTCCAGGTTGATGCATCCGTTGCCGTTGGTGTCGCTGTCGAGTACAAAAATTTTGCCGTTGGTCTTCGTCTTGTCGGGGTCGTACTGCGGGGCCTCGGTCTCGAAGAGCGTCAGCTGTATGGGCCCCTTGTATCGTTTGCTTTCCGGGGCATAGCTGGTGGAGATGAGTTTCTTCAGCCCCAGCCGCTGGAAATTTTGTGCAAAGTAGCGCGTGAAGTTGCTCCATTCCGGGTCGTCGCAGGGCAGCAGAATGGTCTTGTCCCGAAATACGTCGGGGTTGTACTCCAGATAAGCCTCCACCTCGCGCTCGATGTCGTGATACTGTGTGTAGAACTCGTCGTTCTTTGCTTCTTTTGCTTTGGATAAGGTTTCTTTTGCCATAGCGATTGATAGTTTTGGTGGCATCTGACTATCAATCGCTGCCGCACAAAGAAAGCGTGATGCTCCTTATGCGTTAAGCTGGGGCAAGCCTAGGAAATTGGAACCCCATCAGTCCTATAAGAATACACCACGCCTATTGGCGAGAATGCATTGCTACATAAGGACTGAAATGAGGGCACACTATTCCTGCGCCCGCAATCTCTATTACTTCTGAGCGTTTCTTATTCCAAAATAGTTTCCTAGGCTTTTTGGCTTAACGCGAAATAATAGCAAATGCTTCTTTTTATGGTATCGGGATTTCTCCCCCGACCCGTTGCAAAGTTAAGCAATCTTTCCGTAACCGCAAAACGCTACGTCAGGAATTTCTCCGTCCGTACCTTGACGCACTGTGCTGCGACACGCGACGCACCACGCTGCGACGGCCGTCGCACCACGGTGCGACAGGCGTCGGACCACGGTGCGTTTTTACCCCCGAATCGGTCATCTCGTCCGTGCGGCTCAGGCAACGGTGTGACGGCTTTCTTTCGAGCGAAGCACAAAAAGAGGGTCAAGTCTTTGTGCCTTTCAAGTTTTTTTTGTATGTTTGCACTTGCTAAAAACGCATCAGATTCAAACGTACAACGAACCAAGAACCATACACACAGAAACGAGAAATGGGAAAAGTACTTATCATTGGCGCCGGAGGCGTGGCCACGGTGGCCGCCCATAAGGTGGCGCAGAACCCCGACGTGTTTACAGAAGTGATGATAGCCAGCCGCACGGAGCAGAAGTGCATCGCCCTGGCCAACGTGCTCAAGCAGAAATATGGCACCGAGGTGCGCACGGCCCGCGTGGATGCCGACAGCGTGGACGAGTTGGTGGCGCTCCTCTCTGACTATCGGCCCGACATCGTCATGAACCTCGCCTTGCCCTATCAGGACCTCACCATCATGGAGGCCTGTCTGCAGACGGGATGCAACTATCTGGACACCGCCAACTATGAGCCGAAGGACGAGGCCCATTTCGAATACTCGTGGCAGTGGGCCTATCGCGAACGCTTCGAGCAGGCCGGCCTGACCGCCATCCTGGGATGCGGCTTCGACCCGGGCGTGACGAGCATCTTCACTGCCTATGCCGCCAAACATCACTTCGACGAAATTCAGTATCTGGACATCGTGGACTGCAACGCCGGCAACCACCACAAGGCCTTCGCCACAAACTTCAACCCCGAAATAAACATACGCGAGATAACACAGAAGGGCCTCTATTGGGAGAACGGACAATACATCGAAACCGAACCGATGGAGATTCATCAGCCGCTGAACTATCCCAACATCGGTCCGCGCGAGAGCTATCTGCTGCACCACGAGGAGATAGAATCGCTCGTGATAAACTATCCGACCATCAAACGCGCACGCTTCTGGATGACCTTCGGACAGCAATACCTGACCTATCTGGACGTGATTCAGAACATAGGCATGAGCCGCATAGACGAGGTGGAATATCGCGCACCGAAGGCCGACGGCACCGGCGAGGAGGTGGTGAAAATCGTGCCCCTGCAGTTCCTGAAAGCCGTGCTGCCCAACCCGCAGGACCTCGGCCAGAACTACGACGGCGAGACATCCATCGGCTGCCGCATACGCGGACTGCGCGGCGGAGAGGAACATACCTATTACGTCTATAACAACTGCTCGCACCAGGCGGCCTACGAAGAGACAGGCATGCAGGGCGTATCGTACACCACCGGCGTGCCAGCCATGATCGGTGCCATGATGTTCCTGAAGGGTATATGGCAGAAACCCGGCGTGCACAACGTCGAAGAGTTCGACCCCGACCCCTTCATGGAGCAGCTCAACCGTCAGGGACTGCCCTGGCACGAGATACACGACGGCGACCTCGAGCTGTAAAATGCACAATCAAGACAGAAAACATTAAACCAGAATTTATAGCACACCCCTCAAGACTATGGCAAAGAAAGAAACCGAAAACGAGGCCATCAACCCTCAGCAGGAGAAACTGAAAGCCCTGCAGGCCGCCATGACGAAGATAGAGAAAGACTTCGGCAAGGGCTCCATCATGAAACTCGGCGACAAGAAAACCGAGAATGTCGACGTAATACCCACTGGCTCGCTGCTGCTTGACCAGGCACTCGGCGTGGGTGGATATCCCCGTGGACGCATTGTTGAGATCTTCGGTCCCGAGTCGTCCGGTAAGACCACACTGGCCATCCATGCCATCGCAGAGGCTCAGAAAGCCGGTGGCATCGCTGCTTATATTGATGCAGAGCACGCCTTCGACCCCGTATATGCCAGCAAACTGGGCGTCGATGTCGATAACCTCTTCATGAGTCAGCCCGACAACGGCGAGCAGGCACTGGAGATTGCCGACCAGCTCATACGCAGTGCAGCCATCGACATACTTGTCGTGGACTCGGTAGCAGCGCTTACCCCCAAAGCCGAGATAGAGGGTGACATGGGCGACAGCAAGGTGGGACTGCAGGCACGTCTGATGAGCCAGGCGCTGCGCAAGATGACAGCCACCGTGAGCAAGACCAACACCACCTGCATCTTCATCAACCAGCTGCGCGAGAAGATTGGCGTCATGTATGGCAGTCCCGAGACTACCACCGGCGGAAACGCACTGAAGTTCTATGCCAGCATTCGTCTAGACATACGCAAGAGCAGCGCCATCAAGGACGGAGACAAAGTGCTGGGCAACCAGGTGAAAGTGAAGGTGGTGAAGAACAAGGTTGCGCCTCCATTCCGCAAAGCCGAGTTCGAAATCATGTTCGGCGAAGGAATCAGCAAGACCGGAGAGATTCTGGATCTGGGTGTGGAGTATGGCATCATCGAGAAGAGCGGCTCGTGGTTCAGCTACAACGGAAGCAAACTGGCCCAGGGACGCGAGGGGGCCAAGACGGTTCTGCACGACAATCCCGAACTGTGCGACGAACTTTCTGCCAAGATTACCGAGGCTATGAAAGAGGCCTGACGTCGTTTCGGATATGACAAAATAAGCGCGGGGACATGCCAATGGTGGCGTGTCCCCGCGCTGTTTTTCTGTGCCGTCGGCTGGCAGAAGGGCTTTTTCTGCGGCGGCCTTATCGGATGAAATTGGTGTTCGTCTTACCTTCGCGCTTCGGTCGCGGGGCTGTTCCGGTGGCAAACTGACGGAGCATGTATGCCATGTTGTCGGCCAGCACGCGCATGGTCTGCATACCCTCCAGGTCTTTCTGCACCTCGCCCTTGTTAGCCCCGTATGCGATGTTCCAGTATTGCGATGTCACGATGGGCATGTTGAGCATCTGGAAGGGCATTTGGAGTGCCTGAAAGGCGGCTGTGGCACCTCCGCGACGACATACGGTGACCACGGCTGCGGGTTTGCCCTGCAACACACCTCCGGCCGAGTAGGCCATGCGCTGGAGTGCGGCCAGTACCTGTCCGGCAGGCATGCCATAATAGACGGGCGACCCCACTATGATGGCATCGCAAGTGGCCATCTTGCTGATAATCTGGTTCACCACATCGTTGTCGAAGACGCATTTGCCCAAGCGTTTTGCCTGACACTGGCCACAGTCGATGCACCCACGCACGGGGAGGTTGCCCAGTTGGAATATCTCGCCCTCGACGTTGTGTTTCTTCAGTTGTGTCTTGATTTCGGAGAGCAGGGTGAACGTGTTGCCGTCGCGGCGCGCACTGCCATTGAGCAGCAGCACCCTCGGTGTCTGTTTGTCGTTGGCCGGTGCTGCAGCATGCGCCTCTGTGGTCGGTACGCCCGAAAGCGTTATGGCTGCTGCCGCTGCTGTGGTCCCCATCTTCTTCACTGCGTCGCGGCGTGTAATGTTTTCAGTAGGTTTGCTCATGTTGTCTCAGTTCTTACAGAATATGTGATTCGATGTCGTTTCGTGTCGCAAAGGTAGTGATTTTTCCGTAACCGAAAGCGTATTCTGCGAAAAAAGTAGAAACAGTGTCACCATCGGCCTGTATGCATGGGGCAAACGACGCTCCACGCTGCGACGCCTGTCGCACCACGTTGCGACGGCCTGCGCACCACAGTGCGTTGCCCGTCGCAGCACGGTGCGTTTTTTCGCCCTCCTCGGTCGCCCTCATGCAAATATAAGAACGAAGATATGTCTTGTCTTGATTTTATTTGTTACCTTTGCAAGCGTTGGGCGCGGATGCGATGGGGCATGCGTCCAGTCCTGCCGAGCCGAGCCGTCCTGCAGAGTCCGTCCGGAAGTGTGCGGGGCGAGCCTGGGCAGAACGAAATCGTGGAAACCGTGAACCGATAAATAGTAATTCAAAATTGTATCATAATGAAACTCTTAGGTAACCTTATCTGGGTGATTTTCGGCGGCTTATTGCTCGCGCTTGAGTATTTCATCGCGGGGCTCATTCTCTGCATCACCATCGTTGGCATTCCGTTCGGGATTCAGGCCATGCGCATCGGCCTTTTGGCACTGTGGCCGTTTGGGCGTGTCGTGCGCAGCAAGGGGAAATCGGTGGGCTGTCTGAGTACATTCATGAACGTGCTGTGGATTCTCATTGCCGGCCTCATGCTGGCTGTGGAGCATGTCGTTTTGGGCGCCATTTTCTGCATCACCATCATCGGAATTCCTTTCGGACTGCAACATTTCAAGTTGGCAGCCATCGCCCTGACACCGTTTGGGCACGAGGTGGTGAGCGAGTCGAAGATTGGATAAAAAGAAAAAGCAAGAATCGCCTTCTGAAGAACGCAATCTGCTGTGAATGAGGCCGCGACCTCATCGCAATCGCTACGAGGCAGCTACATCTCACCGGGGGTATGGCTGCCTTCGTTTTCTGTCTGTCGTTCCTGAAATCAGCATATTCTGAACGTCCTGACTGACACTCTGTCAGCAATCTTGTCATATCGAGGGTGTCGGTTCGCGTTTTGGCACGCGCTTTGTTTGATAGAAAGCAGAGATTTGCAACCAAACGTGTAACAAAGAAAATAAATAATAAAGATTATGGGAAAGATTATTGGAATTGACCTGGGTACGACCAACAGCTGCGTATCCGTGTTCGAGGGCAACGAGCCCGTAGTAATTGCCAACAGCGAGGGCAAACGCACCACACCCTCGATTGTGGCTTTCGTGGATGGTGGCGAGCGTAAGGTGGGTGACCCTGCCAAGCGTCAGGCTATCACCAACCCCAAGAAGACGATTTTCTCCATCAAGCGTTTCATGGGCGAGACATACGACCAAGTTCAGAAGGAGATTGAGCGCGTGCCCTACTCGGTGGTGCGTGGCGACAACAACACGCCGCGAGTGGACATCGACGGACGCAAATATACTCCGCAGGAAATCAGCGCCATGATTCTGCAGAAGATGAAAAAGACGGCCGAGGACTATCTGGGCCAGGAAGTGAAAGAAGCAGTCATCACCGTGCCTGCATACTTCAGCGACTCGCAGCGTCAGGCTACCAAAGAGGCCGGTCAGATTGCCGGACTCGAAGTGAAGCGCATCGTGAACGAGCCCACTGCCGCAGCACTGGCCTATGGTGTGGACAAAGCCAACAAGGACATGAAGATTGCCGTCTTCGACCTGGGCGGCGGTACGTTCGATATCTCCATCCTGGAGTTCGGCGGCGGCGTGTTCGAGGTGCTCTCCACCAACGGTGACACCCATCTGGGCGGTGACGACTTCGACCAGGTCATCATCGACTGGCTGGCAAGCGAATTCAAGAACGAGGAAGGCATCGACCTGAAGCAGGACCCCATGGCTCTGCAACGTCTGAAAGAGGCTGCAGAAAAGGCCAAGATTGAACTCTCCAGCTCGACAACCACCGAAATCAACCTGCCCTATATCACGGCTGTGGGTGGTGTGCCCAAACATCTGGTAAAGACATTGACACGTGCCAAGTTTGAACAACTGGCCGACAGCCTGATTCAGGCTTGCAAGGTTCCCTGCCAGCAGGCCATGTCGGACGCCGGACTGAGCAACTCGGACATCGACGAAGTGATTCTCGTAGGCGGTTCGAGCCGTATCCCGGCTGTGCAGAAACTCGTGGCAGACTTCTTCGGAAAAGAGCCCTCAAAGGGTGTGAACCCCGACGAAGTTGTGGCTGTGGGAGCCAGCATACAGGGTGCTGTGCTGACAGGTGACAAGAGCGACATCGTGCTGCTCGACGTGACACCCCTCTCGATGGGTATCGAAACCATGGGCGGTGTGATGACACGTCTCATCGACGCCAACACAACCATCCCCTGCCACAAGAGCGAGGTTTTCTCGACTGCAACTGACAACCAGACGGCCGTAACTATCCACGTGCTGCAAGGCGAGCGCCCCATGGCAAGCCAAAACAAGAGCGTGGGTCAGTTTAACCTCGAAGGCATCGCACCGGCACGTCGCGGCGTTCCTCAGATTGAGGTCAGCTTCGACATCGACGCCAACGGAATCCTCAAGGTGAGCGCTAAGGATAAGGCCACCGGCAAGGAACAGACCATCCGCATCGAAGCATCGTCGGGCCTCTCGAAAGAAGAGATTGAGCGCATGAAAGCTGAAGCTGAGGCCAACGCTGAGGCCGACAAGAAGGAGCGCGAAAAGGTGGACAAGCTGAATCAGGCTGACAGCATGATATTCCAGACCGAGAACATGCTGAAGGAAAGTGGCGACAAACTGCCTGCCGACGTGAAGAGCGAGGTGGAAGCAGCCGTAGAGAAACTGAAGACGGCTCACAAGGCTCAGGACATCGCAGCCATCGACACCGCCATCGCCGAACTGAACAATGTTGCCCAGAAGATGTATCAGGCTCAGGCACAAGCAGGCCCACAACCCGGTCCCGACTTCCAGGGCGGTCAGCAGGCAGGCCCGCAGCAGAACGGCGGACAGCAAGGCCCGGACATCCAGGACGCCGATTTAGGAGGTCCATTAGTTCAAAGATAACAAACAATAACAATCGGAAACCAAATCCGTGTAGCTCTCTGAGTTACACGGATTTGCCGTTTTAAGGGGTTTGGTCTTCATTATCGAGTTCGATCGTTCCCTATCTCATAGATATTTCTTATTTTTACTGCGAAAAAAAGTCGATAGTGTGCGACAGCAATACTTTTGATTATTTGAAAGTCTGTCGCAGTGTGATTCGTCGTGTGACGCATCGTGCTGCGACAGACAACGCACCGCAGTGCGACGGTCGTCGCACCACGATGCGTTGGAATGGTTATCTGAGGTGGCTCTTATGCTTCCTGCCACTGAGCGCGCAGCAGTTCGACGGCAGCCGGAACTGTCTCGCGGCGGTCGCCCTGTGAACCGCACTCGAAGGTGACGTACTTGTCGTAGCCCATCTCTTTGAGTGCACGGAAGCCGTCGCGGTAGTCGTCTTTCTCTCCGTCCTCACCGGGCATGCTGCGGCGTCCGCGGCTGGCGATGTGCACGTGCTGCAGATACTTGGTGCCGGCGGACATGAAGGCGGCATAGTCGGACGTCTCTTCCTGCATGTGCCAGAAGTCGCCCATGCATTTCACGCCCTCGCTATGGGAGTCGCGTGCGATGGCTGCTGCGTCGGAAACGAGTCGCACGTAGAAGCATTCGCGGCGGTTCAGCGGTTCCAGAATGACTGTGGTGCCGCACTTTACGGCATATTCGCCCAGTTCGTGGAGCTGCTCGCAGAGATATTCGCGTGTCTCAATTGTGTGGGGCAGGCAGGGTTTTTGTCCGTTGAAGGCTGGTACAAAGATGACACCCGTGGAACCGAGCTCGCCTGCAGCGGCAACGATATCGCGAATGCTGGAGTCGAAGTTTGCTTTCACCTCGGGGTCTTCGGCGAGGATGAATCCATCGAATCCTGCACAGATGGCCGACACCTTGATGTTGCGGTTCTTCAGCGCATCCTGTATCTCGTTCACTCGTCCGGCCAGTCCACGTCCGCCAGGTTCGAATCCTACGATGCCAAGGCTTTCCATGAAGTCGAGTTTCTCCGAGAGACTGTCGCCGGGAGGTATTCCTTCCTGGAAGGAGAGGTTCAGGTCGGGAACTACGATGTTCTCTTTCTTGTTTGCTGCGCAGGAGGCGAATGCCATCGGCGTTACGGCCATGCCGGCCATGCCTGCGAGCGTTGTTTGCATGAATTGTCTGCGTTTCATGATGTATAAGATTTAAATAAGGCCCCAGCCTATCTTGCGTAGACCGGAGCCTTCGGTTAGTATGTCATTTATTGTGCACTGCCGGGAACGGGCACTGTGAACTGATCCAGCGGCAACGGACCTAATTTCAGCTCGCCCACCATGGCCAGATAGTCTTGCTCGGAAGCGCTCACCTCGTCCCAGGTCACTGCCTGTCCGGTGTAGGCTGCTTCACGTCCCATCACGCCAGCCAATGTGGAGATGGCTGTTTCTTCCGACTCGTCGTGAGCCTCGCCCTTGCGGATGTGGTTCACCCAGTCTACGTGCTCGAGCACATAGGGATTGTGCTGTTTGAACTCAGCTTCTGCAGCCTCCTGATCCCACTTCCAGATGACATTGCCCTGTAGGTCTTTGATTTCGTGTGTCTCGCTGTTCCACGAACCTTTGGTGCCCTGAACGAACTCGCTCACCTTGTTGGCACAACCGTCAATCTGACGGCTCATGCTGTGCATGTGGATTCCGTTTTCGAACTCGAAATCGACGCTGAAGTTGTCGTACTGGTCACCGGTGATACGGCGCTGACGGCTGCCGAAAGCTGTAGCCTTGACGGGTTTCAGTCCCGACATCCACAGGAATACGTCGATGTTGTGAACGTGCTGCTCGATGATATGGTCGCCCGAGAGCCACTTCCAATTCACCCAGTCGCGGATGTTCCATTCCATGTCGCTCCAACCTTCCTGACGGTTCTTGTACCAAAGCATACCCTGGTTCCAATAAACATTTCCGCCGGTGATTTCGCCGATGAGGCCCTGCTGAATCTTCTCGAAAGCAGCTACATAAGGACGCTGATGGTGGCGCTGAGTACCGGTCACCACACTGAGACCCTTTGCCACAGCCTGCTTGGCAGCAGCCACAACGGTGCGATAGCCCTTGGGGTCTACGGCCACGGGCTTCTCGAGGAATGCGTGCACGCCTTTCTCCACTGCATATTGGAAGTGAGTGGGACGGAATACGGGAGGAGTAGCCAGTATGACCATGTCTACACGGTCGATGACTTCCTTGTATGCATCAAAGCTGAGGAAGCAATTCTCGTCGGGAACCACCTGATTGTATTGCTCTTTCAACTTATTCTTTATGCCGTTGAGACGATCTTCGAACACATCACCCAGTGCCACGACAGTGATGCCGTCAGCAGCCTCGAGCAGGTTCTCCAAAGCACCCGAACCACGTCCGCCGCAGCCCACGAGACCCACCTTCAGTTCACGACCTTCGATGGCCTTGTCGGGGAGCTCAGGAATGTAGTATTCTCCAGGTTGACGTAATGGGGTGAGTTTTTCTTTCCCGTCGCCACATGAGGCCAACAGGGATGCACCAGCGATGGTGCCGGCACCCAGCATTGCTGAGTACGAAAAGAAGTCTCTTCTGCTAATTTCTTTCTTTGCCATAGTAAAAATAGTGAATTGTTAGTTGTAAGTGATATTATTTCTCTGATTATTGATTCACGATGCTGTCCGGCACTTCGCATACGACACGGAATCCGATGCCTTTTATGTCGGAGTACCACCAGATGCTCTTCGGGTTCTGCGGGTCGGTGCGCAGCCATGCTTCGTGTTCAGTGTGGGCACGGGCGGCACAGCGCAGCATCGAAGCATCTGCCTCATAGTTTCCGCCGCGTACCACAAATTCGTCGCCTTCACTATTCAGTGGGTTCTTCACGCCATCGGACCACTTCTCATAGGCCGTGGCACTGTAGCGGTCGGCACAATACTCCATAACGTTTCCCAGCATGTTCTTCAGCCCGAACGGGTTGGCAGCTACGCGAGCCGGTTCTTGTGTCTTGCCCATGCTGTTGTTCATGTAGATGGCATAGCTGTTAATCATGGTGGTGTCGGCCGAGAGGAAGCGGCGCAGGAAGCCTTCGTTCGAGAATTTCTTAGGTTTGCCTTCGAAGAAGTAGGGTGAGTCGGTTCCTCCACGTGCTGCGTATTCCCACTCGGCTTCGGTGGGCAGACGATATTTCTTGCCAGTCTTCAGCGACAGCCATTGGCAGAATGTCTCGGCAGCATAGTGTGTCATGGTGATGGCGGGACGTGTTCCCATCCCCCATCCTTGGTCGGGGAATCCGAACGGAGGCGTCGGACCGGAGACGGCATCCACGTCGGGGCGCGAGTTGTTGGCATAAATCTTCTCGGGTGGTGTACGTCCTTCCGACATGGTCTCGTTGTAGAAACCCCAGTACTGGTTCCATGTTACTTCGGTCTCGGCCATGAAGAACGACGATAGGTTCACCTGTCGTAGCGGACCTTCGTCGTCGTTGCGGAAGGCTTCTTTCTCAGGGCTACCCATGGTGAAAGAACCTCCGGGGATGGCCTTCATCGAGATGGAAACGGCAGTGCCGGGCACGGTCTCTACAAAGTCTTGGAACTTGGTGACCACGGTGGCCGAATCGTACTTGATGCTGTTGTCCAGTGTGACGGGGCCTTCCAGTTTGCCGTGTTTGTAGCCAGGCATGATGTGTCCGGCATCCAGATGGCAGCTGATGCACTGCAGATTGAGCTTCTCTTCGTTTTCCTCATAATAGAGATGAGCCTTCACGGCATCGTCGTTCACGCCTTGAGGAAAGAGATTCTGATGGCATGCCTTGCAACTTTCGTTGGGCACGATTTTCTGTGCGTAGTTCAAGTCCTGTTTTGCCTCCCAGTTGATTTTCTCCTTGTCTTTGGTCAGATAAGAGAAAATATCCTTCACCCCCATCTTAGTCTTCGAGGTGAAGTGCTTGGTTGTTCCTGCGGGTGGCAGATGACATGCGGCACAGTCCGTGGGTACACCGCTCTTGTTGTTCTTGCCGTGGAGCGATTGTGCCCATGCCTGATCGGCTTTTTCATGAACGTGACACGACATGCACGACTCGTTGGTCGAGGTCTTTTCCCACATCCAGTCGAAAGCAGCCATGAGGCCGATGCCCAATATCATCGACGGAAAAACTATCCGCCAGAACTTATTCTTTTTCTTTTCTCGTCTTAATTGCCTCATACGCATACAAAGTTACAGAAAAAAATCTACCGAAGCCAAACTCTCACTTTGCATGCGCGCGAACTAATCTGTTTTTTAAGGTAAATTAACACGAAAAAGTGTCCGATAGAGCACTTTTCGGGGAGATTTCATACAAAAAAGCTGGAATACGACGTTGCATTCCAGCTTTTTTGTTGAGTTTGATGACTGCGTTTCGTGTGTTTCGCCTATTCGCTTGCAGTGTAACGACGTTCCACTTCGTCCCAGTTGATGATGGGCCACAGTGCGGCGAGATGTGCGGCACGGCGGTTCTGATAGTCCAGATAGTAGGCGTGTTCCCATACGTCGAACGTCATCAGCGGTTTCAGTCCGCTGCGCAGGGGATTGCCGGCATTGGCTTCCTGCGTGATGCAGAGTTTGCCTTTGTCGTCGGCAGCGAGCCACACCCAGCCCGAACCGAAGAGTGTGGTCCCTTTCTTCTCAAATTCGTCCTTGAATGCTTCGAACGAACCGAAAGTTTCCTGCAGAGCCTCAGCCAGTTGACCGCTGGGGGCGTTATCCTCGGTGGCGGGCTTGAACTGCGTAAAGTAGAGGTTGTGGTTCAGCAGTTGTCCGGCGTTGTTCAGTATGCCTCCCTGGGCATTCCGCACGATATCCTCCAGGGTGCTCTCTTCGAAGCCGCTGCCTGGCAGCAGTGCGTTCAGATTGGTCACGTAGGTCTGCAGATGCTTGCCGTGATGAAATGACAGCGTTTCTGCGCTGATGGCCGGCGAAAGAGCATCCGGCGCGTAGGGGAGTGAGATGAGGGTGAACATGTTGTTGGGGAGAGGTTTAGGTTAGGATGAGAATGTCTTGTAGGCAGAGACTGGATGTTTTCGGTTGGTGATGTTGAATGCCCATGTGGAGGCATGCCGACCACATGGGCATTCTTCTCTGATGGAACGGTTTTGTACGTATTTTTCTTATTTGCGTGACATCGACCAACCCACCTTCAGTCCGCTGTAGCTGCTCAGCAGTGTCGAGAGGGTAGTGGTGGTTGTCGTCATGGCGCTCAGGTTCGTAGCCATGGCCAGCAGCTTGTCGGCCTCGTAGAGCATGTAGAGTTGTCCGGCGTTCATGGTGCAGGTGCAGCTGACGCTCGAAACGCCCAGCGCGCCGGTGATTGTCAGCGTGTTGGTGTTGGTGTCATAGGCATAGGTCCCGTTCAGCGTGCGGCCGTTCAGCGCAAACACACAGGTCTTGTCCTCGTTCAGCGTGAGGGTGGACTTGCCGGCCTTGAAACCCATCTTTGTGAGCTGATTTTTCAGCGTCGTCTCAATCTTGCTGCTTGCCACGCTGCTGCCCAGCTGTGCCAGTATGCTGGTGCTCTCGAACACCACCTTGGGGTCGCTGTAAACCCATGTACCCACCAGGCTCTTGGCTGATGCGGTGCTACCGCCGAGCAGTGTGCCCAGCACGGTACCCACCACGTTGGTGCCTGTGCTTGTGAGTGCCGATGTCAGCAGCGATCCGTTGTTTCCAACCGTGCCAGGCAGTGCGCCGCCGGCCAGGCCGGGCGTCATTGTGTTGGCCGAATTATTACCCATGCCGCAGCTGTTCAGCGTGAGGCTTGCCGCTACAATGGCGGCCAGAGTTAAAAATTTTTTCATAGTTTGAAGTCCTTTTTTATAGTTCGTATTCTTTCTTCGATATTTCTTTTTCGTGTCCATCTCAGCCACAAATTTACGAATATTATTTCGTTCGGCTCTCATTTTAACGCTTTTTATTTCATCTTTGTCCATTTCCCGTTCTGGAGCAGTCGTGATGCTTTTCTGTCGAAAGTATGGGGCGAATGGGTTCTTTGGATGATATCCATATTCGTTCGTGTTAAAAATGCAGCGTGCTGCGACAGCTGTCGCACCACAGTGCGTTGCCCGTCGCACCACGGTGCGTCATGCCGAAAAGCGTGGTGCTTTTCGAGACGTGTTCCTTTGGACACGAAAAAAGGGTGGTAGGCACGTGTGTGTGCTTCCCACCCTCGGTGTGTCTGGTTGTGTGTTCGTTCAGTCTCCTTCGGGCAGTTCGGCATCGATGGTCTGGCCTTTCTTGCGATAGCCTGTCGATGTGAACACGGCCAGCAACTGGCCCTCCTCGCCGGTCACGCGCACCTCGGTGAAGGGCGCGCGCGGATGGTTGACCACCTCTTTGGCCTCGGCGTAGATGTATCCCTCGCTGACGTTGCTCACGTAGGTGATGTTTGTGCTGATGGCCACGGTGAGCGTCAGGTGACTGTTGACGGCCGCTGCGTAGGCCAGGTCGGCCAGGGTGAAGATGGCTCCGCCCTGACAGAAGCCTGCGCCGTTGAGATGGTCGGGCGTGACGAGCATTCGCGCACGGGCATAGCCTTGGCGAATCTCAAGCAGTTCGGCGCCTATCGATACGGCGAAACGGTCGCGCAGGAAAAATTCTTTCAGCGTCATTTCTTATCTATTTAATCTTTTGGCTTTCTGTGATATAAGTTCAACGGAGCATTACCACGTGAGCTGACGTCCAATCTGCTCGTAGAGGTTTGCCCAGTGTGCACGACTTTCGGCGTCGGGCGCGCTCTGGCTGGCTGCCTTTGTCTTCTTCTCGAGCTGCTGCAGTGTGTAGAGCACGGCCGGCTGCACGCTCTGATAAGCAGGTGCCCTGAAGAATCGGAGAAGGTCGGTCACCATGGTGTTCTGCAGCGCCATGCGATAGTGGGTCACCTTGCGGTGGCTGTCGGCTTCGGAGAAGATAAGTTTGGTCAGGTCAGTGAGATATGCCTGCGGCGTGTATAGCTCGTTGAGCGCGGTGATGCGTGCAGTCAGACGCGACACTCCGCTCTGTCCCACCATGATGGTGAGCTGCTCGGGATTGGATGAAATGCGGCGTGCATAGGGGAGGTCACGCAGCCAGAGGGGCTCGTTGAGCACCTGGTCGTTCATGAACTTGAGCGCGGCCTTCTGGCGGTCGAGTGGCGTGGGGATGTATACGTCGGCTGTGGAACCCTTGGGCTGGAAGTCGATGTAGTGTCCGCCGATGTATCTCACCACGTGTCCGCAGTAGCGCAGGAATTGCGTGCGTATCTGGTTGTACATCGTCTGTATGTCTTGCCAGTAGAGGTCCTTCTCGTTGTCGAGCGTCCACTGAGGCAGTCCTGCCACCTCGCGCTTCAGGTTCTCAATACCGTAGATGCTGGCCTTCACGGCATCGTCACCCAAATCCTCGGTCTGTCGGCGCGGGTCATCGAGTCCCTCGAACGATTCGCCGTCGCCCCACCACAGACGTCTGTTCTTCTGTGCCTGTGCAGTCATGGGCTCCAGCATCTTGTGGTCCTGCTCTTCGTCGGTCGCACCAATCATCGGTTTGTATCCCCACTGGATGGCCCACAAGTCGTAGTCGCCGATGCGTGGGAAGATGCCGGTGTGGCTGATGCGGTCCTCGGGCTGTGCCACGTAGTTGAAACGTGCGTAGTCCATGATGCTGGGCGTGTGGCCGTGAGCTTCCACCCATGCCTTGTCTCTCAGACTGTCAACGGGCACTGTGCTGCTGCTACCCATGTTGTGTCGCAGTCCCAGCGTGTGTCCCACCTCGTGGCTCGAAACGAAGCGTATGAGCTGTCCCATCAGTTCTTCGTCGTAGTTCATCTTGCGTGCGGCTTCGTCGATGCTGCTGGCCTGCACCATGTACCAGTCGTGCACGAGGCTCATCACGTTGTGATACCAGCAGATGTGGCTTTCCAGTATTTCACCGGTGCGTGGGTCGTGGACGTTCGGCCCGTATGCATTCTCGATGGGGCTAGCCAGATAACGGATGCAGCTGTAACGTGCGTCCTCCATACTCATGGTGGAGTCGTTTTCGGGCCACTCGCGAGCCTGTATGGCATTCTTGAATCCAGCCTTCTCAAACGCTACCTGCCAGTCCTCGACACCTTGGATGAGGTACTTGCGCCACTGTTTGGGAGTTGCCGGGTCGATGTAATAGACAATGGGTTTGATGGGTTCCACCAGTTCGCCGCGCTTCATCTTCTCCACGTCCTCGGGGCGCGGTTCCAGACGCCATCGTGTGATGAACTGTTTCTGCTCTACGCGCAGCTGCTCATCCGTGTAGCTTGTAAATCGGTCGGTGAAGTATCCAACACGTGGATCATAGTAGCGGCGCATCATGGGTTTCTCTGGCAACAGGATGAAACTGATGTTCAGTCCGAAGGTCGCTTTGCCGGTGCTGCGTGCGCTTGTGAGTGTGGCTGCTGCCGATGAGAAGGTCTTTACGAGGCGCACTTCGGTGTTCATGGGGAACGACTTGATGTCTTCGATGTAGCATCCGTCGCCCACCTGACCCTGCAGTCCAAAGCCATCCTTGACAGCCTTCGGCATACCAATGGCAGGATTGTCTTGGTTGAAGAAGTCGTTTACCTTAATTTTGTAGATGCCGTTCTTGTGGCTCTCCACCTTGAACGACCCTATGATGGGGTTTTCGTTGCTGATAGTGATGGCGCGGTTTATCTTCTCGGTAGAATCGGCCACGTTGATGATAAGGTGAGCGCGCAGCAATAACTTCTCGTCGGGACCGGCTTCGAAATAAACGGTCTGCTCGTTCACTTGCTCGCCACCGAACTTGCCACTGTTGGCCGGAGTGCTGGTATAACGTGTGGTTGTCAGGAATTGGCGGCCGACGAGATTGTCAGGAATCTCGAAGAACCAGTCGTTCTTCATCTTCGTTACGTGGAAGAGTCCGTCACGGTCGATGCTCGGCTTTTCCACCTTCACCGAGTCTTTCTTCTCTGGCTCAGGCTGTTGTTTCTTCTTCTTTCCGAAGATTCTTTTCCAACCTTTCTGTTTCTTTTGGGCTTTCGCCTTGTCGGTTTGCTCGGTCTTGGGCTTTTCTTTCTTTTCTCGTGCCATGGTGGGCGTCTGGCCCAGTAATGCTGCTGCGAGCAGCAGACTCAGATACTTTGCTTTCATTTAACTCGGTGTTATATAATGCGCACAAAAGTACGGATAATTTCTCAGAATGAGGTTTGTTATATGCGAAATTATGTTAAGAGCGGGCAAATCTGAACCAGTCTATGCGGAATAGCTCGTCATCGCCAGATACGTTATCACCTTTGAACTCAAACCAGACCGCATGTATGCCTTTGGTCTTCTGTATCTTTGTGCTGATGGTTTGCCATCCGTTTCCGGCAGGTACGTTCACTTCGCCGACGATCTTTCCGTCGGGTGCATCGACGTGGACGAGCACAGTGCCGCCTTTTTGCGATTTCAGATGTATGTCGAAGCGGCGTGTGCCTTTCCCGAAGTTCAGATATTTCCATGCGGCAGCGTCATCGGAGTGGATGGCTCCCAGTTCCTCACGTGTCTCGTCTTCTGCTGTGCGCCGGACGCGTACATTACCCTTGAGCAGGCAAGCTCGTGCTGCGTCTATGCGTGCAGTGGCGTCTAGGGGGGATCCAGCTCCCTGTGTCGTCATCTCCACCTCGTTGATAGTCCCGTCAGCATTGAAGGTGATGGGCTCGATGCAAGCCTTGCGCATATAATGGCTGTTGTGGGTGGAGCGATGGTACAGCACGTACCATTGTCCCTGAAACTCGACGATGGAGCCATGATTGTTCCACACGTCGGGGTCGCAGCCGGCATTGTCGATGATGATTCCCTTGTATTCGTAGGGACCGAGCGGCGAGGTCGCCATGGCGTATCCCAGACAGGTGGGGCGGCGGTTGCGGCTGATGTCGGCATAGATGTAGTAATAGTATTTTCCACGTTTTATCACGTAGCTACCCTCGTGGAAGAAGTGTTCTTTCTCGGTCACCACGCCCTCCACCACGGAACTGAGGTCGAGCGTTTTCATGTCGGGGTTCATCTTGGCTCCTTTGGCCGAGTACTGCCCCCAGAAGTAGTAAGCCTGTCCGTCGTCGTCGATGAAGATGTTGGGGTCAATCTGGCGCGGACCTTCGATGCGCACGCCGTCGGTGAACGGTCCCTCGGGCTTCTTGCTCACTGCTACAAACTCGCTGCCGTCGGGCGTGTCATAGTAGAGGTAGTAGGTGCCGTTGCGCAGCATCACGTCGGGAGCATAGAGCGTCTCGCTCCATTCGAACGAGTTCCTGTGGAGCGTCCATTGGCATGCGTCCGGCGAGGACAGCACGTGGTAGATGGGCGAGCAGTAGTGCCGCGTGTCGATGTCGGTGGAACCATAGATGTAGAGTTGTCCGTCGGGTGCCACGCGTGACGAAGGGTCGGCAATGTATACACCCATTGGGACGATGGGGTTCTGGGCAGCTACCCTCTGGCACAGCAGGGCAGCCAAGAGGAGAAAGGTCTTGTTGGTCTTCATTTTCACAGATTATCTGGGTTAAAGCGATGTAAACAGTCCATTTCCCTCGCTCTAATCTCTCAGGTCCTCCACCCACCTGTAATAAACAAGGGGGCTTACTATCACTTGATCACGACCTTTTTGCCGTTCTTGATGTAAATGCCGTGGGTCAGATTGCCTTTCTTCTTGCTCTGTTTCATGCCGCTCAAGGTGTAGAGGCTGTCGTCCTCGGTAATATATGCCGAAACGGTTCTGACGCCTGTGGTCACGGGCTCTGAGATGCTCACCTTGAACTTGTCGAGATAAGGACCATAATCTCCATCGTTGTCAATAGTAATGGTATGGAGACCTTCGCTCAGGCGTACGCTTACGAAAGCCATACCGCCACCGTTCGAGAAAGAGTTGAGGCCTGTGGGAGGGCATTGCACAGTGTAGTCGCGCGAGCCATCGATTGTGACCGTAAGACTCTTTCCCTCGTCCTTGGTGGCATAGAATACCTGAAGATAATATGTCTTGACTCGCGGAGCATTGTAGTAGAATTTCAGCGCATTGCCTTTCCCCACGTTATCGACGCGGGTACGGCCCGAAGCTCTCGGGTCCACCTTGTCGATGCTGCGGCTGCCAAGCTTCACGGCATTCTCCGCCTCGAAAACGGTATCGGCGTTCCACATCAGGGCTTCAACTTCGGGCTGCACGAGGCTTTCCATAACGAGATAAGCCTTTTGGTTGGGGTGAAGACCATCGGTGCCATTGTTCCCCTTGTATTCTGCCTTCATGTCGCGATTGCTGTCAACGAGCGCATTATAGTAATCCACGTAGGGATAATTGTTCTGTTGGCAATAGGTGCGCAGGCGTTTGTTGAGGCTCACAATCTGGTCCTTCCTCTCCTTACTGGCACCGCCCCAGGGCATGACACTGCAAATCACGGGCTTGATATCTGCCGCCACAGCCTTGTCCACCATAGCGACGATGTTGTTAAATGTGTTATCCTCCACGTATTTGACACCGCCATTCTCACCGATGTCGTTTACTCCGCCCATAATGACGGTCACGAGAGGATGCATCGCTACAATGTCGGCATTGAAACGATTCAGGAACTCGTCGGTGCGCTGACCGGCGATGCCACGACAGAGGTAACCGTTCTCCGTGAAGAATTCGGGGTGGAGGTCACCGTGCCAGTCGTGATACCAGAACTCTGTGATGGAGTTGCCCATGAAGGCGCAACGTCGGCCACTCTGTGGTTTGTTGACATCAACCTTGTTGTCATTTTCCCAGCCTGCGTACATTTGCGGCAGACAGCATACGGCCATTAAAACCGCAAGTATCATGCTTCTTTTCATTTCGCTTAAAGATTAATTTCGCATATTATCTTAAACAGTGACTAATCAACGTGTGTTCTGTAGGCTTAATTATCAGGCGGTTGGGCGATTGGCGAAAATCGTCGCGCCTCTATATTGTACAAATACACAGACGTACAGACAATAATCGCTATGCTCACCGAAGACAAAGTTACGGAAATTTTCTTAATGGCCGAAGAAATCTGTCGTTTTTTTGACCGCACGACGATGAAATAGCCTTATCGTGCCGGTTTATGCATCACATAAAAACGCACCGCAGTGCGACGCCTGTCGCAGCACGGCGCGTTGTCTGTCGCAGTACGGTGCGTTTTCTGTCGGAATCTACTTTTCGCTATCCCGATATTCGGGTTAAACAAAAAAGTTGTTTAATTCAGCCGGAACATTATCGGTAAGTAGAAGTATGAGCGTACGGCATTTCCCTGCTTGTCGCGGGCGGGGTTCCACTTGGGCATGAGCTTCAGTGCGCGGATTGCCTCCTCGGTGAGCTGGTCACCCAGGTCTTGGCCAGCCACGGGCTGCTCGCTTGCATCGGGATTCTCTGCCTTGTAGGCAGTTACTTCGGCCTTTGATATATGCTGTCAGGAACCTCGGTATTAATGGATAAGTTAACCGAGCCGTCAGAGTTGGTGCTTAGGCCATTTTTGATTTTCTTGCCGCGGACAGCCATTATAGCTTCCTGGGGTGTCATCTCTTTTCCGTCTACGTAAATACGCATAGGGCCTGTCAGGTTTACAGGAGGTCTTCCGACTTTTTTCCCCTCAGAAATTCGGCTGATTGCGGATTTTTCCGTAACTTTGCCGGCGAGATTGTTTACTGCGTCCTCCACGGGACTGACAATTTTCGGCGTTGCGAAGGCACTGAGTGCCAACGCAGCCGCGGGGATGACATAGAGCGCACGGGCTCGCATCCACGCTTTGGATTTGTTTTTTCTACACATCATAGTGATACGTTTTTTAGTTAAACTGTGATTAAAGTTGTTGGCGAAAGCGTAGGAACCTGAGCCAACAGCTTTTTTTATTACAAGCATCTGATATCCGGTGGCCGAGACACCCTGACTGAGAACGTAGTTGTCGGCCTCGTATTCGTGCACGTCGCGCAGGCTGATGCCCAGCATGTAAACGAGCGGATTCCACCATTGCACCAGCTCGACGAAGGTCAGCAGGAGCACGTCCCACGAATGGTGGGCACGTATATGTCCCTTCTCATGAAGCAGAATCTCATGCCCATTCTGCTCGTAGTCGGCCTGACTGATGACGATGTTGCGCGCCCAACTGAAAGGCGACACGTCGTCGGCATGGCAGAATATGTGCACTCCGTCTTCGTCTTGACGCCACAGCGTGCCCAGACGCACACCGCGCGACAGACGCCACACCTGACACAGGCGCTTGACAAGCACAAACACCATACCTATTATATATATCGTGCTCAACAGGGCGAAGAGCGACACACCTTCGGCTGCTGCGGGACGAGCCTCGCCGATAAACTCCATTTCAGGCAGCATCCTCACGGGCACGCCCAACTCCACAAGCTGTATCTGAGCAGCATGCACCACTGGCTGACGGTCGAGCGAAAGCCACGAGATATTGCACATCGGCAGTAGCAACGACAGCAACAAGATGCTCAGCAGCATGGCACGGTTGAAGCGGAAGAAGCTTTCGCGCCGCAACATCAGCTGGTAGGGCACGTAGAGGAGCACCAGCACGAAGGCCGACTTCAGCGAGTAGAGCAGCAGGGATGCCATCACACCTCACCTCCTTCCCCACGTATCATGAGCAATACTTCCTCCACCTCGGCCGGCGAGAGCTGCTCCTCACTGACGAAGTAATGCAGCATCGAGCGCACATTGCCGCCGAAGAAATCGTGCTTCACCTCCTGCATCGTCCGTCGGGTGTACTGTGCGCGGGTAATGAGAGGCACGTAGCGGTGTGTCTTGCCCTGACCTTTCTCCTTGTGGAAATCGAGATAACCTTTCTCGTAGAGCACTTTCAGATAAGTGGCCACCGTGGTATAGGCTGGCTTCGGTTCGGGCATGCGCTCTATCACGTCCCAGGCACATACGCTTCCGCCCAGTTCCCAGATGATGCTCATCACTTGGAACTCTACCCTTGTCAGTGTGTCTTCTTTGCGCTTCATTTTTTTCGTCTTTTGGGGTTTCGCTGTTGCAAAGAAAGAGACATTTGTTGAATCTCGCAACATTTAGATATCTAAAATTTGCGAGATTGCTTGATATTTAACGTTTATTCGTAGTAATTCGTACTTTTCTGAGCTTTTTTCTGAGAGAAAGTTCGTACCTTTACGGCGCAAACCTAAAAAAACTCCTGGATATGAAAAGAACAATCATGCTGTGCTGCGCTTTAATGATGATTGCGG